>NZ_JBKZAY010000011.1:0-63894 GCF_046939755.1 Limosilactobacillus mucosae
GATTGAAGGAACGATGGCGAACTCCCGCCAAACCATGCAAGAGAAACTGTCGAATCCATCTTGTCATCGTATTCTGATTGACATGATGCATATCGGCATATACTTTGAGGCCGGATTCTGCCTTTTGATAGCCATAAAGCAACTCTAATCTATTCATTGTCGAATAACTTGAAATACAAAAACCCCCTTAAGGAAATAACACTTTTATTATTTCAAGTGTCACCCTTAAGGGGATTATAGCCGCAAATGATGAGAGCTTTTTCTATTTGAAATAAAGTATTATATTAATTGTAGAGAAAATTATTTGGGGATGATGGTTTTGCGGCTATTGGTAACTGGTGGGGCCGGCTTTATTGGCAGTCACTTTATTGATTACGAACTAGCGCACGATCAAAGCGTTGAGGTCGTTAATCTGGATGCTTTGACCTATGCCGGCAATACTGCCAACAATGCGCAGGCAGCTGGCGATGCTCGCTATCATTTCGTTCATGGCAGCATCAACAATCGGGAGCTGGTTGACTGGCTGCTGCAGGAATTTGCGATTGATCATATCGTTAACTTCGCGGCTGAGTCGCATGTTGACAATTCATTGAAAAATCCGGAGCTCTTTACCAAAACCAACGTCTTAGGCACGCAGGTTTTATTAGATGCTGCCTATCAGGCCAACATTCAAAAATTCGTTCAGATTTCAACTGATGAGGTCTATGGTACGATGGCGCCAAGGCAAGCAGCCAGGGAAAACAATCCGCTGCGGCCCAGCTCGCCATACGCTGCCAGCAAAGCCGGGGCAGACATGCTGGCCATGGCGATGGTGCACACGTTTGGCATGCCAATCTGCATTACGCGCAGCACGAACAACTTTGGCCCTCGTCAGCATCATGAAAAACTATTGCCCATGCTGATTCAAAACGCGCTGCGCAATCGACCGCTTACCATTTATGGTCAAGGGACCGACCGGCGTGACTGGCTGTATGTGAAAGACAACTGCGCGGCCATTGATTTGGTTTTACGTCATGGTCAGTTGGGCCAGATCTTTAATATCGGCGCGCATCAAGAAAAGAGCAACAATGAGGTTACAAAAATGGTGCAGGCGGAATTAGGCTTTTCCGATCAGTTGATTCGTCACGTTGCTGAACGGCCTGGTCATGATCTGCGCTATTCGCTTGATACCAGCCGAATCGAAACTCAGCTGCACTGGAAGAGCCAGACTGATTTTGCAACCGGCTTGCAGGAGACGATTGCCTGGTATCGTAAACATCAGCGTTAAGCACCAGCGCGAAAATCCTCGTGTTAATTGGCCAAAGCGCTGTCTAGTTTCAGCGTAGAAATTCCCGTGTTAATTGACTGATGGCAGCTTTGAATCTGTTTTGCGGTCGTTATTATGATAATTGCTGACTGAGTTTGTGAAAAAATCAGCTACATCTGGGCGGCGCTCTTTGAAATTACCTACTTAATGATGTTTTCGTTATATGATTTATACAGGATTTTTTGCAAAATGACGATTTTGATGAGCTGGTCGTTAGCATTACTGACTGATGATTTCCCACCTTCGATAAGTTAATAGTTGGTCATTAAGACTGTTGGCGGTTCGGGGATCTGGCTGTTGCAAATAAACTCAGGCTATTGCTAAAAATACGATTGCTCCAAGACAATAATTTAAGTACTAAAGCGTCGGACTACCTTTACAATCGTTCGACGTTTTTTAATGTAATGATTTCTCATCGGGATTTATTGCAGTGTATTTTAGAGAATTAGATGACCGTCTGGCTTTTATGCTGGACGGTTTTTCGATTATTATGATGTTGCTGCTGGGTTACAATCTTCTTATGATAAAGTTCTAAAAGAATCTAAAAACTTCTAAAAGAAAAAGCAACTTCTAAAAACTTCTAAAAAGATCTAAAATAAAGACAGCAAGTTAGAAGCGAGGTGATATAATGCAGAATCCGTTCAATCCAACTTTTGGTGATGTGCCTAAGATCTATCTTGATACTGGTAATCAGGCGGAATCGTTGGCTGCGTTGATTAAAAACAGTGAATTTGCTCGTTCGTTCTTTATAACTGGTGTGCGTGGATCAGGTAAAACGACTTTTATGACACAGGTAGAAACATTGCTTAGTCAAGATTTGCAATGCCTGCCAATCAGCTTGATTAATGATGAGCATCTTTTATCGAGTTTTGTCCATCAACTAGAACGGGCCGTCGAAAGTAAGACCGCTGCCCTGGCCAAAAAACTATCAGGGTTTACTGCTGGACCGATTTCATTGTCCTTTAGCAGTGAGGAAGCTGGCAGCGATGTAATCACGCGGGTCGTTGAATTGATGCAGATCGTAAAGAAGAAGCATCAATATGTTTTGGTTACGATTGATGAGGTTGATAATAGCAAGGCAATTCGCAGTTTTGCGCAGGTGTTTAACGACTTGAAACGTCATCAGATGCCAATTTTTACACTAATGACTGGGTTACCAGATTTGATTTTAAATATTCAGACGGAAAATAAAATGACTTTCCTATTGCGCTCTGAAAAGATAACCATGGAGCCTCTAGGAAGCGGCAATACCGCGCTTGGCTATTCCAGAGTGCTTGGATGCGACTGGGTGACTGCCCAACAAATGGCTAACATGGTGCGTGGCTACTCATATGCCTTTCAGTTGCTTGGTTATTTGGCCTTTGAGTATCAAGAAAAGTTGGCGCGTCCGATTCAGCAGGCAGATTTAAAATCGATTGAGCAGCAGTATGTTGTTCAGTTGTTTGATAATGCCTATCAAAAAATTTTCGTTGATCTTTCACCACAAGATAAGAAGTATTTAATTGCTGTAGCTGATCATCGTCAGTTTAAGGATGTCGTTTCAATGATGCATCAGAATGCTTCCTATGTATCGCAATATCGCCGTCGTGCCATTGAGCGTCATCTGGTGGTTCCGGCATCATATGGACAGGTCAACTACACGCTGCCATATTTCGCAGAATATCTAAAAGCGGTCCAAGATCCAAATTCCGTTTACTATGACTATCTTGAGTTTTAGAGGATTGGTTTCGTTTGCCGATATTGAAAAATTAAAACAGCTCGATCGTAATGGTCGGGCTGTTATTTATATATAGTAGAAAAAATTTAAAAATCGTGGCGGCAGCTAGCTCGCAAAAAATTTTTTTAAAGCCTGATCCAATCAGAACTGTCACGTTTTACTCAGCGCTAAATTCTTGTCAAGCCTTGATATGTCAGTCTTTAGCAACTAAGATAGTCTTTGGCTGTTTTTGGAAGTGATGGTGTTTTTATCATATATCCAGAAAAATTTGGGACGATTTTATGAGCATATCAAACGATAAATTAGCTTTGGATTATACATTGAATTCAGTTCGATATGCGATTCACGCCAAATCAAGAATTGAGTTTTAGCATGCTTTTGATTGCCTTAACGTCCGATTATGAAATTTATTTTATAACCCCGAGTTGCAAAGAAAAACCGACAACTACAACATATAGTATTCGAAAAGTCAAGGCTTAACTAGATATAGTATTATGCGCTAATATAGATGGTGTTCAAAAAAGGAGAGGATCACAATGAAGCTGCAGACGGAAAAAAACACCGGGCTAAATAGTCTGGCTGATTTGAAAGTTGTCAAACGGGATGGGACAAAAACGCCCTTTTATGCCTATAAGCTGAACTTGATCTTTAAGTCACTTGACGCGGATTGGGCAACGCAACAATCCGTCTGCCAAGCTTTGTCACAGGCCTTTAAGGATCAGGCAAGCGCCACGACGGTTGAGATTGCCGAGACTTTTGTTGATGGACTGCGCCAAGCGGGTCATGACGATCTGGCCACGCGCTACATTGAATACCGCAAGCAGGATGAAGAAGCCTTTGCCGAGGCCACTAATCCGATGAACAAGCTCCATCAGCTGTTTGGTCGTGATTCCCATATCGTGCACGAAAATGCCAACAAGGATTCACGCGTCTTTAACACGCAGCGGGACCTGGAAGCCGGTGTGGTCAGTCGGGCATTGGGATTAAAGATGCTGCCGGAAGTCGTTGCCAAGGCTCATCTGCGCGGCGACATCCACTGGCATGACCTTGACTACTCGCCGGTAATGCCAGAAACCAACTGCTGTCTGATCGATTTTGACGAAATGTTCAAAAATGGTTTTAAGATCGGCAATGCCTGGGTTTCATCGCCACGATCCATTCAAACGGCGACGGCTCAGATGTCGCAGATTATTGCCAACGTAGCTTCACTGCAATATGGTGGCTGCTCGGCCAACCGCATTGACCAGCTGTTGGAGCCATATGCCAAGCTCAACTACGCAAAGCACATGAAGGATGCCGAAGAATGGGTGGCGCCAGACAAGCGCGAAGCCTACGCCAAGGCCAAGACCAAAAAAGACATCTATGACGCGATGCAGGCACTAGAATACGAAATCAACACGCTTTATTCCAGTCAAGGGCAAACGCCATTTACTACGATTAACTTTGGTCTGGGAACGTCATGGATCTGCCGTGAGATTCAAAAGGCCATCTTGCAGATTCGCATCAAGGGTCTGGGTAAGGAACACCGGACAGCGATCTTTCCGAAGCTGATCTTTACTCTCAAGCGCGGTCTGAACCTCAAGCCAGGTGACCCTAACTATGATATCAAGCAGTTGGCGTTGGAATGCTCCACTAAGCGGATGTATCCTGACCTTTTGATGTACGACAAGATTAAGGAGATTACGGGTTCATTCAAGACGCCAATGGGTTGCCGGTCGTTTTTGCAAGGCTGGAAAGATGAAAACGGCAAAGAGGTCAACTCTGGTCGGATGAATCTGGGCGTGGTTACGGTCAACCTGCCACGGATTGCCTTGGAAGCTCATGGCGACAAGCACCTGTTCTGGCAGATTTTTGATGAAAAGATGAATATTGCTAAAATCGCGCTGGACTATCGAATCAAGCGGACCAAGGAAGCCAAGCCGGAAAACGCGCCCCTGCTTTACATGTATGGCGCGTTTGGCAAGCGGCTAAAGAAAGACGACAGCGTTGATGAAGTCTTCAAGAACAGCCGGGCAACTGTATCGTTGGGCTACATCGGCCTGTATGAGGTCTGCTCAACGTTCTACGGTCCAAAGTGGGAACACAACAAAGAAGCGCATGACTTTGCGGTTTCAATCGTCAAGCAGATGCATGACCTTTGCGCGCAATGGGAAAAAGAGGAAGGCTACCACTTCAGCGTCTACTCCACGCCAGCCGAATCGTTGACGGACACGTTCTGCCGGGATGACGAAAAAAAGTTTGGCCTGGTTGAAGACGTTACTGATAAGGAATACTATACCAACAGTTTCCACTATGACGTTCGCAAGCACCCCACGCCATTTGAAAAGCTCACATTTGAAGAGGACTTCCCTCAGTACGCGGCGGGCGGCTTCATTCACTACTGCGAATATCCCAACCTGCGTCAGAATCCTAAAGCGCTGGAAGCTGTTTGGGACTGGGCATACGATCATGTGGGCTACCTGGGCACCAACACTTCGATCGATCAATGCTTCAAGTGCGGCTTTAAAGGCGAGTTCAAGGCCACGGCGCGCGGTTTTAAGTGTCCACAATGCGGCAACACTGACCCCGCGACCTGTGACGTGGTTAAGCGGACTTGCGGCTATCTTGGCAATCCTCAAGCGCGGCCAATGGTTCACGGGCGGCACGAAGAAATCATTCACCGGGCTAAGCACATGGATCCCGGCATGATCAAGACGGCCGCTGAATTCCAACGGAGCCGGCAGCTGGATGACAAGGCGCATGCCAACATCACCGGCGATCAGATCTAAGTGACCACGCCTGCAAAATATTGCCGACTTAAAATGGCACCATATTAAGATCGGTGCTTCAATCAAAATTAAACAACTTGTGAATACCGCTAAGGGTCCGCATTCGGCTAGACCGAACGTTGGGCCCTTATTGTTTTAGAAAGGAAGAAAATTATGCCCAAAGAACGTCCAATCAGACTCCCTAAGAATCCCAAACCTAAAGAATGGCTGGCCGCAGATCACTCGCTGCAATATATTGCTGACTACAAACCGTTTAACTTTGTCGATGGTGAAGGAGTCCGCTGCAGTCTTTACGTCAGCGGCTGTCTGTTCAACTGTCCCGGCTGTTACAACAAAGCCGCGCAAAACTTCCACTATGGTCAGCCATATTCCCAGGAGTTGGAAGATCAGATTATTGAAGACCTGGATCATGACTATGTTCAAGGTCTGACGCTGCTGGGCGGGGAACCGTTTTTAAATACTCAGGTTTGTTTAAAGATCATCAAGCGCGTGCGTAAGGAGTTTGGCCACACCAAAGACATCTGGTCATGGTCAGGCTACACTTGGGAAGAACTGCAGCAGGAATCCTATGACAAGCTGGAAATGCTGAGCCTGATCGATATTTTAGTTGATGGGCGTTTTTTGGAAGGACAAAAAGATCTGACGCTGCAGTTTCGTGGCAGTGCCAACCAGCGTATCATTGACGTGCAAAAATCATTGAAAGCCAATCAGGTTATTATTTGGGACAAGCTGGTTCACTAGAAAAGAGGCTATCATGACACTAAAAATTAACAATCTGCATGCCATTATCAAAGAAACCGGCGAAGAAATCTTAAAAGGCGTTGATCTAACGGTGCCAACCGGCGAGATTCATGCCATTATGGGTCCTAATGGCACGGGCAAATCAACGCTGTCGGAAACGATCATGGGCTATCCGGCCTATGAGGTCACGCAAGGCACGGTGGAATTTGATGGTCAAGACGTCTTGAGCAGACCAGTCAACGAACGTGCCAGATTGGGAATGTTTTTAGGGATGCAGTATCCGGCTGAGATTCAAGGGGTCAACAATGCCGACTTTATCCGCACGGCAATCAATGCTCAGCGTCCCGAAAACGATCCGCTGCCGGTGATGCAGTTTATTCAACGTCTCCAGGAAAACATGGCCTTGCTGGAAATGCCTGATGATATCACCGACCGTTATTTAAACGTGGGCTTTTCCGGTGGGGAGAAAAAACGTAATGAAGTGCTCCAGATGCTGATGCTGCAGCCTAAACTGGCTATTTTAGATGAGATCGACTCTGGGCTGGATATTGACGCGCTGCGAATCGTGGCCAAGGGGATCAATCATCTGCGTGGTCCGGAATTCAGTGCCCTACTGATTACTCACTATGAGCGGCTGCTGGAATACGTTACGCCAGACAAGATTCACGTCATGGTGGATGGGCAGATCGTCAAGACGGCGGGACCAGAATTGGCTGACGAGCTGGAAGCAGACGGCTATGCTAAGTATGAGCAAATAAGAAGAAATGGCGTGAGCAAATGAATCAACAACTTTTAAGTCAAGTGATGGCCAGTTGCGTGAATGCACCAGACTGGCTGATGAAAAAACGACAATTGGCGGTTTTGCTTCAGGAGCGGTTCAAAAGTACGCCAGCCGCGGAGAAGATCATGACCGTCTGGCGGGAAAATCCCAGACTTGCCCAACTCGACCAAGCAACCGGTGGGCAGGTAAATGCCGATCAAGCCCAAACCGTTACCCAGAATACGGCTGGTTGCGTTAATCTGCCGTTGTTTAAGGCTGCCAACGAGTATCCAGAGCTGCTGCAGGAAAATCTGATGGAAAAGGCGATCTCCTGGCAGGACAGTCAGCTCAATGCCATGCATCTGGCCTTATTGAATGGCGGGCGCTTTATCTATATTCCGGATGGCACGATCGTCAAAGAACCAATTGAACTGACCGTTGACTGTCCATTGCCGAACTATCATAATCTGGTGATCGTCGGTGCTGGCGCGCAGGCAACCATTGTCGAGCACCAAATCGCCACGGGCAGGCAGCCGGCCTATTTTGGCACGGAACTGCTTTTAGGCGATGGCGCGCGGGTCGACTACTATCAGTCCAATCGTTTTTCGGCCGTGCGCAATCACCAGGCGGTCAGGGCATATCAAGCACAGCACTCAGTTTTGAATATGTACCTGGCCTTATTTGACGAGCATGATTTGACGACCGATTTTTATGCCAATCTGGATGGTCAAGGTGGCGAAGCTGAGATCAAAATGGTCACGATCGCCAGTGGTCAGCAGATCCAAGACGTCCAGACGCAGATTCTTAATCATGGTCCGCATACGATCGGCAATATCGTCCAAAACGGTGTGGCCAAGGACAAAGCTGTTTTGAACTTTCACGCGGTTGGCAAAACCGAGCGTGGAGCATATGGCGCCAACTCGCAGCAGCAGAGCCGCATCCTGACGTTGTCTGATGAATGCAAGGGCGAGGCGGATCCCGTGCTGCTGATTGAAGAAAATGACGTTAATGCTGGGCACGCTGCCAGTATCGGCAAGGTTGACGCGGATGATCTCTATTACTTGGAATCACGCGGCCTCAGTGAGCATGACGCGCAGGTATTGTTGACGCGGGGCTTTTTACTGCCGGTTTTAAATCAGTTCCCCGATCAAAAGCTGCGGAAAAATCTGACTACTGAACTGGCGCATAGATTGGAGGAAAAGCATGAGTGATCAAGCAGGTCAACAGGCAGCAGACAAGGCGGCAATTCAAGAGTTCGCCAGTCAGCACTATCAATTTGGTTTTCACGATGATATCAAGCCGATCTTTTCAACGGGGATCGGGCTGACGGAAGAAACGGTTCGGGAAATCTCGCGGCGCAAGCACGAACCAGACTGGATGCTTAAGATACGCCTGGATGCCTATCATCAATATCGGCAAATGAAGCTGCCGACTTTTGGTCCTGATCTGAGTCAGCTGGATCTGGATCAATTGCGCTATTTCCAGCGGCCGACCGATCACGTGGCCCGCAGCTGGGATGACGTACCGCAGGCAATGAAAACGACTTTTGAAAAAATGGGCGTTCCCGAAGCTGAGCGTAAATATCTGGCGGGGGCCACGGCACAGTATGAATCAGAAGTCGTTTATGCCAATCTAAAGCGGGATCTTTCACGCCAAGGAATCATTTTTATGGATACGGATACGGCCGTTCAAAAGCATCCTGAGATTGTCAAAAAGTATTTCGCAACGCTCGTCCATCCCGCTGACAATATTTTCGCGGCTTTAAACACGGCGGTCTGGTCGGGCGGTACGTTTATCTATGTACCAAAAGGCGTGCATGCCGACGCGCCATTGCAGAGCTTCTTTCGGATCAATGCCGAAAACACGGGCCAGTTTGAGCGGACGCTGATTGTAGTTGAGGATGGCGCGAGCGTTAATTATGTTGAAGGCTGCACGGCACCAGTCTATTCAGAAGACAGTCTGCACGCGGCTGTTGTGGAGGTATTTGTCCATCCCGATGCATTTTGCCGCTATACAACGATCCAAAACTGGTCCAGCAACGTCTACAGTCTGGAGACCAAGCGTGCTGAAGCTGAAGCGGGGGCCACGATGGAATGGGTTGACGGTAATCTGGGT
Organism: Limosilactobacillus mucosae; assembly: GCF_046939755.1. Taxonomy (GTDB): domain Bacteria; phylum Bacillota; class Bacilli; order Lactobacillales; family Lactobacillaceae; genus Limosilactobacillus; species Limosilactobacillus mucosae_A. The sequence goes on from NZ_JBKZAY010000011.1 coordinate 9,408, forward strand.
TCCAAGGTCACGATGAAATATCCCAGCATCTATCTGCGGGGACGTGAAGCTAAGGGAACCATGCTGTCGATCGCGTTTGCCAATGGTCCGATTGATCAGGATACTGGCGCGCGGATGATTCATCAAGCTCCCCACACGCACTCCACGATCATTTCCAAATCACTATGTCGGGCCGGCGGGATCTGTGACTATCGCGGTGAGGTCAAGATGGATGAAAACGCGCATGGCTCAAGCTCGCATGTTGAATGTGACACGATTATCATGGATGACGATTCGAGTTCGGATACGATTCCATATAATAAGGTGGCAATCGGCGACGTGACGATGGAGCATGAGGCCAAGGTATCCAAAGTTTCTGAAGAAGAACTCTACTATTTAATGTCGCGTGGACTGAGCGAAGAAGAAGCAACTAAAATGATCGTCATGGGCTTTATTGAACCGTTCACCAAGCAGCTGCCGATGGAATACGCGGTAGAGTTGAATCGTTTGATTGACTTTCAAATGGAAGGCTCGGTCGGTTAGGCTGCGCATATAAATGAAAAGCTAAAAAGATGTGTCGGTGGTAACAAAACGTGCAGCTCGTAAGGCAGTTTGGAATTATAAGCTGTTTGATGGAAAAATTACGGTGAATTGGCACCGAAAATACTGATAAAAGATTACAAAATTGTCACAAACAAGGTCATAAATTCCTAAATTTTAGGATTTATGACCTTGTTTTTATGAAAAATAAAAAATTTTTTACTCTAAAATGTTACAAAATCGGCAATTTTTGGCTGTGATGAAAACAGAGTCAAATAAGACCATAATAATGCGATTTATAACGAGTTTAGGCTGACCTAATTTTCGAAATGAAAGCGGATTACATTACACGCTTTTACAGAATTCGCGATTTTTGAGATATTCCGGTAATTGCACGGTAAAGCTGAGGGGTTATAGTATTCAACGTTGATAAAGATAAAGAGCAAGAAACCTAACGAACTACAGATAAAAAGGATGAATCTATTTTATGAAAATTTCTAAGAAAGCTGTTAAAATCTCTGCTGCCGTTGCTGGTGCCGTAGCTTTGGGCACGGTAGGCACGGCAATCACTGCCAATGCCGACACGGTTTACACGGTTCAGTCCGGCGACACGCTGTCTGGAATTTCCGCTAAGTTGGGTCATAACCTGGACTTTGTAGATCAATTGGCATCCAAGAACAACATCGCTAACAAGAACTTGATCTATGTTGGTCAAAAACTGGTTATCTCTGACAATGGTGAGGTATCTTCAGCAACTTCTGAACAGGCTGCTACGTTGCCAAGTGCTACGGCTGAAAACACGGCCACGGCAGAAGACACGACTGCTCAATCTGCAAGTGCTGCTGACTCTACGGCAGTTGACTCCAGTGCTGACCAAGCTGCCAGTGATGCTGCTGCTGCTCAGGCTGCTAGTGCCGCTGCTGCTTCTCAGGCGGCTGCATCCCAAGCCGCTGCTTCTCAAGCACAAGCTGCTGCCCAGGCCCAAGCCGCTCAACAGCAAAGTGCTCAAGTTCAAGCAACTACTTATAACAACTACAACAATAACAACTACAGCACTAACACGACTACCACGACCTACACTTCAACGGTCAGTGGCGATGAAGCGAGTGCTAAGGCTTGGATTGCCAACAAGGAATCTGGCGGCAGCTACACGGCTCAAAACGGTCAATACTATGGTAAGTACCAATTGAGTTCTTCTTACTTGAATGGTGACTACTCAGCCGCCAACCAAGAACAGGTTGCTGATAATTACGTTAAGAATCGTTACGGTTCTTGGACAAACGCACAGCAGTTCTGGCAGACTCATGGCTGGTACTAAAAGTCAGCTTAATTAAATAAAATGAAAAGCAATGGCAATTTTTGGCCATTGCTTTTTTTGAATCAGTGCGTAAGCTGGGACGGTTTGATAAATTGGCGCAACTGGCGGTAATCGGCTAGTCTGGAATGCCAAAAGATGCGAAATCAAATTGAGGCGGAGCAGGTGCTGCTTTAAATCGGCAGTTTAGTTTAGACAGGCCAGCGTTAGTTAGATGGAAGAAACGCGTGAATGGTTCGTCATGTTATAAGAAAGCTAAAGCAGATGTGCGGGCGATTTCTAGTAGTGCTAGAATAAAACGCAGATAATAATTGAGAAGAGGGATTTGTGATGACTGCAATCAACTGTCAACAAACACGAATTGAAACAACGCACCGGATTTTGAATGGCGACTTGAATGAGCATGGGACTCTGTTTGGCGGTCGCCTGTTGGAAGCAGTGGATGCGGAGGCTTCAGTCGCGGCAATGCGGGTTGCCAGAGCCACTTTAGTCACGGCAGCCATGGATCATGTTCAGTTTGTCAAGCCGTTTCACTTGCAGGATGCCATGATTGTCAGGGCAGTGGTTACTGGACTGGGGCATCGGTCAATTGAGGTATTCGTAAAAGTTTTGGGCGAGCACTTAATGACTGGCGAGCGTTTCGTCGGCTTTACCTGCTTTTTGACCTATGTAGTGCCAGGAGCAGAGTCGGGGTTGGCCTACGATGAATTGATTGCTGATAATGATGAGACCAAATATCTGTTGGCAGGCTATCAGGATCGGCGTGCGCAGCGGGCCGCGGTTCGTCAACAGGAGCGCGATTTGTTGGCTCATTTGAGTGGCGACTAGGCGAGCACGTTTACTAGCGGTCTTGAGCTGCCGATGGATTTACTAGCGGTTTGAGAATCATTGGGACGCAGGCAGATTTATTGGCAGCCGTGAACTATTGAGACGCTGGCGAGGTTTATTGATATCTCGCGCAAAACGAACAGTAGGTAGTCTTAGAACCCGCACCTAGAGCAAGCCCGATTTTTTCACAAAACCAGCTGCTTAGCAGTGAAAAGATGGTCGCCGACTGAATTCACAGCAACTGGCAGTGGGGGATGTTCGTTCTGATCTGCTGATTCGTCAACCACCATCGATTAAAGTCATGGAATTTCCAGCTAGAAATAATTAAAATCTTGTTGAATGAAAAATAGACATCCTGTTGTTCAAAGATGTCGATCAAGCAAAAATTCAAGAAAAAATCGTAATTTGCGGGCTGAAATCTTCAAATTTACGGTTTTTTTATTACAGATTATGGTATCCCTAACTTTTTTGTGAAACATTAATGAAAACAAAGCCAGACGCTGACGATAACGTTTTCGACACATATTGTTTAGAATTGATGAAACCGGCTTACATTACGAAACATTACGAAAATGGCGGAATTTGATATTTGCGATTAACCCGCGTGTAACGTTGAACCTGTATAGTAGTCACCGTTGATAAACAAGCAAGATTAAAACAAACGGAAAAGGATGGATTTAACAAATATGAATTTTAACAAGAAAGCTATGAAGATTACCGCAGCCGTTGCTGGTGCCGTTGCATTGGGCACGGTGGGAGCAGCAACTACGGCCAACGCCGACACGACCTACACGGTACAAGCCGGCGACACGCTTTCCAGCATTTCATACAAGTTGGGTCGCAACCTGGACTTTGTTGACCAACTTGCCCAAAACAACAATATCGCCGACAAGAACCTGATCTTCGTTGGTCAACAGCTGACGATCAAGGACGATGGCGAAGTCGTAGTTAATGATCAAAATGGTCAACAGACTGCGGTCGCCCAAGTTCAAACTCAGCCAGCTGCTCAAACGACTGTTGCGCAATCTGCAACGCAATCAGCTGCCAGCCAGGCACCAGCAAGTACGCAATCAATGTACTCTTCTGCTGTTGCTGGTAGCGATGCCGCTGCCAAGGCCTGGATCGCTGCTCGTGAATCTGGTGGCAGCTACACCGCGCAAAACGGTCAGTACTACGGTAAGTACCAACTGAGTTCTTCTTACCTGAATGGCGATTACTCAGCTGCCAACCAGGAACGCGTGGCTGACAATTACGTTGCCAGTCGTTACGGTTCTTGGACGGCGGCTCAACAATTCTGGCAAAGTCACGGCTGGTACTAAAAATCAGTCTGGCAATGCCAAATCATCCCTGATCATTTGATTTCCCAAAAAACGATCTCAATCAATAAACATATTTCCTTACCGAAAGAAGCGGCCGCGTTTTGCGCGTCGCTTTTTTTCGTACGTTGGATCGGGTAAAAGATGGTTCAGCCATGATAAAATGTGGAAAACCGCCAATCCAAAGTGCTGATCTGATACAATCAAAGAAAACAATCTGTAAAGAGGAAAAAATGCTAACTATTTATGACTTAAAAAAACAAACCATGCTCAAGGCTCCTGAATTCTTTGAGTTGACGATGGGTTATGACACTTTAAGCGGCGTATCGTTTGTGGGTTCGTTTAAAATTATTGAACAAGAGCTGTTACCGCGTTTTAAGCAGATTAAATTGATTTTAGGGATGGAGGATCAAAAGACCGGCCAGAATCTGAATCAGTTTTTTGATATTTCACGACGCACCAAGGAAATTGAAAACGCTAGCGAAAATTTCTTAAAGCGAATTGAAGATGAGAGTCTGCAGCTGCATTTCACCAAGGATCATTTGTTTCATAGCAAGTACTTTATCTTAGAAAATGCGGCTCAATTTGCAATTTTCAATGGCTCAATGAATTTGACCAACAAGGCGTTGCACGACAATCATGAGATGATGTGGCTGTATGTCGGTGATAAAAATGATCCCACCGATCAAGCCATCTACCAGGCCCATCAAGAGCTGTTTGAACAAAATTTCACGCAAGACAGTACCGAATACTTAAGTCGTAAGCTGATCAGTCAGCTGCATGAAAAGTCCGCCAATGAGATTGCGGCCGTTTTGACTGACGATACGTTTGATCGGTTGGACGGCAAGACGATTCAAGTGCATACCAAAGATATTGAACAAGTAGTTGACGAAAATAAGCGCGAGCAGATCAGTTATGCCATCAAGCCGGAAGTGGCTCAAACGGTGTCGACGATCTATACCGTCAAGGGCAATCGTCGTCGCAACAAGGAACAGGCCAAAAGTACCGTCAAGCAACTGGTCTACCGGACGTTTAAAAAGGCCCATTCTGAAGAAGCTGATGCCAGTGAGCTTTACCCACAGCCGATGTGGTCGTATCAAAGCGACCAATTGATCGTACAGGATCCATCAGATAATTTATATCATCCACTGGCAGTTGCTGACGATCTGGTTGAGCGCGCTGACGTAGAGAACTTTGTCAAAATCATCAAGAGTTTTCGCTATAACAAAATCAAGGATGAAAGTCAGCAGGCGCTCTCGGCGTTTGTCTATTTGATGACGGCACCTTTGATTTGGAAGATTCGCGCGCTCTACCGGGATTCCAATTTCTCCAAGAGTCCGGATCAGGTGCCGGTCTCGATGGTTTTGATTGGTCGCGGGACAACGGGGAAGACACTGCTGGTGCGCGACTATTTCAAGCCGTTTATTGGAGATGATTCGCCAAGCGTTCAGTATGTCCAGATCAATCAAGGCAATGGCGCGCATACCAACCGTGCTGTTGAGTTTTTGGGCAGCTACCTGCAGTCAAAGCGCTTCGTTTCGCCAATGATTATTGATGAGTTAAACGAAAATTTCCTGCATTCCAAGGTTGCTACCAATGCCATCAAGCAATGGTCCAATACGCTGACCGATATTCACAACGTCAACGTGTTTGCGATGAATCACAATGCCGGTGATCGTACCATCAACAACTTAGAAGAAATTACCAAGCGGGTTTATTATCTTTCATTTGAGGCGGGTTGGAAGGATCCCAAACAGCAGCGCTACGACTATAATATCTTGGTCAACAGCGTCAATGATCATATCTATCGCTGGATGACCTGGCATTTGAACGAACGACTAAACGATCTGACAGGTCAAGAAGAAGAGCACCTGGTGCAGGACTATCTGTATCTAACCAAAAAACTGTTAAACGAGCTGCTGACTCGGTTTGGACTGGCTGATGAATTGGCCGACCTTATCTGGCAAAACTACGACTACAAGGTTGACCGCAATCGTCTAACCTGGAAAATGCTGATCAAGGATGACAACTTTGAGCATGTCGCGTTTACTGAAGGGGATGACCAGCGATTCAGCGTTTCCAAGGCGATTTTCAACAATCTCAAGGGCAGCACCTATGAAAACATCAACCAAACGCTGGACAACTATTATAATATGTTTCCACGCGAATTAGGTGTAGCGCTTGATCAATACGACAACGGCATGGTTTTAGACATCGACCGCTTTGATCAGTTTGTTGGCGAGCCACTGATCAGACGATACTATGAGCAGCTGCATCAAAAAGAAAATCAGCAAGATCAGCTTACTCAGCTGCTTAAAAATCAAGCGCAACAGTCTGCTGAACAAGCTGCGCGTCAAGAAAAACACGATGAGATGATGCTCAAAGCTATGGAGCAGCTGGCTCAAAAAGAACAGCAGCCTAAGCGCCGTGGCATTTGGTCACGCTGGTTTAAAGGCAATTGATGAATAGGGACTGATGGCTGATTGACTGGCTAGCGAGAAATCGTAATCAGCGGGTCAGCGGAAATCGCGCTCTGGTAAATCAATGAAAATTAAGATGAAATAATCTGAAAATGGGTTTGATCTAGTTGGATCGAATCCATTTTTATTTTGCATGTAACGGTATATTTTTAGAATATTATACAATCATCCAAAGAAAAAGATTTGTGGTCGAGTGGTTAATCTTGTTTATTTATTAAAATAATATTCCTTTTTAAAACGCTTAAATAGCCATTTAATAATAATTATTCAATGAATATGAGGTAATCGCCAATAAGAACTTGTCGAATTTTAATTCATGAGTTATATTATCACCAATGATTTTATTAATTTTTTATGCAATCATGAACAAGGAGGTCACAGATTATGAACGCAGCCGTCATCGGAGTGACTGGCTATAGCGGCACGGTTTTGTACCAACTGCTCAGCCAGCACCCAGTTGTTGAAAACATTCACTTGTACGGTCATCAAAAAGATGTTGCCAAGCCACGCTTTTTGAATGACGAAGTAGAGGCCTTCTGTGACCGACGAATCTTGATTGAGCCTTATGATGTCCGAAAAATCATGGCTGAAAATGACGTTGTATTTTTTGCCACGCCGGCCGGAGTAACTTCTAAATTGGCAAAGCCTTATCTGGATGCTCATTTTCCTGTAATTGATCTTTCTGGCGACATGCGCTTGAAGGATCCCGAGACTTATGCCAAGTGGTATCACAAAGATCCGGCACCGGCTGCTGAGCTGGCTCAAGCACAATATGGACTGGCTGATTTTAATGCCGTTCAAAAAGGCTACGTTGCCAATCCCGGTTGCTATGCGACGGCTACGCTGTTAGGATTGGCGCCGCTGATCAAGCAGCATTTGATCGATCCAGACTCGATTATCGTTGATGCCAAATCCGGACTTTCTGGCGCGGGTAAGAAACTGACGGTCAGCTCGCATTTTGCCTGGATCAACGAAAACTCGCAGCCTTACAAAGTCAATCAGCACCAACACATTCCAGAAATTTTGCAGCAGCTGCAGCAATGGGATGCAAACGTCAAGGCCTTGCAGTTTACGACAACGCTGATTCCAGTGACGCGCGGCATCATGGCTTCTATTTATGCCAAGCCGTTGCCGGGCGTTGATGAGCAAGCGATAACCGCGGCCTTTGAAGAATGCTACGGCAAGCGACGATTTGTCCGCTTGATTGAAAATGGCTGGCCAAGCATTAAAGAAGTCAGTCATTCGAATTTCTGCGACCTGGGTTGGGCACTGGATCCCAACAGTCACACGATCCTGGTCGTTTCCGTAATTGATAACCTGATGAAAGGGGCTGCCGGTCAAGCAGTCCAAAACCTGAACCATATGTTTGAACTGGATGAAACGCTGGGGTTGCCAATGGTTCCCAGCTGGCCATAATGAAAGGATGTCTTTAATATGATGGAACCACAAACTACGCCTAATATTGCCTCAATTACCGAAACCGCCTTTACCTGGCCGAAGGGATTTTACAGTGACGGCCTGCATGCCGGTCTTAAAGCCGAAAAACCGGATCTGGGCTGGCTGTTTTCTAAAGTGCCAGCCAGTGCCGCGGGGGTTTATACGACCAACCAATTCTGCGCGGCCCCAACTGCCTTGACGAAAGAAACGATCAACCATGATCATCAGCTGCAGGGAATCATCGTCAACAGTGCAATTGCCAATTCCTGTACGGGGCCCCAAGGTAAGCTGGATGCTTTGAAGGAACAGGCGCTGATGGCTAAAAAACTGGGCGTCAGTCAAAATATGATTGGCGTGGCCTCGACTGGGGTGATTGGCGAAATGCTGCCAATGGATAAGATCAAAGCAGGGATTGCCAAGCTGAAGCAAACCAAATCAGCTAAAGTCACCGAAGCCGTTTTGACTACGGATACGCATACCAAGACGATTGCCGTCAAATTCGAAATCGCGGGTCATCAATGCACGATGGCCGGCTTTTGCAAGGGCTCGGGAATGATTCACCCTAAAATGGCCACCATGCTGGGCTTTGTAACGACGGACGCCAAGATCAGCGGGGCCTGCCTGCAAGATCTGCTTAGCGAAGAAGTCGACACGACTTTTAATCAAATTACGGTTGATGGTGACAACTCCACCAATGATATGGTCGTTACGATGGCTAATGGGCTGGCAATGAAAGATGAAGATGCTTTAACACCAGATCACCCTGACTACCCAGTCTTTGCCCAGGCCTATCATCAAGTGCTGAGCGCGCTGGCCAAAGAAATCGCCCGGGATGGCGAAGGGGCAACCAAGCTGGTCGAAGCCAACGTCAAGGGCGCGGCCAATGATCTGGATGCTCAGCACGTCGCCAAGGCAATCGTGGGTTCCAACCTGGTCAAGGCAGCTCTGTTTGGTCAAGATGCCAACTGGGGCCGGATTATGGGTGCAATTGGCGCAACGGATGCTGATCTGGACGTCAATCGAGTTGACATCAAGATCAATGGTATCAACATCGTTTTGAGCAGCCATGGCGTGGCATTTGACGAATGGCTGCTGCGGCAGAAACTGGCTGAGGATCAGATCAAAATCGACGTTGATCTACACCATGGCTTTGGCAAGGGACAGGCCTGGGGATGCGATCTGACCTATAAATATGTGCAGATCAATGCCTCGTACCGGAGCTAGGAGGTTTAAATGAAAGATCTGATCATTATTAAGATCGGCGGCCAGGCCATCAGTGAGTTGACTGAGGATTTTTTCGAACAGCTGGCCATCTGGCATGCCCAAGGGAAAAAGATTCTGCTGCTGCATGGTGGTGGGCCATTGATCACTAAGCTTTGCCAGCAGCTACAGGTCCCAGTCGTTAAAAAAGATGGCGTCCGGGTAACCGATGCCCAGACCTTGGCACTGACCAAGCTGGTTTTGCTTGGACAGGCTCAGCCATTGCTTTTACAAAAGCTCAGTGAGCACCATTTGCCAGTCGTTGGTGTAAACGCTGCGGACAATCAGATGCTGGTGGGCAAGTATCTGAACCAAAACGTTTATGGCGAAGTGGGAAGTGTTGTTAGTGTCAATCAGTCCGCTTTATTGAAACTTTTGGATAGTTACATCGGCGTTTTGGCACCATTGGCCGTTACTAAAAACGGCAACTGGCTCAATGTGAATGCTGATCAAGCGGCGGCCGATACCGCCAGTTTATTGGGCGCCAAAAAACTTTATTTGATGACTGACGTGGCTGGCGTTTTGAATCATCATCAACTGATTACGCATCTTACTAAGCCGATCTCACAAAAATTAATTGCTGAAAAAATCATCAAAAGCGGGATGCAGCCAAAAATCAAAGCCGCCTTTGCTGCCTGTGCCGCGGGTGTTGAGCAGGTTGCTATCACCAATTGTCTAAAAAATCCCGGCACGATTATTACCAAGGAGTAACGATATGAATCATCTATTTCCAACTTATACCCGGTTCCCATTTGAAATCGTTAAAGGACAGGGAACGCATTTATTTGACGAAAAGGGCAATGAATATCTTGACTTAACCAGTGGCATTGGTGTCTGCGGGCTGGGCTACAACGTCAAGGAACTCAACGATGCCGTCGAACAGCAATTACATCAGGTTTGGCATACGTCCAATCTGTATGAAAGCTCGCTGCAAGAAAGCGTCGCGGCCAAATTAGGCGTTGAACCCGACATGCTGGTCAGCTTTGCCAATTCCGGTACTGAGGCTAACGAGGCGGCTTTGAAGCTGGCGCGCAAGGCAACGGGACGACTGGATTTTCTGGCGTTTGACCACTCATTTCACGGCCGTTCCGCGGGATCATTAACGGTTACGGGCAATCAAGGCATTAAGGAGGGCTTTTTGCCACTGGTGCCGGGTGCACGCTTTGCCAAATATAACGACTACGCGGCTTTAGATGAGATCAAACCGGATCTGGCTGGGGTGATCTTAGAAGTTGTTCAGGGCGAAGGCGGCGTAATTGCTGGGGATGCTAAGTGGCTAAAGGCTGTTCAAGAAAAGTGTCACGAGGTTGGCGCGCTGCTTTTGATCGATGAGGTGCAGACTGGGATGGGACGTACCGGTTCACTGTTTGCCTTTGAGCAGTTTGGCCTGCATCCAGATATTTACACGGTTGCCAAAGGACTGGCTAATGGGATTCCGGTTGGGGCCATGGTTGGCAAAAAAGAACTTGGACAATATTTTGGTCCCGGCAGCCACGGTTCGACGTTTGCCGGTAATCCATTGGCAATGGCGGCCGCTCAGCAGGTATTAAAGACGTTGGACGAAGAGTTCTTGAAGACGGTGCAGCAAAAAGCTGTAGCCATGCACCAAGCGATGGAAAAAGAGCTGCTGCCGCTGGACATGGTTGATTCAATCAGCGGTCTAGGCTTGATGATCGGCATCCATCTTAATCAAGCCGTATCTGTCGGTCAGGTCTTGGATCAGCTGCATTCCCAGCATGTTCTGGCGCTTTCAGCTCGTGACAATACCTTGCGTCTCTTGCCGCCATTGGTTGCCAGCCAAGCCGAGCTGCTGGCAGGTGTCGATGAGATTAAAAAGGCGTTAAACACAGTTGAATCGGCGACCGCTACCGCATAAATAAAATCCGCCAAGCCAAAAATGGTTTGACGGATTTTTGTCGTTGAGGATGATGGCGTGCTACTTAGCAAATTGGCTTGCTGAAAATTGATTTTCCAGGAGAATTTGGCGGGATGATTGTCGAAAAAGCGTTGTTGAGCATTGATTAATTCGATTGGGCTATATTATGCAAAAAGTTCTGCATAATACCAGCCAGCGAAATCGTATTACCTACTTTTTTAAAAAATCGATGCATAGTAGGTAAAAATTAATGTATATTGAGTTAGGAATCCCTAACATTACCTACTATTGGTCGAAAATCCCCCAATAGTAGGTAGTTCACAAAGTCGGTCTAACCCAATCAGCTCTAAAATATGCATCTTTACCTACTATTTCGGAAAAAGTTACCGAAAGTAGGTAAAGTTAAGGCGGCCGTGTATGCAGTTACCTACTTCTGGCTAAGAATCGGCGCAAAGTAGGTAAATTCAGAAGGGCGCTTGGTCAACGCTGGGATTTCTTCACAAAATCGGCTGGCAATGTTGGCAATCGAGGTGGCTTTCACGCGTTTTGACAGCCGTTCAATCGTGAATGCAGATAGCGACATGCAAGACGAAGCTGGACGCGTCAGATGACAGACCAGTTCTGCCTTACTGATGCAAATTGCGCGGTCGGCTCAAGTCAGTAAACCGATCATTGCGATTCGATCAGTTCGGCTTGGCAAACATAGTCAAGCCAGTCAAATATAAGAAAAATCTCAGTGAGATGATTCAGAACAGTCATTGTAGCGCGGCTGATTCAAAGCGGCAAATCCGTCACCATAGCTAAGTTATTGTGGTGTCGCGGCTAGCTCAATCTGTCGGCCTGGTCAGATAACAAATAACGACATCTTTTTTGAATGATACTGACTTATCGAATGAAAGAAAAGTCATATGATACAAAAATATTTTATTGAATGGGACGTTTAAAACCAATTGTCCCAACGATGAAAGCCCTTACGAGAGTAGAGATTAACACGTTTTGGTCAATAAAGGTCAAGATAATTGAACCAGAAATGACTAATTTCGTCAGGGGAGGGGTTGTATTTTTTAATATACAAACTAAGATGAAAGTGTACAAATGATATGAGTTATTATAGGAAAGGAAGTTTTGGATATGGCTAATGAAATTCAACGTCATAACAACATGTTTGACGACGTAATGAGCGCTGGCATGCGCAACCTGCTGAACGACAATTTCTTCTCTGGCTTTAATGCTAAGGCAGATCACATGAAGACTGACATTGCGGAAACCGAGAAGAACTACGTCGTTAAAGTCGACATGCCCGGCTTTGACAAGAAGGACATCCACATCAATTATGAGAACAACATCCTGACGATCACGGGCCGCCGTGACACGTTTGACGACCTTTCTGATAAGGAAGGCAACATTTTGCATAGCGAACGCAACTATGGTCAAATGAGCCGTTCATTCCGTCTGCCGGAAGTTGACCTGAAGAAGGCATCTGCTCACTATAGCGATGGGGTTCTGGTTCTGACGCTGCCTAAGCTGGCACCAGAAGCCGGTACTGGCACGCACATTGAAATCGAATAATTTAATTGACAAATACCTTTTAAATGAGTAGCAATTTTAAATTGCTACTCATTTTTTATTTTGTCTATGTAAATGCTTTCACGAGTTTGATATAATTAATTTGTGCAATTTAACAATTCTATAATCACTTTATTGTCTTTATAGCTAAAGGAGGGAACGTTTTGGAAAACGCAAAGCCAACCAAAAAGCACCGGTTTAAGATGCCATCCGCGTTTACGATTTTATTTTTCATTATCGTTGTCTTGGCAGTCTTAACCTGGTTTATTCCAGCCGGTAAGTACGCTACCGATTCAGCTGGCAACATTATTGCTCATACCTACCATACCGTTTCGCCACACCCGCAAGGCATCTGGGATGTCTTCATGGCAATGGTCATCGGGATGATTGGTGACAGCAAGACGGAAGGGGCGATTCAGATCGCGCTGTTCATCTTGGTAATCGGTGGGTTCTTAGGCGTTGTTAACAAAACTGGAGCTTTAAACAATGGGATTTCGGCTGTCGTTCATCGTTATGAGGGCCGCGAACGGACATTGATTCCAATTTTGATGATCCTGTTTGCTCTGGGGGGTACAACCTATGGAATGGGTGAAGAGACGCTGGCCTTTTACCCCTTGCTGATTCCAGTGATGATCGGTTGCGGCTTTGACTCGATCGTCGCGGTGGCCGTGGCTTTGGTCGGCACGCAGCTGGGCTGTCTAGCATCAACGGTCAACCCATTTGCCACTGGGGTTGCCTCTGCTACATTAAAGATCTCGCCAGGTGAAGGTTTGATTCCACGGCTGATCCTGCTGGTAATCGTGACGGCACTTGGTATCTGGTACACGATGCACTATGCTGACCAGGTCAAAAAAGATCCAACCAAATCATTAGTCTACGCGCAACGGGCTGAAGATGAAAAACGGTTTGACATTTCCGAAAAGACACAGGACACGCAGCCATTAACCAAGGTGCAAAAACGCGTGCTGTGGCTGTTTGGGATCACGTTTGTAATTATGATCATGGGGCTGGTGCCATGGACTGATTTGAACAAGCATTGGACGGCCTTTGATACGTTTACCAACTGGCTGCATGGCATTCCGTTCCTGGGCGTTTTGATCGGTAAAGACATCCCAGCCTTAGGGACTTGGTACTTTAACGAAATTACGCTGCTGTTTATCTTCATGTCAGTGGTAATCATGTTTGTCGCGCATATGAAGGAAAGTGAATTTATCGACGCCTTCTTAAAGGGAATGGGCGACCTGCTCAGCGTTGCGATTATCGTGGCCGTTGCGCGTGGGATTCAGGTTATCATGAACAATGGTATGATCACGGCGACTGTTTTGCACTGGGGCGAAGTTGGACTGGGCGGCCTGTCGCGCAGTGCCTTCATCATTTTGACCTACATTTTCTACATTCCAATGTCATTCCTAATTCCATCAACTTCCGGTTTGGCTGCCGCTACGATGGGCATTATGGGGCCACTGGGACACTTCTGTCATGTTTCCGGCAGTCTGGTTATTACGGCTTACCAAGCAGCTTCTGGCTGGATTAACCTGATTACGCCAACTTCCGGCATCGTGATGGGGGCATTGGCAATCGCGCACGTCAACATCAGCGTCTGGTGGAAGTGGATGGCCAAGTTCATGGTGATCCTGTTCCTGGTTACCTGCGTCTTCTTAGGCGTTGCCGCGGTACTTTAGATTTTTTGATCATATCAGGGGGAATTAATATGGCAGCAGAATTGGTTCAAGAAAATGAGCGGCAAGCAGCATTGGCGGCTTTAAAGCGTTTGGTTGCCAAACCATCGTATAACGAAGCTCCAGCGCCAGGCGCGCCGTTTGGACCCAAGATTCGTCAAGCCTTAGATGAGCTGATGCGGATCTGTGACGAGCTGGGCTATCAAACCTATGAGGATCCAGATGGCTACTATGGCTATGCCGAAACTGGTACTGGCAGCGAGACGTTTGGCATCATTGGTCATGTTGACACGGTACCGGCTGGCGATTTAAGCACTTGGGAACATGATCCGTTTTCTGGCGAGGTCTTTGGCGATGTGGTCTATGGGCGCGGCGTACAAGACGACAAAGGCCCCGTGATCGCGGCTCTGTTCGCGGTCAAGGCATTGGAGAATCGCGGCTATCATTTTAATAAAAAGATCCGCTTTATCTTCGGTACCGACGAAGAAACGCTGTGGCGCGGGATTGCCAAGTACAACCAAAAAGAAACGCCAATCGATTTGGGATTTTCGCCAGACGCTGAATTTCCGGTTACTTATGCTGAAAAAGGGCTGCAGCAGTCATATCTGGTTGGACCGGGAACCGAATTGCTGTATGTTGAGACTGGTGGAGCATTCAACGCGGTCCCGGATCGGGCAGAATATGCTGGTCCTAAGCAGGCTGAGGTCAAGGCCGCGCTTGCAAAGCGTGGCTTCAAGTATCATGAAGAAACTGGCAAGCTGGTCGTAGAAGGCAAGGCAATTCATGCCATGCTGGCTCCCCAAGGCGTCAACGCGGTCTTAAGGCTGGCAATCGCTTTGGATGACGTCTTTAAAGGCTTTGGGCCGCTGGACTTTATCGGTCAATGCTTTAAAGAGGATGCGACGGGAACCAATTTGCTGGGCGACGTCAAGGATGAGGCATCCGGCCACTTGACGTTTAACATCTCGAGTCTGAAGATCACGCCAGAGGAAACGCGGCTGCAGATTGATCTGCGGATTCCGGTTACCGTTGATCGTGATGCGCTGCTTGAAAAACTGAGCCAAAACGTAGCCAAATATGATCTGCAATACAAGCATTTTGACTATGTAGCACCATTATACGTTCCTAAAGACACTGAATTGGTTAAGACCTTGATGGCAGTCTATCAAGATCAAACCGGTGACGTTGATTCTCAGCCACAGGTCAGCGGCGGGGCAACCTTTGCGCGGACGATGCATAACTGCGTGGCCTTTGGGGCGATGCTGCCGACGACGCCTGACTTTATGCACCAGGCTAATGAACAATGGCCGCTTCAAGACATGTTTAAGGCCATGAACATCTTTGCTGAAGCCGTCAAGCGATTATGCGTGGATTAATGACTGAATAAAGAAAAGCAGCTGCGAAAATTCGCGGCTGCTTTTTATGGTTATAAACCACTTTAGATGTGTTCCTTGATGCCATTAGGGAAGTCTTTATCGATTTCCTTTAAGATTGGCAGCAGGGTGTTGATGTATTCATGATAGGCTTCAATTGGCTTACGATCTTTGCCGTTTGCCTGAAGCAGCGCGATGGCAATATCATGCGCGCGTTGTTCATTGCTGATCATATTATTCACCTCATTTCTAAAGTTTAACAGATTTTATCGATAGTTGCGCGATCCAGCCAGCCAAAGCGGTCGTTTTTAAAAACGCCATGACATAAAAACCAGTTAAAACGCCAGCTGCATTCGTGATGACATCATCAATATCGACAAAACGTTCGACATGAAAAAGAAGATCGCATAAAAATTGCGTGGTTTCGATTGAGATTCCCAGCAGGATGCCAAACAGCAGTACAAACTTGCAATCATGCCGATCACTCAGCAGATACCAATAGATGCCCGCTGGAACTGTCATGACGATATTTAAGAAAAAATCAGGCGACAAGGCTTGAAACGGAATGATGTTGCAGGGAACACCTAAGACGTGATAAAAAATCTTATGCGGACCGCCCCAGTTATACTGGGTTGGCGTAAAGCAGAGATAGGCGATTGCCAAAGCATAGATCAAGGCACTCAGCATCGTAAACCATTGCCAGCCATGGAGCGGTAGACGCAGGGCCTGATTAAGCATGGTGCCCCAGATGATTAATAGTATTATAAATGGAATCCAAGAACGCAAAATTAAAAAACTCCCCAATAACTCTAACGAAAATTTAAAAACGTGGTACAATAAAGATTCTAGGTTTTACCCTCCAGTCTAGCAAAAAATGCTGGGCAGGTTAAGAGAAGGAGGAAATTAAATATGGCGGAAAAGCAACCGGATCAGCAAACGCTGTCACGGGGCTTAAAGGATCGTCACGTACAGCTGATTGCTCTTGGTGGTGCGATCGGTACGGGACTGTTCTTGGGTTCCGGGAAATCCATTCACGCTGCTGGTCCTTCCATTCTGCTGGCATATCTGATTACGGGGATCATGTGCTTTTTGTTGATGCGGGCGTTGGGCGAGCTCTTGCTGGCTGACCTGCATTATAATTCGTTTGTGGATGCGATTCGTGACTACTTAGGTTCGCGAGCCGCGTTTATCACTGGCTGGACGTACTGGCTGTGTTGGGTCGCAATCGCAATGGCGGAAGTTACCGCGATTGGCATGTACGTTCAATTATGGCTGCCAAATTGTCCACAATGGGTGCCCGGTCTGATTACGCTGGCCGTACTCTTGTGTGTCAACTTGATTACGGTTGGTGCGTTTGGTGAGGTTGAATCTTGGTTTGCACTGATTAAGATTTTCGCGATCCTGCTGCTGATCGTAATCGGGGTCGGGATGATGCTGGTGCGCTTCAAAAGCCCCAACGGCATTGTTACCTCGCCAAGCAACCTGGTATCGCATGGCGGATTTTTCGCGACTGGTCTGGACGGCTTTTTGAAGTCTTTTCAAATGGTCATCTTCTCGTTTGCCGGGATTGAAATGGTTGGGATGACGGCTGCCGAAACGGCTAATCCCCGCAAGGTCATTCCTAAGGCCATTAACGACATTCCGGTTCGGATTCTATTATTCTACATTGGCGCTTTGTTTGTGATCATGAGCATCTACCCATGGAATCGCCTGAACCCCAATGCAAGTCCGTTTGTTATGGTCTTTAAGGATATTGGCATTTCTTCAGCAGCCTCAATCATCAATTTTGTAGTGTTAACGGCGGCCGCTTCATCTTGCAACAGTGCTTTGTATACGACTGGGCGCATGTTGGCCGAATTGACGTCAACATCACGACGGCCTTCAATTCGCAAGATCAGTCGCATTTCCAAGAATTCGGTTCCCGCTACGGCGATTATCATCTCAGCCCTTTTGATGGGGATGTCATCGTTGCTGAACTACTTGATTCCATCAGAGGTCTTTACCTTGGTTTCAAGTGTCGCCACGACCAGCTTCCTGTTCATCTGGGGAACGATCGTAACGGCTCACCTGCGCTACCGTAAGCTGCATCCGGAAGGCAGTGGCTTTAAGATGCCGGGAACACCGGTTACTGATTGGATGGTTCTGATTTTCCTGTTTGCCGTGGGCGTGATCTTGATGTTCAGTTATGACACGAGAATTGCCTTGATCATCGCGTTAGTCTGGCTGGCATTTATGACGATTCTTTCATTAACTTTCAAACAATATCGATATAACTAAAAATAAACTTCTCGGTGTTTAGTCATCGAGAAGTTTTTTTGATGCAATGACTGATTTGATTATTTTGGTAAGCAGGAACGTTTGGAAGTGATCTTTATGAGGAGCTGCTGGTCAGATTTGTGAAAAATAACCAGTTGAGGTGAAGTGCAAGATAAAATCCCCGTCCCGATTACTTGAGACGAGGATTCATTTATTTTGCTATGCGAGGCCCAGCTTTTTTTGGCAGTTAGGGCAGATGCCATGAACTTCAATATCGCTTTGTTTCACTATGAAATTGGTCTTTTCGCGGGTGATCTGCTGCAGATCTTTGGTCAGCGATGCGAAATGATCATCAAAAACGTCTTGAATTGAGCCGCAGTTGTCACAGACGACATGATAATGGGGATGCCCAAAATAATCGTAATGGGAGCTGCCATCACCATTTTTAAGTTCAATGACCAGCTGATCTTCAACCAAGAGATTGATGGTATTATAGATCGTTGCCATGCTGATGTTGTCGGCTTCTTGTTTTAAATCAGCGTAGATCATCTCAACACTGGGGTGCGTGTGGTGACTGATTAAATAGCGCAGGATCAGTTTGCGCTGTGGGGTCAGCCGAACGTGTTTTTCGCGCAAGTGCTGCAGTGCGTGTTCATATTCTGAATTGGCCATTGCAACGATCCTCCTCCTTTCGCGAGCGATAGACTAGACAAGTCAATATTATAGCATTGCCAAGGTGAATAATGCATTAGGAAATAAAATGTTTCTTTTAGATAATAATAATTCTAAGTTAGCAAAAATAAAAGCAATTTGCCTTGTGATAATCAAACCCAAAAAGTTAGAATCGTTGCCAACAACTGTAAAAGCGTGTAAAAAATTTGGTTATGACGATTTATAACCAGGCGCTGCCAAAGCCACCAACTTAAGACGACCAACGCAATAGCCAACAGAAGCGTAATTTTAATCGGTCGCGTCAGCATCGTTAAAATCAGGATCACGCCAAGACCGCCCTCGATCATTGGAAAACGTGGGTCATCAACCAAAAAAAGCGGGGCGTAGTAAAAGCAGTAGATCATCAATAGCGGAATCAGCTTGAGCAGGTAGCTCCACGACAAGAACCTAACCGAGATGAAGGTAAACGCCACTGGAATACTGAGGGTCATTAAAAGACTGAAAACCAGCAGGCCAACTGGATTTTGAAATTCGTGCAGATAAAGCTCGCAAATCAGCAGGTAGCAAGGCGGCAGCAAAAGCAGAACAAACAGAAAAACGTTGCCATGCAAAAATCCGCCGATAGTAAATAAAAAGCTGATCAGCAGCGGTATGATCGAAGTCAGCGAGCCGCTCTGCTGATCAAAAATAATGGTCGCGGCCATGGCAATGCAGATCTGATAGGCAAACAGACTGTACAGATCATGAGAAAAGACGGTGGTTTTGATCTGGATGGCGTAGGCAAAGGGCACGTAAGACCAGCAGCACATCATTAAAAAGGCATTGGGCAGCAGATTGCGCCAATCGATATCTTGGATTTGCAGCTTAAAATGCGATAACAGATTTTGCAAAAAAAATTCCTCCTGAGCGGTCGAAAATTAAGTTTTCCTTATTGTATCAAATTCCATTATAAAAAATTGCTTATTATCATTGGAATATGTTAGGATGGTGAACGTTATAAAGCAAATTCCCGATAGGATTCACAGATTGTGAAGATGCCTTGTAACCGCAATAACCGAACTTTTTAGTTTAGAAAATGGGGGAATTAACAAAATGACTGAACGACACTTATTTACATCCGAATCGGTTTCAGAAGGACATCCTGACAAGATTGCTGATCAGATCAGCGATGCGATTTTAGATGCCATGCTGGAACAAGACCCAGACGCTCGGGTAGCGGTTGAAACCTCGGTAACGACTGGCCTGGTACTGGTGTTTGGCGAAGTCTCGACTACGGCCTACGTTAACATTCAGCAGATCGTTCGCGATACGATTCGCCAAATTGGCTACACGGATGGCCAATATGGTTTTGATGCCGACAACTGTGCGGTGATTACAGCGATTGACGAACAGTCGCCAGACATCGCGCAAGGGGTTGACGACTCGTTGGAAACGCGGGGCGGCAATGTTGATCCATTAGATAAGATTGGTGCCGGCGACCAAGGGCTGATGTTTGGCTATGCTACGGATGAAACGCCGGAATACATGCCGCTGACACTGATGCTCAGTCACAAGCTGATGCAAAAAATTGCCAAGCTGCGCAAGGATGGGACGATTTCATATCTGCGCCCTGACGCCAAAGCTGAAGTAACGGTCGAATACGATGAAAATGATAAGCCATTGCGTGTCGATACGGTTGTTTTGAGTACGCAGCATGACCCAGAGATTTCCTTGGATCAGATTCGTCACGATGTTATTGAACAAGTTATCAAAGCCGTGATTCCAGCTGAACTGTTGGACGATGATACCAAATACTTTATCAATCCAACCGGCCGCTTCGTCATTGGTGGACCACAAGGCGATGCTGGTTTAACGGGCCGCAAGATCATTGTAGATACTTATGGCGGGGCAGCTCACCATGGTGGGGGCGCCTTTTCCGGCAAGGACGCGACAAAAGTTGACCGTTCTGCCAGCTATGCAGCCCGCTACATCGCCAAGAACCTGGTGGCAGCTGGTTATGCCAAGCGCCTGGAAATTCAGGTTGCCTACGCAATCGGGGTGGCTCAGCCAGTCTCAATCTCAATCAATACGTTTGGGACGGGAACCCGTTCTGAAGCTGAACTGATCGCGGCCGTACGCAAGACCTTTGATCTGCGGCCGGCCGGAATCATTAAGATGCTTGACTTGAAGCGGCCGATCTACAAAAAGACGGCTGCTTACGGTCACTTTGGCCGAACTGATATCGACCTGCCTTGGGAACACTTAGACAAGGTTGACGAATTAAAAGCCATTTTAGGATAAAAGACAAAAGAAAGCCAAGCTGCCGCATTCGGGCACTTGGCTTTCTTTGTTGATTATTTAGCTGGCGGCTTGCGTTTGGATTCATAATTCATCGAAGCTTATCAAGCCGGCCCATTAATGCCAGCTGGCGATGCTGGTCAGAATCAGTCGTTGATAAACTGAACGTCATAGCTTTGGTCAAGAATGCGGACTTGATCTGGCTTGAGGCCGACAATTTGAACGTGATGTGTCTGATCGACAAAAACGGCCCCCATGACATCGGGATGATCATGGGTCCAGTTTGGAATTGGCTGGCCAGCAAAGAAAAGGCGACCGGTCTCAATCTCGCCAGTAATCGATTGACCAGAAAAAACGGTGACGCCGGCCAACTTGGTTTTTCTGGGATGACCAGTGGCCGGATCAATGATGTGGTGGTAGTCTTGACCATTTTCTTCCAGATGCCGTTCATAGATTCCGCTGGTAACGGCTGAACATTCCGGCAGAGTGGCTACCAGAATCGATTGACCACGTTTGGCACTAGGATCCTGAACGCCGATTCGCCATAAGCCGTCCTGGTGTTTGGGTGCCGTGCCGTGCATCAAAATATTGCCGCCCAGGTCGATGATGCCGGCGCGAATATCACGCGAGCGCCATAAGTCACGAATGCGATCGGCAATATATCCTTTAGCAATGGCGCCCAGGTCGATCTCCATCCCAGGCTTTTTTAAAAAGATCGTCATGTCGCGGTCGTTTAGCTCAACGTCATGTGGATCGATCAGTTTAAGGCGTTCTTGAATTTCCACCTCGCTTGGCACATGAGCATCGTCAAAGCCAATGTGCCACAGTTTTACCAACGGACCGATCAAGGCATCAAAGCCATTGTCTTCCAAGCTGATGGCAATGGCTTTTTTGGCAAGATGATAGCTGGCGTGAGAAACCTGTACGGGATGCTGGCCGGCTGCCTGGTTAACGGCCATCAACTCTGAATGATCGCGATTGACGGTCAGAATGTCTTCGTAGCGGGCAATCAGTGCATAGGCATCGTCCAAATCGCGCTGCTCGGCACTGCCAAACGCCGTTAAAACGATATTGGTGCCCAGACCATAATAGTTTTTAGAGATGGCGTGCTGGGCCAGATTGCTGATGATTTGGGGATGATCGTTTGACCAAAGAGGAGTTTTGTTTTCCATCGGGGGTCGTCCTTTCTATACTTGCGGTTTATTGTCATTATAACCTTGAGTGGCTTTTTGAAACGGATGAAATTAAGTTAATTATCGAACAATCACATCTTATAATCGGATAATGATTTAAAGTTTAATTTTTTGAATTGGTTGATTAAATAACGATGAATTCGGTTGCAATGTTTTTATGGAATGGTTGAGAAAATATTCACAATATCCCTAGTAAAAATCGTTTAAAACGAGTAAGATGGACCCGTAAAGGTTAAATCAAGGAAGGGGTCTAAAGTCATGCATTCATTCTTAAGTATCGATGTTGGTGGGACAGCGATTAAGTATGCCTTACTAAACAACGCCGGTCAGATTACCAAAAAAGACAAGGTGCCGACGCCTACCAGCAGCCTGACTGAATTTATGAAGTCGCTATATGCCATTATTGATCAGTACCAAGCTCAGATCAGCGGATTGGCGGTCTGCGTTCCCGGCAAGGTTGATCCGCAAAAGCAGGTGGTCGTTTTTAGCGATACGCTGCCGTTTTTGAAGAACTGGGATCTGCCAAAATTGTTTAAAGAACACTACCGTAAGATTCTACCAATTGCCGTTGAAAATGAAGGACGTGCGGCAGCTCTGGCGGAATCCTGGCTAGGCAATCTGCATGGTGAAACGGATGCGGCAGCTGTTTTACTGGGAACTGACATCAGCTCGGGCATCATCACCAATGGCAAATTGAACCATGGCGCGCATGCCGGTGCCGGAATGCTGAATTTTGTGCCAACCAACTTTAAGGCGAAAGGCACGGATCGCTTAGCAGGCTTTAATGGTTCTTCAGTCAAAATGATTCAGGACGTAATTGAGGCATCTGGTCTGCCAGAAGGTGCGGATGGCTTAGCGGCCTTTCGGATGATTGAAGCTGGCAATCCAGACGCTGCCAAGGTCTTTAATGAATACTGCTATCAGATTGCCTGTCTGATCTTGAGCATGCAGGCGATTGTCGATTTAAACAAGGTCGTTATCGGTGGTGGGATCTCCGCGCAGCCGATTCTGATCAAGACGATTAATGATCAATATGACCAGCTGGTAGATTCAATGCCGATCGTGAAAAAAGAAATAGTTAAGCCAAAGATCGAACCGGCTAAATTCAAAAACGACGCCAACCTGTATGGGGCTTTAGATGCTTTGCTGCTAAAACTCGATGAGCAAAATTAAAAATATATTAGAAAAGAGACTTGCACTTAGCGACGGTCCTTGCTAGAATAGTTTGTAATCTTTGATCGTAGAGGAGTTAGTAGCCAACTCAGCTGTTTACAGAGACTAGGCGGTGGTGCAAGCCTGGAGCAGCCATTGGTGAACTGGCCTCAAAAAATTGCTGCTGAACCAACAGTAGGCGGCAACGTGAAATTCGCGTTAAGAATCTCAAGGGCCATGCATAAAGCATGGAATTCAGGTGGTACCGCGGATTTTGATTCGTCCTGCATTTAGTTGCAGGGCGTTTTTTTATACGATCAACTTACTGACAATCAGAATTTTAAAAGGAGCAGGGCTAATGGCTTACGATCACAAAACGATTGAAAAGAAATGGCAACGCTATTGGAAGAAGAACAAGACTTTTAAGGCAGAAATCAACAAGGACCAAAAGAAGTACTATGCTTTGGATATGTTCCCATACCCATCTGGACAAGGCCTGCACGTTGGTCACCCCGAAGGCTACACGGCAACGGATGTGGTTTCGCGGATGAAGCGGATGCAAGGCTACAACGTGCTACATCCAATGGGCTGGGATGCATTTGGTCTGCCGGCAGAACAGTACGCTTTAAAGACGGGCCACAATCCAAAGGGCTTCACCAACCAAAATATCAACCACTTCAGAGATCAGATTCAATCACTTGGTTTTTCTTATGACTGGGATCGTGAAGTCAATACTACCGACCCTGGCTACTACAAGTGGACGCAGTGGATCTTTGAACAGCTGTACAAGAAGGGTCTGGCCTATGAAGATGAAATCATGGTCAACTGGGCTCCTGACTTCATGGGTGGTACGGTTGTCTCCAATGAAGAAGTCGTTGACGGCAAGACGGAGCGAGGCGGCTACCCAGTCTATCGCAAGCCGATGAAGCAATGGGTCTTGAGAATTACGGCCTATGCCGATCGCTTGATTGATGATCTGGATCTGGTTGACTGGCCAGAAAGCGTTAAGGAAATGCAGCGCAACTGGATTGGTCGTTCAGAAGGGGCTTCCGTTTTCTTTGACATTGTTGATCACGATGACAAGATCGAAGTCTTCACCACGCGTCCCGACACGCTGTTTGGGGCTTCTTACGTTGTTTTGGCTCCAGAACTGGACCTGGTTGACGAACTGACTACGCCTGAACACAAAGCCGAAGTGGAAGCCTACAAGGAAACGACTTCCCGCCGCTCTGACCTGGAACGGACCGACCTAAACAAGGACAAGACTGGGGTATTTACTGGTTCTTATGCAGTTAACCCGGTCAATGGTGAAAAGCTGCCAATCTGGATCTCGGATTACGTCCTGGCTTCATATGGTACCGGTGCGGTGATGGCCG
This sequence comes from Limosilactobacillus mucosae, assembly GCF_046939755.1. Classification (GTDB taxonomy): domain Bacteria; phylum Bacillota; class Bacilli; order Lactobacillales; family Lactobacillaceae; genus Limosilactobacillus; species Limosilactobacillus mucosae_A. The sequence continues at coordinate 33,983 of NZ_JBKZAY010000011.1, forward strand.
TGCCTGCTGGTGACCAGCGTGACTGGGATTTTGCCAAGAAGTTTGACCTGCCAATCAAGCCAATCATCAAGGATGCCGACATCTCAGAAGCAGCCTATGCTGGCGATGGCGAACACATCAATTCCGGTTTTGTTAACGGCATGAAGATCAAGGAGGCCAAAAAAGCCATGATCGACTGGCTGGAAGAACATGACGCCGGCCACAAGAAGGTCAACTACCGGCTGCGCGACTGGATCTTCTCACGGCAGCGCTACTGGGGTGAACCAATTCCGGTTATTCACTGGGACGATGGTACAACCTCGCTGGTTCCAGAAGACGAACTGCCTTTGAAGCTGCCTGACATGAAGAACATTGAGCCATCTGGTACTGGCGAGAGCCCATTGGCCAACGCTACGGATTGGGTCAACGTTTATGACGAAAATGGCCGACATGGACTGCGGGAAACCAACACGATGCCGCAATGGGCCGGTTCTTCTTGGTACTGGCTGCGCTACACGGATCCGCACAATGAAAAGGAATTTGCCTCTAAAGAAGCACTGGACTACTGGTCACCAGTTGATCTGTACGTCGGGGGGGCTGAACATGCCGTTTTGCACCTGCTGTACGCCCGCTTCTGGCACAAGGTACTGTATGACCTGGGCTTCGTACCAACGCCGGAACCATTCATGAAGCTGGTTAACCAAGGGATGATTCTGGGCTCCAACCACGAAAAGATGTCCAAGTCCAAGGGCAATGTCGTTAATCCAGATGACATCGTTGAACAATATGGTGCCGACACGCTGCGGCTCTATGAAATGTTCATGGGTCCACTGACTGAATCCGTACCTTGGGACACTAAGGGGCTGCACGGTGCCTACAAGTGGATCAACCGAGTATGGCGCCTGATGATGGACGACAACAACCATCTGCGTGACCGTGTTTCAAACTTCAATGATGGCAAGCTGACGCGCATCTACAACCAAACTGTTAAGAAGGTTACGGAAGACTTTGAACGGATGCACTTCAACACGGCTATTTCCCAGATGATGGTCTTTGTCAACGAAGCCTATAAGGTTGATGATCTGCCAGTTGAGTACATGGAAGGCTTGATCAAGATGATCTCGCCAGTAATTCCACACGTTGCCGAAGAACTTTGGAGTCAATTCCACGTTTCCGATACGATTGCCTACCAGCCATGGCCAACCTACGATCCAGAAGCCTTGGAAGAATCAACGGTTGAAATGATCGTGCAGGTTAACGGCAAAGTGCGGGCCCGAATTGAAATGCCAAAGGATGCCGACAAAGAAACGGCTCAAGCAAAGGCATTAGCCAATGAACACGTCCAAAAGTTCACGGATGGCAAGGAAATCAAGAAGGTTATCGTCGTACCAAACCACATTGTCAACATTGTCGTTAAATAGTCTTAATTTAAAGGTCAGCATTCGGCAGCGTCGAGGCTGGCCTTTTTGGATTTTACGAAAGGAATTAGCAATGGAACTAGTTAGCTATGGAGCGGTCTTTACGCCAACTGAAAAAGAGATTCAAGTTGACTTCCCGGATGTTCCCGAAGCGTTCACGCAGGGGCAGACTATGGATGAGGCCATCGAAAATGCCAAGCTGGGTCTGGCAATCGTGATCAATGACAAGCTGGGCCATTTTGAGCCAGCACCAGCCGCAACGCCAATCGATCAGTTGAAAACAGCTTTTCCGGATCGCGAAGTGCGACTGATCGAAGTCGATCTGGAAAAATATTAAACGCGTTGATCCTTGTTGGGATGGACTTTTGAAACCATCACGATGATTAGGTAAAACTGCTTACTATAAATAAGACGTTGACAATTGAAAACCTAATCGTTATAATAAAGCCATTAAATTTTTAAGAGTTTTTTAATTATTAATTTTCATTGCGAAAGGAGGAATTTCTATGTTAAAGCATCAATTTAAATCACTGGAAGTTTCTGCCGTTTCGTCAATGATGGCCTGTTGTTAATTTATTCCTCAATCGATTTTTCGATCTGAGGCCTTTTTGAGTTCTTAATTATTTTTGAATCGAGAAGGCTGATTAGGGGGATAAATGAGCAGCAGGTTTTTTTTATGCATTTTTAGATTAGACATTATGCAATTATTTGTCTAAAAGGAGAGTGAGAGGTTTGAGTTGGACGATCATTCAGCAGAGCCTGCCTGAATTTGCCAAGGGCTTTCGGCTGACGCTGTGGCTGTCTTTAATTGGTATTCTAGGCGCGATGATTGTGGGCATCATCGTCAGTCTGGTGCGATATTTCAAGGTACCATATCTGGCAGGCATCCTGGGTGCTTATGTTGAGCTGGCCCGCAATACGCCGCTTTTGATTCAGCTGTTCTTTTTATACTATGCCTTTCCAGTGATTGGCTGGAAAATGAGCGCCGCTGCTTGTGGAATCGTTGGTCTGATCTTTTTAGGTGGCGCCTACATGGCAGAAGGATTCAGCGGCGGCTTTAACGGGGTGGCCAAGACGCAGCTTGAATCTGGCAAGGCGCTGGGGATGAGCACCTGGCAGCTGGCCCGTTACGTAGTCTTTCCGCAGGGATTTGCACTTTCGGTCCCAGCCCTGGCTGCCAACGTGATTTTTTTAATTAAGGAAACCTCGATTTTTTCGGTGATTGCCATTCCAGAATTAACGAACACGGCCCTGGATCTGATCGGTCTTTACTACCGTTCCAACGAATATCTTTTCGTTTTGGTGATCGCCTACGCAATTATCTTGATTCCACTATCCTTGATTTTGACCTGGCTGGAAAGGAGGGTTCGCTATGGCACATTCGGGAATTAATGTTTTGTTGGAAGGCCATAATTTTGTCCGACTGCTAGGCGGATTATGGACCACGGTTTGGATCGCAGCATTATCTTTGCTGATTGGGTTGGCGTTGGGCGCGCTGCTGGGAATCTTGCGGACGTTTAAGAATCGGCTGCTGCGCTTGATTCTACGGCTTTATCTAGAATTTTTCCGGATCGTGCCCACGGTTGTGCTGCTGTTTTTGGCCTATTACATCCTGCCAAGAATGATGCATGTGGCCAACCTCCCTGGATCTTTGATGGCCGTTGTTGCCTTTGCCTTATGGGTAGCCGCGGAATTCAGCGATATCGTTCGAGGAGCTTTGATCTCGGTTCCTAAGCATCAGCGGGAATCGGGTATGGCGTTGGGCTTGAACCGCCACCAGCTGTTTTACTACGTTTTATTGCCCCAAGCATTTCGCCTGGAGCTGCCGGCAACGATCAATCTGGCAACGCGGGTGATTAAAACGACCTCACTTTTGATGATGATCAGCGTGATGGATGTCATCAACATTGGTCAGCAGATTATCGAGGCCAATAATCATCTTTATCGAACAGGGGTCTTTTGGGTCTATGGTTTGATTTTCGTGTTTTATTTCCTGGTGGATTATCCACTGTCGCGCTGGGCTAAAAAGATGGATGCCAAGCAAGCAGATTAAGGGGGATGTCTTTTGACTGAAGAAATTTTAAAAGTAGCACATTTAAACAAGTTTTACGGTAAACGTCAAGTCTTGTTCGATATTAACTTTGATCTCAAAAAAGGCGAAGTGCTGGCACTGCTGGGACCTTCCGGATCGGGCAAGAGTACGACGATTCGCACGCTGAACGGCTTAGAGGACTTTCAAAGCGGTCAGATCACTTTTGAAGGCCAAAACGTGATTCCAGATGAAAAGCATTGGCAAGAGCTGCGGCAAAAGATCGGCATGGTTTTTCAAAGCTATGACCTGTTTCCAAATATGACGGTTTTAGAAAACATCGTCCTGGCACCAACCAAGGTTCAGCACCGGGAACAAAAGGAGGCAGAAGCTGAAGCCAAAAAACTACTGGCCATGGTTGGCTTGAGCAATTATACGCAGTCTTACCCGCGGCAGCTGTCAGGTGGGCAAAAACAGCGGATTGCCATCGTCAGAGCACTGGCGATGCATCCGGATTTGATGCTGTTTGATGAGGTTACGGCTTCATTGGACCCTGAGATGGTAAGAGGCGTTTTGGAAATCATCAAAAAGCTGAGTGACGAAGAGGATATGACAATGCTGATCGTGACTCATGAGATGAATTTTGCCGCTCAGATTGCCGATCGGGTGCTGTTTTTGGAAGATGGTCATATTTTAGAGGATACGCCGGGTCAGCAGTTCTTTAAGCAGCCGCAGACCGAGCGTGCACAGAAGTTCTTAGAGAGTATGGATTTTTAAGTGTTTTTGAGAAAAGGGGAATTAATTATGAAAAAGCAGAGTCTAAAAAAACTGATTCAAACGCTGGTATTGGCCCTGGGAGCATTTCTGTTGGCATTTGCACCATTGGCAGGTACTTTGACGGCCCATGCCGCTGATAATCAAAGTTCGGTTTCGGCAATCAAGAAGCGTGGCTATATCAAGATTGCCGTCTTTGGCGACCTGCCGCCATATGGCTGGGTCAACAAGGATGGCAAGCGCGTAGGATATGATCTGTATCTGGCACGGCGGATTGCCAAGGACTTAGGCGTCAAGGCCAAGTTCGTACAGGTTAACGCCAACAACCGAGTTGACACGCTGAACTCCAACAAGGCGGATCTGGTTTTGGCCAACTTTACGGTCACGCCGGAACGTAAGCAGACGGTTGATTTTGCCAAGCCATACATGAAAGTTTCCGTCGGGGTCGTTTCTAAAAAGAGCGATCCAATTACTAAGGTCAGTCAACTGAAGGGTCAAAAGCTGATCGTCAACAAGGGAACGACGGCGGAACAATACTTTACTCAACACCAGACCGGCGCTAGCCTCTTGAAGTTTGACTCCAAGACGCAGCAGTTTAACGCGCTTAAAAACGGTCGGGCCAAGGCATTGGCTGACGATAACTCCTACCTGTACGCTTGGGTCAAGAACAATCCTAAGTACACGGTCGGCATCAAGCAGTTGGGTAAGAGTTCTTACATTGCCCCAGCCGTTAAGAAAGGCAACAAGTCGCTTTTGAACTGGACCAACAAGGAAATCACCAAGCTTAACGGTGAAAACTTCTTTGAAAAAGACTACAATCAAGAGTTGAAGCCTTACTTCGGTTCCGAGGTTAAGGCTAGCGACATCATTTTGACTAATCAAAAATAGTCATTGATGAATGCTCTAAAATATGAACTGTAAAAACGTCGTCGGTTAATTGCCGCGGCGTTTTTTAATTGATGGATGGATGAAAATGATTTACTAAATTCTTAGTACAGAGTAAAAAATTTAGTTGACATGAGAAAACTACGTGACTATAATGAGTAAAAATTAAGAAATCCATTAAATAATAATTACAAAAGCGTTGAAGAGAAGAGTAGGCTGCTTTATTAGTGTTTCAGCGACTGCCGTTAGTGAAAGGGCAGCACGAACCAGCAGCTGAAGATGAGCTTGGAGCAAGGCGTTTGGTCAGATTGGCTGAATTCCCGGCAGGATCCGTTACCATCCCAGACATCAATTGGTGTTGTTGAGGCCGCTGTGGGCAATCCAGCGGTAAAATCGGGTGGTACCACGTCGGATCAGCTGCGTCGTCCTGAATCTATCAATTAGGTTCAGGGCTTTTTTATTGCCTTGAGAAAGGGGAAAAACATGACAGAATTTAATACCAGACTGGTACACGGACCAGCCCAAAATGACAATCAGACGGGAGCCGTCAACGTACCGATCTATACTTCAACGACCTACCGCTATCCTAAAATTGGGGCACCGGTACAGTATGACTACGGACGTTCGGGCAATCCAACGCGCCAGTACCTAGAAGATCAATTAGCGGCTCTGGAACATGGCACGCGGGGATTTGCGCTTTCTTCTGGGATGGCGGCGATTCATACGGCATTGGCGATTTTTAAAGCCGGCGATCATATCATTGTTGGCGATCAGATCTATGGCGGCACGTTTCGGCTGCTCAATCAGTTCTTTAAACGCTGGGGACTGAACGCGACACCGGTTGACACCAGAGATCCGGCTGCCATTGAACGCGCGATCCAGCCCAATACCAAAGCCGTTTATTTTGAGCCGGTTACCAATCCGCTGCTACAGGTGACACCAATTGCTGCTGTGGCTAAGGTTGCTAAAAAACACCACTTGTTAACGATTGTTGATAATACCTTTTTAAGTCCCTATCTTTGTCAGCCATTGACTTTAGGCGCCGATATCGTCATTCATAGCGCGACTAAGTATCTGGCTGGACATTCCGATGTCAGTGCCGGTGCAGTGGTCACTAATGATGAAGAATTGGGCAAGCGACTCTACTTTATCCAAAACGCATTAGGCGCCGTGCTTTCACCTGAAGACAGCAACCTGGTGCGGCGCGGGTTGCAGACGTTAAGCGTCAGAATGGATCGGCAGCAGGCCAACGTCAAGGCGATTATTGCTCATCTACAGCCACTGTCAGCCGTCAAAAAAATCTATTATCCCGGTCTTTCAGGCCAGCCAGGCTATGAAACGCTGAGCAGCCAAGCCAAGGGTGCAGGCGGCGTGCTTTCGATCGAGCTGGCCGATAGCGTGGATGCGGTTAAGTTTGTTGATTCGTTGCAGCTGTTTCAATTGGCAGTCAGTCTGGGTTCAGTGGAAAGCTTGGTGGAGCTGCCAAGCAAAATGAGTCACGCGGAGCTTTCGCCAGCTGAACAGCTTAAAGCCGGCATTACGCCAGGGCTGATCAGATTGGCGGTTGGCATTGAGGACCAACGCGACTTGATTGCGGATCTTGATCAAGCATTAGCCAAGGCAATTCAATGATCAACAGGTCTTAAAATAACTGGCATGCAGCAAAGCCTGGCTCAGAACTGTCTGATCACCAGCTAAATGGATCACAAAATATCAGAAAGAGGGAATTTTTATGTGTGAATGTCAAAAGAATGAAACTGAACTGTCACTAGCAACCATTGCCGCCCAGGCCGGTAATCATGAGGACGAGCGTGGCGCGGTGGCTTTACCGATTTATCTGTCGTCTAACTATCGGCACCCAACCTTAAAAGAGGCCATCAACTTTGACGCGGCTAAAAACTATACCTACTCGCGCCTGTCAACACCCAATCGCCGTGCCGTTGAAAAAACGCTAGCCAAGCTGGAGGGCGGGACGGCAGCTTTTGCACTCAGCTCGGGGATGGCGGCCATTCAGCTGGCATTAAGCATCTTAAAGACTGGCGATCGTTTGATTTCCCTAGATGATCTGTATGGCGGCGATTTTCGCTACTTTGATTATCTGAAGCGGCATGCCGGGGTTGAGTTTGATCAATGGAATGGCCGGTCGATTGCTGAACTGGTTGCCAAGCTGACGCCTAAGACTCGAATCGTCTGGCTGGAGACGCCTTCTAATCCAACTATGAAAGAACTTGACATTCAAGCAGTGGCAGCAGCCGTTCATGAATACGACTCAAGCATCAAAGTGATCGTTGACAATACCTTTTACACACCAATCTACCAACGGCCATTATTAAAAGGAGCTGACGTGGTTGTTCACAGTGCAACCAAGTATCTGTCTGGTCATAATGATCTGCTGGGCGGGGCGGTCGTCGTCAAAGATGAACAGCTGGCTCAGGAATATTATGACTATTACATTACGACTGGCGATACCTTGGATTCATTTGATTCATGGCTGCTTTTGAGAAGTTTAAAGACGCTAAAGGTACGCATGGCTCAGCATACTAAAAATGCCCAGGCCATTGTTGAGTATCTTAAACAAGCGCCAGAAGTCGAAAAGGTTCTTTATCCAGGCAAGGGTGGTATGATCAGTTTTTACTTAAAAGAAGAAGCCCAAGTTGAGCGCTTGCTTGATCATGTAAAGATAATTACGTTTGCTGAAAGCCTAGGTGGAATTGAAAGTCTGATTACGATTCCTTACTACCAGACGCATGCTGACATTTCAGTTGAACAGCGGCAGCGTTTAGGAATTACGACTAAGCTTTTGCGGCTGTCGGTAGGTCTCGAAGACGCGGCTGATCTGATTGCTGATATCAAACAGGCGCTAGCAGCGACCCGTTAAGGTTTTCTTAACAAATTATTAATTGATTTGCGCTGACTGCCAATTCAAGCTAGAATAGTTAGGATTATTTTTTGAAATTTTAACAATTAAAAAGGTAGGAAAGCAGCAAATTATGGATGCACAACAAAAAACGGCCCCGAGCAAGCAGGCTGCAGCCAAGGCAAAAATGCTCAGTGGGTCGGCCTGGATGACGGCAGGGAGTGTATTGTCGCGAGTTCTGGGTGCACTTTATATCATCCCTTGGGTAACTTGGATGGGGGCCTACAGTGATCAGGCCAACGCGCTTTATGCCAAGGGATACAACATCTACAACCTGTTTTTGGTAATCGCGACGGCGGGGATCCCATCCGCAATGTCGAAGCTGGTTGCCCATTATAACGGGATCAATCAGACCAACATCAGCAAAAAGCTGTATCATACGGGGATGTACGTTTCAATGGCAACCGGGGTGATTGCCGCTTTGATCATGATGTTTGGCGCGGCGCTGCTGGATGGCGGCGATCCCAACGAGATTCCGGTCATCCGTTCTTTAGCCTGGGCCGTGCTCTTGATTCCCAGCATCAGTATCTCGCGGGGGTATCTGCAAGGTTACAGCTGGATGGCGCCATCAGCCATCTCGCAGTTGATCGAACAGCTCTTAAGAATCATCTACATGCTGGGCGCTACCTATCTGGTCATGAAGATCCAAAAAGGGAGTTGGGTCTTAGCGGTTACCCAGTCAACGTTTGCTGCCTTTATTGGGGCTTTAGGAGCAGCCGCGGTGCTGATCATGGCACGGATTCATTATCGGCGGCCAATGGAGGAGATGCTGGAAAACAGTCCGGCGACACCGGAAATATCAACGGTGCAGCTGATTGTCAAGATCGTCTATCAGGCCATTCCGTTTATCGTGATTGAATCAGGGATTACGATCTTCCAACTGATTGATCAATATACCTTCTTTAAGATGATGCCGTTGGTCGGTCACTTTACCTACTATCAAATGAACACGGTCTATGCCATGTTCAGCTTTAATGCCAATAAACTTTACATGATCATTATTGCGGTAGCAACCGCCATGGCAACAACGGTGATTCCACTGCTGGCTCATGCACGCGCCAAAAATGATCAGGAAGGCATGCGCACGCAGATTGAAAACGCGCTGGAGCTGTTCTACTTTATCATGGTACCGGCTTCACTTGGCCTGGTTGCCGTAGCACCGCAAGTCTACACGGTTTTTTATCGTTATAATCAAGCCGGAATCGTAATTTTGGAATTTGCGGCGTTTGCTTCGATTGCCATGGGGCTTTACAGCGTAGCAGCCGCGATGATGCAGGGAATTTCGGAAAACCGCAAGATGATGAAGATTTTGGGAGTCGGCATGATCATCAAGCTGATTTTGCAGTTCCCATGCATCTGGCTTTTAAAGGGCATGGGACCGCTGTTGGCAACGGCACTGGCCATGGTGGTGATGAACTACTTGATTTTGCATTCGTTTAATATGGAATTTGGCTTGCACTTTGAAGAAATGGCTAAACCAACCAATCAGATTTTGGCCTTTTCTTTGGTCATGTTTGTAGCTACTAAACTGGTGATGTTTGGTTTGGGATACCTGGTTAATCCGCATGGCCGCTATGCCGCTTTTTTCCTGCTGATTCTCGGGGTAGCCGTTGGTGGTGTCATTTATGCTTATCTGGCACTGAAATCACGACTGGCTGACCATTTGCTGGGCGCGCGGGCTGATCTTTTACGGGAACGGCTGCATATGAATTAAAATGATTTGCTCGTCTCAGATTTGGGGCGGGCTTTTTTATTATCAAAAAGATGGTCAAGAAAGGTCAAAATATTTAACAAGTCGACCAAGACGTGCTAAAACGTAGTCGTAAACAAGAAAGGAAGGCTGATTTTATTATGGAAATCAAAGAAACTACGATTAACCAGATGAAGAAGTCTCATTTCGACGTTACGGACACCGACAACCATGAAGTCGATCTAACCAAACTGGCTGAACAGCCGCAAGACGCCAAGCTGGAACTGCGCGCCAAGGGTCAGATCGTTCAGGATAATCTGACGCCCAAGCAGATTAGTATCGCGGTCAATGACTTATTTGCCGCTTAAGCAAGTCAACCATCAAAAAATCCATGACGCCCGGTTGTGACGTCATGGATTTTATTGTTTAGTCCATAAATCCAATATGCGTTTCAGTATCTTGATCGGCAACTTTTTTCATAAAGGCAGGCAAGGCATGACTGATTTGGTGCGGCAAAACGATGTATTGATTTTCCGCAATCTGGTCAGCTACAGCACTGTGCGCGTAAACAGCGGCCAATACTGCATCCAAACCGGCATCTTTGAATTCAGCCGTAAACGAGCCGACCATTCCGGCCAGCGTATCGCCCATGCCACCGACAGCCTGCGCGGCAGAACCGATTGGCAGCTTAAAGACTTGATCGTCATGATAGATTTCAGTATGGTGCTTTTTCAAGACAACAGTTGCATTCAGCTTTTGGACGGCTTTTTGATTGTTTTCAACGGACTGATCGGCAATCTTGATTCCAGAAAGCCGCTGCCATTCCATTTGATGCGGTGTGTAGATGACACTAATCTGGCAGGCGGGCTGTTTCAGGTTTTCCCGAGCCATTAAGGTGATTGCTGAGCCATCGATTACCAGTGTCTGACCATCGTGCACGTATTCAAAAACGTTTTTAAGAATGTGCAGGCTTTGCGCGTTATCGCCGAGACCAGGGCCAACGACCACCGTATCAGCCGCCACGATCAGATCACCAACCAGCTGATCGTCATTAAAATCGGCAAACATTGCTTCTGGCAGCTGAGCATGCAGGGCTGCCGAGTTGACTGGATCGGTAGCGGCTGTAACCAGACCAGTCCCGCCATAGACTGCTGCCGTCGCGGCCATGATGATGGCACCGCCAAAGTTTTCATTGCCGCCAACCAGCACGACCTTGCCAAAAGTTCCCTTAAAGCTTTCCTGTGGGCGGGCTTTAATGACTTTTTGCAGAATTGACTCATCCAAGTTTTGCATGTTTGATAACTTCCTTTGTTTAATCCAATAAAATCCACTGACGATTGATCCGTAAATCAACCTCAAATAATGTTATCATTAAATCTAGGAATTTGACTAACATTGGAGGTTTTTTTATGACTGATTGGTTAAAAGCCGCACAATCTCAAAAAGAAGAATATCTTAACGACTTGACTACGCTGATCAAGATTCCCAGCGTGCGCAATGATGATGAAGCCACGCCGGAATATCCGCTTGGCCCAGCTCCAGCCCAGGCATTGAAAGCTTTCTTGGAAATGGCTGAGCAGGATGGTTTCCGCGTTAAAAACATCGATAACGTGGCCGGTTTTGCTGAATGGGGTGAAGGCGATGAGACCTTGGCAATCCTGGCCCACCTGGATGTCATGCCGGCAGGAAAAGGCTGGGCGACCGATCCGTTTAACCCAGTGATCAAAGATGGCAAGCTGTATGGCCGCGGTGTTTCCGATGACAAAGGGCCTGGGATGGCTGCCTATTATGCTTTAAAGTACTTGAAGGATCATGGTGCCGTCTTTAAGCAGAAGGTACGCTTTATCGTTGGTACCGATGAAGAAAACGATTGGACGGGGATGAAGCGCTACTTTGAAGTGGAACCGGCCCCAACCTATGGCTTCTCGCCGGACGCCGAATTCCCATTGATCAATGGTGAAAAAGGCCAGGTATCATTGTTGCTGGATATTGATGGTGGTAATGAAGGCGAAGTAGTCTTAAAGCATTTTGACTCGGGCCTGCGTTTTAACATGGTACCACGCGATGCCGAAGCCACGATTGAAGCAGCGGATAACGAAGCCGTAGCGACTGCATTTACCGATTTTTTGGATGAAAATCCGATTACCGGGAGCATTGAAACCGATGCTGATGGAATTAAATTAACCGTGGTTGGCAAGGCTGCCCATGGGATGGAACCTGAAAAAGGCATCAACGCCGGCACCTATCTGGCAACGTTTTTAAAGCAGTTTGACATTCGGGGGCGGGCTGGCGACTTTATCGATTTTGTAGCCAGCTATCTGCATTTGGATACACGCGTCAGCAGCTTTAATGCGGCATTTGCAACCGATAAGATGGGCGAGATGACGATGAACGCTGGTATCTTGAAGTTTGATCAACATGATGGCGGCCACATTGATATGAACTTCCGCTATCCAGAAGGTATCACCGCTGATGAAATCTTAAATCGCATCAAGCCGGTTGCCCAAGATCATAATTTTGCCATCAGTCGTAATCAAGGCGAGGTACCCCATTATGTTGATGCCGATGATCCGATCGTGACTACGCTTTTGCAGGCCTACATTGATCAGACTGGCGACCAGACTGCCCAAGCCGAGGTCGTTGGTGGTGGAACCTATGGCCGCTTAATGAGTCGTGGGGTAGCGTTTGGGGCTTTGATGCCGGATACGCCGAACACGATGCATCAGCCAAATGAATTTCAGCCGGTTGAAGATCTAATCAAGTCGATGGCTATCTATATGCAGGCAATTCACGACTTAGTAGTTGAATAAGGAAAACATATTGTTCAAGAAACCGTTTTCGTGGTAAAATAATATTAAAGAAAACCAATGTAGATTTTCTTAATAAGGTTGTTTTATGGAGGTGGCAATAATGAGTGAATACAAGAACTTGTTAGTTGGTGTTGATGGCTCTGAACAATCCAAGATGGCGGTTCAAAAAGCTATCGACATTGCTAAGCGCAATAACGCCAAGCTGCATCTGTTGAGCATCGTCAACGGTGAACGCTATCCAAACTCAAGCACGGTTGGCTATGGATTCGTTGATCGTGACATCTACAAGAAAGCTACGGATCAAATGACTAAGGAACTGGCCGAGATGAAGAAAAAGGCCGAAGCTGCTGGAGTCAGTGATGTCGTAACTGATGTCAAGATTGGTAACGCCAAGCTGGAACTGACGGAAGGCTATGCCAAAGAACATAACGTTGACCTGATTTTGGTTGGGGCCACGGGTCTGAACATGATTGGGCGGATGATCGTTGGTTCTACGGCTGCTTATGTAATTCGTCAAGCCAACTGTGACGTCATGGTTGTTAAGACCGACGAAAACAATAAGAAGCTCAACGTTAAAATGGAAAGCTATCCAGAAATCTAATGGCCGACCATTTGAAAGCTGATTTTTCAAAACGTTTCGGACCTGGTATTTGATTTGCCAGGTCTTTTTTATTTGCATAATAAAACTGAAATGACCTAGACTGCGACAAGTTTCTCAATAACTGCGGCTGATGAAGCTTCCCAAATTGACCGGTTGCCAGTCGTGTTGGAAATAGCAGTACTTATATGCCAAAAATCTTGCATAATATCAGCGAGGAAAAAGCTATTACCTACTTTTGGCAAAAAAGCAGCGGAAAGTAGATAAATTTCGCAGTCAAGCAAAGACTGATTTCTTTCACAAAGCTGCTCGACTAACATCGTAATGGCCATAGTCAGATGAACTTTAGTGGCCGGATAGCGAATGCTGGCGTGGCTAATTGATCCGATCGCGTCAAAACGCTATTTAGGCAACTGCAAAATGCAGGTTGATGGTATCCAGATGTTTTAGACCTTAGCCGCTATCGCTGTTTATCAATGAACGATTCACTGACGGAAATTATAATATCTTTCAATTTGGTAATGTTATATAATTGGCGTTGCACAAGGTTAAGGTTAAGGGAGCTGAGAAATATGAACTCGCGCACGAAAATGTCTTTGGGCATTATCGCAACGCTGCTGGTCATCGTGATTGGCGTGATGACCTGGCATCAAAGAACTCATTTTAATAAGAATACAACCATCAATGGCGTGGCCGTAGGGGGCTTAACCGCGCAGCAGGCCTATGACAAAGTGGCCAAGACCAGGCTGACCAACGAAGTAAAGCTGGATGGCAAGGTGATCTATCAAGGCCAATCCAGCAGCGCGGGATTTACCAAGAGTGATCTAAGCAAATTCCAAACGGCCCTAAAAAAACAAGTCACGTTCTTTCCTTCCAGCAAGGCCAAGAATGTCAAGGTTGTCCCAAGTCATGTCGATAAGACACGGATTGCAGCAATGCGGGCAGCTTTAAAGGCCAATATCGAAAAAGAAAATGTTGGTCGCAAGGCGCCGGTTGATGCCAAAGCGGTTTTGGCAAATGGCAAAGTCACGATCAAGCCGGCCCAAAAAGGCAATCGTTATGATACCGAAGCGCTTTTAAAAGACTTTGATCAAAATGCAGCCAACGTTAAGATCGTGCTGCATAAGCAATATCAACATCCATTGGCAGCCAGCAGCAAAACGGTTAAGCAGGAAGCCGTCAAATTAAGGGCACTGCTTAATCAAAAGCTGACTTATCAAGTCGAAAACAAGACCTACACTTTAACGACCAATGATATTATTACCGAAGCTACGTATCTGAATCACCAATACCAATTTGATACCAAGGCTCTCCACCAGCTGGTTCAAAAGGTGAACAAGAATCAATCGACTCTGGATAAGAGCTTTACGTTTACCACGCACAGCGGCAAGCAGATCAAAACAGCGACGGGCGGTTCATATGGCTGGCGGCTTAGTGAGACTAAAGCCGCGGCTACTTTAACCAAGGCCCTGATCAACCATCAGACCAGCGTCAATGCCAAAAACGACGTCTATGGAGTTGGCTATAATACTGGCGGCATTGGTTATGGCACGACATCAAACCATGGTATTGGTAATACCTACGCGGAAGTCTCAATTTCCGACCAGCACGTTTGGTTTTACAAGGACGGCAAATGCGTTTTTGATGCCAGCGTGGTTACTGGTAAACATAGCAGTGGCGATGATACGCCTAAGGGAGTCTGGTATATTATGTACAAGCAGCGAAACACTACTTTACGTGGTACCAGCGACAACGGTTCAGCTTATGCTTCGCCAGTCAGCTATTGGGCACCGTTTACCGATAGTGGCTGTGGATTTCATGATGCCAGCTGGCGAACGGACTGGTCAAGCACGGCTTATCTGAACAACGGTTCCAATGGCTGTGTCAATATGCATACCAGTGACGCGGGAACGGCATATGATTCATTGAGTCAATATGAACCGGTAATTGTTTATTAGATTTGATGCTGCTATGCCTGTTTAAACTGGCAAGCAATTAGGGGTTAGTTTAATTAAAAACCGCGCTGTTTCAGGCTTTTTCTAAGTCTAAGACAGCGCGGTTGCTTTATCTTGTTAATTAATTTCAGCCTGGCTCAAGAAATTGGGGCCGGCTTTTTTAGTGCCGATCAGCATTTTTTGACATATGGAATATCAAGAGCAAAAGAAAGGATGATTTCAATATGATCAAAAAACGAATCTGGCTGACGAGTCTGATAACGATGACAATGGTTTTGCAGTTGATGACACCGGCTTTGGCAGCAGGCAATGCGTCTAATGAGCGTGATTGCAAAGAACTGCCGACTGCCATCGGTTCTTCAAGTGATGATGGTATGGGGGAAGATTTTAAAAACAACTGGCTGGCAAAATGTAAAACTGCCTATCAGCAAGGCTTGCAGGATGCCATGGCAAACAAGCCACAGCTGGTACCGGATCAAGAACCGGTTAAAACAGCTTATTGTCAAGGCTTTAAAGATGGCCAGCAGCTGGTTTTAGAACATGCTGAATGGCTAAAGAGCATGCAGGAGTCGCAGCAAAATATCACACCGGCTTTGAATGATCAGACAGCCACGGACCATAGCACTGACGGCGATGAGTCAGCAGGCAATGAACAGGAATCCGATCAAGGCAATGCTCACCTGCCATCTGATCAGACGACCAGCGAACTGCCGAGCTCAAATCAGCATTACGCGCCGCTTTGTCCAACCAGGGATCAAGCTCGGTTTATCGCGCATCTGGGCCCAATCGCGCAAAAAGTTGGTCAAAAGCATGATCTTTATGCGTCGGTTCTGATCGCGCAGGCAGTCCTGGAGAGCAATTGGGGAACCAGCGAGTTAAGCCGGGTTCATCATAATCTATTCGGCATCAAAGGAACCTGGCATGGTCATGGCGTTGCAATGATGACACAGGAATGTCTCAGCGGCAAGCCAGCTATCGTCGCGGGAACCTTTAAAAGCTATACTGATGAAAAAGCATCGTTAAGCGATTATGCGGCCGTTTTGGATCAGCCGATGTATGCCGGGGTTCATCGCAGCAATGCAGCCAACTATCGATCGGCAACCAGTTTTTTAAAGGGCCGCTATGCTACGGATCCTAAGTATGATCAAAAGCTGAATCAATTAATTGAAGCCTATCAGTTGACGCGTTTTGATCATCCAATCAACCAAGCAGCCAGTTCGTCTTTTAGTCGGCCAAGCACGGATCATCGTCATCAGCAGCATCAAACGGCGGCCTTGGTTGAATCAACGAAACCCGCGCGAACAAAACAGTCGCAACCCTCCGTTCGTCAGCACACGTGGCTGCCGGTTGTCAGTGGAATTGGCAGCGTTGGTTTTTTAGAGATGCTGCGGCGAATGTATCTAAAATAAAAACCACCGCTTAGTCAATTGACTCAAACGATGGTTTTGCTATCCTAATGGCTGATCAATAGCGCCTGGTCAGCCAGCATTTAAACAAGGCTGAGTTAGCGAATCTGGGCCAGCCGCTCATCAATCATTCCCAGAACCGCGGCAACATTTTGCGGATCTTCCAGGTCGTATTTATCCAGATCGATTTTCATCTTGGGACTGGCATCGTATTCTTGATACCAGTCTTGGTAGGCGTTCCACATTTTGTAATAGTAGTCTTTAAGCTCGGGGTTGTTGTCGATCTGTTCATAGTCGCGACCCCGTTTTTTGATTCGGTAGAGAATGGTCTCAAAAGAAGTTTCTGAATAGACCATCAAATCAGGCGCTTTTTTAGGCAGCTTGTTCAAATCACTCATCATGTTGTCAAGCAGCTTTAGATAAACGTCCAGCTCCGTATCAGAGATATTGCCTTCTGCGTTGTTTTCTTTGGTAAACAGCGCGTCTTCATAGATTGAGCGATCCAGCACGTTGTTGTCATCGCTTAATGCCTGTTTGATCATGGAAAACCGCTTGTTTAAAAAGTAGATCTGCAACAGGAAGCCATACTGTTTAGGATCCTTGTAGTAAAGCGGCAATACCGGATTTTCGCCCACCGGTTCAAAAAAGGCTTTCGTGTGTAGGTGATCGGCAATCTTAGCCGTAAGCGTTGTTTTGCCGACTCCAATCATTCCTGCTGTAATAATCACCATGTTGGCCCCTCTTTACATAAAAATTCAACTTGACCATCTTACTACAAAATATAGTGTCTGCCCATAAAATAAGTCCATATTTTGTGGACGTCTGGCAGTCAAGGAAGGCCAACAAGGCATCATTTAGGCAATTGAGCGCATCAAAAAAATTTGCCGTTTATATTGGAAACAGGCAAAATAAAAATAACAATTTTTGAAGGGACGTTAAAAAATGATTGAACACATGAATGAGCAGCAGATTCGCGAGCAATTGACAATCAGCCAGCAGCAGGGAACCTTAGTCGAGGTCTATAACTTTGCTGATGATGATACCTTTAACGTTGGGTTCGTGATTGCCATGGATCCGCTGTTCGTTTTGCTGATGACTTTGGATTGGGACTGCAAGATCAATGGCTTGACGCTGATTCGTATCAAAAGCATTCATGCCGTTAGAAGCCAGACCGACTATTTAACGACCTGTTCTTATAAAAGCAAGGTAGCGCAAGAATATGGCTATTTTGACGTTTTTGGCCTGCAGCGTTTTTTGCGCGCGCATGATTTTAGTCATGTCAATTTACTTAATACGCTTTTGAAAGATTCGATTGACCATGAGCTGCCGGTAGTGATTGGCACGCAAAAATACAAGGGCCGCGATGACTTTGAAGGAATGGTGCATGAACTGACGCATATCGGCTTGACGCTGCATTATTATAACGAGCATGACCTTTCTTCACTTTGGACCTATGATATTTTACTGGCCCAGATCGACTACCTGCGGGTGCGCGGTTTTCAAGCCATGCAGACCAAAGCTATTATGGCAGGCGTTTTTCACCAAAATTAAAAAAATATTGATTTATTTTAATTATTTAAAGGTCAGCTGGTAAATATGTGGTAAACTGATTCGTAAATAGGTTTACTAATGAAACAAGAGGAAAGCACACATTATGAAACACAAAGTAACAATTCGCGATCTGGCAAAGGCTGCTGGGGTTTCGGTCACAACGGTATCGCAGATTTTAAACGGCAAGGGGCAGCGTTTCAGCCAAACTACGCAGCAACGAGTTTTGGAACTGCGCGATCAGATGAATTACGTTCCCGACTTTAACGCACGTAATCTGATCATGCGCTCATCTAAAACGATTGGCGTCTTGGTACCCAATATTGGCAATCCTTTTTTCAGTACGTTTATTCGCGGCGTGCAGGAAGCAGCTCGTCAAGCCGAGTTTATGCCGTTGATTTTTAGTGCCAATCATGAAGAAAAATTGGAGCGCTACTATCTTGGCCGCTTGATTGAACGGGCCGTTGATGGCTTGATCATTGCCAGTTCTTCAATTACTACCGATACGATTGAACAGCTGCTGAAGCCAAATGATATTCCGTATCTGTTGTTCGACCAAAACGAGGCCAATGGCGGGGACCGACTTTTGATCGATGACTATCAGGGTGGGTACTTGGCGGCTGAACACCTGGCTGGTTTGGGACATCAGCATGTGGTCAGCATCATGCCGGAAAATATGACTGACAACTTGAACCACCGGCTGCGGGGATTGATTGATGGTCTGCGTAAGCATCATGTTGATTTTAACGATCAGACCGACGTGATTTATGGCGAGTTGACTAAGCATGGCGGCTATTCGTGCACTAAGGGCGTGTTAGCGCAGCATCCAACGGCGGTTTTCGCGGCCAACGATGAAATGGCGATTGGGCTTTACCGCGGCTTGGCTGAAAATGGCGTCAGTGTTCCAAACGACATCTCTGTGGTAGGTTTTGACGATATTGATCTGGCTGAGTACGTAACGCCAAAACTAACGACGATTCAACAGCCCATCCGTGAAATCGGCGAACAGGCTACCAAGATGCTGTTTAAACGAATTCAAAACCCGGAGACAGCCGTTCAGACTTCCTACTTTGGCGTTAAATTGGTGGTCAGAGACAGCACCAAGCAGGCATAGACTTGTTTGCGCATAAGTTGATATGCTAAAATAGTGTAGTTGAGAAATACTGATTTAATAACACATAAAAGCATTTACTATTCTGCTGATTGTATTAAAACGCAAAGGAGACTTTGAAATGACGAATAAAGTTACGGTCGTTGGTAGTCTGAACGTTGATACGACGCTGCGAATCAAGCGGATGCCATTGCCTGGTGAAACACTGTCATCTGAAAGCAAGAGCAGTGCTGCTGGTGGTAAAGGGGCCAACCAGGCAGTTGCTGCGGCACGTGCCGGCGCTGACACTAAGTTTGTTGGTCGGGTCGGTAATGATCAATCGGGTCAGTTTATGATTGACTCATTAAGCGAAAACCATATCGACACGCGTTACATTACCAAGGATGACAATGCTGGGACTGGCTCGGCCACGATTCTGCTCGATGACAACGGTCAAAACAGTATTCTGGTTTATGGCGGGGCGAACCAGTGTGTTTCCCCAGCCGATGTCGATAACGCTCAAGCTGCCATTGCAAACGCCGATTTTGTGATCGCGCAGTTTGAAACGCCGCAGGAAACGACTTTGGAAGCATTTAAGCTGGCTAAGCAGCACGGCGTTAAGACAATTCTGAATCCGGCACCAGCGGCCAAGATTGACCCTGAAATCTTGAAGGTTACGGATCTGATTATTCCAAACGAAACCGAATGTGCCACGCTGACCAACGTTATCATTGCTGACGAGACTTCAATGCTTGAAGCTGCTGGTCACTTTGCCCAAATGGGTGTCAAGAATCTGATTATTACGGTCGGCAGCAAGGGTGCATTCTACTGTACGCAAAACGGCTATGACTTTGTGCCAGCCTTTAAGGTACACGCGGTTGACACAACAGCAGCCGGCGATACGTTTATTGGTGCCTTGAGCTCTCAATTAAAGCCTGACATGAGCAACATCAAAGAAGCATTGATCTTTGCTCAGCGGGCCAGCTCAATTACGGTTCAGCGGATGGGAGCTCTACCATCGATTCCTACGCTGGCTGAAATTAAAGCCGCCAGTCAAAACTAGTTAACAATCTGGCTGTTTGGCGTTACCGATGATAAAAAGCGAGATCAACGTCTTTGATGACTTGATCTCGTTTTTAATTAAGCGTTTGAAAAAAGGAGCTTAAAAATGACGGTCTATAATGTAAATCTGGGAATTGGCTGGGCCAGCAGCGGGGTTGAGTACGCGCAGGCCTACCGATCCAAAGTGTTTTCTAGCATGCAGATTCCGGCAAAGTTTATTTTTTCAGATTTGATTTTAGCTGATAACATTGCTGAATTGACGCGCAATCTGGGTTTTCGCGATCAAGACGTAATCTGGCTCTACAACTTTTTTACCGATATCAAAATTGCGCCGACGACCTATCCGCTAAGCGAGTTTAAGCGAGCACAGCATTTTGCGGAGCGCAATGTTGAGGCTACCGTGCAGAATTTCGCGGATGGCAAGCAGGTAGTCCACTATTGGCTGCCCGATGAAAACCTAAAAATCAATGTCCGCATTTATGATCTGACGACACAGGCTATTGACTACGCCGAATACGTAGTCGAATCCCAGATGGTGCGACGGGAATTTTATTCATACATAAGATACGTAACCGAATATCTCAGCGCTGGCAATCATGTCTATGCCCGTGACTTTTATAATGAGGATGGCTCGATTGCCTATCATCAATACGTTAATGGCGCAAACGAGATTTTTGAGCTGAAAGACCAGATCTTTTATTCTAAAACCGCGCTGTATGCTGAAATGATTCGTCGTTTAAAGCTTACGAATCAAGACCTGGTTATCTTGGATCGTGAAGATGGGCGGGGACTGGTCAGCGGTCAGCTTTGGTATCAGATGCATTCGCCGGCAAGACTTGGCGTTGTAGTGCATGCCGAGCATTATGATGAGCACTATACCAATCAGACGAACATTTTATGGAACAACTATTACGAGTACCAGTTTACGCATGCTGATCAGACTGACTGCTTTATCGTCTCAACGCTGGCACAAAAACGCGTCCTGGCTGCTCAAATGAAAAAGTATCAGCATCAAGCGCCACAAATTGCCGCCATTCCGGTGGGCAGCCTGACGAAACTGATGAAGATGCCTTACGAGCAGCGGCGCCGCCATTCATTGATCACGGCTTCGCGACTGGCCAATGAAAAACATGTTGACTGGTTGGTAAAAGCCGTTGTTCAAGCTAGAAAATCAATTCAAGACGTCTCTTTGGATATTTATGGTCAGGGTGCACAGCACAGTAGACTGCAGCGCTTGATTGATGAGTTGCAGGCCCAAGACTATATCAGTTTAAAAGGACAGCAGAATCTAACTGCCATCTATCAGCACTATGCTGGCTATATTGCAGCTTCAACCAGTGAAGGCTTTGGTTTGAGCTTGATGGAAGCCGTGGGGTCGGGACTGCCGATGATTGGCTTTGACGTTCCATATGGCAATCAAACGTTTATTGATCCGGATCAAAACGGCTATCGGCTGCCATATCAAGCAGAATGGCCAGAAGAGCGCAAAGTAAAAGCACTCGCGGCAGCCATCGTCAAGTTGTTCAGCGATGATCAGCGAGCGGCTGGGTTTAGTCAGAAGTCCTATGAATTGGCGCAGCCATATTTGGATGACAAGATCGCGCAAAAATGGCAAACATTGGTAAATGAGGTGCAAGATGATTAATCTGTTTGATAAGTGGGATCAAGCGACCCGTGATTTTCGACTGGCACAGCTGATTGCGCAATTAAAGCTTCCCACGGTGGTAATTCATGATGATGGTTTTTTGCCGCACGACATTCAATCGCCGCTGCAGTACTATTGTCCGCGTTCAGACGAAGGACAGCCGCTCTATTTTGATCAGATTCCGGTGCCGCGTTTTTGGCGAATCATCGGCAGCAGCCGGGGCGCGCAGATTTATGATTTGAATCATAAGCGCGCGGACGTTGTTTTTACCAAAAACGACAATACGCGGCAAGTCAAGCAGGTACGCTGGCTAAATGAGGCGGGCCAGCTGCAGTGGGTCGATGAGTATGATCGCTTTGGCCATTTGTTTGCCAAAACCAGCTGGTCAGATAATCGAGCCTGGCTCAAGCAGTTTTTTGACGAGCAGGGCCGTGTGGTGATCGAATGGCATCTAGACAACGGCAGCCTGTTTTTGAATACGCGCCAGGAATGTCGTCATTTCAAGAGTCTGCCAGATTTTGTCAGTAACTATCTGCAAAAGAGCGGTTTGGATTTGGATCGAATTTTTTATAATACGCTGAGCACTAGTTTTTTAACGACATTAAAATTGCCGGCATCAGGTCATGATACGCTGTTTTGGCATGAACCGGTTCAAAATAAGCTACCGGGCAATCTTGACTACATCTATCAAAATCAGACTCGGACACGGCATGTGATTGTCCAGGACTATCGCGTCTGGCAGAGTCGTCAAAAGTTTTTCAAAAACAATAAACATGTTGCGACCGACTATTTAGGCATCGTCTATCCGCATCCACGGGGGAACTCGCTGCGGCCTACGATCCTGATCTTGACCAATTCAGACCAGATCATGCAGTTGGAAAACCTGGTAAAGATTTTGCCGCAGTTTGATTTTCACGTTGCGGCGCTAACTGAGATGTCTGATCGTTTAATGGAAATGCAGAAATATGAAAACGTTTATCTGTATCCGGTCGTCAAGATGGATACGGCGCGAGATCTAATGAAAAAATGCGATGTTTATCTGGATATCAACCAAGGTGATGAGATTTTGGATGCCGTGCGGGCGGCGTTTGAAAATAACATGCTGATTCTGGGATTTAATGAGACAATGCATGAGCCGCGCTTCATTGCTGATGAAAATCGCTACGCCGCGGCTGAATTTGATAAAATGGCTATTAAGATCGTCCAGGCAGTCTCGCAGGCTGATGAAATGCAGCGCTTGATCGACACGCAGCGCCAGCAAGCCGGTGATGAGCCGGTCGCACGCTTTCAAGCGGGTATCGAGGCCCTGATCAACGATTGAAAAACCAATAAGGAAGTGACAGCATGCCGACTGACAGACGACCAAGCTTTCCCCGCGCTCTGCTGATTTTTTCGGCGTTTTGCATTTTGATTTTGATGCCGCCAGAAGCAGCGCGTAATATTACCGAGCATCCACGACTGACGGTTCTTTGGGTGATTTTGTATCTAGGATTTTTCGGAATAATTATTGTCTGGGGACAAAGACTGTATCATCGCTATGATCATTTTAATCACCGCTCACAAAGTTTTTTGGCCCATAGCAGAACGATTTTAGGCGGCTATTTGGCAATTGTAGCTGGCGAGATCGTTTTGGGCAATTTGAATCGGCTGATTTATCATCAAGTGCAGACGGCCAATAATCAAGCCATCATTGACACAATGAGCGGCAGTCCGATTGTTGGTGTCTTGGTCTGTTTTTCAGCCGTGTGCTTGACGCCATTTGCTGAAGAATTGATTTTTCGTGGCCTGTTTATGAATCTGTTTTTTAACACGCGTGATTTTTGGCTGCCGATTTTACTGTCGGGGCTGGTTTTTACGCTGGTGCATGCCAGCAGCAATATTATCAGTTATCTGATCTATTTTTATATGGGCTGCGTGCTGGCATACGTTTACCGTTCTACGGGCAATCTGATCAATTCAATCGGGATCCATCTAATCAATAATCTGGTTTCGATCATTTTGATTCTGCCAGCAGTAATTAAGTAGCAGTTTTTATGATCGCAGAAAAAATAATTTTTAAATGATTCTTGCAACCGCTTACAGAATATGGTATATTATAGGCGTGGAAGGATAAGAGATATATTCAGCGAAGCGCGTGATGCGGTTTCGACTGAAGCTGGTGGCTGAAGTCATCGAGTAGGCCTAGAAGCAGCGTAAGAGTGACCAGAAGCATCGGATTGTAATTGTGTGGTTACCAGCGTGCGCCAGTACTAAATAAAATAATGCAGCTTTGCGGAAGATTGAATCAAAAATGTGTTTAAGTTAAGTATGAAAATAGAATGCTTGGCGCAAAGTAGCAGATTCCTTCCCAAAGTGGCTCGTCTCAATTAAGAGGCGGGCCTTTTTGGTTGCTTAAAATTATTAATCAGCATAGAAAAAGACTATGGTCACCTAAAATCAGTAAAAAATAATCCCGTTTTTTCTACAGTTTATTGAAAATCATTATGAAAACAAGTAAACTAGCTTTTATTGTGATTTTTTAGAATATTGAAATGAGTGAAGAAGCAGAATGAATAAATATCGATTACAAGCGTTGCTGTTTGTTTTTGTAGCGTTTATGTTAGGCTGTAATGAATACATGATTGTCGGGGTCTTGCCCGACATTGCAAAAGAATTTCATGCCTCGCTTTCAGCGCTGGGGTATACGGTTACCTTGTTTGCGCTGATCTATGCTGTTTCAACGCCGATCGTAACTACCTTAGCGAGTCGTTTCAACCGATATCATGTTTTGTTGGTTTTGATGCTGGTCTTTTTTGTTGGCAATACCTGGACGGCACTGGCAACGGGATTCTGGTCATTGATTGGCTCACGAATTCTTACGGCAATGGTTGCTGGGGCAATCATTTCATTGGTGTTGGTGATGGCTAACTATGTTGCACCGCGTGATAAAAGAGCCAGTTTGGTTTCATGGGTGTTTGCCGGTTTCAGCATTGCCTCGATTATTGGCGTGCCGATTGGAACGACAATCAGTACGACATTTTCATGGCATGACAGTTTTTGGATGATTACCTGGCTGACGATAATCACTTTTATCATGCTGGTCTGGCTGGCACCACGCACGACACCGCAGGTCCGTGGCAGCCTAAGCTCTCAATTTAAACTGTTTCGAGATTCACGCGTTTTGCTGGGGGTGGTGTTTGTCGTTTTGGTATGTGCGGCTGACTATACGTTCTATACCTATGTGCGGCCGTTGCTGACCAATATGATGGGCTTTAATACGACCTGGCTTAACTGGCTTTTGTTTGGCATGGGGATCTTCTTTACGCTTGGCAACAAGTTTGGCGGCTATTTGGCTGACCATCGCGGCATTCAGTCACTGCCAAAGATCTACGTTTTGATGACGATTTGTCTGTTGGGGCTGGCGCCAAGCTTTCGCTATCGTTGGCTAGGAGTAGCCTTGATTGCCATGCTTTGTTTGATGGTGGCCTGTTATGGCTCATCAACGCAGCTGATGTTTTTAGATATTGCTGAAAAAGAATATCCACAGTCGCTTGATCTGGCATCGTCTTTAAATTCGATCTTTGCCAATATTGGCATATCCTTAGGATCGTTTACGGCTGCTGAAACAGTGCACTATCTGTCTTTGAGAAGCGTTGGCTATGTAGCCGCGGTTTATGGCGTGATGACGGTTTTGGTGATTACCGGCTTGAGTCGACGCTATCGCAATTCATACCCAGGTTGAATTTGAAGGCTGGCATGAGCAATCTGCCGGCTTTTTAGTTTGCAGGAATTTAAATTAAAATTCTCACATCGTTTTTTAATTTTATAATTGACAGTTAATAAAACTCGTGGTAAATTTAGAACATCAAAACAGAGGAGGCAGAAAAATGATGTTTGCTGAAAAAACCAGTCAATTATCCAACATTATTATTATTCGCATTATTATCTAGGTGATGCGGATCTTTTGACGTGTTCGCATCACCGTCCTCGATGATGCGAACAGTTCAGCAAATGGTTTATCTGCCAGCAGCTGACTGTTCATGAAACAGTCAGCTGCTTTTTATTTAGGGGTGATTTTTATGGAAAGCGACATTAGTGGCATTAGCGACATTAAGAAAAATAGTAAGGATACGATGAAAATAATAGGAGGATGGCTATGGAAAACGCAACAGAACGAATGATGACGAATAACAATGAAAAGTTGCAGCGAGACCCAGTTAAAACGGTAATTTTGGCATCCATGATGGGGACAGCCATTGAATTTTTTGATTTTTATGCATATGGGACGGCTTCAGCAGCCTATTTCCCTAAGGTATTTTTCCCTCAGATGACGCCACTGTTAGCTACGCTGCTGAGTCTTTTGACGTTTGGGGTCGCCTTTGTTGCACGGCCGGTTGGCTCATTTGTTTTTGGCCATTTTGGTGATCGCCTGGGTCGGAAAAAGACACTGGTCGTATCGCTCTTGGTAATGGGGGTTGCTACGGTGGCAATCGGTTTCATTCCCGGCTACCAAAGCATCGGGGTTAGCGGCGCGCTGCTGCTTTGTCTCTGCCGTTTCGTTCAAGGAATCGGTCTGGGCGGTGAATGGTCCGGGGCTGTTTTGGTCGCAACGGAAAATGCCCCAGCCGACAAGCGGGCGCTTTATGGAGCCTTTCCTGAAGTCGGGGCACCAATCGGCTTTTTCATCTGCAATGGCTTGTTCTACTTCTTGGAAAAAATGCTGACCCCAGCCCAGATGATGAGCTTTGGCTGGCGGGTGCCTTTCTGGGCCTCATCCGTTTTGGTCGTAATCGGTCTCTACGTTCGGCACCGTCTGCAGGAAACGCCGCTGTTTAAGCTGGCTCAGGAACGCGACAATACGACGCGCTCGCCTTTAAAGGAAGTCTTTAAGGAAAACTGGCGAGAGATCTTGAAAGGCACCTTTTTGATGGGCGCTACCTATGCAATGTTCTTTACGCTAACGACGTGGTCACTTTCCTTTGCTACGACAGCATTAGGCTTTAGTCATTCTGAATTCTTGCTGCTGTTGATGGCGGCGATCGTTGAGTTTGCCGTATTGATCATGACCACTTCAGTCCTGGCTGACAAAGTTGGACGCAAGAAGGTTTTGATGACGGCCTCGGTTGCCTTGGTTGTGTTCTCATTGGTCTTCCCATACTTCTTGGAGGGTCAGCACAATATGGTCGGCATGCTGCTGTTCTTAGGCCTGGGATTTGTGGTAATGGGGACGCTGTATGGTCCAGTCGGTGCGGTTTTGCCAGAGCTTTTCCCGACTAAGGTTCGCTATTCCGGTGCTGGGATCACCTATAATCTGGCCGCAGTTGTTGGGGCAGCCGTTGCGCCAACCATCACAACTTGGCTGATCGCTACGTTTGGCTTGCACTATGCCGGGATGTACATGTTTGTCTTGGCAGTGGTTTCGGTGGTTGCCTGGGCACTGACGCCAGAAACCAAGAATGTTGACTACACGAAATAATGCTTTAGTGAAGTGAAAAGGCATCGCCAAAAATGACGGTGCCTTTTTTATGTTAAGATTAAAAAGATCAATTAAAGCAATTAAGGAAGAGTCTCATGAACAATTGGCAGACGTTTTATTCAGCAGCTCAACAAGCGGAGATTCAATCAAAGCATCAGCGCGGAATTGGTTTTCCGGCTGAACTTTATCAACGGGCGCTCAAAGCTGGCAAATTTATTCCTCATTACCAGCGCATCAAGGCTTGTCAACAGGCACAGCTGCCGCTTTTGACTGAAGATATTCAGAATCTGACGGCAGTGTTCAATCATCAGCCCCTTGCCAGCCCTGCTACTGGTTCAACAAAGCGGCGTCAGCGAACCAAGCACAGAACAAGACAGCCTGTGGCTACCAAAGCTAAGGCTACTGCCAAGATTGGCGCTAAAAAACAGCTGCAAGGTATGCTGAAGCGTTACGACAGTCTGGTTGCCAGCGCGGAGGAAATCGGCGTAATGCAGTTTGAAAAGCACCGCCGCTATCGAAATCGTGCTTTTGAGATTCTTAATAATCCGGACGCAACGACGGCAGCCATGCATCGCCAGGTAAACTATCTGGAAGGGCAGATTCAGCGCTTGGAAGAACGCATGCAGCAGCGAATGTTTTAGTCGCAGTGGAGAAGCTTCAGTCGTTCACTAAAAACGAATCCAATTAAAAAGGGCATGCTACCACTTTTAAAGCGGAGCATGCCTTTTAGTCAGTAAAAATAGGCCAATAAATGAGTTAACGTGCCGCATTCATAAAGAAGATAGCCGCCAAGGCCAAGATAAATCAATGCGCTGATTTGATTGCCATGCTTTTCTAAAATGCCGGTTATTACAGGAAGATGAGTCAAAACCAATGCAAAGAAAAATACAATGATCAGCATTAATGCAAAGGTCAGCAGCGTAGCATAGACTGCTTTAGGAGTCGTCATGGCGGCAAAAAGCGGCGTATAGATGCCGAGATTATCGGCACTGCACGATGTAACCGTGAGTAAGGCGACGTAACTGCTTAACTTGAAGCCGGTTAAGCCAGTTTGAATGTCTTGATCGTCGTCATCATTGGAAAAGAGTAATCGGCAGCCAAAATATAGTGGAATGATGCCTAAAAGGCCCAGTATCCATTCTGACGGGATGGTATGCAGGATTAGTCCCAAGATCAAAGAACAGCTTACCAGAATGATAACGCCGATTACATTGCCAAATAGAATATAGCGGTATTTTCGGGGCGCCTTGCTTTGCGCAAAAAAGGCCACTAAGAAGCCAAGATAGTCCAGATTCGTCGAAAGATAGGCAGTTACGGCCGAGATGATTGTATTGAACATAAAAAACTTCCTTGTCGATTAATTAAGGTCGGTTGCTTTAACCATGTGGCAAGTCTGATGATTGTCAACGGGTGGCCAATATTGATAATGATAAACAAGTTGACAATTGTAGTCAATTTGGTTTCGCCAAGCTTTAATTTATTGCTTGGATGATTTCTGATCTAATGATGTCAAGGGACGTAAGCAGGCGAATGGCCGTGGCATCCTATTGATTCTTCAATCGCAGCAATGTCGATGAAGAGCGAAAGATTTATGACTCGGCCGATCAAAGTTAAGAATGTAATTGAGCTGAGAGAAAAAATTGCACTTGAACAATAACTGCATTGGCGTTAAAGTGTAGAGAACCTCTTACAAAAAGGAAGTTGAAAGCATGATTCATAACTTTACCATCGACCACCAATTGAATCACCGTACGATTCGCAAGTTTAAAGACCAGCCGCTGACTGATGAGCAGTTGACAACGCTGTTTGAAGTTGCTCGTCAGACCGCCAGCAGTGAGTTTTTACAGCAGATGACGATTATTCGAGTAACCGATCCGCAAAAACGGGCCGTGATTCGCGCGGTCAGCACCCAGCCATATGTTGGAGCGGCAGGCGAATTGCTGATGTTTATCACTGATCTGCACCGTAATGAGCTGATCCGGCACCATCAGGGAAATTTTGACGATCGTCGTATTGAAAAAACCGAGATGTTTCTGCAGGCCTATGAAGATACCGTGCTAGCCGTGCAAAACGTTTTGATCGCCGCGGAAAGCATGGGGCTGGGCGGCGTGATTCTAGGGTCGATTCAAAATGAGCCCGCTAAGATTATTAATACGCTGCACTTGCCTAAGCATACTTTCCCAACGCTGGGCCTGCAGCTTGGGGTGCCGGATCAAGAACCGCAGCTGAAGCCTAGACTGCCATTGAATAAGATCGTTTTTGAAAATGAGTATCAAGATATTGATCCAGCCAGTCTTAAGGATTATGACCAAATTGTAAATACCTATTATGATTTGCGCGATACCAGTCGCCGTATTGACACGTTTACCGATCAGGTCAATGGCGCGAAGTTGAATGGCACGCCACAGGTTCGCGATCAGATTGCTCAAGCACTGCATGATCAAAAACTGTGCCTGGACCTATAAGTTATTCCGCATCGTTGAAAATAGTGGGGGAATTCGCTATGATCAAACTATAAGGGGGCGGTCAGATGCCTGAATGGTTTGAAAAGACAATGCGGATCATAGTATTGGGAATCTTTGTGTTTGGTATCATCTGGTTTGGCTACCTGATTTTGGTGAAGGTCAGTGGTCAATGACCAACATGAGTAA
>NZ_JBKZAY010000012.1:0-60082 GCF_046939755.1 Limosilactobacillus mucosae
TTAATAGTTTTGATTTTAGTCATCGATTTTAGCCATGTTAAGCATCAATGAGCTAGCGACTACCGAAGCAGAGCTGAAAGCCATTGCCAGACCAGCCAATGCCGGACTGAGCACCAGTCCCCAGCGCGCAAAGACGCCGGCTGCAATCGGAATGCCGATCAGATTATAGATCAGCGCCCAAAAAAGATTCAGCTTGATGCGGGCAAAGGTCTTTTTGGCAATCGCAAGTGCCTTGACGACATCCTTAAGGCTGTTTTTAATCAAGACGATGCCGCCCGTCTCAATTGCAACATCGGTTCCCGATCCCATGGCAATCCCAACGTCTGCAACTGCCAATGCTGGTGCGTCATTGACCCCATCACCGACAAATGCCGTCACTCCTTGCTGCTGCAGTGTTTTAACCTGTTGAGCCTTATCACCTGGCTTTACCTCGGCAATTACCTCATCAATCCCGACCTGCTTGGCAACTGCTTGGGCTGCTCGTTTATTATCACCGGTAATCATAACTGTGTGCATCCCTTGCTGCTTCAAATTGGCGATTGCTGCTTGAGCAGACGGCTTGGGAGCGTCTTGAATCGCGATCAGGCCGATGATCAGTCCATCTTGACCAACTGCGGCCGTTGTCTTGCCGACTTCTTGAAGCTGCTCGATTTGATCCTGCCATTCTTTGCCCAGCGGTTGACTGGCCAGCTGGGGCTTGCCGACAAATACCTGATGACCATTGACTTGACCGGTAACGCCCTGTCCCACTCGATTAAAAAAGTCGGTCACTTTAGGAAGAATGATTGCTTGATTCTGTGCCGCCTTTACGATTGCGTCAGCCAGTGGATGCTCCGACAGCGACTCTAAAGCAGCTGCCAGCGTTAAGACTTGCTTTGGGTCGCCAATTACATCCGTAACGACCGGCTGTCCCTGCGTAAGCGTACCAGTTTTATCAAAGGCAATGTTTTTAATATGACTGGCGGTTTCCAATACTTCGCCATTTTTGATCAGAATCCCCATTTTAGCCGCACGCCCCGTACCAACCATCAGGGCTGTCGGCGTGGCAATGCCCAAAGCGCATGGACAGGCAATTACGATTGTCGAAACAGCAAAGGTCAGCGCCTTGGCTAATTCAGCATCCAAAAAGACGTACCAGACGGCAAAAACGGCAATTGCAATCATCAAGACCACTGGAACGAAAACATCAGCAATCCGGTCAGCCATTTTTTGAATCGGCGCGTGACTGGATTGGGCGTGTCTGACGATTTCAACGATCTGAGCCAGCATGGTATCCTTGCCAACCTTTTCAGCCGTGTACTCTAATACTCCGGTTTGATTAAGCGTGCCGCCGATTACCAGATCACCAGCCTGTTTTTCAATTGGCATGCTTTCGCCGGTAATCATTGACTCATTGACCGTTGAATGTCCCTTAACGATTCTGCCATCCGCGGCAATTTTTTCTCCTGGTCTGGCCAGCAGCCGATCGCCAATCATAACTTCTTCAATCGGAATCTGACTAGTCTGACCATTTCTGATTACGGTGGCCTGTCTTGCCTGCAGTTCCAGCAGCTTAGTCGTTGCCTGCGAAGCCTGTGTGCGCATCTTGTCTTCCAGATACTGGCCTAATAAGACAAAGACGATAATATAAGCGGCACTTTCAAAAAACACGTCTCGCTGATGCATCAAAGCATCGAGACTGTAAAGATATGCCGTCATGGTCCCAACGGCAACCAACGTGTCCATGTTGGCATGGTGATGCAAAAATGCTGCCCAGGCACTTTGAATAAATGCCCGTCCAGATATCAGCATGATCAAAGTCGTCAGCACCAACGCGATCCAATTACCGTTTGGCAGCAACGGCCAGGCAAACAGCATGGCCAGCATTTCATAAAGCATTGGCAAGGAAAGTATCAATGCCAGCCAGAAGCGTTTTCGAATGCTCATCATTTGACAATCACCTTGCCATGAAACATATTCATTCCACAGGCAAATTCATACTCGCCGGCTTTACTGGTGTCAAATTCAATCTGGTGCAGCTGATTTTGTGGCAGTTTCTCGTTGATTCCCTGTTCTGGAAAAACTACTCTTTCCAGACAGGCAGAAGGATCCTTGCGATAAAAATCCAGTTCTGCCGGTACGCCTTTTTTTAAAACGATCGTGCTTGGCGAATAGCCGCCATTGACCTCAACTCTGATTTTTTGATCCTGACCATTGTCATTAAGCCGCGCTGTCGTGGCCTTTTCTTGATGATGACCAAAGAACCACCAGCCAATTACTACGATTAAAAGCATGGCTATCAATAAAATCAAAAACTTAAGCATTTGTTTAGTCCCCCTTTGTTTACACATGTAATTATTGATGTGATCAGTCTGCACTTTTAAATTACATTTGTCAACGTTAAAGCAATAAAAAATCCCCACTTCATTTTTGAAGCAGGGAATTGATCTTCACCAATACGATTTGATAAAGACCCACATAAATCGCGCCGATCAGCTGGCAAATGCTCACCGATTATTTAACTTCCAGAATCTTGACTTTCATCGTCCCGTTTGGAATCTCAATTTCGACTTCATCGCCGACCTTGTGACCAATCAAGCCTTTAGCCATTGGTGATTCATTAGAGATTTTGCCGTTCAGCGGGTCAGATTCAGACTCGCCAACGATTTGGTAGGTTTCTGGTTCTTCATCTGGCAGTTCCTTAAACGTCACCTGACGACCCATCGAAACCTCATCGGCAGCCACGTCATTGTTATCAATGATCACTGAGTACTGCAGCATGTGTTCGATCTGTGAGATCCGGCTTTCAACGAATGACTGTTCATCCTTGGCAGATTCGTATTCAGAGTTTTCCGAAAGGTCACCATAGCTACGGGCGATCTTGATTCGCTTGATTACTTCTGGACGCCGTACCAAGCGCAGGTTTTCCAGTTCTTCTTCCAGTTTCTGCTTACCTTCAGCTGTCATTGGGTAGCTTTTTTCTTCAGCCATTTCAACAACTCCTTTAAATTTTCCTAGATTTCTGTTTGAATTTCGTCTTTTGCAACGTTAACATGCTCAACAATAATTGTAAACCATCTTTATGCTTACTTTAGTTCAGTATGACCGCGCTTAACCAGAATGTCGCGAACCTTAGTCGATAAAAGATCAATTGCGACCTGGTTTTCACCACCTTCTGGCACGATCAGATCGGCGTAGCGCTTGGTTGGCTCGATGAATTGATGATACATCGGCTTAACCGTTGCCAAATACTGACCAATAATTGAGTTCAGCGAACGCCCGCGCTCTTCCATATCACGCTGAATACGGCGGATGATGCGAATGTCATCATCAGTATCAACATACACCTTGATATCCATCAGATTACGGAGTCGCTCGTCATCCAGGATCAAAATGCCTTCCAGAATAATTACGTCTTGTGGTTCCACATGCACGGTCTCCTTAGCCCGCGTGTAGGCTTTGTAGTCATAGACCGGCATTTCAACGGCTTGATTGTGCCGCAGTTGGTCCAGCTGCTCAACCAAAAGATCCGTATCAAAGGCCAAGGGATGATCATAGTTGACGGCCTTGCGCTGTTCCATAGTCATATCAGCCTGGTCGTTGTAATAGGTATCTTGAGTGATAATCTGGATGGATTGTCCATGCAGCTGATTGTAGATAGCCCGGCTAACCGTGGTCTTGCCACTGCCGGAGCCACCCGTTACGCCAATAATGATTGGACGTTTGTCATCATTGTTCACGCTAAAATTCTCCTTTATTTATCAATACGAAACTTAGTATAGCGCAGCCAGATAGCAGCGACAAGTTTATTCGGCAGTATTTGTCGCAGCCGTTGGTTTTTGCTGCAGTTTTTCAACGATCTGGGGCGTTGACTGACTCCGTTTCAAATAAAAGCGCCCCGCCTTAATGCCTTGCGTCTTGTGCGTCTGCAGATAATAGTCAAATACATAGGCATTGCGAACCAGTTTTTTCTTTTTAAGCAGCGTCCCGGCCTGTTTATCGGTCGTACCCTTAGGAATCTCAACCACGCGCCTGGTTTGGTCATCGGCATCTACCGGCAGCAGCTCATGATTAAACCAGCCATGCGCAATCAAACCACTAACGATGAGAATAACAATCAAAAGCAGGGTCACGATGTTTTGACGCCGAATCTGTTGTTTGGTAAAATGGGGCATTTTAAGGTCCTCAAACAAAATAGCAAAAAGGGACCGCCTTTTTAGACGTCCCCTAATCAATAACTACAATTAACGAATTTCTGCATTCAAAACATTTTGCAGGTGTTTTTCGACTCTGGCAAATGCTTCATTAACCTGATCTTCTGTCAGCGTTGCATCATCAGCTTGATAAGTCAGCGTGTAGGCCAACGACTTCTTGCCAGCTGGCAGCTTGGTACCCGTGTAGACGTCAAACAGGTGAACGTCTTTGAGGTATTGACCGCCTTTTTGGTAGATCAGATCAACGACTTCTTCATTCGTTGCGTCTTCAGCAACCAACAGAGCAATATCACGCGTTACGGCTGGATATTTGCTGATATGACGATATTGTTTTGGCAGCTTATCGGCAGCCAGCAGTGCTTCGACGTTCAGTTCAAAGACATAGGTTTCTGGAATCTTTAAGTCCTTGGCCATTTGTGGGTGAACCTGACCAACGAATCCAATCAGCTTGCCGTTTAACAAAATATTGGCCGTCCGACCAGGGTGCATCTCAAGACGGGTGCTGTCAGCAACGTATTCAATCGTGCCGGCAATTGCCATGTTGTGCAGGTAGCGTTCTACGATTCCCTTGATCTGATAAAAATCAACCGGACGTCGCTGTAGATTCCAACTGTCAGACAACAGGCTTCCCGCCATGGCCCCAGCAACGTGTTCTTGCTCTTCAGGACGCTCGCCGCCTTTTGGAATGAAGACGCGGCCCTGTTCATAAAGCGCGATATCTTCTACCTGACGCGTAGTATTGTAGGCTACATCAACCAAAAGACCACTGACGATGCTTTCGCGAGCCGTTGTATGATCAGAACTCATTGGGTAGTCAAGCTGCATTGGCTTAACAGCTGGTTCAATCGTAAACTGCTGAGCCTGTTCTTCGTTCATTAATGAGTAGCTGATCGCCTGGTTCAATCCCATGCTCTGCAAAGATTGGCGCGTTGCCTTCAAGAACTTTTGCCGCAAATTCAAGCCGCCCAGCGTCCGCGTCATGGTTGGCAAGGTTGAAGGAATATTGTTGTAGCCGTACAGACGAGCGATTTCTTCATTCAGATCGGCCGCAATGCTGATATCCCAGCGCCGTGCCGGTACGCTTACGACCAGCGTATCGTCATCCGATTGCGTGTAGGCAAACTTCAGTCGATCAAAGATGTTTTCAACCTGTGCCAGTTTCAGATCCGTGCCCAATACGGCATTGATCTTAGTCAAAGACATCGTAATTGGCGTTGACTTGCTTGGCGTCTCACTGCCAGTAACGATGCCCTGCTCAACCTCACCGCCAGCCAGCTGCTGCAGCCAGTAAGCAGCCTCATTTAAGGCCGTTTCTACAGTTTCTGGATTAACGCCCCGTTCAAATCGCATTGAGCTTTCGCTGTGCAGATCCAAGCGTCGCGCCTGCTTGCGAACCATGACTGAATCAAAGATGGCAGCCTCTAAGACCACGTTTTGTGTTTGACCGTTAACGGCCGTGCTCAAGCCGCCCATCGTTCCGGCCAGGCAGACTGGCTCATCGTTTGAGGTTACCAGGATGTCTTCTTTTTGCAGCGTTTGTTCGGCCTCATCCAGCGTTACGAACTTTTCGCCTTCATGCGCATGACGAACGCTGAGCTCATGGGCCGGCAACCGATCATAGTCATAACTGTGCATTGGCTGACCGTACTTGAGCAGGATGTAATTGGTAACGTCCACGACATTGTTGATTGGCCGAATCCCAGAATTCCAAAGCCGAATCTGCAGCCACATTGGACTCTCACCCAGCTTAACGTTCTTGATCACCCGTGCTTTGTAGACCGGTGCAATCTTTGGATCCGGGATCGTAATTTTAAGCAAGTCGGCTGCTTTTTGCGAACCGTTTTCCTTAACGTCATGTGAAACGAAATTATTCGGCAAGTCGTAAATCGCACTCAGATCGTTGACGTTACCGTACATACTCAGCATGTCGCCCCGGTTTGGCGTCAAATCGGTGTCAATGATCGTATCATCCATTCCCAGGTAGCCAAAGACGGCATCGCCCACCCTGGCATCATCTGGCAGGAACCAGATGCCTTCTTCATAAGCCTTTGGTGCAATCTTGTCACTAAAGCCAATTTCCTGCAGCGCGCAAAGCATGCCGTTTGATTCTTCGCCACGAATCTTGCCGCGCTTGATCTTGGTGCCATCTTTGAGCTTGGCACCAGCTAAGGCAACAATGACCTTCTTACCAGCTGCCTGACTGACATTAGGTGCGCCACAGACAATCTGAACGGTAGCCCCTTCGCTGATCTTAACTTGGCACAAATTGAGGTGATCAGAGTCTGGATGTGGCTTGACCGATTCAATCTGACCCACGACGATATTGCTCAGCCCATCGCTTGGCGAGTAGACCTCATTAATGTCAACTGAGGTCAAAGCCAGTTTTTCGGCCAGCGCGTTGGGTTCAATCTGGTTCTTTTCAAGCGGCAGATATTCATTTAACCATTGGTATGAAACTTTCATTGAGATTATCCTTTCTGATCAAATTGCGTCAAGAAGCGCATGTCGTTTTGGTAGAAATCACGAATGTCTTCAACACCGTATTTAATCATGGCAAAGCGGTCCGGCCCCAGTCCAAAGGCAAAGCCGCCATATACATCAGGATCAACGCCTGACATCTTCAAAACGTTTGGATGAACCATCCCAGCACCCAAGACTTCAATCCAGCCCGTTCCTTTACAGATTGCACAGCCCTTGCCCAGACAATTAAAGCAGGTAACGTCAGCTTCAACGCTTGGTTCGGTAAATGGGAAGTAGCTTGGCCGCAAGCGAACCTTCAATTGATCACCAAACAGATTTTGGGCAACGACTTCCAGCGTCCCTTTCAAATCAGCCATCGTTACGTGTTCACCGACAACTAGTCCTTCGACTTGGTGGAACTGATGACTGTGCGTGGCATCATCAGTATCGCGCCGGTAGACCTTACCTGGTGAGATCATCTTCAAAGGACCCTTGGAAAAGTCGTGTTTTTCCATCATCCGCGCCTGCATTGGCGAAGTCTGCGTCCGCATCAGAACTGATGGCGTAATGTAGAAAGTATCCTGCATGTCACGAGCTGGGTGATCCTTAGGCAGGTTCAGCTTTTCAAAGTTGTATTCTTCTTGTTCAACTTCATCACCGACTGCAACTTCATAACCCATGCCAATGAACAGATCAACCAGCTGATCAATGATTTGCTGAATCACATGCGGCTGGCCTTGTGCAACCGGCGTTCCTGGCAGCGTAACATCAATTGATTCGCTTTGCAGCTTAGCATCCATCAATGCTTGTTCCAGGCTGGCCTTTTTATTTTCCAAAGCCTTTTGCAATTCATCACGGACCTCATTGGCAAACTTGCCGACTTTTGGCCGTTCTTCGGCACTCAGATCTCGCATGCCGCGCAGAACGTTGGTAATTGGGCCTTTCTTACCCAATAGCTTGACACGAATATCGTTAACGTTCTTTAAGTCCTCACTGTCTGCAATTTCACTGAGACCTTGTTGACGCAATTCTTCAAGTTTTTCTCTTAAACCCATCAATTTTCCTCCTTAGCGTGGCCACAAAAAAACTCGTCCTTCGACGAATCGAGGGACGAGTTTTTCGCGGTACCACCCTGGTTTATGACAATGTCATACGCTCAAATGACTGATAACGGTCGTCAACCGGGATACAAGGTACCGACTCCGGAAGTGAAATTCGCTGATGCCAACAGAAATGATTTGCAGTCGATGATCATTTCTCCCTTGATGCCGTTTGATCAGCTACTAATTTCCATCACAGTCGCTTTAATAAATATAAAGCTATTTTAGGCAATCATGACACCTTGGTCAAGTCCTAATTTTAGTCTTTACCGCACCACTGATTGCTCCATTCGTGTACGGCTTCCATTACTGGTGCCAAATCGCGGCCACGTTTAGTCAATGAATAATCAACCCGACTTTCACCAGGATAGGTATTACGTGAAACAATCCCGTCTTCTTCCAGTTCCTTCAACCGTTCACAAAGTACCCGATCGCTGCATTTTTCCACATGTGCTGCCAGATCCTTGAAGCGTTGCGTACGTTCATGCAGCAAGACTTCAATGATCAGTCCGTTCCATTTTTTCCCCAGCATGGCAAATGTCTCTGTAAACTTTGGACACA
The DNA here is from genome assembly GCF_046939755.1 of Limosilactobacillus mucosae. Lineage (GTDB taxonomy): Bacteria > Bacillota > Bacilli > Lactobacillales > Lactobacillaceae > Limosilactobacillus > Limosilactobacillus mucosae_A. The sequence goes on from NZ_JBKZAY010000012.1 coordinate 8,315, forward strand.
GCGTAAAATCATCCTGTTTGGCCTTTACTTGATCCATGTAATCTTCCCCTCTTCAAAACTAAATCTTTTTACTGTTTTTGGAAGGAGCAGCATGCCAATCCACAACCTTTTTTTGCTGTTCAAGCTTTTTGCGCAGCGGACCGAAGAATTCATGCTCAGCTTCGTAGTTGTCCACCATTGACACGATCAAACTTTCCATGTAGCGTGGAACGGCCATGGTCGCACCAAACATATGCTTTAAGATAATGTCACGCTCTTTTTTATTCAGATGCGTGATTTTTTCAGCATTACGCAAGGCAACACGAGGGTGAATAAAGGCATGCGACCCCAGATTGAATTTGGTAGTTCGCCAGTCATAGTAGAACAGATCATGCAAAAGTCCGGCCCGCGCCGTGCTCTTGTAGTCCAGATGCATTTTCTTTGCCAGCTTGTAGCTGTCAAAAGAAACGGCAATCGAATGCTGCAGGCGATTGGAATGATGATGCTGCTTATAGTGTGCAAGCCTTTTAACGGCCGGCTGTTCTAGCAGATCTTTGACCAAGGATACATATTCTGGGTCTTGACGCCATTCGTTTTCGGTTTTCATAGTAACTGGCCCCTTCCTTTATTTGTCAATATCATACATGATTTGCTATCAAAAATAAATTAATAAGCTCTTATAAAATGTAAGTATTAATAGTAAGCAACTCAGCAGGATTGACGACAACTGAGGATTTAGTTTTGGGCGTTTAGCTGAAACATTAAAATACCAGCTGAAACTGCAACGTTGAGTGACTCGGCTTGGCCACGCATTGGAATATACAGATTATCCGTTGTTTGCTTTAAAAGATCAGCGCTCATCCCTTGACCTTCATTCCCCATAATCAAGGCAAAATCGGTGCCGGGATGCACATCACGAAAGTTTTTGGCCGCCGGGTTAAGCTGCGTGCCGTACACTGGAGAATGCTGCTGTTTAAAATCAGCAATCCATTTGTTCAAGTCGCCTTCAAACAGTTGCAGGTGAAACTGACTTCCTTGCATAGAACGGACTACTTTCGGACTGCAGAAGTCAGCGGTCCGATCTCCAGCAACCACTCCCGCAAAGCCGGCCGCATCAGCAGTTCTGACCATCGTTCCTACGTTGCCTGGGTCCTGCACCCGATCCAGCAGCAGCCATGCTCCTTTTAACGGCAGGTCAGGCTTGCGTTTGAGATCCGGCATGTCAACAATTGCTACGATGCCTTGGGGCGTGATCGTTTCTGTAATATGACGCATGATTTCAGGCGTGACCTGATAGACTGCGTCAACCCGTGATACAATATCACTGTGTTCGGTCAAGGCAGCCTTAGTCCCAACCAGCTCATGAATCGTTAGTCCGCTTTGCATCGCTTCTTGAACCAAATGCCAGCCATCCAGCATATATTGGCCAGTTTGCCGACGGTACTTGCGCGTCTGCAGTTTTTTCCAGTTTTTGACGCGTTGATTATGAATTGAAGTTAATTCTTCCATAGTTTAATTTTTCACCTCAGTTTATCGTTAACTCAATTATACCATTATCCTAACGATCCTTGATAATCGTCAACCGCTTACGGGAGGGGTTTTTATGCTTAATTATCATATTGTCGTCACTGGCAGAGTCCAGGGCGTTGGTTTTCGCTGGTCAACTCACGAACTGGCTTTGCAGCACGGTCTGGTCGGTCAAGTCAAAAACGAATGGGACGGCAGCGTTACGATCGACGTCCAAGGTCCAGCTGCAGCGGTCAAAATGTTTGTCAAAGAAGTCCAGGCCGGTCCCAATCCATATGCCAAAGTTGCTGGCATGCAAATCGAGCCACGCGCTATCAGAAACGACTGGCAGGACTTTAAAATGCGGTGATCTTGTTGAAGTTGCTAGATTTTAAGCCCTTTTTAAGGTAAGATACAAAATGTTAAATTTATTGAAGTCAAAGGAATGAGCTATTTAAAATGAAGAAAAAACGCCTCACCGTGGCCATGCTTTTAGGCACCATGCTGCTGATCTTAAGCGGCTGCGTACGTACCGACAAGCATGGACATCCAATCGGCTGGGTCTACAATTACATGGCTAAACCCATGCAGCACCTGATGACTTGGCTGGCTCAGCACATGGGAAACAACTATGGCTGGGCAATCGTCGTGATCGTTGTGATCGTCCGCTTGATCCTTTTGCCGGTTATGATGAGCCAAATGAAAAAATCAACGCTGATGCAGGAAAAAATGGCAATGGTGCAGCCGCAACTGCGTGAGCTGCAGCAACGGCAAAAAGACGCCAAGACGCCCCAGGAACAAGCCGCTGTCAGCCAGCAGATGATGCAGCTTTATCGTGACAACAACATCTCGATGACCGGTGGAATCGGTTGCCTGCCTTTACTGATTCAATTACCGATCTTTGCTGCTCTGTACGCGGCCATCCGCTACTCGCCCGATCTTTACCATGCTACGTTCATGGGAATGCCTTTAGGGAAGCCAAGCGCGATTCTGGCCATCTTGTCATTCTTGGCTTATCTGGTCCAAGGCTGGCTTTCCATGATTGGCGTGCCTAAGGAACAGCGTAAACAAATGGGGGCTGCCATGCTGATGAGCCCAGTTATGATTTTGTTTATCGCATGGACGTCTTCAGCTGGTTTAGGACTATACTTTGTCGTTAGTGCCCTGTTTGCAATCTTGCAGACTTGGCTGGTAAATGCCTGGCGACCAAAGCTGCGTGAAAACATCAAACAAGAAATGAAGGATCACCCAGTTAAGATGCCAGACCCGATTCCTGCTCAGCCAACTGTCGCCAAGCCGACGACTGATACGATTGAACAGCTCAAAAAGGCACCAGCCAAATCCAAGCCTGCTGCTAATAAGAATCGGCGTCGCAATGCCGGCAAGCAGCACCATCATTCATCCAAGTAATTGATCCTAAAGCATCGCGGTCTGATTGTGACCCGATGCTTTTTATAAACTCAGATAAAAAGAAAGGAAACTAATCATTATGATCAAGCCAATCTGTCGCAACCTGCAGATTCTATCCCAAAAAGCTCGCCCAGCCACTAAACAAGATATCCCATTAGCCAAGGACCTTTTAGAAACGCTTGCGGCTAATTCCGCAAATTGCGTTGGGATGGCAGCCAATATGATTGGCGCGCCGGTTGCTGTAATTGCCGTATCTTTGGGACCGGTCAGCGTAGCCATGCTGAATCCAAAACTGACGATCAAAAAAGAGCCTTACCAGACCAAGGAAGGCTGCCTCAGTCTCACTGGCCAGCGCCCAGCAACCCGTTACCAGCAGATCGTTGTTGAATATTACGACCTTAACTGGCAAAAACAATCGCTTTCATTGACTGGGTTTGCTGCTGAGGCCGTTCAGCATGAGCTCGATCATTGCAATGGCATTATCATCTAAATCATTAGAGCTGATTTATCTCAACGATTCTTCTATGAGACGAATCGGCTCTTTCTTTTTGATCTGATGCAGCTTAACTGCTACGCTGACCGTTTTTTTATTTTATAATATGAGCAAGGTTTGTCTAATCAGCGCTCCTAAAGCAAAGGGATGGTGAAAATTGAAACATCATGAATCGATCATCGGCGAGTTAAACAACTATATCGTCCGTAACGTTACCGCTTCAGTCGGCCTTTCAATCTATATTCTGATTGATACGCTTTTTATCTCAATGGCTGCCGGAGCAATGGGCTTGACCGTCTTGAATTTGGCTCTGCCCATCTATAGTCTTTTCAACTGTACTGGCCTGCTTTTAGGCGTGGGCGGCGCTGCTTATTTTTCATTGAATAAGGTTGACCATCCAGAACGCGTTAAGACGCTTTACAGTGAACTGGTTATTTTTGCCGTTTTGCTGGGAACTGCAGTCATTATTCTAATCAATCTATTTACACGGCCACTGGCAACGATTCTGGGTGCCAATGATCAGACCATGGATATGGCAATCAAGTATCTGCGGCTGATGTCAATTGACGCGCCAGTTACCATGGCCAACTACATTTCCGTTAATTTCGTTCGCAACGACAATCATCCCGGCTTGACAATGCGCGCCGCATTGATTGAAAGCTTTGTCGTTATCATCTTTGACTGGTTCTTTATTTTTGGCCTGCATCTTCAGATCGAAGGGGCCGCCTTAGCAGCAGTCGTTTCGCCAGCAACCAGTCTGATCGTACTTTCTTTTCATAAACGTTTTCCATATCGGCAGCTGGAATGGCACTGGGTCTGGCCAAGGCTTAAAACGCTTAAAACAGCTGCTAAGCTTGGCGTTTCAGCCTGCCTAAACGAATTAAGTACTGGGGTTTCAATCTATGTCTTCAACATGGTTTTGCTCAAACTCAACGGCAACTATGCCGTGGCAGCTTATGGCGTAATCTCAAACATCGCCATCGTTACCGTAGCAATCGCTAATGGTGTCGCTTTAGGGGTTCAGCCATTAGCCAGTCGTGAATATGGGACGCGGCATTTTCGCAACGTCCGGCTAGCGTTAAGACACGGATTAAAGATCACGGCAGTAATTGCCGTTTTAGCGTTTATCGTCCTGGTTGTATTCCGTCATCCAATTATTACGCTGTTCAACCACGACCATTCTCTGCAGCTGACTCGCTATGCCATGGAGGGAATGCCGATCTACTTTACCAGTACTTTATTTTCAGCAATCAATCTGTTGATGATTATTTTCCTGACCGCCATTAACTGCGCCACGCTTTCGTTTTCACTCTCGCTTTTAAGAGGCTATGTCGTCTTGCTGCCTGCCATCATCCTAATGGGTTGGCTGTTCGGCATTAATGGGGTTTGGGCTGCCGTACCAGTAACGGAGCTTTTGATCACGCTGATTGGCTTTTTCCTGGTTCATCAACAGGATCACCGGCTCAAACTGATGGAAGATGCCCAAAGGAAAGCCAACCTGACCAAATCAATCTAAATAAAAAACCTCGCTTCAATTTTTGAAACGAGGTTTTTGTTTACGGCAGCTAAAGACTGCGCTTATTTATCTTTTTCAACCGGTTTTTCCTTCACGATCGGTAAAGTAATCCGAAACAGCGATCCAGATCCAACCGTACTTTCAACGGCAATATGACCATGATAGCCTTCGACCAGCCGCTTGGCAATTGCCAGTCCCAGACCATTGCCACCCTTTTTACGGCTGCGAGCCTTATCAACGCGATAGAAACGATCAAAGACATGCAGCACGTCTTCTTGCGGGATCCCCTCGCCAAAGTCCTGAACACCAATTTCAATAGCATTTAGATTGCGCGATAAGGAAAGATGAACTTCCTTGCGATCTTTAGAATATTTCACGGCATTGTCAAATAAGATGATCAGGATCTGTTCAAGATGGTCACGATAGATGTGTACTGGAACGTCTTCATGCAGATCATCATCAAAGCGGAAAACGTAGTCCGGATACAGCATCTTGAAATTGTTAAATACTTGTTCGACCACGTCTTTTACCCCAGTGACGGCATCGTGAAACTTAACGTCAACTTGTTCGGCGCGGGTCAGATCAAGCATTTCTTTGATCAGACTGTTCATCCGCGTTGTTTCTTTTAAGGCAGCGGCAATTGACTCATCCAAGACTTGGGGATCATCCTTGCCCCAGCGCTGCAGCATTTCCATGTGTCCTTGAATAATGGCAACCGGCGTTCTGAGCTCGTGTGAAACGTCACTGACAAATTGCGTCTGCTGGTCAATGTAGCGCTGTGTCTGATCAAGCATCTGATTAAACATGCGCGATAATTCGCCCAGTTCGTCATTTAATTCAGCAACGTCTTTCGGCACGCGCACATCGCTGGTTGGATCATCTCTTACTACTGTCAAGGTATCATGAATATCGTCGAGTGGCCGCAACCAATAATAAGATAGAAAGTACCCCAACAGGCCACTGGCAATCACAACCAGACAAAGAGCCAGCACCGAAATCAAAATCAAGCGTTTAAAGACTTGATAGTACTGACTTAAATCATTTTCTACCTGGACATAGCCGATGATCGTACCATCATGTGACAGGATCGGTTCACGACCAACCATAATGCGATGATGATTGCCCTTGACCATTTCTGTTGCGGAATGCTGATAAGTTTTCAGCGGCAGCGTTGCCTTGGCCGTCTCAAAAATCTTTTGGCCTTTGCCGTTCATCACCGTAATTGTCACTTGGGAATTGCTTAATCCCTGCACCAAGGGCTGACGATAAAATTCAGTCGTGTCGTTAAGCATGATTTCACGTTTAAAAATCGACTGCACCCTATTCTTGGTCAAAGAGCTTTCGCCAGCATTGCCCAACTGCCGAACCACGATGGACATATTATGATTAAGCTCGCTGCGTTCCTGCTGTAGCAGGTTTTGTGTGAAGGCACTAAACAGTGAGACCACTACGATCATTGAAATGATTAAAGATCCAATGGCCGTGCCAATAGCCCACTTTACCTTGAGCGAAACGAAGCGAGATGATTTTGATTGCTTTTCGCTCATAAAGACCCTTCTTTAACAACTAGGAACGAATTACGTAACCAGTACCGCGAACGGTTTGAATGTAGCTCTTTTCGCCAGGGCGGTCGATTTTATTACGCAGATAACGGATATAGACATCCACAACGTTGGTTTCAACCTTGGAATCATATCCCCAAACCTTGCTGAGCAATTCTTTACGCGACATGACGACATTGATGTTTTCCATCAAGATCAAAAGCAGTTCATATTCACGCTTGGTCAGGTTGATGATCTCCTCGCCACGACGAACGACGCGGTTTTCTTTTTCAATCGTCAGGTCTTTATACGTAACCGTTGTCTGATGACTCTTGGCATTGCCGCCTTCAATACTGATTCGACGCAGCAGTGCTCGTACGCGGGCCAGCAGCTCTTCAATGGCAAATGGCTTGACGATGTAGTCATCAGCCCCATGATCCAAGCCAGAAACCCGATCAATAACCGAATCACGTGCCGTCATGATGATAATCGGCGTGTCCTTGATTTCCCGCACGCGACGGGCTACTTCAATCCCGTTCAGTTCTGGCAGCATCAAATCAAGCAGAATCACGTCAAAGTCTTGATTCAAAGCGGCATCCAGTCCGGCGCGGCCATCAAGCTCAACATCGGTTTCATAGCCTTCATGCTTTAATTCTAGTTCTACGAATCGTGCCAGGTTTTCTTCATCTTCAATAATTAAAATCCGACTCATATTAAAACGCTCCTCGTTTAAATTGGTGGGTCTTACTCCCACATAATAACCACAACAATTTTATCACACAAACCTAATCTTCCCTACCTTTAAGATTAATTAAACGGTGTTAAAATTAAAATTTTTTCAATCTTTACATAAAAAAAAGACCTTCCCAGGTCCGGCGCCTCGAGAAAGGTCTTTAATCGAATAAAATCGACGTGATTAGTTGTTTTCAACAGCTTGCTTGCCGTTGTAGTAACCACAGCTTGGGCAAACCATGTGTGACTTGCGCAGTTCACCACAGTTTGGACATGGAGCCAAGCCAGGCACAGTCAGCTTGATGTGACCACGACGATTGCGCTTACGCGTCTTGGATGTCTTCCGTGCTGGTACAGCCATGTGTGACACCTCCTTCAAATAATCTATCCACTAGTGGTTTTTAACCGTTCGCTAATTTTGGTTATCCTGATCAGGAAATAAGTTTTTTAGCTTAGCGAAACGTGGATCAACATGTTCCTTATCCGGTGCCTGATTGATATTATCCTCGGCAACGACTTCCCAACCCTTGCCATTTGGCATTTGAGATGCGTTTTTTTCATCTTCGGACAATACCTGCATTGGAATCTGCTCGATAATATTTTCGGCCAAAACATTTTCAAAATCAATTGTATCGTGCGGGTCAGCTAAAACGAAAATCAATTCGTCATCCTCATAACGACCTACATGCGATTCATCATTGACATAGGTTTCAGCAAATGCAAAATCCAATGGCAATTCGACCGGTTTCAGCGAACGGCTGGATGGTACGGTCAGCGTTGTCTTGACGTTGACACTTAAAGTAGCATCACCCTGATCATAGACCACGTAGCCATCAACCTCAACAGGCTGACAGTTAAGGACTTGATTAGGGAACCGTTCTGTCAGTGATGCGTTTAGATCAAAAGTACTTTGAATATGCAGCGGCTCATCATGATAGCGATGAAGTTCAGCCAACGTCCATTTCACGGTACTAACCTCCTAATGCAACAAGCGTTATTATACTAGTCCCAAGTTTGCTTGTCAATGTTTATTCCTTGACACCCTTAACAATCACCGGCGCATGCTTTAAATCCTGTTCAACCGGCGTAAAAGTCTGATAGAGCTTGCCTGCGCGATAGTCGAGATTGATCAGATCATCGCGCAGGTTTTGATCAATCTTGGTTAAAAGCGGCAATTCAACCTGTTTCTTAATCGAATGCAGATAGGCTCTACCGCGTTCATTAAAGCCTAAAACATGCAGATAGGGCCGTTTAAGATGATCACTCATCTGCGACTCAGTAAGCTGCAGGATCGTATACAGATAGACTCTTAACAGATGCGCGTAGGTGTAGCGCTTCGTCTTGACTGCCTTCATAAAGCCAGCAAAGGTCAGATTGCGCTGAGCCGCATCTTTCATCCGATACTCAAGTCCTTCTGCCATTTGATAAATCCGGGCCAGCTGCTCAACCGGGGTTTGAATCAGCAGATTGCGCAGCATCGGATACATTGCGTCCCAACTAGGCACCTGCTGAAGCTTTTGCAGCTGCTGGGCCGTCTGTTTAGGAACTGCCTGTTTAAAATCACCATGCTCTAAAACGGCCTGCCGAATCGCACTGGCACTGGCAATCTTTCCCTCAATATGCTCATCATGATACTGACTGCCGCGCCGCTGAATCGGGTGCAGACTAAGCGGCAGCCGTTCATTAATCTGTGCCTTATAATAACCAAATGACAAGATATCGTTAGGATCAGTCAATGACAAGCCGGTCTGATCTTTCAGCTGGTCATTGAACTGCGTGGCAAAAGTCGCGTTATACTGACTAAAATCGCTGGCAGTAAAGTTTTGCTCCGCGGCTACCAGCTGCTTAAAATCCCATTTTGGATGTTCAGCACCAAAAACCACGTCATCAACTCCTAAGGTCGCCAACAATTCTAAGGCTCCGGCCGCAAAACGATGGGCTGGCTGCACGGCCATAAAGATCGGCAGTTCAACAACCAGATCGACGCCATTAGTCAGTGCTGCTTGCGCTCGCTGCCATTTATCAAGCAGCGTTGGTTCGCCGCGCTGCGTAAAATTACCACTCATTACGGCAACGACAACCTCGGCATGAGTTAACTCTCGCGCCTGGCTGAGGTGATAGCGATGACCATTATGAAAAGGATTATATTCAGTTACCAACCCCACCGCATGCATTAATTCACCTGCTTTCGACAAATAAAAAACCAGCGGGTCGTTTTTTCATCAATCGCTCGGCGGCCAAAATCTGCTTTGACCTCAATCCGATTAAATCCTGCCTTTAAAAGTGCTTCTCGCCAGTTTTTTAGTTCATAAGCCCGTTCAAAATGAGTTTCATGCAGCCGCTGATAATGATTATCCGGCAGACGGTTAAAAAAGGTTAATTCATGGATCACGCCATGCTCAACGTCATCATCGGCATAGCTGCGCCATAAAAAGGCCCGTTGCTCATCGGGATCTTCATAGTTGTACATATAGCCGGGATAGATTTCATCGGTCTGATATGGCGTAATTACGTCAAACAGCAGCCAACCATCATCTTTTAAATGTGCCGCCATCTGTTCAAGTGTTGACTGAACGTCGGCAAAATCATCCAGATAGCAAAGCGAGTCGGCAAAACAGGTAATCGCATCATATTGATCCAAGCCGCTCAGATCGCGCATATCGCCTTGTATCAGCGTCATTGGTACCTGTGCTTCTTGAGCATGCTTAAAAGCCAGACTCAGCATCTCTTCTGAAAAATCAAAGTCAACGACCTGATAGCCGTCTCGTGCCAATAAAACGCCCAGTCGTCCCGCACCCCCAGCAACGTCCAAAATCGTCCGTGCGCTTTTTGGCAGCCGGTTTTCGACAAATTCATGCCATTGCTGATACATGTCGCTTTCAAACAATTCATCGTACAGCTGAGCAAACGTTCCGTAGATCATGACTATTCTTTAACCCATTCGCTCAAGTCAACCAACGGCGCGTCAGACCAAAGCTTTTCCAGGTTATAGTAGTGGCGCGTTTCTTCACGAAAGACGTGTACGACCACATCGCCAAGATCAATCAAGATCCACTGTGCTTCCTGCTTGCCTTCAACGCTCTTGATGTCGACGCCATTTTCATGAGCGGCTTCGATAATCGCGTTGGCAATGGCTTGGACCTGCCGATTGGATCCCCCAGTCATAATAACGAAATAGTCAGCCATTGGTGTAATCATGTCGACTTTTAAGGCCGTAATGTCTTCGGCACGCCGACCATCTGCTGCCTGTACGGCCATCTTTAATAATTCTTTGCTGTCCATTAATCAATTTCCTTTCCATATTGCGGCACCCATGCATTAAAGGTTGCCAGAGTTTGTGGATGAATCGGGGCGTTGTTTTTGATCAGGTAAAGCAGCGTATGCTTGGTTTGATAGGCAACGCCAGCTCCCAGATTCTGCTTGGTAAGCTTGCGCGCCTTTTTAACAGCCGGAAAGTCGCGACCTGGTTCGATATAATCTGCCATATAGATGATCTGCGCTAGCTTGGTCATGTAAGCCGCCCCCGTTGTATGGAAGCGAATGGCGTTCAAAATATCTTCATCATGCACGCCAAGTTCGTCTTTAACCAGCTCAGCGCCGACAAATCCATGCCAGATTGCGTTGCCATAGTTTAAAAGGTCGGGATCCAGTTTCTTGGCTTTGATTACCTTAATAAAGTCCTCATCAGCACGCTGCTTGGCATAATCATGACAAAGTCCGGCAATGCTGGCTGCTTCTACATCAACATCGTATTGTTTTGCCAATTCAATTGCGGTTTTCTCAACACGCAGTACATGCTCAAAACGCTTATCGCGCAAAGCAGTCCGTAGATGTTCAATCAGCTCTTGGCGTGTCATTGGAATTAAATGCTCTTGATAAATCAATTCATCACTCATGATATAGCTGATGCTCCTTAATATATTCGGCAACTTTATCGGGAACCATATAACGAATCGAACGGCCCTGCTTGATCCGCTCGCGAATATCGGTTGAGCTGAAGCCGACACCTGGTACGTCAACCCAGATAACCGGATATTGTGAGTCATTTTGCGCTCCAGGACGCCGGACGCCGACAAAGTTTACCAATTTAACCAATTTATCGATCTCGTGCCATTTTGGCAGGTAGTCCACCATATCGCCACCGATAATAAAGTAATAGTCGGTATCAGGGTGCTTTTCTTTCAGATATTTCATCGTATCGTAGGTATAGCTGATGCCGCCACGCTCAATTTCAGCCATTTCAATACCAAACAAAGGATTGTCCTCAATCGCCAGCTGTAGCATATTGACGCGGTCTTCAGCATCAATAGCCTCCTTATGATCAACGTGTGGCGGAATCATGTCAGGCATGAAAAGCACCTTATTCAATAAGAGCGTTTTGCCAACCTGGTCAGCGGCCAGTAAATGAGCGTTATGCACGGGATTAAATGTCCCACCATAAATACCGATTCGCTTGCGATGCTGAAAGCTGGTGCGCTGAACTTGCGGCTTAGGGATTGCGATCGTTGCTTTAGCCTGCTGCAAGAATCACACCTCGTTTCTAGATGCGTTCAACACGCTGTGAGAGTTCCCGCAGCTTGGGATTGCTTGAGACCTTAAACAAAACCAGTACTCGGCCGATTTCTTGCACAACTTGAATATCGCTGTTTTGTTCAATGAACTCTTTGACATCGCCAGTTGTTTCATCGGCATTCTGCAAAATGCTGACCTTGATCAGCTCACGCTTGTCCAAGGCACCATCCAATTGCGCTAGCCAAGCCTGTGTTAGGCCGTTCTTACCGACTGCAAACAATGGCTGGAGATGGTTAGCCTGTGCACGCAAAAAACGCTTCTGCTTTCCGCGAAGATTCATAGATTATTTTCCTTTCTGTGATTAAATCAGATCATTGCGCGACGTACCAAGACATCGACTCCTTTAGGCGCCCATCCGGCTACCGTCGTGCCAGCTGGTACCGTAATCCAGCCCAGACCTTCAAAGACCAGATCACTTTTTTCCTTAATAGCAAACTCATGCCGTTCAAGCGGCGGAAAGGTTGCCTTTTCATCACTGGTTGGCGGCGTCAGCAAATCGCCACAGTGTTTTTCATAAAATTCATCCGCATTGGCCAATTTGGTCCGATGCAGCGGCAGGCTGTTTTCAAAATAGGCCACGATACCGGCATGCGGTCCTTTTACATAATCAAAACGAGCCACACCGCCTAAAAAGACGGTCTGTGAATCATTAAGCTGAAAGGTCCTTGGCTTGATTTCTTTTTGTGGAGCCACAATTTTCAAGTCCTTCGCCGATAAGACATGCGCCATTTGTTCTTGATGAATGATCCCTGGCGTGTCAACCAGCTTGTGACCGTCATCTAAAGGAATCTCTATCTTATCCAGCGTCGTGCCAGGAAAACGCGAAGTCGTGATCAAGTCTTGAACCCCAGTCTGCTGCTTGATGATGGCATTGATCAAGGTTGACTTACCGACGTTGGTTACCCCAACAACGTAGACGTCACGATCAGCACGATGCTTTTCAATCTCAGCCAGCAGCTGATCAATCTGATGGTTCTTTTTAGCCGAAACAAGCAGTGTATCGATTGGCCGCAAGCCAGCCAAATTAGCCTGCTGCCGCAACCAGTCCGTTAACTTGCGCCGCCGCAGTGAACGAGGCAGTACGTCTTCTTTGTTGCCAACCAGCAAGACCGGATTGTCATTGCCCACAAAACGGTGCAGTCCTGGAATCAGACTGCCATTAAAATCAAAGATGTCCACGACATAAACGATTAAAGCGTGAGCATCGCGAATATGGTTTAACAGACGCAAAAAATCATCATCAGTCAAGGAAACTGGCGCGATTTCGTTGTAATGGCGCAGTCTAAAGCAGCGCTGACAGTAAAGCTCACCTGTTTCCAGTCCTTTTTTTAGTGCTGAATTAGGCGTATATCCCAAACCATCCGGATCCGTAGTCTGAATTATCGCGCCACAGCCAATGCAGCGCAATTCTTCATCATGCATTTCTGTCATCTATTTAAGTTCCTCCTGCCAGTCCATATCTGGATACTGTTTCTGCAAATCCTGCATAACAAATTTTTCCATAAAGCGATTTGGCCGCGTCACCCACTTATCGGTTTCAATCAGCGGCTTAACCAAGATACTGCGAATATGAGCATGATTGGCAGCTGCCACATCGGTCAGCAGCTGATCGCCAACCATTACGACCTCAGATGTTTCTAGGCCCAACTTCTTACGTGCTCTTGTGATGCCAAAGCTAAACGGTTTAAGTGACCGCGCAACATATGGCAGATCCAGCTTTTGAACCGCCTTGCCGATTCGCGCCCGACTGTTATTAGAGACAACAATCAATGGAATTCCAGCCTGATGCAGTTCTTCCATCCAAGTCCGTAGTTCAGGCGTCCCGTTTGGATTGTTCCAAGCAATCAAAGTATTGTCCAAATCACTGAAGACGGCTCGGATACCTTGACGCTTGAGAGCCGCTGGTGAGATCTCATAAGCGCGTTCAACCATCCAAGTCGGTTTAAACATTTCGAGCATTTTCCACCTCGTAAAAAATTTCTAATTTTAATTATACCGACTAACCGGTAAGGGTTCAATTAACGTGCCATCCAAAGACAGCGGTAAAAAAATAAGGTCAGAACATTAACTGCTCCAACCTTATCAATGTATTAAACGCAAATTAGTTGAGGGCCTTCTTGGCTTCATCAACTACGGCCTTAAAGGCTTCAGCGTCGTTAACAGCCAAGTCAGCCAGCATCTTACGGTTCATGTCGATGTTAGCCAGCTTCAGACCATGCATCAGCTTGCTGTAGCTGATACCGTTTTGACGGGCACCCGCGTTAATCCGGGCAATCCACAATTCACGGAAGTTGCGCTTGTTAGCCTTACGGTCACGGAATGCGTACAGACCGCTCTTCATAACTTGGTCCTTGGCAGTCTTGAACAGACGGTGCTTGGAACCAGTGTAACCCTTAGCCAACTTCATGATGCGCTTACGACGTGCGCGCGTAACAGTTCCACCCTTAACTCGCATAGTGGTATCCTCCTAGATTGTTTAAAAATTATTTAATCGTAAAATGCCCTGATTACTTGGCAGGAAGCATCTTCTTGTAACGTTTTACGTTGGACTTGTCCATCATGGAAAGGCCACGCAGTTGACGACGTTGCTTCTTCGTCTTACCGTGGAAACGGTGGCTGGTGAAAGCTTGGGCACTCTTGAAGCCACCCTTGGCAGTACGCTTGAAACGCTTAGCAGCAGCGCGATTAGTCTTCATCTTTGGCATAACTATTTCCTACCTTCTTAATAATTATTTTTTTGCCTTATCAGCAGCAGGGGCCAGCGTTAAGAACATGCTGCGCCCTTCCATCTTTGGCCGTTGCACAACCGTTGCGATGTCCTTAGTTTCTTCGGCCATCTTTTCAATCATGTCACGTCCGATATCCTTATGGGTAATTGCCCGACCACGGAAACGAATTGAAACTCGCACCTTGTCGCCCTTTTCGATAAACGTCCGTACACGCTTCAGCTTAACGTTGAAGTCGTTGGTATCGATCGAAGGACTCAGGCGGATTTCCTTAACCGTGACCGTCTTTTGATTCTTGCGGGCTTCCCGTTCTTTCTTTTGCATCTCAAAACGGTACTTCCCGTAGTCCATAATCCGTGCGACTGCAGGACGGGCCTTGGGCGCAACCAGCACCAGATCAAGACCGGCATCCTCAGCCAGCTGCAAAGCTTCACGTTTGGACTTGATGCCCAGTTGTTCACCATTTTGGTCGATCAGACGAACTTCCCGTGCACGAATACCGTCATTGACAATCATTCCTTGAGCTATGGCAACACACCTCCAATTTTACTAGCAGAAAGATCAAGCAAAAAAAGCGGAATGCATACTGCACCCCGCTAAACTCCATTGACAAAGGAATGTCAACGGTCATTTAAACTCGTCAGCCCGGCAACTCTTGTCACCAAGGCGAGAAGCGGGTGCTTCTGCTTTTTCTTTCAACAAATACTAATATACTAAACCAATTTAACAATGTCAAGCAGCAATTTAATTTCCAGCCCGCATGTTTTCGCCTTGAATATGATACTCCTGCGACAAAAAGCGAATCCGCTGCATGATCCGCTTGGCTTTCAAAGGTTCACGCGCGCCTTGCGCATCAATGGCCAAATGCTGGTCTTCCAGCTGCTGCATGGTAAAGTTGGAACTAAAAAACGTTGGCAGCTCTTCTTGCATTCGGTATTCCAAAATTACACCCAAGACATCGTCACGAACCCATGCCGACATTGAATCGGCACCAATATCGTCCAGCATCAGAATCGGTGCTTTTTTGATAGCATCCCGCCGTTCATTAATCGTGCCATCCTTGATTGCTCCCTTCATCTCAACGGCAAAGCTTGGAAAATGCACCATGGTTGAGATAAAGCCTTTTTTAGCCAAAGCATTGGCAGTAGCGCCTAACAGATAGGTCTTGCCAACCCCAAAGCTCCCAGAGAGATACATTCCGGGTTGAAACTGGCCTGGTTGGTAGCTATCTACAAAATTCATCGCTGCCTGCGTAGCTTTCATGCGGTCAACATTTCCATCATAAATATCGCTAAAATTTGCTTGACGAATAAATTTAGGCATCCGCACGGTCGTCACGCGCTGTCTTAACTCGGCAGCCTGCTGCTGTGCCTTAAGCTGAGCAGTCGGTACATAGACCACGTCGATTCGGCCGGCGCTGACGACCAGCTGGGGGGTATAGCCTGGGGCAATGCTGGTCTGATGATTTTGGAGCAGCATTTTTTCATGGTAGAACTCATAAAGTTTTGACCCGCCCCGCTTGATCTGCTCATCAGTCAGTTCAGCACGGTGCTCACGCAAAAAATTCTGCACCTCAGGATCTTGGTAGGCTTTTTTAATCAGTTCCTGATACTGAGGTGAGCCGCTTTGCCCGCCGATAATCGAGTTAATGGTTTCTATGATAGGACGCATTGGCAATCCCTCCAATCATTATACTTTTGAATCTGGATCGGTATTTCTTTTATTAAATTCAGCCAACATTTTTTTAAACTCTGCTTTTTGTTCGGCAGTTGGCTTTTTATCAACGACTTTTTCCGGATGCTTGGCCCATTCCGGCAGTTCTTCATTGATATTGCTGCGGCCGTTTGAATAATAGCGGCGCTTAGGCTTTGATGAAACCTGTCTATCATTATCCTTTTTATGATTCTTGACTTCACGAATTGCATCGGCTGCCGTCTTTACCCCAGCCTTGATCCAGGCATTGGCGATCCCATCTGCCAGACTGGCCTTTAAGGTGGTGTTTTCTTTTTGGACGATTATATGATAGATCAGTATATTGACAACCTCGCCAGGCAGCTGCCCCTGCTCAACCAAGCGCGTCAGGGTGTTGCGCTCATTTGGCGAGACATACCCAGAGCCGCTTGAATGCTTGATTCCAGCCAGATAGTCATAAGGTGCGTACTGGCGTGCCGTATGAATCAGGCTACGCTCAACCTCGCCCAGGTCGGTTAGATCTTCAGCTGCCGCCGGGATTGTCGGTGCCGGGTCGTCTTGTTGCCGCAGCGTACCAGCATAACGAGCGGCAATGCCTCGCTTTAGAACCTGGGGCTGCAGAATGCCGCTTCTAAAATCCGTCGCATCATAGACCAGGCTAGCCATGCTGCTCTCATCAATACTATACATGACGCTTTCTGAGATGATCAGTTTCCGCTGCTCTTTAACGCTTTGCAGATCAATGCCGCGATTTCTCAGCTGATCAAGCAAAAAGTTGAAGTCAAAATTGTTGGACGGTAATTTTTGGATTGCCTGGCTTTCAGGAACCGCCGTCGCTCTGGCATTATTTAAAATCGGTCGTTCCGCATCCCAAGCCGCACGATCTGGTCGAAAAACCTCAAAGTAGTCATGGGTCAGATTATGCATGCGGCTGGTATCAAATTGGTAGCGTCTTGAACGAGCGACCAGTTCATTAAACCGCTGTTCGCCAATCTGTTGGAGCAATCGAACACTTAAAAGATCATCGTTAATAAATTCTTCAGGCGTCATGGTGGGCTGCAGAACATAGACATAGACGCCGCCAATTTCATCTTGCTGATAAAAAGTCTGTAGCATTTCAACGCCTTCCAGACTATTGCGGGCCTCAGCAAACTGTGCCACGCCTAGATTCAAACGATCTAGCATAATACTATGAGCCTGGCGCTTAGCCAGCATTGGTTCTGGAACCAGCTGACTTTGTAAAGCATAAAAAAGCCCCAGCGCGGTGGGACTCAGCAATGGTTGGTAAAAATCAATAAAAGTCGCCTGGTCAAACTGTACAAAGTCTGACGCAGCGGCCACGATAAAGCCGGTTTGCGGCGTCAAGCGCCCTTGCACTTCAGCCATAACGACTCCTCCTTAATCAGTCTTGATGCTTTTGATGATTCTGGTTGATCATGGCCTCCAGCTCATTCATGAATGCATCGACGTCTTTAAACTGCCGATAGACGCTGGCAAAGCGAATGTAGGAGATCTCATCAACGTCTTTGAGCGCATTCATAACATATTCGCCGATCACTTGACTGGAAACCTCATTTTCCCCACGTGAGCGAACGCGTCTTTCAACCTCATTGGCGATGCTGGTAAGCTTTTCTATGCTGACGGGACGTTTTTCAGCCGAGCGGACCAACCCGTTTAAAACTTTTTGGCGATTGAATTCCTGCCGCGTGCCATCTTTTTTGATTACTAAAAGCGGCGTTTCCTCATAGCGCTCAAAAGTAGTAAAGCGAAAGCCACAGGTTGCACATTCGCGGCGGCGACGAATACAGGTGCCATCTTCACTGGGACGACTGTCAACCACGCGCGATCCGTTATGATGGCAGTGTGGACATTGCATACCGAATTCCTCCTGTCAATAGGTTATGCATTTATCTTATCACACTTATGATCATTTTGGCTGACTTACTCGTTCAACCAGTTTCGCCACTTGACGGCGCGTTTGTTCAAGCGAGCCGTTGTTATCAATAATCACGTTGGCACGACGCATTTTTTCTTCTAAAGGCATCTGGGCATTAATCCTTTTCAAAGCGGCTGTTTCAGTGCAATGATCCCGTTTTATCAACCGCTCAAGCTGCGTTTGGCGATCAACGACTGCCAATACGGTCAAGTCGCATTCTTGATCCATTCCCGTTTCAAACAATAGCGGCACGTCCAAAACCACCACGGGCAGCCCTTGTTTTTTAAAGCTGGTCAGCTGTTCATCGATCGCAGCCATAATCAAAGGATGCTCGATTTGATCCAGATCGCTAAGGCCTTTGGGATCACCAAAGACCATCCTGCCCAGCAGCGCACGATCAAGCGTACCATCAGACTGGAGCACCTGGCTGCCAAAGCGCCTTACAATCTGCTCTAGACCCTTGCTGCCTGGCATAACGACTTGCCGCGCTGTCTGATCAGCATCAATTACTGGCCAGCCGACTTCTTTAAGGATATTGCTGATAGTTGACTTACCGCTTGCAATTCCTCCCGTCAGACCGATCACCTTAGTCATTTCTGATCACCTGCCCAAGCCTGACAATGCGGACAAAAAGTCGTGCCTCGCTGAGCTACCTTGATTTTAACCAGTTTATGACCGCACCGTTCGCATTTCTCACCGCCACGGCCATAAACCTCCAACTGATTTTGAAAGGCACCGGCTTCACCAAAGGCATTCATAAATGTATGCACGGTTGTCCCCTTGTATTTAGTCGCTTTGGCAATCTCTTTGATGATGTTGTCATGCAGAACCTGAATCTGCTCATCACTCAACGTATTGGCAGGCTGTTCAGGATTAATCCGGCTCTGCCAAAGAACCTCGTCGCAATAAATATTGCCCAGCCCGGCAACGTGATCTTGATTTAGTAAAAACGGCTTGATCTTGCTGCGACTCTTTTTCAAAATTCGTTTAAAATAGTCAACCTTAAAGTCTTTGGTGGTTGGTTCCGGTCCCATAGTCTTTAAACCGCCGACCTGCATCTCTTCACCGGTTTGAACCAGCCGCATACGGCCAAACTTGCGCGTATCGCGATAGCAGAGCTCCGTACCATCCGTAAAATGGAAAACTACATGTGTATGCTTGTCGATTGGACCATCATTGAGCTGACGATAATAGCTGCCTTCCATCCGCAAATGCGAAACCATGGTTAAATTATTGGTAAAGCGGAACAATAGATACTTACCCCGGCGATCGATCCGTTCAATCGTCTGCCCAACCAAGTCTTGCCGAAACTCATCGATGTCATTTTCAATCGTTTTTCCATAGTAAACGTCAATTCCTTGAATCTTGCGGCCCGCGGCAATATTCATCAACCCGCGGCGCACGGTCTCTACTTCTGGCATTTCTGGCATTTGATCGTCCTCGTTTCTTTTAGAATCATTATTGATTATAGTTGATTTTCGGTTTTCAACCAATTTTTTGCTCAAAACGCATTCCAAAACAAAAGCCGCGGCTAGTCTTAACTGCCACGGCCTAGAACTTATTTATTTTTTTAGATCATACCATGTATCGCCATACTTGCTTTCAACCTTTAGCGGCACGTCCAGCTTAAAGGCCGAATCCATGACTTGGGGCACCAGTTTTTCCAAAGTTGGAATCTCTGCAGCTGGCGCCTCAAAGACCAGTTCGTCATGAATCTGCAAAAGCATCCGCGCTTTAAGATTATGAGCCCGCAGCATCTTGTCCATATCGATCATGGCAATCTTGATAATATCGGCTGCGCTGCCTTGAATCGGCGTGTTCATCGCGGTTCGTTCAGCAAATGAGCGTTTGGCAAAATTCTTGGAGTGGATATCGTCCAAATAGCGTCGCCGATGCGTCAGCGTTTCGACATAGCCTTTATCGTGCGCTGACTTGACAATTTCCGTGACGTATTTTTTGACGCCAGGAAATTCCGCAAAGTAGCTTTCGATAAATTCATGGGCCTGCTTACGCGTAACGTGAATGCTTTGTGAAAGGCCATAGTCGCTGATTCCATAAACGATCCCAAAGTTGACTGCCTTGGCATGCCGACGCATATCTGGCGTGACCTCTTCTCCCGGCAGCAGATGGAAGATGCGCCGTGCCGTGCTTTCATGAATATCCTTACCATCAATAAAATCCTGCTGTAGATTCTTGTCGCCGGTAATGTGTGCCAGAACCCGCAGCTCAATCTGTGAATAATCAGAAGAGAAAATCTTCCAGCCAGGCTCGCTTGGCACAAACGCCCGCCGAATCTGGCGACCCTCTTCCAAGCGTACCGGAATATTCTGCAGGTTTGGATCAACTGAAGAAAGACGACCGGTTGCCGTCAGCGTCTGCAGATAGCGGGTATGAATCTTTTGGTCGTTGCTGTGAATGACTTTCAGCAGTCCTTCGATATAAGTCGACTGCAGCTTGGCAATCTGCCGATACTCCAGAATATGACCAATAATCGGCGAATATCCCTGCAGCTTTTCTAAAACCGCAACGGCCGTGGAGTAGCCAGTACGCGTTTTCTTAATAACCGGCAGCTTCATCTTGTCAAACAGGATCTCACCCAGCTGCTTGGTGGAATTAATGTTAAACTCTGTACCTGCTTCTTGATAGATAACCTGCTCGATTTCAGCTAAGCGTTCTTTTAACTTGCTGCCCATCTCTTTAAGCGTTTGTGCATCGACCTTGATGCCAGCAATCTCCATTTTAGCCAAAACATAGGTCAAAGGCAGCTCAATGTCTTCATAAAGCGGCATCTGCTCGTGTTCTTTAAGCTGTTCATAAACCGGAGCCCGCAGCTCGTGAATAGCCCGAGCTTTTTGCGCCAAATGAGTAAAGAAAATCTGGTCGTCATTGGGGATTGCCCGTTTGACACCCTTGCCATAAACTTCTTCATCGCTTTTGACGTCATAGTAGTCATGAGCATGGGCCAATTCGCCAAGATCATTGCTGTTGTCGCTTGGATCAACCAGGTAGGAAGCCAGCAGCAGGTCAAACGCCACATAGTTCAGCTCGATTCCCAACCGGTGGAGGCCGACGATCTGTGCTTTGGCATTAAAAACGTCTTTTGTATATTGATCGCTGGTTAAAATCTTTTTGACTGGCTCGGTCTGCAGCAGATTTTCATCACGGCTGACGAGCCATTTTTGACCATCCCCGATTACAAAGCCGGCAAATGTTGAAAGATGATAGTTTTCATTTGGCATTTCCAGCTGGAAGGTTACATGGTGATCCAGCTCCTGTAAAAGATCCAGATTGTCAGCCGTCAGTTCGGTATATGCAATTTCTTTTGCATCCGCAGCTTCTTCAGTACTTGGCGCAAAGTTCATCTTGCTTAGAAATGATTTAAAGTTCATCTCTTGGTAAAACTTGATCAGCTCTTCGGTCTGCACGCCTTGATACTTCAAATCATCCAGACCGATCGTCAAAGGAGCGTCACGGCGAATCGTGGCCAGGTCCTTACATTCACGAGCAATTTTTTCCTCATTGACCAGATTTTCTTTTCTTTTTGACTTGCGCATCTGATCGATATTTTCATAAAGTCCATCCAGCGAGCCGTATTCTTGAATCAGCTTTTGCGCGGTTTTTTCGCCGATGCCTGTAACCCCTGGATAATTATCGGAGCTGTCACCCATCAGCGCCTTCATATCAATAAACTGAGTTGGCGTCACGCCGAATTTTTCTTGAAAATGAGTCGGCGTGTACATCTCGGTCTGCGTAACGCCTTTAATCGTTACGGCAACCGTTGTTTTATCGGTTACCAGCTGCGTCAGATCCCGATCGCCAGTTACGATCAAGGTCTCATCACCAGCCTGATCGCCAAGTCTGGCCAAGGTACCAATAATGTCATCGGCTTCATAGTTGGCCAATTGATAGGTTTTAATCCCACAGGCATGCATCATCTCGTGCAGATACGGCAGCTGTTCCGTCAGCTCAGTTGGCGTTTTGGCCCGACCGCCTTTGTAGTCAGCATACATTTCCGTACGAAAGGTCTGCTTGCCAGCATCAAATGCTACCAGGGCTTTATCCGGCTGATAGTTTGCCAGCACGTGATCCAACATCAGCTTAAAGCCATAGATTGCCGCAGTGTGAAGACCGTTTTGGTTGGTAAATTTGTCGATTTGATTATGCATTGCAAAAAAAGCCCGAAACGCAATGCTATTGCCATCAATCAACAACAGTTTTTCTGCCATTTAAACTACCTCGTTCTTTTATTTTCTTTCTTGATTGTAACAGACTTTCACCACCCCTGGCATTTTTAGGAACCATATCTGTTTCAATAAAAAATAAAGCTCCGCACCATTTAGGATGCAGAGCCAATCTAAATTTTTATTCAATTAGCTAATCGCGACGATCACCGCTCATACCAAAAATCTGAAGCAGCTGAATAAACAGGTTGATAAAATCAAGGTACAGCTGCAAGGCCCCCATGATTGCCAGACCAGTAACTGAAACCTGGTCTTGGTAATTAAGGTAGATGTTTTTCATCTTTTGTGCATCATAAGCCGTCAAAATTACGAAGATGATTACGGCAATGTAGGAAAAGATGTAGGTAATGGCTGGGCTGTTTAAGAACATGTTAATCAAAGAAGCCAGAATCAAAGCAATCAAGGCTGCCGTAGCATGCGCCCCAAAGCGATCCAGCGAGCGTTTGGTAACCGTCCCATACAGCGCCATTACCACAAAGATCGTTGCTGATGAAACAAAGGCAGCCGTAATATCAGCGCCAGTATAGAAACCAGCCAGCAGTGCAAACTCAACCCCATACATAATCGATAGGACCATCAGCATGATAAAGCTGCCAGTTGGATTGCGCGTGGCACTAGCACTGATCCCCATTGACAAAGCAATCGGCAGCAGCAACAGCAGCCACATCATCCCCGTGTGCTGAGAAAAGTAGCCAAATACGGCGGTTCTAAAAGTCGTCATTACCAAAAACGAACTAATAGCCGAGACAAAAACCGACAGGCCGACAAAGCCGTACATCTTCGTCAAAAAGCCATTTAGGCCGGCTTCATTGACAACGCGTCTTCTTTGCTCGGGCTCTGGTGTAGAGTTGAACATAAACTCCCCTTCTTTCAATTGAATTAAGCAGTCAAATTAATTTGACCAATATTGTCTTTTATATAAAAAATGGTAGCAAAAGCCACCATTTTCGACAAGCGATTTAATCATTTGCTAACAAACTCTTATACTTATCCTCGTATTTTTCAATGTCGCCGGCTCCCATAAAGACAACGACCGCATCATGATACGCTAAAAGCTTGTCCATGGAATCCATATCAATGCCTTCGCTTTGCGGAATCAAGTCTTCTAGATCCTGGCTGGAGACATGACCGGCATTTTCACGAATCGAGCCAAAGATTGGCGTGACAAACGTCTTGTCGGCAGCGCTCAAAGACTGACCAAACTCTTTGAGATAAGCCTGCAGCCGGCTGTAGGTATGCGGCTGAAAGACGGCCAGCACCTGTTTATCAGGATATTTTTGCCGCGCTGCATCAATCGTAGCCTTGATTTCGCTTGGGTGATGAGCATAGTCATCGATCAGCGTCATATCGCCAACCCGACTTTCGGCAAAACGCCGCTTAACGCCAGAAAAGCTGGCCAGACCTTTGGCAATGTCAGCCAAGTCAACTTTTTCCATGTAGGCAACCGCAATTACGGCCAGACTGTTCAAGACGCTGTGCTCACCATACAGATGGATTTCAAACTCACCCAGCTTTTCATCCTTAAACCAAGCTTCAAAAGTAGATCCTTGTGGCGTCCGTTGAATATTAACCGCACGGAAGTCATCTTTTTCACTGGTTCCGTAGTAATAGATTGGCACATCCAGCTGCAGCTTACGCAGATTTTCATCATCACCCCAGGCAAAGACGGCTTTTTTGACCTGCTTGCCATACGTTTCAAACGAATCGCGCACGTCATCGATATTCTTAAAGAAATCAGGATGATCAAAATCAATGTTGGTCATGATGGCATAGTCTGGATGATAAGCCAAGAAGTGATCCCGGTATTCATCGGCTTCAAAGACAAAGAAGCGCGAATCGGGCGTACCAACCCCTTCACCGTCCCCGATCAGATAAGTCGTTGGCGCAACTGAGCTCAAGACGTGGGAAAGCAGCGCCGTCGTACTGGTCTTACCGTGGGCTCCCGCAATGCCAATGCTGGTATACTGTTCAACCAGTTCTTCAACCGTGTCGGGATAGCTTTGAACCTTGTCGCCCAGTTCCTTGGCCCGCACGATTTCTGGCTGGTCATCGCTAAAGGCGTTTCCTTGCACGATCGTCATCCCTGGCTTGATGTTGGCTGGATCAAAATCGTGAATCTGAATACCAGCTTGTTCCAATGGTGCCTGCGTAAAGGTCTCTTTTTCAATATCCGAGCCTTCAACGTGGCAGCCACGATCATGCAGCACCCGTGCCAAAGCAGCCATCCCAGTTCCTTTGATGCCTACAAAATAATAATTCTTTTCCATAATGCCGTTTTTCCTTTCCTTGCCGCCAATTAGGCAAACAGCTGATTGCCGCGTGCAAAGTCAAAAGCATCGCCAACTTGACCAAAATCATCAGGCAGGATCAAGCAGCCGGGCTTTTGTGGAGCATTTTTCAGGTTCAGTTCACGAGCTGCACAGATCATCCCATTACTTGGCACGCCAACCAATGCACCTGGCCAGATAATCTGACCGCTTGGCATCATGGCGCCAACCTTGGCAACGACGACCTTGACATGCTCAGCAATATTAGGCGAGCCGCAGACAATCTGAACTTTCTGATCGCCTAAGTCAACTTGTGTAATGTGTAGATGATCTGATTTTGGATGCTTGGTCATGGATTCAACATAGCCGATAACAAACTTTGGCGTTTCATCAGCCGTTAATTTTTCATCAAAACCAGCTGCTTGAATCTTTTCATTCAGCTTTTCGACCTGATCCTTGCTTAAAAAGACCTGGCCGTTTTGCTCCTTGAGTTCTGGTAATACCTCACTGGCTTTCAGAAAATTGTAGCCCAGCAGACTGCCATCCTGAGCGCTGACGATCTGAACCACGTCTTGATTTTGCTTGACGTTTTGATCAGCTGCCTGACCAGTTACGACTACCAAAACATCACCCATCTCATTTGGGTTATAGCTTGAAATTAACATCAAAAATCCTTCCCTTGGCATCGCTTTAAAACGGTGCTAAAAATTCTTTTTCGCTTCGTCAAAAACTTTTGACAACCAGACTAAATTGTACCACACAACCCGCGCTCGTGGCCCCAGTCCATCAAAAAATGGCGACTTGCCGGCCGCCATTTTTACTTATTTTAAATTATTCAAGAAATCCTCGACCTGTTGCTTGGTCTTGCGGTCTTTGTTGACGAACCGGCCAATTTCTTGACCATCACGGTAGGCAATAAAGCTTGGAATGCCCATGACGTTCAGTTCGGTTGCCAAATCCAGATTTTCGTCACGATCAACGGCATAAAACTTAAAATCGCCAAAATCTTTTTCGACTTCCGGCATGGCAGGCTTGATAAACTGGCAGTCAGGGCACCAGTCAGCAGTAAACATCAAGACGACCTGCCCTTTCAAATATTCCTGCAGCTGCTCAGTGTTAACCTTAGGCAAAGTTTCCATCATTAAGCACCTTCCTTTTACTTATTTTATGTAAGTATAGCTTACTACAAGTTTAAAGACAATGCATAATGATCTGCCTTTGTGTTAAAATTGTTACATCCAATTTACTTTGGGTCAAAATATGGCATAGGCTAAACGAAAGAAGCGATTGAAATGAATGATTCAAATGGTTCACTTAGCCCATGGATGATCCCCCTTACCTTAGGTGCTTCCGGTATTGTGGGCTTCTTCGCCGGCAAGCTGGTGGGCAACCGACGGCATTCAGCAAATACGATCTTAAAAATGATTACCAATGATTTCAAACGCGAAGGCACGGTTGAGGGCAGCTGGATTGACCATCAGCCGATTCCCTATCGTCAGTTTGCCGTGCGGACTTTGGTATATCGCGGTGGCATCCAGCGTTTTGAAGATGATCAGCTGGTACGCTACGAATTTTTGGCAGACGCCAGTACTGGTACGCTGCTCAAACTAAAGCGTATCGATAATTAAGCAATACAAAAGGCTGTTGGATTTCTCCAACAGCCTTTTTTGCACCATCTATCTGAACATGATGCATGGCCGATTGTCATTCATAACTGCCGATTATGATTTAATTGGAATCTTGATGTAAATTGCACTATAAACTGCGGTCAAAGCAATCAATTTTTTACTGAAATTGGAAGCATCAATGGCGGAGTGGATGG
The DNA here is from genome assembly GCF_046939755.1 of Limosilactobacillus mucosae. Lineage (GTDB taxonomy): Bacteria > Bacillota > Bacilli > Lactobacillales > Lactobacillaceae > Limosilactobacillus > Limosilactobacillus mucosae_A. Next base: position 34,748 of record NZ_JBKZAY010000012.1, read on the forward strand.
GCATCGCATTGATGATCTAGATTTATCATTTGGAACGGCAAACACTTCTCAGCCAAGTTGCACACTATCTTGACCAAACAATGATTTGTCGTATTGAAGCTTAACATTATTTAACGCGTTTATTTCTATTAACGGAGTCAGCATCTGCATCAGCGGTTGAATGGGGTCCCGCCGAAAACATCGTGCACTAAGCGATTTTTCGTGATACAGCATACTTGATCTGACAAATTATCAACTATTTATCTTTGCTCTTCTAATGTACCTGGACATAATCAGCAGTCATCATTGGGTTCCCCCCTGAATGACAATTAAAGTATAGCGGTTAAAAAAGTTTTGCTCCTATCAAAATCTAACCCTCTTGAGCGTGCAAAATTGATAGTTTCTCCATAATGTTTTCTGCATAGGCAGTCGTGCGCAGGCGATACAGACTGGTCCGCAAGCGTTCGACTCCTAAAAAGGGATTGTTCAGGGAAATTAAGAAACGCTGGTTGTTCGAATTGGTATCAGCCAAAAGCTCCCAAAATTCATGATCAGCCAAGATCAGGCTCTGTGGTACTTGATTGATCTGCTTAAGCTGCTCGGCACTAAAATAGCTGCAGCTGCTGATCTGGAGGCGATTGCCAAACTCTTGGCGCACCATTTGAGCCACTACTTCATAGTCAGCTCGCGACTTGGTAAAAATATACAGTGGCGTGGCAGGGAGCTGTTCTTCAATCAATGGCAGCAATTGTCGCGCAAAATACTTGATCTGATTATCATCAACCAGATCTGACCAATGATTTTGACGGCACCACTTCATGACGATCATTTTCACCAACTGATCAGTTAACCGTTGCGACTTGTTTTCCGTCTGATAGTCAAACTGGCGTTCAATTACCAGATTCTGCAGACCGCCCATAAAGTGCAGACCGAATGCATTAACCGTCTCTTTAAAGGCTGTCGTTTTGATCAGCTGCTCTCCCCATAGTGTGGCAAAAGCATCCGTCAGTTGCCGAATCTCAGGAAGCTGCTGCAGGATCTCACAAAACGTTGCTCGCTGCAGACTCCAGGCATCATCGCGAAACAGCTCGTTGGCAACCGTCAGATAGACCAGGTATAAATAGTCATGATCAAGCGGCGTCAGTTCAAATGACAATTGTGGCTGCAGATGTTCATCAACCATGTGCTCCAACTGCTGATGCGTCTTTTCTTGACAGACCGCTTGCCAGAAATTATCAGTTGGCAATTCCAAAGACTGGTCATGCCGCAGCCAGGTCAAAGCGATTAGATGATCAAACATGGCAAATGCTTGTGGCATCTTGTCCAGCAAAGGGGTTACGCCGGGATTGGCAGCAATGACGAATTTTTTTACAATCTGCTGACTAGCTGGCCCAAAATCAACGCAGTCAATGCCATAATGACAGCTTAATACCGCGATCAAGTAGCGCTTGCGATATTCTTGACCGCAGATCTGACCGCGCCGAATCGTCAAACCAACCGTTTGCAAAAAATCCTTGCATTGCCGCTGCAGTCGATAAAAAGTCGGCTCAGAAAAATAATGCTCTTGGCAAAATGCTGTCACCGAGCATCCCCGATGGTTAAGCAGGTAGGCCATCACCTGCAGCACCTCAGACTTTTGATAGAGCTGTTTTTTTAACTCAAACAGCTGGCCTGGACTGGTTAAAGAAAGCGAGACAATCGCATCACTGATCTGAATGCATGCTTTAGGCTGCAGTTCTCGATTTAAAGCATTCAGTTCTTTTCTAAGCCGAGCCTCAGGAATTCTGGTCAATTCTGCCAGACGATGCAGCGTTAGTCCGGAACGATCAAACAGCAAGGTCAGCAGATGAACGCTCACCGCCACATCATCTTCCAAAAAACGTTCCAGCATCATTTAACACCTTTTTCATGCAGTTTTTTAACTAAGCCAGCAGCACTGCCCTGATCAATTACCAAAACGTTGGCATAGCCAGCTGTCAGTGCTCCCGCGGCGGCCTGCGTCTTAGCAGGATTGGCAATTACCAAAACACGCTGCGGAATTTTTTTCAGATGTTCGAGATCAATGCCGATCGTACGCTGATCGATCTGTGGTGCCACAATGCTGCCGTTTTGATCGATAAAGCGCGAAAAAACGTCACCAACCGCATGCTGCTGCAGATATTCCTGCTCAGCCTGATTGAAGTACCCTAAATGAAATAGCAGCGCCGAATCACGCACCGTCCCAACCGTAAAAACCGCGATATCAGCTTGCCGACCAAGATCCATGATGTATTTGATATGCGTATCCTGCTCAACCAACGCTTTGGTTTCTTGGTGATCAAAAATAACCGGCAGCGGCAGATACTGTGGCAGCGTATGAAAAGCACTGGCAAAAGCATTGACGCTTTCAAATGCATAGTTTTTCTGCTTGGTATTGGCAACACTGCCTTTTAGCTGAACCACCGTAACTCCATGCACGTCTTCAGGCGATAGATGCTGGGCAATGGCATGGATCGTTTTTCCCCAGGCCAGTCCAATTGTGTCATCATCCTTAACGATTGTTTCGATATATTCAGCAGCGGCTGCACCAACCAGTTCCAACAGCTCACCACTGGCTGTCATCTCTGAAGGTACAACAATGACCTGGTCTAAGTGATAATAGTCCTTTAGCTCCACAGCCAGCTGCTGAGTCGAAACCAGCGGATTGCTGATCTTAATCTGGACAATCCCGCTTTCCCGTGCGTATTGCAGCAATCTTGATACCGTGGGCCGTGAAAGATTCAACTCGGCTGCGATCCTACTCTGCCGCCAGTCATTTTGATAATAGAGCTGCGCGACTTTAACGCTTAAAGCCCGCTTATCAGTTTCATCAATCATTATTCCCATCCACTTTCTGATTTTGTGCTGTTTACATCAATTCTACTAAAGAAAAGACGGCCCGTCAGTAACGGACCGTCTTTTTTAGTAATCGATCATATATCAATCAGCTTGGGCAATCGCCGTTTCCAGACTGATTTTGATCATGTCGTTAAAGGTCTTTTCACGTTCAGCGGCCGTTGTTTTTTCTTGACTGCCAAACAGCAGATCACTGACCGTCAAAACCGAGAGCGCTCTAAAATGCAGTTTGGCTGCCAACAGATAGAGTCCCGCCGATTCCATTTCCGTACCGATCACACCATAATCAGCCAGTTTTTTCATATCAATGTCATCATTATAGAAGCGGTCGGCAGCAAAGATATCGCCAACCTTAGGCTCAATCCCCATGTTCTTAGCCACGTGATAAGCCGTGTCAAGCAGCTTAAAATCAGCTAACGGGGCAAAGTGAACGCCAGCTGCAAACGAGTTGGCAACGACTGCCGAATCAGTTGAAGATCCCGCGGCTAAACAGACATCACGCAGCTTGACGCCGGGAGCCATCCCACCACAGGATCCGACCCGAATAATCGTCTTAACGCCATAAAAACGTACCAGTTCATTGATATAGATCGACATGGAAGGAATTCCCATCCCCGATCCTTGAACCGAGATGCGATGGCCCTTGTATTCGCCTGTGTAGCCAAACGCGTTGCGCACGCTGTTGACCTGTTTAACGTTGGTCAGAAAATTTTCGGCAATATATTTAGCCCGCAGCGGATCCCCTGGCAGCAGAACCGTTTCAGCATAATCACCATTTTGTGCTTCAATATGTGGCGTACTCATTGGAATTCCTCCTCGTATTTTATAAATAATTCCTATTCGATCGTCTCGTGAATCAAAGTTGGCTGCTGAGCTGACTCTTTAATCGCAACGGCTTGATCCAGCAGTTCTTTGACGTCATCAATGTCTTCACGGTTGCTCCAGATTGTCATAATCGATTCGCCTTTTTGAACCGAATCGCCAATCTTTTTATGCAGCTCGATGCCAACCGCATAGTCCAGCTGATCATCGGCTTTTTGCCGACCACCGCCCATCAGCATGCTGGCCATTCCAATCTCATCAGCGGTCAGCTTGGCAATTACGCCGTCTTTTTGGGCAGGATATTCAATTTGATACTTGGCATGCGGCATCAGCGAGTAGTCGTCAACCACGTTGGGATCGCCATGCTGAGCTTTGATCATTGCCTTAAAGCGAGCCAATGCCGAACCATCAGCAATCGTTTGTTCCAGTTTGGCGCGGGCTTCTGCCAGACTAGCAGCCTGCTGTCCCATCACGACCATGCGGCTGCCCAGTTCTAATACCAGCTCTAACAAGTCTTTTGGTCCTTTGCCTTTTAACAGATCCAAAGTTTCCTCAATTTCCAGGGTATTACCGATTTTGGATCCTAAAGGCTGATTCATATCCGAGATCACGGCTTCACACTTTAAGCCAGCCTGCTTGCCGATTGCTACCAATGCCTTAGCCAGTTTCTCAGCCGCGTCCTCAGTCTTCATAAAGGCCCCAGCACCGGTCTTAACGTCAATTACCAAAGCATCGGTTCCGGAAGCCAGCTTTTTGCTCATAATCGAACTGGCAATCAACGGAATGGAATCAACCGTATCGGTAACATCACGCAGGGCATAGATTTTTTTATCAGCCGGCGCGACGTCACGCGTTGCCCCAACGATTGCCAATTTTTCTTCAGCAACCTGCTTGATAAAGTCCTGCTCGCTCAATTCAACTTGAAAACCTGGAATCGCCTCCAGTTTGTCTAATGTTCCACCTGTATGGCCAAGTCCGCGACCTGAGATCATTGGTACCGGAATTCCCAGTGCGGCGACCATCGCAGCTAGTGGCAGACTGGTTTTGTCGCCCACACCGCCAGTTGAATGCTTGTCAACTTTAATCCCAGGAATCTTAGACAAATCAAGCCGCTCACCAGAATGCATCATTTTCATTGTCAGCTGCGTCTGTTCACGATCCGTCATCCCCTGAAAATAGATCGCCATCAAAAGCGCGCTGATTTGATAGTCAGGCAATGAGCCATCGACCACGCCATCAACAAAGAATTGCAGCTGCTCATCGCTTAAGACGCCACCATTACGTTTTTGGTCAATTACATCCATCATTCGCATGATGAATCCCCCTTTTAATTAACTAGTTTTCAATTGCCGCCAAAAAACTCGTGCCAACTTGATTGCCGGCAACACCAAAGTTTTCCATGATCGTTGCCCCCAAATCAGCAAACGTCCCACGCGTTCCCAACGACTGACCAGGATGTTTCATTGACGGCGAGTAAGCTAGCAGCGGCGTCACTTCTCTGGTATGGTCCGTACCGCGGAAACAAGGATCATTGCCATGGTCAGCCGTGATCAAAAGCAGATCGTCTTCCCGCATGTTTTCAAGCACCGTCCCCAGCCGCTTGTCAAAGTCCATCAAAGCCTTGCCAAAGCCTTCTGGATTGCGACGGTGCCCATACATGGCATCAAAGTCGACTAAATTAACAAAACAGAAGCCATGAAAATCTTCTTTCATTACATGGTCAACATGGTCCATGCCATCCATATTGCTTTCATTGTGATAGCCTTCCGTAATACCATGACCAGAGAAAATGTCATTGATCTTACCGATTCCAATAACGTCCAAGCCAGCTGCCTTTAAATGATCCAGATCAGTTTCACCAGTTGGCTCTAGGCTGAAGTCGTGGCGGTTAGCCGTTCTGACAAAATGATCCTTGTCTGGGCCAACGTATGGTCGCGCAATGATCCGGCCAACCGTATATTCAGGACCATTAACCAGCGTCCGCGCATAGCGACAGATGCGGTAGAGTTCTTCAACCGGAATCACGTCTTCATGCGCCGCAATCTGAAGAACCGAATCCCCTGAAGTATAGACAATCAAGTCACCGGTCTTCATCTGCTGCTCGCCATAGTCATGGATAACCTCCGTCCCTGAATATGGCTTGTTGACAATCACCTTACGACCAGAAAAGGCTTCCAGTTTTTGAATGATGCTGTCGGGAAAACCGTTTGGGAACGTTGACAACGGCTTTTTAACCGGCAGCTCCATCATTTCCCAGTGACCATCCATACTGTCCTTACCGGCCGAAATCTCAGCCATCTTGCCAAAGCAACCCATTGCTGGATCAGCTGTCGGCACGCCTTGAATCGGATCGGCCGAGCGAATGTTGCTCAGTCCCAGTTTGGCTAAGTTAGGCAATGCCAGCTTACCTTGATACCATTTGCCAATGTGGCCTAAGGTATCGGCACCATCATCACCAAACTTCAATGCATCAGGTGCCTCGCCAATCCCTACAGAATCCAAAACAATTCCAAATACTCGTTGATACGTCATAATCTTTCCTCCCCTGAATCGATCTTAAAAGACGTTTCAAACCAATTTTATTGCCGAGCAGCTTCTTCTAGAATTTGGACCGAAGCGGAAACTCCCAAGCGGTTTGCTCCTGCTTCGATCATTGCATAGGCTTCATCTAAATGGTGAATACCACCCGAAGCCTTGATCTTAAAGTCTGGACCAACTGCCTTGCGCATCAATGCCACATCTTCAGCTTTGGCACCGCCAGTTGAAAAGCCGGTTGAAGTCTTAACAAAATCAGCACCACCAGCCACCGTCAGCTTAGAGGCAATCGTTTTTTCCTCATCAGTCAACAGACAGGTTTCAATAATTACCTTCAAAAGCTTGTGGTGAGCGTGGACAGCTTGGGCAACCTCGCGAATGTCCTGCTCAACGATTTCTTGGTGACCAGATTTCAATTCGCCAATGTTGATGACCATGTCAATTTCATCAGCACCGTTTTCGATAGCATCAACTGCTTCAGCAACCTTGACCTTAGTCGTAGAAGCCCCCAGAGGAAAGCCAATGACCGTGCAGGTGTTGACATCTGTTTCCTTCAAGCGATCGGCAGTATACTTAACCCAGTAAGGATTGATGCAGACTGAAGCAGTGTTGTATTTGATGGCTTCGTTAATGCATTGGTCAATCATTGCTTGCGTAGCGTCTGGCTTGAGCATCGTGTGATCCATGTATTTGGCTAGTTGTGCTGTTGTAAGTTTCATTTTTGTAACCCCTTTCATTAGTGAACGCTTTTACTATACCACGTTTTGAAATAAATTCCATACTTTTTAAGAAATTATTTTCGGAGGCTGCGTGAACGATTTTATCAATAGCAAACAAAAAAAGCTTGGCCGTGGGTAATTCTCCCATGACCAAGCCACTAAAAAAATCTGGCAGTGATTCATTGTCACTGTCAGATTGTGCCGCCCAATCTTAAGCAAAATGAGCCTTTAGTTTATAGATTGGCTGTCCTTTTGCCGCAAATTTTTGTTCATATTCCGTTTCAACATTATTTTCGTTTTCATCGCTGTGATGCAGATCCAGCCAAACACCGTCATACTGCATGCCATAATTGTTCATACTGATCAGTGAGAATTCAAAAAAGCCCATGTTGTCAGTTTTTAACTCGATCGTTCCCTTAGGCACCAAAACTTTTTCATAATTTGCCAAAAAAGTCTTGTAAGTCAGCCGACGCTTGGCATGTCGTGATTTCGGCCATGGATCAGAAAAATTCAAAAACAGTCGATCGATCTCGCCATCCGCAAAGAACTCGTCCAAGCCCGCTCCATTGGCACAGATAAACTGCAGGTTCGGCAGTTCTTCATCTTCCAGCGACTTTTTCAAGGCAATCCCCGCCACGGTGGAAACCACATCTAGACCGATAAAATTGACTTCTGGATGCGCCTTGGCCATGCCAATTGCAAACTGCCCCTTGCCCATACCGACTTCAAGCCAGATTGGCTGTTCTTTGGCAAAACGGCTCTGCCACTTGCCCTTAAACTGAGCCGGATCAGTGGTGATTTTTTCAGGATGGGCCTCAATCAGTGGTTCGGCCCATTTTTTGTGTTTTACTCGCATTGGTTATCCTCACTTTTGCATTTTCTTTTTGAAATAAAAATTAATCAGCCAGTACAGTTCCAGACTGCCTAAAATCAGACAGCTCAATAGACTCATCCAGTCAAATTCAGTGCCAAGACTGGCCAGGATCAGCAACAGACTCAAGCTGATCACGACCTTTTTTAAAAGCGCCTGGAAATCAGTCAGCTGAGTGGCTTGCTCAATCGGGTAGAGATGGGTAAAGACATTGTTTTGATAATGCTGTGCAAATGGCATCAGCTGTACGGCAATCAAATAAATAAACAGCAGTGCCAGTAAGCAGCGCAGCCAACTCAATGGCACGAAAAATACGATCAGCATCCCCACGATCGTCAATCTGCCTACCAGGCCGCTAGTTTCCGTATCCCGCAAAAACCCGCGTGCATATAGATAAGACCAGGCATGATCAGGAATCGTCAGCCAATGAATCAACCCATTAGCCCAGGCGCGACGCTTGATTCCGCCTCTAACGCTGGGCACGTCGGTAAACAGATTAAAGAAACGATAGATGTCATACATTCGCTTCTGTTCGGCATCAACGGCCGCTCGCCAGTCCAAATCCTGCCTTTTCAACCCAATCTTAATGACCAGGTAGATCAGCACCGCGCCCACGCAGCCCCAGACCGGCGCAATCAGCCAGCAGATCAAACCAGCCAAAAGCGGCGCGATCCATTGTCCCAATCGCAATTGCTTGGCATACCGCGACCATTGCAGACTTAGTTGAGCTTTGGCCAGTTCCATCCAGGAAAGCTTGGCAACAAAACCTGCCAAGAGCAATTCCAAAACATCTGGCGTGGTCAGCTTGATCTCAACCATGGCTAAGGGCAGCGCGATAATCAAAAGTCCCAGCGACATCAATTCGCCCAGTACTAAACTGTATGAAAAAGCCTGGTTGAGATATTTCTTGATGCCATCAGACTGAGGCAGCAAAAATACGGGATCGGCTGGTTTCAGCAAAGTAGCAAAGCGACCGACCTGCATTACCAAGACGAACCACAAGATCAAAAGCCAGCGAATCCACCATGCGCTAGCGTTGAGCGTCTTGAGCCATTGTGCATAGGTATAGGCCAGTGCGCCAATCATAAAGAACAGCGCGATCGTGAATTGATCGTTAAATACCAGCCGCCAATACTTCATCAGCCGTAGCAGATGAGCTTGCCGCCGTTTTTTAAAAAGACTATTCATCGCTCTCATCCCTTGCCAAGCGCAGATAGATATCATCCAGCGTTTCTCCGGCCCCAGCGGCTTTTTGCTGCAGCTCCTTTAGCGTACCATGCGCCTTTACCTGACCATGTGCCAGCAGAATAAAACGATCACAGTAGCGCTGAGCCGTGTCCAAAACGTGCGTCGACATCAAGATACCTGCTCCCTGGGCCTTTTTTTCTTCAATCAGGTTCAACAAATCATGAACTGCCAGTGGATCCAGACCATAAAACGGCTCATCGACAATGAACAGCTTGGCATCCGTCATAAAGGCACTGACGATCATCACTTTTTGCTTCATCCCCTTGGAAAAATTGGCGGGAAACCAGTCCAGCTTATTGTCCAAGCGAAAAGTTTTCAGCAGTTGATGGGCTTTTTGCCAGGCCTGATCTTGATCCAGACCATATGCCAGCATCGTCAGTTCCAAATGCTCTTTTAGCGTCAGTTCATCATACAGGATTGGCGTTTCCGGCACATAGGCGATCTGACGCTTATAGGCTGCGGCATTTTCCTGCAGCTTTTGACCATTTAAGGCAATTGACCCAGAAAACGGCCGCAATAAGCCGATAACATGATTGATCGTCGTTGACTTGCCGGCCCCATTTAAACCAATCAAGCCAACCAGTTCGCCTGGCTGCACGTTAAAAGAAACGTCTTTTAAAACCGGCAGCTGCGAATAGCCACCCGTTAAATGTTCAACTTCCAGCGCCATTGTCATCCCTTCTTTGTCTTTCTTGCTTGCCTAACCGAGTAATTATACCATACTGATTATAACTAACTAAGGGTGCAGTTTTTGGAAAATTCGTTTATACTTAAAAAAAATTGAAAAGAGGTATTCTCAGAATGGAAGATTGTATTTTTTGCAAGATTATCAATGGTGAGATTCCTAGCTACACAGTCTACGAAGATGATGTCGTCAAAGCCTTTTTAGACATTTCGCAAAACACGCCCGGCCACACGCTGGTCGTACCAAAAAAGCACGTTCAAGACATCTTTGAATATGACTCTGAACTAGCAGCAGCCGTGTTCAGTCGACTGCCAAAGATTGCCCGGGCCATTCGCGATTCCAATCCTGACATCAAGGGCATGAATATTTTAAACAACAATGGCGCCGTCGCCTACCAGTCCGTTTTCCATTCCCACATTCATCTGATTCCGCGCTACAGCGACAAAGATAATTTTGGAATTACATTTTCAGACAACTCAAGCCAATATGATGAGCAGAAGTATCAAGCTGTTCAACAATCAATTATCGATCAATTCGGTGATTAGCCATGTTCGACGACTTCAAAAACGCTGGTCGCGATACTTTAAACGCCGCTAAGAATTTACAGACGCAGCTGGGCAAACTGAATCAGAGCGTGATGAAACTGAACCAGGCAATGGATGGCGTCAGCGAGTTTACCCGCGCTGCTCAGCACGCCATTGATCTTTGGCAGTTTAAAAATGAACCGCGACTGACCAAGATTCAAAAACTATTGTCTAAATATCAAGCATAACAAAATGGGGCCCCTAGTCATTTGACAAGGAGTCCCTTTTTTATCGCGCTAACGCTGCAAAAAGAGGCTGGGAAAAAAGTCTCAAAACTTAAAAATCGCTAGAAACCACGTTACTGAAAACGTTGATTTCTAGCGATTTTTCATATTACTATTTTCTAAAATTCATCTGAAAATATAGTTTCTTCCCAACCTCTTTTGATTAGTTGGAACTGGAAGCTGAATCAGCACTAGAGCTGGAAGCCGAGCTCGAACTCTTGCTTGAACTGGAAGTCGAGCTGGTTGAACTAGAGCTGGTCGTCAGGTATTCATCCAAGATGTTCTTTAAGTCGCTGTCCTTGATTGAAACATTACCCTTCTTCAGAACCTTGGAGACAACGTTTTGCAGGAAGGTTGAATCGTTCATGTTTTCTTCGACGATCTGCTGCTTCAATTGAGCGATGTGGTTGCTCTTCTTACCCTTGGCTGGGTGCTTGATCATGTAGATGACCTGGTAGCCGCTGTCGGTTTTGACCGGCGTCGTCGTGTATTCGCCAGTCTTAAGCTTAAAGGCGGCCTTCTTGTAAGCTGAGTCAAGCGAGGTGTCAGTGTTGTCAAAGGCTGCTACCTTACCACCGTTACTCTTGTTTGAAGTATCTGTTGACTTTTCCTTGGCCAGTTTCTTAAATGCTTTGTACTTATCGCCAGAAGTATTGTTCAGCTCATCAATAATTGCCTGAGCATCAGACTTTGAGCCCACCAGGATCTCAGCCGTCTGAACCTTTGGCTGGTACTTCTTCCATTGCTTGTTCAAAGCCTTGTTGGAGAAGTTGGAGTAATGGCGAACGGCCGCTTGCAAAAGCAGGTTGGAGCGAATCTGCTGCTTAAGCGTCTTGGTAGTCAAGCCATTTTGCTGCAGAACCGTTGAGAATGATGAACCATACTGCTTCTTGTAGGTGTTGTATTCGCTGTTGACCTTGCTATTGGAGACTTGGGAGCCATACTGCTTTTCCAGCACCTTATCCAAGATCATCTGCTGCAGGACCTGCTTACCAGCAGATGTCTGCTTCATGCTGCTGTAGTATTCGCTTTCGGTAATCTTGCCACCGCTAGTCGTTGCAACAGCCTTATTGCCACAGGCAGCTAATGGCAGCATTAAAGAAATTCCGGCTAAAATTGCCAAAGCTTTTTTCTTTGCGTTCACTAAATTACACATCCTTTAGTTTATTAAGAATTTACTCGTGATAAATTTACCAGTCTAATATAACACAACCACTCCCAGATTAAACCCGGCTTAGACAATGTTTAGCTTTTCTTCAAAGTTTCTTCATTGGTCGGTCGATAAAAACGGCGATTATCCAGGCTGAACAAGCGGTCGGTATACTCACCAGGCGCGGTTTGCTTCAAAGCCGTCTGAATCATCATGATCGAGGCATCCAGCTCATCTAGATGATGCAGAATCTCGGCTTCCAAAAGCTGGGGCCGCGCCGGCGAGCCATATTCCAACAGGCCATGGTGGGAAAGAATCATATGCCGCAGCAAAATTACCTTGGGCGCCTCAGGATCAAGGTCCAGCTCATCACAAGCCTGTACGATCTCACCATCCAAAAGCGAGATATGTCCAATCAGATTTCCCATCACGGTATATTGAGTCGCAATTGGCCCACTCAGCTCAATAGTCTTACCCAAATCATGCAGCATTGCACCAGCATAAAGCAAGGCGGCATTGATTCCCGGATACTGATCAGCAACCGAGCGTGCCAGCCGCAGAATCGACAGTGTGTGAAAGGCCAAGCCGCCTACAAAGGCATGGTGGTTGCTTTTAGCCGCTGGGTAGGAGAATAATTTGTCGCCGTGCTTACTAAACAGATGCCCGGCAATCTTTTTCCAAATTGGTTCATCGATTAGATCAAAAAACTCGCGAAATCCTGCTTTTAACTGGGCCGTTGTTTCTGGAGCTCGCGGAACGAACAATAGCGGATCATGCAGCTCATTGTCACCGGCCAAACGAATTGTTTCAATCTTAATCTGAGGCCGGTCGCGATACGTTTCACGCTGACCTTTGACATTGACGACTTTGCCAGCCTGCAGTTCGGTAATTTCATTTGGCATCGCATCCCAGCGCATTCCGCCAATCTCGCCGGAAACATCAGCCAAAGTCAATGCCAGATAAGGTTTGCCGGCACTGGTAGTCTTGGCTGCTGCTTCTTTAATCAAGGCGAAAAGCTGCATTTCCTCGCCATCTTGGTATTGTGCAATCAATTTGGCCATTTTTTCACCGCCTTTAAAAAACGGAACCGCAAACTACGATTCCGTTTTAAAAATTATTTTTCCGCGCCGCCGTTTTGTTCTGGCATCGCTTCACGATACAGTTCCGCAATTGGTGCCGTAATCGTCTTGCTGATCTGTTGAATCATGTCATCAAGCTGGCGTTCCTTAACCATCAGATTTTTAATGGCGTCTTTTTGACCAACTTCTTTAGCCAGGTCTTGAACTTCCTTGATTTCTTCTTCCGTCAGCTGCGCACCTTGCATTTGCTTTTGTTGAGCCTGCATTTGCTTTTCTTGGAATTTTTGGAAAGTACCAAATGCATCCTCATCCTTCTTAAGTTCTGCAAAAGCTTCCTTCAATGCTTGGAATTCCTGCGTTTCCCGCATTTGGCGCTCCATTTCGTTTGCCGTGTCGTAGATGTTGACAACCATAATCGGCATACCTCCTATAATTCATTGCTTTTTAGATTGTAACATTATGCCTCATTTAAGGCAAAGCTACTGAAACATTGACTGCAAAGAGCTCCACCAATCACTGGCCTTTTGCTTGAGCGTGCTGCCGCTGTTATTTAAATCGTTGGCAAAACTGCTCCACCAACTGCTGCCGGTCTTACCTTGCTTAGCCGTAGCCTTAGCCTGAGCATCCTTGACTGTAAACTGTGTCCCAGCTGTTTCAGGCAGAATAGCACTCATTTCAGCCTTGTAGAGCACGCTGATGTTTTTGCTGGTAACGTCAGCCAGCTGCTGAGACTCGGTCGTACTGTCATAACCTTCCCAGGTCGCAACGACAATGTCTGGCGTATAGCCCACGATCCATTTATCACGATCGCCATCGCCAATTCCCGAATCAGTTGTCCCCGTCTTGCCGGCCAGCTCATAGCCGTCTGGTTTTGCCGATACCCCGGTTCCATGCTTGAACACGCCCAAAAGCATGCTGGTCATCTCGTTGCTGATTTTTTTAGAGATAATCTGCTTAGCTGGCTTGGCCCGATAACGCTTGATCACCTTGCCGTTTGCATCCTCAATCTTGACGATGTAGTGGGCAGTTGGCAGTTTACCGCCATTGGCAAAAACCGAGTAGGCACGAGCCATCTGCTGAGGCGACACGCCGTTTGACATCCCGCCCAGCGCCAGAGCCAGGTTCTTGTCGCTCTTTTCAACTGGAAGACCAAATTTCTCAGCCATCTGGTAGCCGGCATTGACGCCAATCTTGTTCAAAAGCCAGACCGCTGGCGCATTAAGACTCTCATACAACGCCTTATACATTGGCACGCTGCCGCTGTACGTATTGTCATAGTTTTTCGGCGTGTAGTGATTGCTGCCATAAGACGTCTTCTTGTCTTGCAGCGTTGAGTCATAGAAATATCCTTTTTCCAGTGCCGGTGTGTAAACAACGATCGGCTTAATGGTTGATCCTGGCTGCCGCCGCATCTGAGTAGCACGGTTATAGCCTCTAAAGACGTGTTTGCCACGGCCACCGACAACCGCCGTTACGCCACCAGTCTTAGGATCCATGGCAAGCGAGGCTGATTGAACCATCGTTGAGCCGGTGGAGCTGTCTGGGAAGTTGCTGTCGTCATCATAGGTATCCTGCATGGCTTTTTGCTGATTTTGGTCCAGCGTCGTGTAGATCTTATAGCCGTTGTTCATAATGTCTTTTTCTGACAGATGATAAGTATTGACGGCCTCGCTGATTACGGCATCAAAGTAGTATGGATACTTATAGGTGTCAGGACTGGTATAGCCATTAGTAATCGTCAGCGGCGTCTTTTTATAGGCATCAGCCTGCGACTGGGTCAGTTTCTTATTTTCGACCATCAACTGCAGGACCACATTGCGGCGATTCTTGGTAGCAGTAGGATGCTTGACGGGATCATAAATTCCTGGTGAGGTCAGCATCCCCGCTAGCGTGGCCGCCTGTGGAACCGTTAATTCGCTGGCGTCTTCGTTAAAATAGCGCTTGGCCGCATCCTGCACGCCCCAGACGCCATTGCCAAAGTAGGCATTATTAAGATACATGGTAAGAATCTGTTTTTTGGAGTATTGATTCTCAACTTCAATTGCAATAAAGATCTCTTTAGCTTTCCGAGAAAAAGTCTGTTCTTGGCTCAAAAAGGCATTCTTGACCAATTGCTGTGTTAAAGTCGAACCCCCGCCTGAAATATAGTCGCGGCCCAACAGCTTGTTTTTGACCAGCAGCAGTGCCGCCCGTCCCAAGCCGCGAACCGAGAAGCCGTGCTCTTGATAAAAGCGGCGATCCTCAGTTGAAAGCACTGCATCCGGTACGTTTGAAGAAATCCTGCTTAATTTGACGTAGGTTCCCTTTTGCGAATAAAGGCTGCCGGCCGACTTACCCTTGCTGTCGTAAATCATAGTCGGCTGTTCCAGGCGGCGCTCCAGATCCTTGACGTTGGCTGTTTTGGCAACAAACGTCAGATAGATGCTGATCATCAAAAACAGCGACATTAAGACAACGATAATCCAGCGCGTCAGCTGAAAACGATGCCAGAAATATTTAAAATGCGTCCAAAACGTCTGCCAGTTTTTGCCTAGCCAAGCTTTAAAACGTATTTTCCAATCAGATATTGGTTGTTTCATTTAAATTTTCCTCATGTTTGAAATTCACCCCGTAATTTTATCACAAACAGTCCTTTTTGGTATCAGTCGCCAAGGCAGTCCATTAAAACTTATCCAAAACGCAAACAATCATGCCTAAGACTCATCTTTTTAAGCAACTTTTTTATCAATCAAAAAGCTCCTCACTTCAGTCATTGAAGCAAGGAGCATTCTTGATTGTCAAAGATTTACGGCAGCTATCAGCCATTAAGACATTAACTACATTTCGTCTGGAGCCTTAACACCCAGCAGTGCCAGAGCTGACTTCAAAACATCACTGACGGCTTGAACCAGGGCCAGCCGCGCCAGCTTTTGGTCATCATCAACCAGGATCCGCGTGTGAGCGTAGTATTGGTTAAAGGCCTTAGCCAATGACAAAGCGTACTTACCGATCAATGATGGGTCATACTTGATGGCGGCGCGCTTGATCGTTTCTTGGTATTGACCCAAGAGCTTGATGATGTTCCATGATTCTTCGTCATTAAGCTTCAAGTCGGCACCTGCAAGATCTGGATTGCCCGCCTTGCGCAGCAGACTCTCAGCCCGAGCATGAGCGTATTGAACGTAAGGACCGGTTTCACCTTCAAACTTAACGGCGTCTTCCAGCTTGAAGTTGATGGAGTTGGTCCGTTCGTTCTTCAAATCATGGAAGACGATCGCACCAACGCCGACTTCTTGTGCAACTTGATCAGCATTGGCCAGGTCAGGGTTCTTTTCAGCAATTTGTTGACGAGCCAGTTTGATGGATTCGTCCAGCACTTCTTCCAGTTGAACGACGTTACCTTTCCGCGTTGACATCTTCTTGCCGTTCAGCGTCATCAGACCAAATGGAATGTGGTGAATCTGCTTAGACCAGGTAAAGCCCATCGTAGCCAGCGTGGCCTTTAATTGTTGGAAGTAGTAGCTTTGTTCGGCACCAACAACATACAGTGACTGTTCAAAGCCGTACATCCGCTTTCTAAACAGCGCCGTTGCCAGGTCCCGCGTCATGTACAGCGTGGAGCCGTCTGACTTTTGAACCATAGCTGGATTCAAGTCGTACTTGGAAAGATCAACAATACCAGCCCCACGACTCTTTTGCAGCAGGTGCTTGTCGTTGAGCAGCTGCAGGATTTCATCCATCTTGTCGTTGTAGAAGGCTTCACCATTGTAGGAGTCAAATTGAACGTCTAACATATCGTAGACCTTCATGAACCGCTTCAAGGATTCAGCCCGGAACCACTTCCACAGATGAACGGCTTCTTCATCACCGTCTTCCAGCTTCCGGAACCATTCACGACCAGCTTCAGCATATTCTGGGTGTTCATCGGCTTCCGTGTTGATCTTAACGTAGTATTTTTGCAGTGTGTTGATTGGGTCAGCCTTGACAGCTTCTTCATCGCCCCACATTTCGTAGGCGGCCATCAGCTTACCAAATTGGGTGCCCCAGTCGCCAAGGTGGTCAATCTTGATCGGGTTGTAGTTGGCCTTCTTCATGATGTTGGCAATTGCGTTACCAATAACGGTTGAACGCAGGTGCCCCATACTCATTGGCTTGGCGATGTTTGGTGAGGACATGTCGATCGTAACATTGGCTTGGTGACCAAGATCCAAGTCACCGTAATGTTCTGGGTCGGCCAAGATTTCCTTTAAGATGCCAGCCCCGACATTGGCCTTGTCCAAGAAGAAGTTGATGTATGGACCGGCCGCAACGACCTTTTCAAAACCAGTTTGGTCGATCTTTTCAATCAGTTCACCAGCAATCATTTGTGGTGCCTTATGCAGCTCCTTAGCCAAAAAGAAGGTTGGGAAAGCGTAGTCCCCGTTCTTGCTGGTCTTTGGCCGTTCTAACTTATTTTTGATGTCTTCAATGCTCATATCTGGCAATGCAGTCTGCAGCGCCGTAGCAACCTGTGTTTTTTCGTCCATGTTTTACCTCCTAAATAAAAAACGCCTCCAACGAACCCCAAAGTCCATTAGAGACGAGAAATTTCCCGCGGTACCACTCTAGTTGAATGTGCAACATTCCACTCAAATGATATTTAAATGTCTTACCAAAGCGCGTTCAAGAGACCAGCTGCACCTGCCTTCCAGCAACGCAGGCTCGCTTGCCAGCGGCTACCTCTCTAATATTCTTCAGCTTTTTATACAATTTCAGATTATACCAGTTCAACTAAAAAAGGCAAGTTACATGTTTGTTACGATAATAGATTTTTCAGTCGTGCGATCGTTTTTCTAATTCTGTATTTTTAAGACGCCGATTCTTTCAACCGCTCAATTCGCTTTTCTAATGGCGGGTGCGTATCAAACAGTTTCATCAGCCAATTACCAGGTCTGGCATTAAAGCAGATGGCATTGGTAGCTGCATCGTCAACCGGCATCTGGCGCTCATCAGATTTCAATTTCTCCAACGCACTGATCAAGCCGCTGGGATCACGGGTCATTTCAACCGAGCCCGCATCGGCCAGATATTCACGCTCTCTGGAGATAGCAAAAAACGCAATCTTGGCCAATGGAATCCCGACAATGGCAATTATGCCGCCAACCACTGCCAGACTGGCCCCGAGCATCAAAAAGATCAGCTTGATGATCCCAGCCCTGGTTTTAACGCTCATCAGGCCAATTCCGGCAATTAATAGACCCCAGCCTGAATATCTAACCAGCTCCAATAATGACATGGCAATCGTCGTAACGCGGATATCGTAGTTTTTGATATGCGCCAGCTCATGGCCCAAGACACCGCGCAGCTCTTCATCGTTCATCAGATCCAACAGTCCCTGAGTAACCGCCAGACTGGCATGTTCTGGATCACAGCCGGTTGCAAACGCATTGGGACAGTCAATCGGCAAAATGTAGATTTTTGGCATGGGCAATCCACTGGCCAAGCAAAGTTCCGATACCAATTCATAAAGACGTGGGGCAGACTTTTCATCGACCTGCCGACCGCCATTGATTTTCATCAAAACCGTCGCCGAATGCCAGTAAAACCAAATCAGATAACCAAAGCCAACCAGCCAGAAAATCCACATCCAATCAGTACCAAATGCCCAGGCAAATACCAGCCCGACGCCAATGACAATGACGCTCATAAAAATTAATAGCCAAACTGTATGGCGCCGATTACGGGCAATCTGTTCAAAAAGCATTTTCCTCCCCCCTGCGTCTTAATTATAATACAGAAAGAAAACGCTCCGGTGTCCAACATTATTTCAAAATCTCTGGACAGATGTGGTTGACTAATCTTGTCTGCAATCAACTTGTTGATGGGCAGCTGCGGTTCTCATCAAGCTTTTCCCATTGATGGATGGGGCTGTCACCATAAATTCACTCGCTAGCTGCTTTTATGATCATCAGCGAACTACCTTTGTGAAGAAAATGAGGACTTAATAGGCTACTGGCCTAGAGATTACCTACTATTTTTTGATTTCTGGCAGAAAGTAGGTAACTGTATATTCGCTCAGCTTAGCTTTACCTACTTTCGGTATCTTTTTCCGAAATAGTAGGTAAAGATGCATATTTTAGAGCTGATTGAACCAGACCGACTTTGTGAATTACCTACTATTGGGGGATTTTTGATCAATAGTAGGTAATGTTAGGATACCCTAACTCGATATGCACTGATTTTTACCTACTATGCATAGCTTTTTCGAAAAAAGTAGGTAATGAAATATTCGTCAGATGTTTTATACAAGATTTTTTGCATGACAATCGCCATTACGGCAGTTTTGGAAACCGATCAATTAATCTGCTGCTGATACTCCATCGTTTTAGATAAGACGATACTGATCGACTTTCCTAATGTTGAGACACTACCATTGTAGATTTAGATAAGATATTCCAATAATAATCGACGAACCGCCAATTAAAATTTATAAGGTAAATAAAAAAGGATGAGCAGACTGCTCATCCTTTCAACTAAGCGGGTAACGAGAATCGAACTCGCGACACAACCTTGGGAAGGTTGGGTTTTACCACTGAACTATACCCGCAAAAGCTAAGTAAAAATAACTTACTTAGCAAGTATACCTCATTAATTTAAAAATGTCATCAAGTAATTTTGATTTTTTAAACTAATTCTTGTCGGCTGGTTTTTCAATGCGTACCTTTGAAGAGCGCCGGGCCCGCGTTGCCTTTTTGCCAGTCGTCTTTTTAGCCTCTTTTTCAGCTTCTTCTTTTTCCGCTTCCACTTCGGCTTCTTTGTCTTCTGCCGTACGCGGAACTGCCTTTAACATCTTGGCCTCATCTTTGCGAATGATTGCGCGACCGTTCAATTCGTTGACACCGCTCTGGTCAGACGGATCGTAGTCTTGAATGGCAATCATAATCGAGTTTTCATATACTTTTTCGACTTCTCCGGAAAAGTCATGATCCATGGGGCCAAACTTCTTACCTTTGACAATATCGCCAATCTTGTAAAGCATGCAACTCACCTCGTCAATTTTCCCGATTGATAGCAATACATGATAGTTTACTCTTTTTGCGGCAAAATTCAAGCATCACGTATCAAACCCGGTTTTATCAGGTAAAAAATGATAAAATTTAAACAGCTAAAACTTTAGAAGAGAGGCCTTTCAAATGATCAAAACCCTAACTTTAATCGATGCCATCTGTGCAATTGCTCTTTTTATCACTGTTTTTATGGGACTACATGCCAAAATGGAAAAGCGCGTCAGTGACTGGTTCGTCCTCACGCGCTTGGCATTGATCGTTGCGGCCATTACGGCTCTGGCAACAACGCTAATGTTTTTCAGTCTGCATCCGCTGCTGTTTGTCGGCCGCATCATCTGGCTGTTGGTCGCGCTGCTTGCAATTGAGGCCGCCTTTCGTCAAAAACGTGAAACCTTTGGCAGTCCCTGGCTATTTGGGGCTACCTACCTGATCTTAATCATCAATGTCATTATCAATATTTGGTAATCAAAGCTAATTAATCAGGATTAATACGTACGATATTACAAGAAGGGCCTAAATGATACGGTCGATCTTAATCTGTGCTAATGCTGCCAATCAGCCGCGTTCCCAATATCCAGCTGTAATCGTATCAATCATTTTTACCAGCTGACGCGTTTCTTCAATATCGTGGACCCGCAGAACGCGGCCACCATGCAGATACATGTAGGTTTCCGCGATCAGGGTAACCGGAAGCCGATCATCTTTTGGCAGATCAAACAGTTTCTTACCAAAGCCCTTGCGTGAGATGGCAACCATGATTGGCCGGTTAAGGTAGCGGAATTCATCAATATTGCGCATCATCGCATAGTCCTGCTCACCATCCGCAACTTTAGAATAACCAATCCCTTCATCGATGATTACACGATCCAAATTAATGCCGGCTTCTGAGATCTTGGCCAGGTTATGTTCAAAGAAGTGCTTCATTTCAACAGTCAGATTGCCATATTCGCGGTCCCGGCTGCTGTGCATCGTTACCAGGCCAGCCCGACTGTTTTTCAACAGCTGCAGTTTGCGTTGATCATCGAAGGCTCGTACGTCATTGATAATGTCAACACCCATTGCCAAAACTTTTTCCATCACCGGTAGCTTGTAGGTATCAACGGCAATCGCAACATTCGGAAATTCTTCTTGCAGCATTTTGATTCCAGGAACGATCCGCGCCAATTCTTCTTCAGGAGAAACTTCCTTGTATCCCCCCGGCTTAGTAGTTTGACCATTGACCTCAATTACATCAGCGCCTGCCGCAACCATTTGCTGAATATGTTCACGCATGGCTTCCGGAGTGTTATAGCGTCCGCCATCATAAAATGAGTCAGGCGTAATATTCATAATGCCATAAATGATTGGCTTAGCTGAAACGTTAAAGTTAAAACGGCCTGCGCGCCAATATACGGTATGTTGGGCCGCAATCTTAGCCAACGAACGACACAGCTCCTCATCATTCGGCCACTTACTGGTTGCGCGATGGGCCATCAAATGAAAGGCCGTCAGCGGCAGCATAAACTCAACCTTACCTTTCAAATGCGCGATGGCAGCATCAAAATGATTCAAAAAATGGGCAACTTGATTCGTCAGTTCATCGTCTTGACATTCCCAGGTTAAAAACAGCATCTGCTGATTATGCGCCAGCTTGTCATAAATTGCTGAGGCCAGCGGAGACAGGTTAGCAATGTTTGTATTTTCAACAATTTTCATTTTGATGTTTCCTCCATTAGATCTAAGAGATTTTTAACGGCACGGCTGCGATGACAATAGGCCACCCAACTGGCGAAATCCATCTGGGCCAGCGTGTGATCAAGGCCAGCCGGAATCAGAATCCGGTCAAATCCTGAACCCTCATCACCATGCTGAGCCGCAGCAATCGTTCCACTCAACTCGCCATGAGCAATTTGAATGACCTGACCGTTTCTTGCCAACGCAATTACGGTTTTCATGACAAAATGCCGATCATGACCAGCAACCAATTGAATGATACCATCATTCATATCGCTTTTGGTCGCAAAACGCGGGGTGAGCTGACGCGCGGTCTCAATCCCAAATTTTTGCGGAAAAGCTTTCAATTCAAGTCCAGAGTCGTCAGCAATCACGTTTTGATCAGGCAGCAGCCGACTGACGAACTGGGCTTTTTTAGCGGCGTTTTCCTCGTAGCTGCGCTTGCCTTCTGCTGGAAATTCTTGCCGCGCCGTCAGTTGATCATAGGCAATTCCCTGCGCGCCATAAAATTCCAGAATTTGACTGATTTCGCGTTGCTTGGCTGGATTATGAGTTGCAATTATAAAACGCTTTGTCGTCATCTTAAATTCTCGCCTCGATTTCTTTGATCAGATAAAACGATCCCGTTACCAGCACCATCCCGTCCGCGCCTGCCAACGCAACTGCTTTTTGATAGGCAGTCCAGGCATCAGCAATCACCAGGGCATTCGGCAGATACTGCTGCAGTTTCTCAGCTGGTAGCGCGCGGTTTGGCTGATCTGGCGTCGCCAAAATAATCTGGGCATTCAGCTTCGCGTATTGTTGAGCCATTTGAGCAACGTTTTTATCCTTTAAAAAGCCCAGTACCAACACCAGTTTTTTGGGACATCCCAATTGATTGAGCGTTTGCGTCAACTGCGATGCCGCGTCAGGATTATGCGCGCCATCCAAAAAGCATTCTGGATGCATGCCAATCTGCTGCAAGCGCCCAGGAATCGTAATCTGTGCCAGAACCGTTTTGATTTGTTCCGCTGTGATTTCTGTCCCAGCCTGATTCAGCCAATCGACAGCCGTCAACGCGGTTTTGAGATTATCCAGCTGAAAAGCACCCAAGAGCCTAAAATCGCTTGTTAAATCAATCGTTGTCGTCTTGATCTGCAGCCGCGTTTTCGACCAACTTTGATCCAGTACTTTGACTGCAGCCTGCTTTTCACTATCCAAAAACGGCACTTGGCATTCTTGCGCTTTTTTTTGAATCTCTTGGAAAGCAGCCAATTCCTGATGCGGCGCTAAGATAACCGCGCGACTGCCTGACTTGATGATTCCAGCTTTGGCCCGTGCGATGTCTTTGATGGTTGGTCCCAGAATTCGCGTATGGTCAAGAGCAATGTGGGTGATGATTGCCAATTCAGGATCATCAATGGCATTAGTGGCGTCATTTTGGCCACCCAAACCACACTCGATGACCGCCCAATCAACTTTTTGATCGGCAAAATACTGCAGCATGACCAGCGTCCACCATTCAAAAACCGTTAGATCTGCTGTTGATAAGTCAGGCGGCAACTGCCGTTTAATTTTTTCATAAATGGCAGCAAACACCGTCCGTTTAATCATTTGACCATTGACTTGAATCTGCTCGCGCTGATCAACCATTGCTGGACTGCTGAAATGACCGACTCTAAAATTCGCGGCGCGTAAAAAATTAGCGATCAGACTGCCCGTCGAGCCCTTGCCATTGGTCCCAGCAATATGAATGATTCGATACTGGTGCTCGGGATGATTCAGTTTTGCCAACACCCGCTTAAGAATGCCTACCCGATCGCTGTCACCGCCACGCATCTGCGGATTGAGGCTGGCAATAATTTCTTCATAGTTCATTTGACCAGATCCTTAGTCTGCATTAAAAATTCCTTGCGCAGCGTCAGATCATCTTTAAATTCACCGGTAAATCTAGAAGTATAGGTAAACTGACCAGCTTTGTTGATTCCCCGCATCTCCATACACATGTGCCGAGCCGCGACTTTGATCGCAATGCCTTTCGGGTTTAAGATCCGCTGCAGCTCGTTGACCAGCTCAGTTGTCAAGCGCTCCTGCATGCCAGGCTTTTTAGCGACAAAATCAACCAGCCGCGGAATCTTGCTCAAACCAATCACTTTGCCGTCTCTTGGGACATACGCCACGCTGGCATAGCCAAAAAACGGCAGCAGATGATGCTCACACATTGAATAAAACGGAATCTGTTGGATCAATACCATTTCTGGCTGATCATCGACATGAAAAGTCTTATAGTTGCTAAAGTCTTCTGGCTGGTGGTTCAAAGATGCAAAGATTTCAGCATACATCTTGGCAACCCGCTGCGGCGTCTCTTTAAGTCCTTCACGCTGAGGATTCTCGCCAAATGCCTCTAAAAGCTCGCTGACCGCGTGTTTGATTTTTTCTTGATCCATAATTTCCCCTATTCTACTGGACGAATCCAGTTATGATCCGTGGTGTTTTGCAGCAGCTGCTTGATCCGCGCCTGATGTACCGGATCATCATCCATAACGTCCAACAGCGGCTGCAGAACGAACCGGCGATTGCCCATTTCAGGATGCGGAATCGTTAAGGAAGCCGTCTGCCATTTTTCATCTTCATAAAGGACGATATCCAGATCGATCGTCCGTGGTCCCCAGTGAATCAGCCGCCGTCGATGCAGCGACTTTTCAATGATATGCAGCCAATGAAGCAGTTCAGGCGGTGTTAGCTTTGTCTCCAAGGCCACGGCTATATTTAAAAAATCATCCTGCTTGACGCCGCCAACTGGTTCGGTTTCATAGATTGGCGAGGCCTTCAAGTTTTGATTGGCTGGATTGCGCATCAACAGGTCCAGGGCACGCGTCAGATTATCAAAACGGTCGCCCAGGTTGGTGCCGATGCTTAGATAGGCCCGCTTAGTCATTATTGCCCCCTACTACTTCAATCTCTACGTTGTCAAAAACGCCATCAATCGGCACGCTGTATTTGCGAATCCTTAAAGTAACCTGCTGCAGACTTGGGTAGTCCGCTAAAATTCTTTTTAAAAGCTGATTAGCCACGCTTTCGATCAAATCAAAGGAATGCGTCGTAACAAAGTTTTTAATGGTATCATAGACATCCGCATAACTGACGGTTTCGGTCAAATCATCATGCTGAACCCGTTCTTCAATTGGATACTGCATGTCGATGTCAATCTCCAGATTTTGTCCGAGTTTCTTTTCTTCGGCAAATACGCCGTTATAGGTATGAAACTTCATATTATTGATCCTGATGTGCCCGATGATAACCCTCTCCTTACCTGGTTTCAAAATTCAATACCACCATCATACCGCACCCATGCCCGATGCAAAATCGATATGCTAAAATAAATATTAACAAATCCAAAAAGGAAGTGACGTTCATGTTTTTAATGACTGAAAATCTGCCTACTCCTCATAAATCACTGGGTATCGTCAATGCTACCAGCCATTTAATGCTGCCCAGCGAGGCCATCGATGAATTCGAGGCTTTTGATCAGCTTTTTCCTGCCGTTGAGGAAAAATTAAAACAAAAAGCCAACGAAAAAGGTGCTGATGGCATCGTCGGGGTTCGTTTTACCACCAATGTCGCCAACGTCCAAGTCGCGCCTAAATTTCTAGTTTTAACCGGTTATGGAACGATGGTGCAGCTGCTGAATCAAAAAAGTTGATTTTTTTTGGTAAATTCGCTTGCAATATTTTAATATTAACGGTATAGTTAGTATCGTTGTCTTAGGCAACAAATAGTCAATTAAATTTGAGATGCCCCAGTGGCGGAACTGGCAGACGCGCAACGTTCAGGTCGTTGTATGGGTA
>NZ_JBKZAY010000013.1:0-58537 GCF_046939755.1 Limosilactobacillus mucosae
TAAAAAAATAAGCAGTTACCTCATTATCGGCAACTGCCCATTTCGGACCTATTATTTGCGCAGACTCAGTTTCTCAACATTTAAGACTTTATCCAGCCAGCCTTGATAAAAGCTTTGCTCATGGCTGACCAGGATCAGATTGCCTGGATATTCCTGCAGTGCTTTTTTGAGTCCTTCTTTAGTTTCATCATCCAAGTGATTGGTTGGCTCATCCATGATTAAAAAGTTTGATGGCGTTAGTTCCAAAATGGCCAGCTTAACCTTGGTCTGTTCACCTCCCGACAACAATGACAGCGGCTTTTGCGTGTTGGCAGCATTGATTCCTGCCTTAGCCAGCTTTTGTCGAATCGTCTTAGGCTGCATGGTCGGAAAAAGATTTTGAATCGTCTCCAGTGGCGTTAGATTAGGCTCATCCCACACCAGATCCTGATCAAAGTAGTTAATCCGTGCTGAAGGCGAAAAAACTGCTGTACCTTGCAGTGCCGGAATCTTGCCCAAAATCGACTTGATCAAGGTTGACTTGCCGACCCCATTAAATCCAGTAAACAGCAGCTTTTCACCCATCGTCATCGAAAACGTCACGGGCGCGAGCAGCGGATGACCATAGCCGACTGACAGCTGGTTGACCTTTAAGGCGTTGGCGGAACCGGTATTTTCATAAGGAAAGTGAAACGTTGCCTTTAGGTTATCAGTTGGTGGATCGATTCGTTTCATCCGGGCCAGCATTTTTTCACGGGATTTAGCCATGGTTGATTTGGAACCCGCTTTGTTTTTACGAATAAACCGTTCAGCTTTTTCAATGACTTCCTGCTGCTTTTCGTATTCACGCTCCTGGGTCTCCTTGCGCTCAGCCTTTTGTCGCATTGCCTGCTTAAAGCTGCCGCGATACTTGGTGATCTTACCAAATGCAACGTCACAGATCGTATTGGTTACGCGTTCCAAAAAATCGTAGTCATGTGAAATAATCATTGCCGCACCATCAAAATCATTCAAATATTCAATCAGCCATTCGATGTGCGCGGTATCTAAATAGTTGGTCGGTTCGTCAAGCAGAATCACGTCTGGATTTTCCAACAGCATCTTGGCCAGAATGATTTTTGAGCGTTGCCCGCCACTCATTTCGGAAACGACATGGTCCTTGCCAATATCATTTAGACCTAAACCATTCATAACCCGCTCGATTTTGGTCTCGATATCATAAAAGTCGGCTGCGTCTAAACGTTCCTGCAGCCGGCCTGCCCGTTCCAAAAGGCGGTCATCCATTTTCTCAGCATATCTTGCATAAAGTTCGTTCATCTGCTCATTGATGTCATAAAGCTCTTGAAAGGCCGTATGCAGAAACTGAATCAGCGTCATCCCCTGCGGAATATCGACGTATTGATCCAAATAGCCGATCTTGGTATTTTTCTGCCATTTAATATCGCCTGCAACTGGCAGCTCTTTGCCAATCAAGATTTTAATCAAAGTCGACTTGCCGGCCCCGTTTTGACCAACGATTCCCATGTGCTCATGTTTTTCCAATTGAAAACTGGCATCTTCATAAAGCCGCTTGTCAGCAAAGCTCATCGTCAGGTTTCTAACATCCAAAACCGCCATTTTTTCTCTCCTCACCTAGTTTCAAAAATAAACAACGTGCCTTTCATGTTAGCACAGACCCAGCTTGCCCTTCAATCAGCAGTAGCGGGCTTCTAAAACATTTAAAATATTTATCAGTGCTAAGATAGAGTTGATGCATAGTCGCAGAATCTAAAAAGAAGGCATTTCATGAAAATTTTGACAATCTTAGGCAGTCCCCACGATCCTGCCGTTTCAACGATCTTAGCACATCAATTGATCAAAGGAGCCCAGGCAGCGGCCAATCACGTTACGATCTTTGACGCCGGCCACCATCCCTTGGCTCCCGTTAAAATGGACGCCGACAATCATTTACTGCCGGGTGATGCCGTAACTGAACGGCTGCTTGATCAAATGGTAGCCGCCGATCTGATCGTTTTTGCCACGCCAATGTTTTATTATGGCATGTCCTCACAGATGAAGGCCGTCATTGATCACATGGGCGAGCGTGATGAACAGCTGCATGATGACAAGCAGGCTATTTTAATTGCCAGCGCGCCGCATAACGATTTTGACCCGTTAAAATCTGAATTCAAGGCCATTTTTGATCACCTGGGCTGGAAGTTTACCGGACAAGTCTTAGCCGGTAAGGAAACTACGCCGCATCACCTAAGATTTTATCCTAACCTGGCTTATGAGTTGGGCAAAAGTCTTAACTAAATCGCAAGTAGGCTGTCAGCAGTCGCTACGATTATCCAAGCCGTTAATTCAATTGATGGCGGGCTTTTGGTATTACAGGAATCAGAATGACTTCATAGTTTTTTCAAATAGTCTTCACCACCCCATCATTTTGTCTTGTTAAATTAAAAAACGTGCAGAATTTTGCACAACTGAGCAAAAAACAAAAAGATGGAGTGATTACTATCAAGAAAAAAGCAGCTAAGGCCTTAATTGCTGCCGTGGGTGCTGCCGGAGCCATGACCGCCGCGCAGACGACCGCCCACGCCGATACTACGGTTACCGTAGCTTCGGGCGATACGATCTGGGCTTATGCACAGCAATACAAGACCACGGTTTCTTCAATCGTTTCGGCCAATTCACTGTCCAATCCGGATCTGATTTTCCCAGGTCAGCGAATCACGATTCCAGAAACGACCATCAATCGACAAAAGAGCAGCCAAAAGCAGACCACTAAATCTGCTGTGGCCAACTCATCAATCAGTGCTGCAAGTGCCAGCGTTTTTGCTGATTCCAGCTCAAGCTCGACATCGACTGCCGCCAGTGCTTTAACTAGTACCAGCCAGGCAACTGATGCAGCTGCTCAAAGCACTGCCTCATCACAAACGGCAGCCAGCGATAATGCATCACAGTCATCGTCTGCTGAATCCGTTCAATCGGAAGCAACGACCAGTGATCAAGTCGCTGCTTCTACTGATGCAACGACCAATTCAACCGAATCAACATCGGCAGCTACAACTGAATCGACTACAGCAGTTGCCACAACCACTACGGCAGCCAGCACGGCTTCTTCGGCAACCTATGAGTCCAACTCAGCCGCTGCCAATGCCGCAATGGCCAATTACACGATTACCTATGGCTTAACGGACGCCGCCAGTGCCAGCGCAAGCACCACTTCAACGGCATCAACCAGCCAAGTGGCAGCTGGTCAAGGTTTGGCAACCGCTCAGTCGATGATTGGTGTGCCTTACGTCTGGGGTGGCAATACGCCAAGCGGTTTTGACTGCTCCGGTTTGGTACAGTACTCATATGGCTTGTCCAGCAGCTATCGTACGACGACCCAACAGGCAACGCTGGGAACGCACTACTATGATGTCGAAAACGCGCCTGCGGGAGCCCTCTACTTCTGGGGAACCGATTCGGCACCATACCACGTTGCAATCGCGGAAGGAAACGGCAATTACATTCAAGCGCCAACTCCTGGTCAAAACGTGCAAGAAGGCAATATTCAATATTACCGTCCTAACTACTACATCGTTATGCAGTAGTTTAAAAACTTATCAACATTCTTATCAACTTAACGCTTAAGATAGCAGCTTAAGCAAAAGGCGCCTGTTCGCAATCCGCGAATAAGGCGTCTTTTTTATCATTCCAGTAATTCTTGAGCCGCATGCCAGGCCAGAGCCGCGCATTTGACCCGAGCCGGAAACTGCGCCACGCTGCCCAGAATCGCGGCATCTTGCAGCTGTTTCTGGGACTGTGGGCTGATTTTTTGGCCGATGATCAGATTCGAAAAAGCTTGAATCAACTGCCGGGCGTCTGACACCGATTTGCCAATCAAAACATCGCCCATCATACTGGCTGAAGCCTGTGAGATTGTACAGCCACTGCCGGTAAACTTAAGGTCGCTGATTTTATCATCATCGATTTTGACTGTGAGATTAATGGTATCGCCGCAGGTTGGATTATGCAGCGTTGTCCGTGCGGTTGCGTCCAGCAGCGTTCCTTGATGATGTGGGTGGCTGGCATGTTCTAAAACCAACGTGCGGTATAAATAATTAAGCTTGCTCAAACCCATTTTCAAAAAACTCCTTTGTTGCCTTAATCGCATCAATCAAGCGGTCAACGTCTTGTTGATCATTATACAAATACAGACTGGCCCGTAAAGTCGCATTGACCCCCAGATAATCCATCAAAGGCTGCGCACAGTGATGACCTGCCCGAACAGCTACCCCTTCCAGATCAAGAGCCGTTGCCGCGTCATGGGGATGGATGCCGGCCAGATTAAACGACAAAACGCCAGTATGCCGATCTTGCGGGCCATATAGCGTTAAGCCTTCAATTGCCAATAGTTTAGGAATCGCGTAGGCAGCCAGTTTGCGTTCATGTTCCGCGATCGCTCGCATGCCAAACTGACTTAAATAATCAATCGCCGCGCCCAAGGCAATCGCGCCGCTGATGTTGGGCGTACCGGCCTCAAAGCGCCAGGGAACCGGTTTAAAAGTGGCCGTCTGCTGGGCAACCTGATCAATCATCTCGCCGCCAAACTGACTTGGTTCTAAGCGTTTTAGCCATTCCATTTTGCCGTATAAAACACCGATGCCGGTCGGTGCCATCATCTTATGACCGGAAAAAGCATAAAAGTCCGCGTCCAGATCCTGCACATCCACAGGTAAATGCGGCACGGATTGGGCACCGTCAACGATCATGCAGGCACCGACTCGATGGGCCATGCTACTGAGTTCTTTAATTGGATTAATCACGCCCAAAACGTTTGAGGCATGCGCAATCGTCACGATTTTAACTTTAGCATCGATTTTTCGTTTGGCATCATCTAAGTCTAGTTCTTGTTGATCATTTAAGCCAATCAACCTTAATTTGGCACCAGTTCTTTTGGCCAGCTGCTGCCAAGGAACCAGGTTGCTGTGATGCTCCATTACCGTTGCTACGATTACATCACCCGGATTAATCATTTTGGTAAGGCCTTGAGCAACCCAGTTCAGACTTTCCGTTGTCGAGCGGGTAAAGACAATCTCTTCAGTCTGATTGGCATTGATAAAGTCAGCCACTTTTTGGCGCGCCTGCTCATAGGCCGCGGTTGCTCGCTGTGCCAGCGTGTGCGTACCACGATGAACGTTGGCGTGATCATGCCGGTAGTAATACTCAATAGCATTTAGAACCGAATTTGGCATCTGGGCCGTTGCCGCACTGTCTAGATAAGTCAATGGCTCATCGTTGACTTGCTGATTAAGAATGGGAAAATCCTGCTTGATGCGTTTAATATCCAATTGATTCGCCTTCTTTAAAAAAACACTAGGAAAAACTCATAAAAATTTAATTTTTGTGTTGACAAACGATCGTGATACTGATTATACTTTAAAACAATCAAACACGCGAAAGGAGATAAGCACATGAGTTACAACCGCATCCAACTGAATATTCGTTGGCAAAGCCGGTAACTCAGATCGCACAGAATGCGGTCTGGGAAGTCAGATCCATTCTGTGCCGGCTTATTTCATAATACAAGCCTGCATGGAACCACATGCAGGCTTTTTATTTTCCCAAGAGGAAGCCTGCAGACTGGCTTCCTCTTTTATTTTATCGTTTAGCAATTATTCAAAGGTTTCGGAAAGGTGGCAAATCACCATGAAAAGAATGTATACCGTAATCGCCATTTTACTTGCGTTTCTTGGAGTCGCCTACTTCAAGGAAAATGGCGGCATCATCAAGCAATCAAAGCCTAAGGTCGGGGTCTTGACCTTGATGCATCACCCAGCTTTGGATCAGATCTATAAAGGATTTGTCCATGGATTGGCCGAAGAGGGCTATCACAACGGCAAAAACATTACGATCGACTATCAAAATGCCAACGGTGATCAAAGCAATCTAAAAACCATGGCCAACAAGCTGGTCAATGAAAACTCAACGGTTCTGTTTGGGATTACGACGCCAGCCTCACAGGCACTGGCCAACTCAACCAAAAAGATTCCCATCGTCTTAGGTGCCGTAACCAATCCACAAGGTGCCGGCCTGGTTAAGAACAACAAGCGTCCAGGCGGCAACATCACTGGGATCTCGGACCAAGCGCCAGTTAAAGAACAGCTGCAACTGGTTCACAAGTTCATGCCGCACGCCAAGACGTTAGGGATCATCTACACTTCCAGCGACAGTTCCGCGGTTACTGAATATAAGGAATTTATGAAGTATGCCAAGCAGATGCACTTAAATCTGAAGGCTTACTCCATTTCCAACAGCAATGACTTAAATCAGGTCTCGCAGCAAATGCTGAGCGAGGTTGATGCTGTAATCGTACCAACTGACAACACAATTGCCGGCGCGATGCAGACACTGGTCAAAAATGCCAATGCCGTTAATAAACCGGTTTTCCCAGCCGTTGATACGATGGTTAAGCAAGGCGGGGTCGCCACTTACAGCATCAATCAATACAAGCTGGGCGTTGAGGGCGGTAAATTGACGGCCGACATTTTGAAAGGCAAGAAAAAGCCATCAACGACCGCCATCAAATATATCCGTCACGGCGAACCCGTACTAAATCTGAAACAAGCACGCAAACTTGGTCTGCACGTACCAGCCAGTTTCCAGCGTGAAGCCGAAAAATATGGGGAGGTAATCAAATGAATCTGATCGTATCTGCAATTGGACAGGGTCTGTTATGGGCTCTGCTGGGGTTGGGACTGTACCTGACCTTCCGTATTCTAAATCTGGCTGACATGACGGTTGAAGGCACCTTCCCACTTGGAGCTGCCGTAGCCGTAACTGCCATCAGCAATGGCTTTTCACCGATTGTATCCACTCTACTGGCCTTTGGTGCCGGCATGCTGGCAGGCCTGGTGACTGGGCTGCTGTACACCAAAGGCAAGATTCCGTTCCTGTTGGCTGGTATCTTAACCATGACGGCTGCCTACTCAGTCAACCTGCGTATCATGGGCAAGTCGAACATCTCGCTGCTTGGCAAACGAACGCTTTTTTCCGGCACGTTTATGACCTCGCTGCCCCAATATTTCGACAGTGTCGTCTTAGGCATGATCGTAATTGCCATTGTTACGCTTTTACTGGTCTTTTTCTTGGATACTGACTATGGCCAGTCGTTTATCGCAACCGGCGACAATCCAGTGATGGCCAAATCGCTGGGAATCCACACCGATGCCACAATCAATGTTGGCTTGATGATTTCAAATGGTCTGGTTGGACTTTGCGGTGCCCTGGTTGCTCAAAGCAATGGCTATGCCGATGTCAACATGGGGATTGGGACCATCGTAATCGCCTTGGCTTCGATTATCATTGGCGAAGTGGCATTTGGCGAACTGACGCTATCTCAGCGGCTGGTTGCCGTAACCTTGGGAAGCATCATCTACCGCTTGATTCTGCTGGCGGTTTTGCAACTGGGCTTCAGCGCCAACGATCTCAACTTGATTTCTTCAATCGTCCTGGCGCTATGCATGATGCTGCCACAGCTGGACAAGCTATTCCACATTCGCAAGCCGTTCTTTAAGGGGGTCCAAACCAATGACTGAACCAATGCTTGAATTAAAAAATGTCAAAACCATTGTCAATCCAGGAACTGCCAATGAAACCACGATTTTAAAGGGCATCAATCTGACCATCAATGCCGGCGACTTCATTACCATTGTTGGAACGAACGGTGCTGGTAAATCGACTCTTTTCAATGTTATCGGCGGCAATCTTAAAGCCGATGCTGGGCAGATTTTTCATGCCGGCGCTGACATTACCAAAACGACCGAAGAACAGCGTACTGCTTTTTTAGCCCGCGTTTTTCAAGATCCTAAGCTGGGCACGGCACCCCGCATGACGGTTGCTGAAAATATGCTGCTGGCTTCCAAACGTGGTGAACGTCGGCACTTGATTCCACGTCGTTTAAAACAGCAAATGCCAGAATTTACCAAGCTGGCCGCTCAAATGAACAATGGCTTGGAAAATCGTATGACCACGCCAACTGGAGCACTTTCCGGCGGGCAAAGGCAGGCACTGAGCTTTTTGATGGCTACGCTCAAGCGACCAGACATTCTGTTGCTTGATGAGCACACGGCTGCCTTGGACCCACACACGGCACGCAATCTGCTGCATGCTACCAATCAACGCATCACTGAGGATCATCTGACAGCCTTAATGATTACTCACCATATGGAAGACGCACTCAAATACGGCAATCGGCTGATCGTTTTAAAAGATGGTCAGATCAAAGCTGATTACAATGCAGCTGAAAAAGCCAAATTAACGGTTGACGATCTGTACGCCTACTTTGAAATGTAAAATAACGACATTCAAAAAGACATTCCGCATCATTACGGAATGTCTTTTTAGTCAACAATTAAAAATCTACCTCATCAGGTTTAGCACATTGCCCACCAAGATTTGGCAACGCTTGAATCATCTGCATTTCAGACTCTGAAAGCGCAAAGTCAAAGATTTCCATATTTTGGGCCGAGCGCTCGCGATGAACCGACTTTGGCAGCGGCAAAACGCCTTGCTGCAATTCCCAACGCAACGCAATCTGAGCCGTTGACTTGCCATGAGCTTTGGCAATTTCTTTCATCGTATCGTTAACTAAGACTTTAGCTCCCTGACCACCTAATGGACCCCAGCCTTCAACCAGAATATCCTGTGCTTGCAGCCATTGAACCGTTTCTGTCTGTGGCCATCCTGGATGAACTTCGATCTGGTCAACCATTGGCTTGATCCTGGCTGTTTTCATCAACGTTTTAATGTGATGCGGTAAAAAGTTTGAAACGCCAATTGCTCGAATCTTGCCTTCATCGTAAAGATCTTCCATCGCCCGCCAGGTTTCTGCATTCAGCTTTTCTGCGTTCTGACCAAACTGTTTTTCGTTGGCTGGCCAATGAATCAAATAGAGATCCAGATAATCAAGTTTTAAACGATCCAAGGTTGCTTGAAAGGCAGCTTTTGTTTTTTCATAGCCACGCTCGGTATTCCAAAGCTTACTGGTAACGAACAAGTCTTCCCGTGCAACACCTGAAGCAGCGATTCCTTGACCCACACCGACTTCATTTTCATAAACTGCAGCCGTATCAATATGCCGATAGCCTAATTCAATTGCATCCACAACTGACTGTTTAGCCACTGATTCCGGTGTTCTAAACGTCCCATAACCGACGCATGGAATTTCAACACCATTGTTTAAGCGACGCATTGAAGTTACACTTGTGAAATGATTGTCCATTATGATCCTTCTTTCTTTTGGCATCTAACAATTTGTAAGTATATTATAAAATTAGAATTAAGCAATGCACAATAACGCACTTTTTAGTAACCGTGAACAGGAGACTTTTTATGACTGATGCAATCAGAGAATATACTCTAAAAAAATTACGCCAAAAGGATTTTGACTGTGCCAAAGAATACACTTTGGCCATGTTTTCCGGTAAATACAAGCTATTGATCATCTGCAGTCTTTATCATAATGGCGCGATGCGTTTTAATGAGCTGCAGCGCCTTTCTGAACATGCTACGCATAAGATGCTGACACAACAGCTAAAGGAGATGGTCAATGATGGCCTGGTCTCACGTCAAGAACAGCTGATCAACCATCGCCAAGCCGTCTTCTACCAGCTCACAAATACTGGCGCAAGCCTGATGCCAATTATCGATGCCATGTGCCAATGGGGTGAAAAGCGCCTGCAGAATCTAAAATTAAATATTTAGATTTATTCAGATTAGTCTAACAGCCGCTGTCTCAATATCGAGCAACGGCTGTTTCACACTAATAAGGTATTAATTTTTACTGCCTTTAAAATGCGGTCGATTCTTTTGCCACATCAAAACAGCCAGCAGCAACGTCAAAACGTCAGATGCCGCTTGAGCTGAAACGATTCCCCAATAGCCAAACAACTGATGCAGAACTACGATGCAGACCAAGAAGATCAATCCTTGCCGTGACACCGACAGCCAAAATGCGGGGACTGCTTTGCCCATTGACTGAAACATCGTCGTAAATACTAAAATACAGCCACCCAACGTTGTCGAACTGGCCAGCCAGCGAATCATGGTCGTGCCTTCACGAATCACGGTCTGATCCTTCATAAATAAACGAATGATCAAAGGAGCCGCCAGCATCATCAAAAGCGTTGCCACGACACCAAAAACAACGACGACCAATATATCAAAACGCACGGCTTCATTAAATCGTTTCTGATTTTTGGCACCATACGTATAACCAATCAGTGGCTGGGCACCAAAAGCAAAGCCAACCATCACCATAAAGATAATAGTATTAATCTTGGTAGCAATCCCCATTGCCGCTACGCTGGTCGAACCATAGCCAATCAAATAGCGATTCGTCAGGGCCATTGAAAACATAACCATAATATTGGTAATCGAGGCCGGAATCCCGATCGAATAGATTTCTTTTTGCAGTGCCGGACTCAACTTAACTTCATGAATTGAGGTCGTTAGTTTTTGACTTTTCGTATTTAAATAATAAATCATCAAAGCATCGCCAATAACATTGCTGACGACCGTAGCCAATGCCGAACCTGCAGCTCCTAAACCGCAAGGAAAAATAAAGATTGGATTCAAAATAATATTAAAAATCGTTCCGACCATGCTGGCCGTCATTGACTGCACGGCCAGTCCCTCAGTTCTTAAGATATTGGTTGGCGTCAGGCCGAAAACGATAAATGGCGCGCCAAACGCAATTACAAGATAGTATTCCCGCGCGTACTGCCAAGTAGCCGTGGTCGCTCCCAATAGATGCAGAATCGGCGTCTGGAAGACAACCATGATGATCGTCATCAAGATCCCCACGATAATCGAAACGTAAAAACAATAGCCTGAAGCCAGCCGAGCCTCATGATCACGCTTTTCGCCAAACAGCCGCGAAATCAGTGAACTGCCTCCTAAGCCAAAGATATCGCCAATTGCAACCAACAGACTGAAAACTGGTGCGCCTTGCGATACACCCGCTACCAGATCAGGATTTTGGGTTTGGGAAACAAAGAACGTGTCTACCAGATTATAGATAATAATAACGGCTGAACTTAAAACCACCGGCATTGCCAGCGTAAAATAAGCTTTCTTAATGGAAGAACGTTCAAAAAGCTGATCCATTTTCTTACTCCTTTCTTTAAAAACAATCTTGATTATTTTAGATGATCATTGATTGATCAACAATCTTTTTATAATTGGTCTATTCCATATTTTGGTTGAAAAATGTTAATAGTGAAGCGTTTCCATCGTTTTTAAAGTTTGCGTGGTCTAATAAATTTATTTAATTTTTCAGAATTAAACTTAAGCTATTGTTTTTGCAAAAGAATTGGTCTAAATTAATTGCCATTAAGAAAATGATTAGGGATTTGAGAATTGGAGATGGCAATAATGAGTACAGCAAACACGTTATTCGTAATGATTGCCAGCATTTTAGTGTTTTTAATGACACCAGGGCTGGCGTTTTTCTATGGTGGCTTGGTAAGCAGCCGCAACATCGTCAACACATTTATGTCGGTTTTTTTCGTCTGTGGTCTATCTGTCCTGCTTTGGGTCGCAGTTGGCTGGTCACTTTCATTCAGCGGTGATGGCGCCATTGTTGGCAACCTGCACCAGTTGATGATGCATGGCACCAACTTAAAGCAGCTGACCACTGGCAAAATTCCGGTTGGCATCTTCTCAATCTTTGAAATGATGTTTGCATTGATCACGCCAGCATTGTTTGTGGGCGCAATCGTTGGCCGAGTTCGTTTTAAGTTTTTAACCTTCTTTATCATCTGTTGGTCGATTTTGATCTACTATCCATTGGTACACCTGGTCTGGGGCGGCGGTCTGCTGTCCAAGCTGGGTACGCTTGACTTCGCTGGCGGGACTGTCGTTCATATCAACGCTGGGGTCACGGCCTTGGTACTGTCGGCTATGATTGGGCCACGTCTGCACACCAAAGAGTCTGATGGCCCTGCTGATCGGTCTTGGGTACTGCTTGGTACGACTTTGCTTTGGATTGGCTGGGATGGCTTCAACGCGGGTTCCGCGCTGGCCGTCAACAGCATTGCCATGCAAGCTTTCTTAACGACGACAGTTGCTGCCGCTGCGGCCATGGTTACTTGGCAATTACTGGAAATCTATACTGAAGGACACACGACCTTAGTTGGCACCTGTACCGGCGTATTGTGTGGGCTCGTCGGCATCACGCCAGCCTGTGGCTACGTTACCTTGACTGGAGCCTTGATTATCGGAATCGGCTCGAGCATGATCAGTGGTTGGTTCATCACCAAGATCAAGCCGCGTCTAAAAGTCGATGACACACTAGATGCCTTCGGCTGTCACGGAGTCAGCGGTATCTGGGGAAGCATCGCGACTGGCCTTTTTGCGACTCACACGGTCAACCCTGCCGTTACTCATGATGGCCTGCTGATGGGCGGTGGCTTTACACAGTTTGGCATTCAAACGCTGGCAACCTTGATCACCATTGTCGCAACCGCGGTAATGGTCTGGGCAATCGTGAAAGTCTTGGGTCACTTTATGACGATTCGGGTTTCTGCTCGTGAGGAAGGGCGCGGCCTGGACATCAGCGAACACCACGAACTGATTGGCTCATTGGCGAATCCTCAACTCTGACCATTTATCTGAATAATTAGACTTGCTGCA
This sequence comes from Limosilactobacillus mucosae, assembly GCF_046939755.1. Lineage (GTDB taxonomy): Bacteria > Bacillota > Bacilli > Lactobacillales > Lactobacillaceae > Limosilactobacillus > Limosilactobacillus mucosae_A. Next base: position 12,646 of record NZ_JBKZAY010000013.1, read on the forward strand.
CTCAGCAATAAAAAAGGACAATCCCGTATTGGCGGAGATTGTCCTTTTATGTTAACTGAAAAGTCAGTCCTAGTGTTCTTGAACTTCTTCAGGGTGTGCCTTTTCGTAGCGATGTTCATTCCAGAAGTAGAACGTGATGATCGCAAAGCAGATGGCTGGCACGATGAAGGAGAACTGCATGGAACCGGAAAGGTCGGATACCCGTCCTTGAATGGCTGGCACGATGGCACCACCGATCAGGGACATAACGATGAAGGCACCACCAGTTTCGGTGTACTTCTTTTCGTGAATCTGGTCCAGCGTGTGAGCGTAAATCGTTGGCCATTCAGGACCAAAGAAGAAGCTCGTGGCAATCGCTGCGTAAACGGCCGTCGCGTTTGGAACCGTAAAGGCAATTACCAGGCAAACCATCCCAAGCGCGGAGAACCAGGTCAGCACCTTGGTAATCGAGTAGCGGTTCATGAACCAGTTGGCAACCAACTTGCCGACGAACCAGGCAACGTAGCTGTAGATCATAAACGTTGAGGCTTCAGAGTCGGAAATGCCGTGCATCACCTTCAGCGCCAGACGGATGGTAAATGACCAAACCGTCGTCTGCATGCCGGCGTAGATGAATTGAGCCCCGACACCCATCATAAAGCGCTTGTTGTGCGTCAGGTAGCTGATCGTCTCGCCCAAAGATGGCTGTGCTTCCTTACCTTCTGCGCCCGTACCTGCCGTGGCCTTGGCCCGTGGCATCTTGGTCAGCAGCAGGACGATGAAGATAACAATTAAAATTGCAAGGATGAATTTGTATGGACGCAGCGTCAATTGAAGCATGTGCAGGTTGTAGGCGTGGGCCTCAGCCTTGCTCATGTGAGCGACCTTGTCGGCCAGGTTGCCGCCTTCGCCAAAGATCAGGTACTTACCCAAGACGATCCCTAAAATGTCACCCAGCGGCGTCAGCGTTTGGGCAAAGTTCAAACGCTGGTTGGCCGTATTGCGCGGACCCATCATGGAGGCGTAGGTGTCACAGGACGTTTCCAAGAAGCTCAGACCAACGGCAATCGCGAAGATGGCAACCAAGAACACGCTGTAGGTAGCAATCTTGGAAGCTGGGAAGAACAGCGAGCAGCCAATGATGTAAAACATCAGCCCAACCAGGATGGCAACCTTGTAGCTAGCCTTCTTAACGATTCGAGAAGCCGGGATGGCCATCAGGAAGTAGCCGCCGTAAAAGGCTGATTGAACGAAGGCCGTGGCCGTGTCGTTCAGCGTAAAGACCGTTTTGAACTGCGTGATCAGAATATCGTTCAGACTGGCTGCCGCCCCCCAGAGCGGGAAGATCAGGCAGACCAGCAGGAACTGAAACATTGGGGTCTTGTCAAGGTAACCGTCTGGCAGCTGCAGCCAGCTTTGGCCCTTGTCAGAATTCTTACTATTTTGCATGGCTCACACCTCGCTAGAACGTAACGCCGGATTCAAGAATAATGTTGGAGTAAGGCGTCATCTCACCCGTGCGGATGAAGGCGTGCGTCTTGGCCAGGTTCTTCTTCAAATCACTGTGCGGCATGAATTCGATCTCAACATCAGGCAAAGCCTTTTTAATGTTTTCCAACTGTTCTGGATTTTGGTCCTTGATCTCATCGGCAAGATAGATCTTTTGAACCTTCATTTCCTTTAAGACGTTGTTCAAGACGTCCATAAAGCTTGGCAGCTGCTTGTCGAGTGCCAGGTCGATCTTCTTGGTGCCCATTGGTACCGGCATGCCGGCATCACCGATTGACAGCCAGTCCATGTGGCCCATGTTGGCAACGACAGCAGACACTTCAGAGTTGATAATTCCAGTTTTCTTCATGATCAAAATCTCCTAATTCCTAATTTTTATTGCTGCGAACGTTTAGCCGCGATTATTCGGCAAGTGCGGCTTTGACTTCTTCACTCGTTGGAATCGATGGCATTGCGCCCATCTTTTGAACGGTCAGACTGGAAGCACGCTGAGCATAGACCAGAGCATCGGCAACATTGCTCAGATCATTGTCCAGCTGCGAGGCCAATGCGCCGATGAACGTGTCACCAGCTGCCGTCGTATCAACAGCCTTGACCTTAAATGCCGGTACCATTCCGTGACCGTGTGGCGTACAGTAAAAGACCCCTTTTGAGCCCAGCGTGATCAACAGATTTTTAACACCTTGCTGCTTAAACCATTCCGCAGACTTAAGCATGGAGTCCTCATCCGTGATCTTAATTCCCGTCAAAACAAAGCTTTCGCTGTCGTTAGGAATTACGACGTCCGTGTATTGCAGTAGCTCTGGTAAAATTTCATGAGCTGGTGCTGGGTTCAAAATCGTCGTTACGCCATGTTCCTTGGCTTGCTTGAATGCTTCTACGGTAACTGCTTGCGGCGTTTCAAACTGACTGATCAGAAAGTCGATTTCTTCAAAGACTGAATCGGCATTTTTCAAAACCTCAGTCGTCATTGCTTGGTTGGCACCACCATAAACCATGATGTCGTTTTGTCCTTCGGCATCAAGCGTAATCAAAGCCGTTCCCGTACCATGCAGCTCATCAATTCCAATCAGCTTGGTATCGATATGGTCTTCTTGCAAGGCCTCACGCATGAACTTACCTTCGTTGTCAGCGCCAACCATCCCGATAAACCAAGTCTTGGCATTGGACCGAGCAGCCGCAACTGCTTGGTTGGCACCCTTACCACCAGGAGCGGAACTCTTGGAACCTGCCGAGATTGTCTCACCAGGCATTGGGAAACGCTGTACGTGGTAGGTAGTATCAACATTGATGCTGCCTAAAACCGCAATTTTCTTAGCCATTTGCTTCCTCCTATGATCTCCACTGTAAAACGTTTTTGTAAATCGTTTTACGAAAATTTCAACGTTGTTAATTTAACATGATTTGAAATCGTTTGCAACCCCTCTGCGAAAAATTAATTTATGAATTTTACTAATGTAAGCGATGAAAATGGCGCCATGGCAAACGTTTTCCCAAATCAAGTTTTTAGTAAAAAAAGATCCGACTCGCTTAAACGAATCGGATCTTTTTAATATCGCTAGGCTTATTCAGCTGCTTTACGCGCAAAATAATGTGCCAGTCGATCTTTAGGATAGATGCCAGTTACTTTTTCCTTAGCTTCGCCATTTCGAAAAAGCACTAGGCTGGGAACACTCATCACTTTATAGCGTTCCGCGATTGCTTGTTGATGATCAACGTTAAATTTGACGAATTTGATCTGCCCTGCAAATTCTTTTTCCAGTTCTGCCATGATTGGTGCCATCATTTTACATGGTCCACACCATGGTGCCCAGAAATCGACTACAGTCAGCGGGCCTTGAATCATCTTGTCAAAGTTTTCGCTGGTTGCTTCCTGTGCCATTCGACTACTCCTTTTTATTGGTTGCCTGCGCATGCTTTTTGCGCCGTACCAAATGCACGATAATCGTAATAACGAAAACGGCCAACACAAAGATCCCAAAAGCACTTGAAGGAATCTCAATATCAATTGCCGGAATCGATAAGAACAGCTTAATGGCAACGAACAGAATCAAGATATACGCCATTGGCTCTAATTCTGGAATCTTGTTCATCAAGCGCATAATCACTTCGGCAATTCCCCGCATACAAATGATACCAATTAATCCACCAATCAAAACAATCACTGGATTTGAGGAAATTGCAAGTGAAGCCAACACAGAATCAACGGAAAATATGATGTCCATGAACTCAATCTGGGCGACGACCCACCAGAAACGCTTACGACCAGTTAGGCCTTTACGGTTAGCCTTGGGACTGGCCTGCTTGCTACGCCGTTTCGGATTGCCCTGAAACTTATAGCGGAAGAAACGATAGGCCAGATATACCAGGTAGGCAGCCCCAATGACCTTGATTTCCCAGAAATGAATCAGGTAAACGCCAAGTCCAATAATCAAGAAACGGAAGATGTAAGATCCCCAAATCCCATAAAACAGAGATTCTTCTTGTTCTTTAAGCGTCGGCAGAACCCGCGTCTGAGCTGCCAAGACCACTGCATTGTCCACGGATAACAGACATTCGATCAATACCAGTGAAAGGATGATCAGCCAATCCTGACTTGAAGTTATCACAGCTTCCCAGTTGTGCAAGTCAAAGAACGGTCCGTAAAGCTTAGTTAAAAGTGACAATGAACTCCTCCTTATCTATTTGTTGTCTCTTTATTTGTATTTTAACAAAATTCGTTTGAATTCGTCATCTATTGGTGCCTGAATTGTTTGAATTTTTTCAGTAAACGGCAAAACCAGCTGCTGCTTAATGCCATGCAGCATCATTCGCGAAGCTTCAATTGTGCCATACAGCGGATCACCGATGATTGGATGACCGCTATAAGCCAGGTGAACTCTTAACTGGTGAGTCCGACCGGTTGCCAATTGCAGTCTGACCAGCGAGACATTCTTACCGCGCCAGGCAACCTGATAATAGGTCAGTGCCGGCTGACTTGCAAAACCATTAACCCGCCGCTTGCGCTGATCAAGCAGATCTCTGCCAATTGGCCAATCAAATTTTCCCGTATCTTGAGCAATGTTGCCGGCCACCAGCGCGAGATATTGGCGATGCATTTGTCCTTGACTGATGCAGCGATCCAAAATCGGTACGACAATCGGATTTTTAGCAATTGCTACGGCGCCGCTGGTTGCTTGATCAAGCCGGTGCACCATAAAGGCATCAGCTGCTGAAGTTTTTAAATAACCGGCTGCATCGTTGAGCAGAGTCCCAGTTTCAAGTGGCTGATTAGGATGCATTTTTTGTCCTGCTGGTTTATTAACTACCAAGACGTCGCGATTCTCAAACAACACGTCCAGTCGCGGCTGTGGAGTTGGTCGATAATGCGTTTGCGGCGTCCGAAACTCATCACCATTAAAATTCAGCTCAACTATATCTGCCGGTTGCACTTTATGATTGACAGGATAATATTGACCATTGACCAAAACGTTATGGCGCGTTCTGAGATAATATACAAAGCGTCGTGGCAGCAGCCATTGCTTTTGCAGCAGGTCACGCAGCGTTTTGGGCGACTGATTATTTGCCAGCGTCTCGATAATTTTCCAGTTTTTTTCCATCGTAATCCCCTTAATTGATGATTATTTGATACTTTTTTTAGTTCTTCTGGCTGCCTGGGTTGAATTTTAGCGCGTTAAATAGTTGAATTATACCTAAAGACCAATTTTCACGGAGGGTATAATCATGTTGAGTGCCGAACTAATCAATGAACAAAGCTATTGGATCAGCGTGTTTGAGCCCTTGCCTCATGAACGTGAGGATTTGATCAACAAATATGAAGTCACTAAAGAACTTCTGGATTATGCCATTGACCCCTATGAAAAGGCGCGGGTTGAGGTTGATCGTGATGCCGGTGTCACCTTGCTGATTTTTGACGTCTATGTACCAACGCATGAGGTCTCAGCACCCCAAACGGCGCCAATTGGTATCATGCTGACGGCCAATAACGTTTTGACCTTTACCAATGCCCAAACCAACTTTGTCAACGGCATCTTGGCCAAGCAGCTCAAGGCCATGAAAAAACGCGGACCAGTCAATGATCGTTTTGATTTCATCTTGCCAACCCTATACAAGCTTTCAACCAGCTATTTTGGACCAATTCGTCGCGCCGATCAACAGCGTCAGCAGATTCAGCGCAACCTGCAGAATCACACGGAACGCAAGGCGATTACTGAATTCATGGAAATTGAAACTGGTCTGGTTTATATCCTAACCTCACTAAAAGGCAACGTCTCCTTACTTGAAGAATTCAAACGACGCTTCAGCCATCGAATGTCGCATCGTCAGCTTAACGATCTGGACGACATCATCGTTGAAGCTCAGCAAGGTTTAGAAATGGCCCAGATGACATCCGATGTCTCGGCTCGTGTTTCTGACGCCTACAGCAAGGTCTTGGATAGCAATCTGAACCAAACTATGAAATTCCTGACTATTTATTCGATTGTTTTAGCAATTCCACCCATCGTTTCCGGTTTTTATGGGCAAAATGTCCGCTCACTGCCTTTTGCCCAAAGCGAATGGGCTTGGCAGATTACGATTGTGATTACCCTAATCATGATCCTATTGTCGATTTGGTTTCTATTCAATCGGCATTGGTGGCGGTAAAATTAGTTCGGTATTTAATTGATAATTAAGCTTTTCTTTGTAATAAAGTTCGGACTATGTTAAGATAAATCTTGTTAAATTATAGTTAAGCCTATATATTCTCGCAATACGGGCGAGAGTTTCTACCCTGAACCGTAAATTCAGGACTATAAGCAGCCAAAAAGTCGTCATGGTTGCCTGCCATGGCGACTTTTTAGCTTAGTCGGTATGGGCTGACGCAGGAGGAAAAATTTTGAATAGTGCATCACAGGGAAAAATAAACGACTTTGGCAAAAATCTGGTTCTTGGCTTTCAACACTTGCTGGCCATGTACTCAGGTGACGTCCTGGTCCCACTTTTGATTGGCAACTTTCTGCATTTCAACACGGCTCAGATGACTTATCTGGTTTCGATTGACATCTTTATGTGCGGGATTGCTACTTTGCTGCAGTTGCGTAAAACCCCACTGACAGGGATTGGCTTACCAGTTGTCTTAGGCTGTGCAGTTCAGTCGGTTGCTCCTTTGGAATCAATTGGTGGCAAGCTGGGCATTGCCTACATGTATGGTGCCATCATCTGTGCCGGAATCTTCGTCTTTTTGATTGCCGGCTTGTTTGCCAAAATGAAAAAATTGTTCCCACCAGTCGTAACCGGATCTTTGATTACCATTATCGGCTTTACGCTGGTGCCGGTTGGTTTTCAAAATCTTGGCGGTGGCTCTGCAGCTGCCAAGTCATTCGGCGCTCCAGCCAACTTGGCAATTGGCTTTTTAACGATTGTTATTATTTTAGCAATCAACGCATTTGCCAAAGGTTTTGTTAAATCAATCGCAATTCTGCTTGGAATTTTGATTGCTTCTCTTATTGCTGGTGTGTTTGGCATGGTTTCATTAACCCCGGTTGCTCAAGCTTCCTGGTTCCATTTGCCGCAAATCTTTTACTTTGGCGTTCCTAAGTACAACGGCAGTGCGATCGTTACCATGATGCTGGTTTCTTTAACAACAATGATTGAATCGACTGGCGTCTACTTTGCTCTAAGCGACGTGACTGGTCAAAAGATCACTGAAGACGATATGAAGCGCGGCTATCGTGCGGAAGGGATCGCTGCCATTCTGGGCGGAATCTTCAATACTTTCCCCTACTCAACGTTCTCGCAAAATGTCGGCGTGCTGCGCATGTCTGGTGTCAAAACCCGCAAGCCGGTCTATTACGCCGCCTTCCTGCTTTTAGTACTGGGACTGCTGCCTAAAGCTGGGGCATTGGCAACGATTATTCCAACTCCAGTCTTGGGTGGTGCCATGATCGTGATGTTTGGCATGGTCGGCGTGCAAGGAATTCAGATTCTGCAAAAGGCTGATCTGAATCAGAACAGCAATCTGTTGGTCGCTTCGATGTCAATTGGACTGGGGCTTGGCGTAACCGTTTATCCACAGATTTTTCAGCATCTGGCTACCGAGGCGCAGATTATTCTGGGCAACGGGGTGGTCGTTGGAAGTCTGGCAGCCGTAATCTTAAATCTGATCTTTAACTGGCAGGACTTCAAAAAGCCGGTGCAAAGCAAAATCAAGACTAGTCCCAAAGCTGCTGATCCAGTTATGAACGAAAATTAAGATTAAGGTATCAGTGATTGCTTCACTGGTGCCTTTTTAGTTGTAAAATAAAGCCAGATCTAACTTGAAAGGGGTTTTGTTTCATATGGAACATTTTGGTTCATCTCATTCTTCATGCACGGCAATGCTGGTCGGCAAAAAGGCAACGATTGATGGCTCAACCATTATTGCGCGTGATGAAGACGGCGAAAGCGGCATCAACCAAAAAACTTTCAAAGTCTTTCCGGCTCGCGACTATGATGAAGAGTTTGTTTCTGAATACTCAGGCGTTAAAATTCCGCTTCATGGTCATGGCTGTCGCTTTACGGCTACACCAAACGCTCAAGAAAATGAGATCAAAGGGCGCTGGGACGAACAGGGTATCAATGAATACAATGTGGCAATGAGCGCTACCGAAACTGAAGGTACCAATGCTCGCTGTCTAGGCCATGATCCATTGGTTAAAAATGGCATCGATGAGGATTCTATGCTGTATCTGGTACTACCATTTATCAAAACTGCCCGAGAAGGCGTTGCCCGGCTTGGTAAGCTGATCGAACAGTACGGAACCGGCGAGTGCAATGGGATTGCCTTTGCCGATCAAGATGAAGTCTGGTACTTTGAAACCGGTGCTGGCCATCAATGGGCCGCTCAACGCATTCCAGACGACTGTTATGCCATCTGTCCCAACATCATGGTGATTCAAGAAATCAACTTTAACGATCCCGACAACTTCATGTATGCATCAACTTTAAAGTCATTCGTCGAAAAGAACCATCTGAATCCCGACCCAACGACCTTTAACTATCGCAACATCTTCGGAACGCAGAGCGAGGCCGACAGTTACTATAACACGCCCCGAACCTGGTATGGACAAAAGCTGTTCAATCCATCCATCGAACAGGACCCAATCAGTCAGAACATGCCATTCTTGCGACGGCCAGAAAAGAAGATTGCCATCGAAGACGTTGAGACCTTTCTTTCTTCTCATTACAATGGCACGCCATATGATCCAATGGGAACCTTTGCCTCGGGAACCAAGGAAGATCAGCGCAAGTTCCGCTCAATCTCACTTGACCGCAATCAAAGCTCTTGTATTCTTCAGATTCGCAATCACGTGCCAAAAGAATTTGCCGCCATTCAATGGATCAATTTCGGTTTCTATTGCTACAGTCCATACGTACCGTTTTATACCAACATCTCTGATACACCAGCCAACTACCAAAAAGCTGGCGCCGAGGTTGATCCCAACAGCGCTTATTGGATGTATAAAACACTGGCCGTTATCGTTGAACCACGCTATCACAAATTTATCAACGAGATCAATGAATATCGTGATGGCTGTCAAAGCTTTGGCCTGCAACGAATTGACCAAATCGACCAACAAGCAGCAGATCTTGAGGAAGGTGAGCTGAACAACTTCCTTACCAAAGCCAATCTGCAGACGGCCGCTGAGGTTACTAAACGGACCCACGCGCTGCTCAGCAGTCTGATCAAACAATCGCTGCTTGACTCCAAGTATCAGTTTGAGCTTGGCGATAATCTTTAAATCAAAAATCGCGTACGGTCAGCATTAAGTCTGACTACACGCGATTTTTTTATTTGTCTGCAGTTATTTACGGTTGTAGTATTCAACCTCAACACTATTGTCAGTTAAGATCAGCTTGGTCAGACTGCCATTTTCCGGACGCACCGTTAAATCGTACTTGCCGTGGCCAAAGCGTTCCATTAGGCTAAGCAGCGTATTGCCATGACTAACCCATAGAATATTGGCATTATCTGGAACATCAGCCTGCCGAATCAGCTCAATTCCCTGATCGACGCGAGCCCAGTATTCAGTATTGTTTTCTGCATGGTGAAATGGATCGGCATCTTTTAGCCAGTCTTTGGCCTGACCAATATTATATTTTTCAACGATGGCCTTAAAAGTCGGCAAACCATGTGGCGCCCCAGCCAGATACCAGGCCTCATCCATATTGGCGCCTTCAAAATAGCCATAGAACTCTTCTCTAAAGTATGGTGCCGTTATTGGCTGTTTGACCGAATCTGCTTGATTCATGTCCAGGATCGTCTGCATCGTTACTTCAGCGCGGGTAGTGTCACTGCAAAAAGCCGCGTCAAAATGAATCTTGGCCAGCTTTTCCCCTGCATTGCGCGCATCCTGCATTCCCTTTTGCGTCAACGGCGAATTGCTCCAGCCCTGCAGCTTGTTATAGATGTTGTAGTACGTCTGACCATGCCGTACCAGATAGATATTCAACTTTTTCAAGCTCAGTACCCCCTTTGATTCTAAAGCGATTGTAACGCTTTCTTAAACTTAAGGATAACATAAGGTGCCCATCATAGATTCTTCAAATATTTCCCGTAACATTAAAAGCATCGAAAGAAGGGATGTTGCATGGAACTACGTAATCCACATTCTGAACAAGATGTCGTCGCCGCCCAGATCGTTGGGATGAATGGCAAGACGATTACCGTCAAAACCGAAACCGGCCAGATTCTGCGGTTGCCACTAACTGCCAAACATCAGCATGACCAGATCTTTTTGGCATCATTAAAAGACATCTGGCACGCGCAAATCTGGATTCCCGTCAACCGTCAGCTCAAAAGACTGTTTCATTATGACTGGTTGCTTGATCCAGCACCGGTAAAAGCGTAAATCTGATTAAGTTTCCTCAACGTTTTGCCGCAATCTACTTGCACAAGCTGAATTTGTGCTAGAATGATTGACGTTAAGCTCTTTTATGGGTATGTTAAGAATCATATAACTGCGAGGATATTTTTCGACATGAAACGATTAAGCAAACTCGTGAACACCAGGATTGGCTTTTTTGCCCTCTTGGTGTTCCTTTTTTGGATTAAAACCTTAATTGCCTACTTCACTGATTTTAAATTAGGCGCTCAGGGCTTGATTCAATATCTAATCGTCCTGATCAATCCATTGGGAACCACCCTGCTATTGTTTGGTCTGGCATTTTACTTTAAGCGATCGCGCTTTTTCTATCCTGTTTTAATGGGAATCGACATTGCCAATACACTGCTATTATACTTAAATGTTATTTACTACCGTGAATTTACGGACTTTATGACGATTGCCACCATGACCGGCTACTCAAAAGTCAATCAGGGCCTCAGCGGCAGTTCTTTGGCATTGACCAATTTTCATGATGTTTTCTACTGGCTTGATATAGTCATCATCCTGCTCTTAATGCTCTTTAGAAAAATCAAGTTTGATCCCCGCGCTTTTTCGCACCGACTGGCATTTGCCTTCACCTCAGTTTCATTAGTCATCTGCGGCTTGAATCTGATGGTGGCGGAAATGGATCGTCCCCAGCTCTTGGGGCGGACGTTTGACCGCGTCTACATCGTTAAGTACTTAGGGCTGGATGCGTTTACGGGCTATGACCTGGTTAAATCCGAGCACGTCAGTCAAATGCGCAAGAGTGCTACCAAATCACAGCTTAAGACCGTTGAGAAGTTTACTAAAGAGCATTATGCCGCGCCGAACAAAAAGCTGTTTGGGATTGCCAAGGGCCGCAACGTAATCGTTATTCACCTGGAAAGCTTCCAACAGTTCCTGATCGATAAAAAAATCAACGGTCAAGAAGTTACGCCATTTTTAAATTCACTGTATCATGGACAAGACACCTATGCCTTCTCCAACTTCTTTAATCAGGTTGGTCAAGGCAAGACCTCAGATGCGGAAAACATGTTGGAAACCAGCACGTATGGACTTTCGCAAGGTTCACTGTTTGCAACGCTAGGCAATGACAACACCTTCCAGGCCGCGCCCGCCATCTTGAAGCAGCGGGCTGGATATACCTCAGCGGTTTTCCATGGCAACGTTGCCAGCTTCTGGAACCGCAACAACGTCTACAAAAACCTTGGCTATCAATACTTCTTTGATGCCAGTTATTTCGACACGTCCGGCGACAAGGCAACTGGGTATGGCTTAAAAGATAAGCTGCTGTTTGCGGACTCGATCAAGTATCTGCAGCACTTGCAGCAGCCGTTCTATGTCAAATACTTAACGGTTACCAACCACTTCCCATTTGATCTTGATGATGAGGATAAAGACTCCAATTTCACGACGACGAATACTGGATCGTCAACGGTTGACAACTACTTCGTTACCGCGCACTATCTTGATCAGTCGCTGCAGGAATTCTTTAACTATCTTAATAAGACCGGCCTGGCCAAGAAATCAATCATCATGATTTATGGTGACCATTATGGGATCTCTAATTCAGAAAACAAGAACCTGGCCAGTGTCTTAGGCAAGAATGCTGATGACTGGACCGACTTTGACAATGTTCAGATGCAGCGGGTGCCGCTGATGTTCGTTATCCCTGGCTCTGGTGGTCACGGTGGCATCTACAGTACCTATGGCGGCGAAATCGACGTGCTGCCAACGCTGCTGCATCTGCTGGGGATCAGCACTAAGCGCTATATCCAGTTTGGAACCGACCTGTTTAGCTCACAGCACGATCAAGTAGTTGCCTTGCGCAACCAAGACTTCGTGACGCCAAAGTACACCAGCATCAGCGGCAAGATCTATCTTAATTCGACTGGTAAGCTGGCTAAGCTGACCAAGCAGGAGAAAAAACAGCTGCGAGCCGATCAAAAGAAGGTCTCTGAGGAACTGGCCCTGTCTGATTCGCTTAACGAGAAGAATCTGTTGCGCTTCTACCATCCAAAAGGCTTTAAGGCCGTCAATCCAAAAGACTACAACTATGCCAATGGATTAAAGAAGGAAAAGAAGATCGAAAAGTCCAAGGGCATTCAATCAACCAGCATCTTCTCCAAGAATAACGACAAGACCACTACTGACAGCTATAGCACCAACGCTCCCGAACAAGGTCACTCTGCTACGAGTTCCAACCGAATCAAGATTACCAATCCTGATGGCAATGGTAATTAAGGTTGCGTTTGCTTTATTTTTAAGTCCAACGTCTGGTTCAAAGCGGACGCTGGACTTTTTTGTTTCGCTTTGAACCCGCTTAATCAGTCCTAAAATTCATGATAAAATTAAAATAAATCGATTTAGAAAGGCGTGAACTGTATTATGCGTGAACATGAAGAGATTCAAGAAAAACTGATTGAAGTTGCCAACCGCCGCTACGCTACCAAAAAGTTTGATCCCGATCGCAAAGTTGACGATGATGACTGGCGCACGATTCTGGAAGTGGGCCGCCTTTCGCCCAGTTCGTTTGGCTATGAACCGTGGCAGTTCGTTGAGCTCGATAATCCGCAGATGCGTCAAGATCTTAAGCCTATCGCTTGGGGAGCCGTCAACAGCATCAATGGCGCCGACAAGCTGCTCTTGATTTTTGCCAGAAAAGACGTTACCTACGACAGCGACTACGTAAAATACATGGTCCAAGATGTCAAACGCCACGAATACGATCCCAATTCCAAATCATCACTGGCCTTTAAGCATTTTCAAGAAACCGACATGGACATTAATGATGAACGCACCCGTTTTGACTGGGCAGCCAAACAGTGCTACATTGCCATGGCCAATATGATGGCAGCAGCTGCCGCGCTAAAGATTGATTCCTGTCCAATTGAGGGCTTTAATCGCGAAAAAGTCGAAGCCTACCTGGCTGAAAAAGGCATTTTAGACCGCCAGCACTGGGGAGTGGCCGTTATGGTAAGTTTCGGCTATCGTGATGAGCCGATTAAGCCTAAATCACGGCAGGCTATTTCTGACATCTACCGAACGATCAAATAGACAAGGGGCAAGAACATGACGAAAGAAATACTGGTTACGACGACTGAAAAGATCCCAGGTCACAACTATGAAGTTTTAGGCGAAGTCTTTGGCGTTACCACCCAGTCCAAAAACGTTTTTTCCAACATCGGCGCCGGCCTGAAAAACGTGGTTGGCGGCGAGATCAAAGCCTATACTAAAATGCTGCACGAATCGCGTGAGGTTGCGATTGCCCGCCTGCGCGAGGATGCCGAGGCCAAGAATGCTGATGCTGTGGTCATGATGCGCTTTGATTCTGGCTCAATCGGAACCGACATGCAGTCCGTCGTTGCTTATGGCACGGCTGTAAAATTCACCGATTGATAACTAATTGATTGATTAAGAGCCAGGCTGCAAAATGCCGCCTGGCTCTTTTCTTACGAAAAAATCTGGCATTGGCAGCCGCCAACACCAGATAGTGTAGATTCTTTTTAGTCATTTTGCGATTTGATGTGCATCGATGAGCTGTGCGTAGCCATTCGTTTTTTAGGGTAAAGCTCTTTAGCTAAAGCCGTAATCGCAATTGGCGCCTCGCCAAAGCCAACTGCAATCAGCGCTGCTTTCCCAGGATAGGTAACGCCATCGCCAATTGCATAGACGCCAGGGACGCTGGTTTCCATTTTAGAGCCAACCTTGATCAGTCCCCGCTCGCTTGCCAATGGCAGTTCCCACTCATTCAGCGCAGCGTTGTTGGAGGTAAAGCCATAGTTAACTAAAATTTTGTCTACTTTCAGATGTTTTTCTTCATCCGACCGCATTTTTTTAAGGGTCAGCTCAACCGAGTCATCCGCATTCAGCCGCAGATCTTTAGGCAGGTATGGCGTTTCAACCTGAACCTGTGATTTTTTCAGCTGGGAGACGGTATGTTCCAAAGCACGAAAGGCATCCCGGCGATGAATCAGGTGGACCTCTTTGGCAATCGGCTCTAACATCAAAGCCATATCAATTGCTGAATCACCGCCACCTAGCACTGCCACGCGCTGATCGGCAAAATCGGCCTGATTGCTGACAAAATAGCGTACTTGTTGTCCTTCCAACTGTTCAGCACCATCCAATGCCAGTCTGCGTGGTGAAAAGGCGCCGTTGCCCAATGCAATCACTACGGCTTTGGAATAGGACGTTCGCTGTGCCGATTCGATCTTGAAGGTCCCGTCAGCCAGCTTAACGACATTGGTAACCTGCTCGCCTAAAAACTGGTCAATTGGCGCAATGGCCATCTGTTTTTCTAGCTTGGCAATCAGTTCTCGTCCCTGCACGCCAACTTCACCAGCCACGTCCCAGATCTGCTTTTCTGGGTAGAGCGCAGCAACCTGGCCGCCAAGCTGAGGCAGGCTTTCAATCAGCTGCGCCTTTAATTCATGCAGACCAGCATAAAAAGCAGCAAACATTCCGGCAGGGCCGCCACCAACAATCGTTACGTCATATGTCTGTTCCATCATCATTTACCTCGTTTAAAAAAATCTTTTCTACGACAAAAGCCATTGTACCACGGCTTAGCGCCTCAATTTTAATAAAACGGTTTAATTGTTGTTAAAACAATGTTTGAGTTTTAATCGGTTTTTGGTTATTATGTAATTGTAAACGTTATCTAACAATACTCATTCGGAGGAAATCAATCAATGGCTAAAAAGAAAATGATTTTAGACCTGGACACAGGTGTTGACGACGCTTTGGCGCTGGCTTACGCAGTTGCTGATCCAGAAGTTGATCTGATCGGGATCGTGGCTTCCTACGGCAACAACCTGCTGGACGTCTGTGCTGAAAACAGTCTGAAGCTTTTGGAGCTGCTGGGTCAAACCGATGTGCCAGTCTACAAGGGTCTGCCACACTCCAGCACGACTGACAGCTTTGAAGTTATGCAGGTTTCTAAAGACATTCACGGTAACAACGGAATTGGCGATGTTGAACTGCCAACTCCTAAGCGTGCCGTTGAAGCCGAATCCGGTGTCGACTTCTACATCGAAGCAGCCCACAAGTACGGTAAGGATTTGATCATCATCCCTACTGGCCCAATGACCAACCTGGCCGCTGCCCTGGAAAAGGATCCTGAAATTGCTCACCTGATCGGCAATGTTACGTTCATGGGTGGTGCATTGACGGTTGAAGGTAACGTTACCGACGTTGCTGAAGCCAACATCAACCAAGACGCCAAGGCTGCCAACACGGTGCTGCAAAGTGACCTGCCATTAACGATGGTTGGTTTGGACGTTACGCTGCGCACGCTTTTGACTAAGAAGGAAACGCAGCAATGGCGTGATCTGGGTACAAAAGCGGGTAAGGCCTACGCTGACATTACCGACTTCTACATTGATGCCTACTACAACCTGGACATCGACAAGAACGGCTGTGCCCTGCACGATCCGCTGGCAGTCGGCGTCTCCATCGACCCTACCTTCGTTCAAACGATCAGCCTGTTCATGAAGGTTGACTACGAAGAACACAACTACGGCCGGACGATTGGTGACAATTCACGTTTGAACGATCCTAATCCAAACGTCAAGGTTGCTGTTAACGTTGATAAGGAACGTTACTTGAAAGTATTCATGGAACGTTTGAACGGCATCTTGAAAGAACACTAATTACTAAATAAAAAACCTCATCGGCGCTTGTCGATGAGGTTTTTTCGATCCTATTCGATTTGCAGATCGGCTGATGGCAGATCCATGGCCGCGTTCTGAGCCGGCATTACAGCGTTTAATAACGTTAATTGCACTAAAGCCTCAACCCACTCGGCATCATCATTTAAGGCTGGCAGCAATTGATATTCGCTTCCACCAGCAGCCAAAAAGGCGTCTCGGTTCTCCTCGCCCAATTCCTGAATCGTCTCCAGACAGTCAGCCGTAAAACTAGGCGCGACAACCAATACTTTACGATAGCCTTGTTTAGGCAACGCGGTTAAAAGATCTTTGGTGGCCGGGGTCAGCCATTTTGCTGGTCCAAAACGCGACTGATAGGCTTGAAAGCAAGGAATATGCAAGCCCAAGCGCTCAATTACTGCCATGGTCGTTTGCCGGCAGCGCTGAGCGTATGGATCCCCAGCCTTTTGATAACTGAGCGGAATGCCGTGATATGAAAAGACGATTGCATCTGGCTTCATTTTAGCAGCTGCTTTTTGCAGTTTATTCGATAGTGCTTTGATATACGGCCAAAAGCTGCTGTAATCACTGACAAATCTAATTTCGGGAACCGTTTTTCGATCCTGGTAAAAACGGGCAACGTCATCTTGAACCGAAGCCGTGGTCGTAGTTGAATACTGCGGATACATTGGAATAATCGTTAAATCGGTAATTCCTTGAAACTCAAATTCTTTTAAGACTGCACCGATCAGCGGCTGACTGTAGCTCATAGCATAGCGAACCGTATAATCCGGCAGACGCTTTTGCAGCAGCTGAGCCTGACGCTGGGTATAGTGCAGCAAGGGTGAACCAATTTCTGACGACCAGAGTTTCTCATAATTGGCTGCCGACTTGGGAGCATGTTGGGGCAGCACCATCATATTTAGGATTGGCTGCCAGATCAATGGCGATAGATGAATGACCCGCCGATCGCTTAAGAATCGCCCTAGAAATTCAGTCACCGCGGGAACGCTGGGATCACTTGGCGTTCCGAGATTAACCAGCAGAATGCCTTTTTGATTTTTCTTCATAGTCTTGCCTCTTAATTTGTTGGAATTCAATAAGAATATTCTAGCACGACATATAGTAGCTAGTTTTGACTCTAAGTGCTATATATTGTGTTTAAGCTAATCAAATGATTATCAGCTAATTTCAACAAATTCAACCCCGCCTTGATGCAAACCAATTTCTCAGTTAAATCCTTTTTTGGTTTTCAAATTAAACTTCGATAAAATTTATGACGGCTTGCACTATGCCCAGTTATTTTGTAATATGAAAACGATCAATCATTCATGTCTGGGGTGCCATACGGCTGAGATAATACCCATTGAACCTGCTCTGGATAATACCAGCGAAGGGAGATACGGTAAATAATCTGTTGTAATCAGCCCCACTGTGGATTTTTCCATAGTGGGTTTTCTTTTGGACGGATGATTGAAATTTTCAATCATTAGGAGGGTCTTTCATGGCCAAAAAAAATAACAAGTTTCATCTGCGTGATATTATTCTGCTCGCACTGGTTGGCATTATCTTTGGGGTAATCTACTGGGCAGCTGCCTTTATGTACAACGCGCTGACCATTGTCTTTACACCGCTCAAGCTGCCAATGATGGGCAACGATCTAACCATGGGGCTTTGGTGCATGGCCGGTCCGATGGCAGGATTCATGCTGAAAAAGCCAGGCGCGCCCTTTTTAGGTGAATTTTTAGGTGCCGCTGGCGAAGCACTGATTGGCGATCAATGGGGGGCTGCCAACCTGATTTCTGGTGCTGTCCAAGGAATTGCCAGCGAACTGGGCTTTACGTTGACCGGCTACAAGCACTATGACTGGCTGGGAGCCGTTGCAACGACCATTACCACGACAATCGTTACGTTTGCCTGGGATTGGTTCCGCAATGGCTACAACAAGTTTGGCTTCAAAAACGTTTACTACTTTAGTGGCCGGCTGCTTTCAATGTTCTTCTTCTGCGGCGTTTTGGTAATGCTGATCGAACGGCTGCTGGAACGCTCGCACGTCATGAAACGCGAGGAATTTAACGACTAATGACTCATTTGGCAATCGACAATCTGACTTTTGCATATACGCCAAAGCATACGACGTTAAAAGATGTTACGCTGACAATCCCGGTTAATTCCTGGACGCTCTTTTATGGTGCTTCCGGCAGCGGTAAATCCACGCTAATGCGCCTCTTAGCCGGTCTGCTGCCCAAATACGGCGGCCGAATCCTACGGGGAAACATCAAACTGCCTAATGATTTAACGGTCGCCATGATGTTTCAGGATCCTGGGATGCAGTTCGCGCTTGATACGCCACAGCATGAATTAGAATTTGCCTTGGAAAATCTCCAGCTGCCATCCAGCGAAATGCCCGTCCGCATTGAGCATGCCCTAAAATTTTGCGGCATTGAGCACTTACGCGATCGCCAATTGACCACAATGTCAGGTGGCGAGCAGCAGCGGGCCGCCTTAGCCGTTTTAGTCGCGATGGATACCGATATTCTACTGTTGGATGAGCCGTTTGCCAGCATTGACAACCATAATCGGAGCTTGTTGATCCACCAGCTAACCTTACTGCAGGAAAAGTATCACAAAACGATTATCGTTGCTGATCACGATCTGCATGGCTATCGCGGCTTGGCTAAACAGATCATTCATTTTGAAAATCAGCATGCGCAGTTGCTTGACGCTGCTGCCAGTGATGCGCTGCTTAAGTCAGCCGATCAGCTGGTCGCCACAGTCCACCATGTCAAACTGCCAACTGCCAGCGACCAGCCGATTCTAACCCTCAAAAACGTGGTGATTGAACATGGGGATGAAAAACTGATCACGGCAAACGACTTTTCGTTTTTCAAAAATCAGACAACGCTGCTGACTGGTGCGACCGGAACCGGGAAGTCCTCATTATTTAAGGCTATTACGCACTTGGCAGCCTATCAGGGAACGATCGTCTATGATGGTCAGAACAGTCAAAAAATCAAGCCGCGCCGCTATGCTCAACAGGTCGGCTATGTCTTCCAACATGCCGTCGACCAGTTTCTTAGCGTGACGGTTAAAGAAGAATTGGCACTGAGTCTTAAAAAGGGTCGCAACCCTTACTTTGATAATGAACACCTGACCGCGGCACTTAGGCTGCTTGGCTTGAGCAAATTGCAGGATCGCGTGGTCTATTCGCTTTCTGGCGGGCAGCAAAAAAAGCTGCAGCTGCTTTTAATGCTGATGATGGGGCAGCCGGTTCTGCTGTTGGATGAGCCTTTTAGCGGTCTTGACCTTCATTCGCTGCACAATGTCGTTGAACTGATCAAGACCAGCCAGAAAGTCTATCCGCAAACGATGATTATTATCAGCCACCAGCTGGGGGGGCTGGAAAAGCTGATTGATCGGCACGTGAACCTAGCAGACGGTCGGCTCAGCTATCGGGAGGAATTTTAAATGAATCCAAGTTTTAAACTGTTGTTGGTGCTGATTATTGCTTTAGAAGTCTCGTTTACGCGTCATTTAACGATCAATCTGGTCCTAATTATGATTGCCATCGCCTATCTTTTGACTAAGCGTATTCGGCTCCGCTTGTTTGGCTGGCTGTTTTTAATGCCGCTATTTCCAGCAGTCGCGGTATTTATCACGATTGCCTGGTTCAGTCCTGGTCATGACTATTTTTATGCCTGGGTCCTATTTTCACGAATCTATGTCTACGTTTTTACCGGCGCGGCCATTACACAGACCACCAGTCCACTGGAACTCACCCGTTCTCTGGAACAAAATCTGCACCTGCCCAGCAAGTTTGCCTATGGAACGCTGGCGGCCGTCAATCTGATTCCTCGGATTAAAATGGCGGTTAAAACGATTCGCGCGGCTGGCCAAATGCGGGGCATCAATCTGTCCTGGTGGTCGCCAACACTTTATTTCAAAGCAATTCTGCATGCCATCACCTGGTCAGATCAACTGGCGCAGGCTATGGAATCACACGGCTATGTTGAGGATCGAGCGCGGACCAGCGTTCACCAGATCGCATTGACGGCTCGCGATTGGCTAATATTATCAATTAGTGTCATTTTAATACAAATTATCACATTTGCCCTACCATGAATGATTAGATATAATCAAAGAAAATATTTGGAGGGGTACAATTTATGGATAACAAATTCGGTCAGCGAATCGTCAGCGCGCTAGCCTATTTCAGTATTTTCTTTTTGCCGGTCATCTTTCCATTGATCGTCTGGATTATCGCAAAATATCAAGGTTTCAACGAGGTGCGCCAAAACGCTGTCAAGGCCTTTTGGAGTCAGATCTTCCCTCTCCTGTACATGATTGCGATTTTTGTAATCATTGGAGCAGCCAACATGCAGAATCTGGCTCATTTAGGCGGTTTGTTCAGCATTCTGGCAGCCTTTGCACTGCTGCTGGCTCTAGTACTTTTAATCTACAACATTGCTATGGGAATCGCAGTTTTATTGGGCCGCCATCCCCAAGACCATAATCAGGAATTCTAGTCTGCAAGTTATTAAATCCTTGTCTCAGTAATGGGGCAGGGATTTTTTAGAAAATCAAAAGACCTTGCTAAAATCGTTTGGATTTCAGTAAGGTCTTTAACTCGATTTTAACACTGTAAAGTGATTAGCAACGACAACATTCATTCTCCAACGTTTTTTCAGCCAATCCGCTTATTTTACGTATTGATTCAAAAATTCCTGAACGTGCTTTTGATAAGCCTTGGGATGCGTGGCAAACGACTTAGCATGCGCTGCACCTTTGACAACCCAGAGCTGCTTAGGCCCTCGCGTTGCTTGATAGTTTTGGTATACCATTCGTGTCGGTACAAAATCATCATTAGCCCCATGAATAAACAGCATTGGCCGCTGATTCCGGTTCAGCATTGTCGTTGAGCTGGCATCATGCAGATAAAAACCATTAGCGATCCGGTTGATGATACTCAGTGATCCTTCCAAAGGCTTACGGACCAGCCATGGCAGGTGATATAGATTCTGGGCCTCATAATCGATCTCAGCTGCCAGACTGGAATAGCCGCAGTCCTCAACAAAGGCCTTAACCTGGCGTGGAAGCTGGATGCCACTGGTCATCATAGTCGTCGCCCCACCCATGCTGACACCAAACATCACGATCTGGCTGTCTTGACCATGATACTTGATCAGCTTGTCGATCCATTTGCGCTCGTCATAGCGTTCCGGCCAGCCATAACCAATATACTTGCCCTCGCTTTGTCCCTGCGCGCGGGCATCGGGAACCAGGACGTTATAGCCCAACTGATGAAACAGCGCGGCATAGGCTCCCATCTGATCCTTATTACCCATAAAACCATGCGCGATCAAAACGCTCTTATTGGTCTTTTTAGCCGCTGGTACGTACCAGGCATCCAATCGATAGTTGCCGGTTGCAGATTTGATCGTCCAACGCGTTTTATGAACGTCTTGGTACCACTTTTTCTGCTGATACAAGGGATCACTCTTAACGATTTTCGGATTGTTATTGATAAAGTCTTTGTGTCCCGGCACCATTGCCACATGAAAAAAGTAGCCGCCCGCAACAAAAATTACGATCAAAAGCGTTGCTGTTATGCCGATCAGCCAGCGCAGCCACCAATGTTTCTTGGATTGATGATGCAAAATTATCCCTCTTTTTCTCAAACTCACAGTGATACCAGTTTAGCAGATTTTATTTTGATTGTCGAAATTCTTTTTACACGCTCTGTTGTTTAAATGATGATAAAATAATCATAACAAATTAATTAAGGAAGTGAGCGTATGTTTCCAGAACGTCTGCGTGCCTTAAGAAAAGGCCAAAACATCACCCTAAAGGAACTTGCCCAAGCATTGAACGAGCATCTGGGACCTGGCGAAAGACCCAACACGCCAACTCAGATCGGCAACTGGGAACGTGGCATCCGTAACCCTTCATTCGTTGAGGTTCGTAAAGTAGCCGAATTTTTTGACGTCAGCATGGATTATCTATGTGGTCGAACTGAACGTGACGGTCATGACTTGGCAAAACTTTTCTTCTCAAATCAAGATCTGCTGTTTGAAGATACCGTCTTAACCAGCCAGGATCGCTATGAAATTTTTCAATTAATCAATGGCTATCTGAAAGGACGCAGCCAGCGCAGTGAAACCGATACCTTCTACGGCAAGCAAGAAGAACTGAACCTTGATTTTAAGGAGTAATCAATGAATCCCAAGCAGTTAAAGAAACTCAAAAAACAAGTTAAAAAAGCCCATCAAGTCGTTAAAAAGCAGCCGTACATCGAGCAGTTGACGACCTATCGCGATCTGTTCGATGATTTTCCGCAGATTAAGTTTCTGATCAATAACGTTTTGGAAAGCGATCGGCTGATCAAAAATGGTCTTTTGCCGCAGCCACTGCCTAAACTGCTGCTGCCCGACAACATTCAAGACATCATCTTTAAAAAGGTCAACGAGCAATATCCACAAGGCAATCCAGAAGGCGACCGAATCTGGAATCGCTACGTAGATGCCCTGCCGAAACTGGACCGTCTCTTGCGCAATTATCGCGACTATCTGGAAGAAACCTATGGCATGTGGTCTTACGTCAATGCTCCTTATATCAAGGCCCTTTCAGAATATCTGCACGGACGGCCAACACTTGAAATCATGGCGGGGAATGGCTATATCTCCAACGGTTTGCGGAATCTGCGGCCAGCACAAACGATTTTTGCCACTGACAGCACTGACTGGACCAAGGAAAACGAAACTGGTAAGCATCCTGTCACTACGATTGAGCCCCTAGATGCCCTAGCTGCAATTAAAAAATATGGCAGTCAAGTTGATTACGTCATCATGTCATGGTCGCCAGACAAGCTGGAAATTGATTGGGAAGTCCTGCAGCTGCTGCGCAAAGACTATCCGGAAGTCAAACTGTTGGTCATCGGCGAAAAAAACGGCGCTACTGACTCAGCTAAATTCTGGCAAAATGCTCAGCTGACACAAGATGCTGAGCTGCAGAAAGTAAATGAGCAGTTGCATTCATTTGACTTGATCGATGAACAGATCTATTTGGCACGTTAAGCAAAAGACCACCGAAGGAAAAATCCTCCGGTGGTCTTTCTGCGTATTGATGCTATCTCAGGCTAATGACGAACGTCCACTTTCGCCATTGCCAGGCCCCTTGCAATCCGGCAAGTTAACGGGCCCCGCTCGAAATGTCATTTCCGCTCGCGCGGGGCAGCCAAACAAGGGTCGGCTGCCTGACCTCTCGACTCATCGCAATGGCTAGAATAGCATACTTAAAGCTCTCATGCAAATTATTCAGTTGCTTTAGCCGCCCGGTTCTCATTAGTCTGTACCAGCTGTTTCGTTACCCAGACCTGCATTTTTTCAGTCAGCACGGTGATTGAGCCGTTTAACTCATCAGCAGCAGCCAACTCATCAATTCTCAAACCTGAAGCATTCAAATCAGTTCCCGATGCCACCAGATACAGATTAACCGGTTTGGCATCCGTACCTTCTAAAAGCTTAGGATCAAGACGCGCAGCCTCTTGCATCGGTATATTGATCAAGTTGGTTTCCAGCGCCACTTCAAGTGAATCACCACTTGGCATAGCTACTTGCCACGCATAACGAGCCAGATAGCCAGCATCAAGCTGATCAATTACAAACCGCAGCCCCTTTGCCAGCGTTGCCGACTGCTGAATCTGAGCCGCGTCAGCATCATCCGTCTGCGTTTTTGCTTTATCCAGCTGGGTTAGATAATCATTCACCGTTAATTCCATCGCTTATCGCCCCATTTTATTGATTTCCTGGATTGAGTAGTAGTGACGCTGCTTAATACCATACCAGATTCCGGCAATACAAAGAATGATGCCCAGGATTGCCAACACCTGTACGAATATCCCGTAGACGGAAGCTTTAGGCCGCACCACCTCAAAAGCACCCCAGTCCGCGGCAGCATAATACAGCATTACCAATACCGTTACATAACCATCAAAACGCCAGTCCAGCGCCGCCAAAAAATCAACGACAACCGAAAGCGCGATAATCAGTCCAGCACGCCATAAAACCGTGCCGCTGACCAGTGACGTGCCATGTTGATGATACATCAGCAGTTCCAAAGTCAGCGCAATCAGCATCGTAACCGTGGAAATGGCAATCACTTTGATGACGTTGTTCGATACTTTCTTCATTTTAAAAAAATCTCCTCATAATTTGCTTGGCAACATCACCATTCTACTAGAAAGCGCTGTAAACCTCAATTACTCTGCCGATTGCCACCCAAAAATATTGTATACTAAAATTATAGAAATCAGGAGATGATTAAACAATGGCAGATGGACAATATCACAACATTTTAGTGCCAGTTGATGGTTCAAAGGTTACCGCTCAGGTTTTGGAAAAGGGTATTGCAATGGCTAAAACCTGCGACGCTCACCTGGATATTTTAAATGTCGTTCAGGTCACACAGCTTTCTGATGGCTACGCGCCGGCCAGCTCACTTTCACCCGATCAGACCTATGACTTGGTTAAGACAACCCAGGAACGCTTGGAAGACCTCAAGCAAAAAGCAATCGATGCCGGCGTTACCAAGGTCGACATTCACATGCGATTTGGTAATCCTAAGCAGGTTATCGGACGCGACTTTCCTAAAGACCATAACAATGACTTGATTGTCATTGGCTCGACCGGCTTATCAACTTTTGAACGCATCGTCTTGGGTTCGGTAACCGGTTATGTAATTCGTGTGGCGAAACCTGACGTCATGGTTGCCCGCACGCAAAAATAGCAATTACCCAATAAAAAAGAAAGGCATGCCCCATCTGGAAGAAGCATGTCTTTCTTTTTTAGCATTAAACCGATACGCTTAGTCTAAACCCAACCGCGTCTTAACCATCTTTTCCACTTCATCAGCCGTGTAGCATAGGTTAATGGCGTCGTTGGCCCACTTGGCGCATTCCTTAGTGTCCAGATTCTTCATCATGCTCCGCGTCCGCAGAATCGAGCTGGCACTCATGGAATACTCATCCAGTCCCATGCCCAGCAATAATGGCATAGCCAACTGATCACCAGCCATTTCGCCACACATGGCCGCCTTGGTGTTGTTGGCGTGAGCGGCGTCAATCACGTGCTTGATCAGCCGCAAAAAGGCCGGATTAAGTGGCTGATACAGATAGGATACCGCGTCGTTGCCTCGGTCAGCCGCAAAGCAGTACTGAATCAGATCGTTGGTCCCGATACTGAAGAAGTCGACCTCTTTGGCCAATTGATCGGCATACAAAGCCGCCAGTGGCACTTCAATCATCATCCCGATCTTAACATTGTCGCCCAGGCCAGGATGATCCTTTTGCAGCTCATCCTTGCACTCCTGGTAGATTGCCTTAGCCTGGCGCAATTCGGCTAGGGTCGCAATCATTGGGAACATGATCTCAACCGGACCAAATTCGGAGGCCCGAATCAAGGCGCGCAATTGCGTCTTGAAGATGTCTGGGCGGTGCAGGCAGATTCGAATGGCCCGATAGCCCAAGAATGGGTTCATTTCTTCAGGCAGCGGCAGGTAGTTCAGCGGCTTGTCACCACCGATGTCCAGCGTCCGCACGACGACCGGCTTGCCTTGCATGCCTACGACTGCCTTTTTGTAGGCTTCGAACTGTTCGTCTTCGGTTGGGAGATGATCACTGCTCATGTACAGGAACTCAGACCTAAACAGGCCGACTCCATCGGCCCCCTGCTTAACGGCATCCGCCACGTCATCAGGCGTGCCGATATTGGCCGCGATCTCAAAATGCTGACCGTCCTTGGAAACGGATGGCGCGTTGACCAATTTGGCCCATTCCGCCCGCTCCTTTTCAAACGCGGCTGCCTTGGCCTGATACTCCTCGATCTGAGCCTGGCTTGGATCAACGATGATATCACCATGCAGACCATCAACGATGACCATTTCGCCGCTCTTGATCGTGCTCGTGACGTCTTCGGCACCGACCACGGCCGGAATCCGCAATGTCCGTGCCATGATGGCCGCGTGACTGGTCCGACCGCCCAGATCGGTTGCCAGTCCCTTGACGAACTTGGCATCCATCTGCGAGGTATCGGATGGCGTAATCTCCTTGGCAATGATTACGACCGGTTCGCTGATAGAGGCAATGTCAGGCAGCTGCTTGCCCAACAGATGACTCAGTGCCCGCTTAGCAACGTCTTTAACGTCCGCGGCCCGTTCCTGCATGTACTTGTTGTCGGTCATAGCGGCCAGGACGTTGGCAAAATTGGTTGTCACGTCCGTCATGGCTTCTTCGGCGGAAACGTGCTGGCTTTCGATTTCGTCTTTGATCTGATTCTTCATTTCTGGGTCAGATAGAATGGCGATGTGCGCGTCAAAAACTTCCAACTCTTCATCGCTCAAGCGGCTCTTGGCGTTCTGCTTGATGGTCGCCAAATCGGCAATTGAGGCACTGAAGGCTTTTTCAACTCGTTCATACTCAGCGGCCGGATCGGTAATCGTTTTCTTTTCAAAACTCAGATCCGGATCAATCAGCAGATATGCTTTAGCAATTCCAATCCCGTCACTGGCGGCAATCCCTTTAATGATTTGCGACATAATGTTTGTCCCCCTCATCAATTCTCTAATGTCAACCGTTTGACATATATCAACTTCGTATATTATAAACCGTTATCATTTCCATTTCCACCATTATTTAAGCGTTTGCATAAGTATTATCAATCGGTTCAGTATATATTTGAAGCTAGGCTGCCTTACAGATAAAACAAAAGCCGCCCGATTCAAATGAATCGAGCGGCTTTCATATTAAGGTTTTAGTCGAGCGAAGTTAAATTACTTCAGACCCTTCCAAGTCCAGTTTTCAACTTCTGGCAAGTCCTTGCCTTCAGTACGGATGTAGTGGTTGTGCTTGTCAACCATGTTGTCCATTTCGTTTACGAAGGCAGCAGCCTTTTGTTCGTAACCAGGTACGCTCAGGATAGCGTCCTTAGCCAGGTGGAACCGGTCAAGTTCGTTCAGCACACGCATGTCAAATGGCGTCGTGATGTCACCATTTTCTTGGTAGCTGTGGATGTGAACGTTGTGGTTGTGACGGTCAAAGAACAGACTTTGGATCATGTCACGGAAACCGTGCCATGCGAAGATAACTGGCTTGTCAGCCGTGAAGTAACGGTCGAATTCTTCGTCAGTCAGACCTTCAGCGTTCTTGTCAGGCGTCATCAGCTTCATGATTTCAACAACGTTGATGTAACGAATCTTCAGTTCTGGGAAGTTGTCGTGCAGAATGTCGATAGCTGCCAGAGCTTCTTCAGTTGGTTCCGTACCAGCAGATACGAAGACAACATCTGGTTCTGCGCCTTGGTCAGTAGATGCCCAGTCAACGTAGCCCAGACCGTGGTTAACAATGTTAGTAGCTTCGTCAATGGAGAACCATTGCAGACGTGGGTGCTTGGACGTAACGAAGACGTTGATGCATTCGCGGTCGTTGAAGGCCTTGTCGGATACAGCCAGCAGTTCGTTAGTGTCGGCTGGCAGGTATTCCTTAACCAGGTCAGCACGTTCCTTTTCGTACAGGTGAGTCAACAGACCTGGATCTTGGTGAGTGTAACCGTTGTGGTCTTGTTGGAATACCGTAGAAGTGTCAACAAAGTTCAATGCTGGGTAGTCATGACGCCAGTATTGTTCCTTAGCCTTACGCATCCACTTCAGGTGTTGAGTCAACATGGAGTCAACGACACGACCGAATGATTCGTAAGTAGCGAAGAAACCGTGACGACCAGTCAGCGTGTAACCTTCCAGCCAACCTTCTGCTTGGTGTTCAGAAAGTTGTGAGTCGATCATCCGACCTTGACGTGCCAAGTCTTCATCGTTTGGTTCGTGAATGTCTTCCATCCATTGACGCTTATCGTTGTCCAGAACAGCGTACAGACGGTTGGACTTGGACTCGTCAGGACCGAAACCACGGAAGTTGTCTGGGTTCAGTTGGAACATTTCGTCCAGGTACTTGCCCCATTCGATCATGTCTTGCTTCTTAACAACACCGTGACCTTGTACGTCAACCGCGTACTTGCGGTAGTCTGGCATAACCAGTGGCTTAGGATCCAAACCACCGTTAGTGATTGGGTTCATAGCCATCCGCTTGTTGCCTTCTGGCGTGTTAGCCGTAACCTTGGCAACTGGAGCACCGTTTTCATCGAACAGTTCTTCTGGCTTGTAGGACTTCAGCCAGTTGATCAGCATGTCCTTGTGTTCCATGTCGTCTTGTGCGACTGGAATTGGAATTTGGTGAGCACGGAATGAGTTTTCGATTGGGTTGCCATCCAAGTCCTTCTTAGGACCAGTCCAACCCTTAGGTGCACGCAGGATTACCATTGGCCATTGTGGCATGGAGTCGTCACCAGTTTCACGAGCGTGCTTTTGGATAGCCAGGATGTCTTCAATAGCAGCATCCAGCGTCTTAGCCATTTCTTCGTGAACTTCCATGGTGTCCTTGTAGCCATCAAAGCCTTCGCCGTTGTAAGCGGAAACGAAGTATGGCTTCCAGCCCATACCTTCGAAGTACTTAGTAAGTTCTTCGTCGCTCATCCGAGCCAGGATCGTTGGGTTGGAGATCTTGAAACCGTTAATTTGCAGGATAGGCAGAACGGCACCATCCTTGATTGGGTTGATGAACTTGTCAGAGAACCAAGAAGCAGCCAGAGGACCAGTTTCGGCTTCACCGTCACCGATTTCAACAGCGGCAATTTGGTCTGGGTTGTCCAGAATTGCACCTACACCGTGAGACAGTGAGTAACCCAGTTCCCCACCTTCGTGCAGTGAACCTGGCGTTTCAGGAGCAGCGTGTGAAGCAGTACCACCTGGGAAGGAGAAGTGCTTGAACAGCTTAGCCATACCAGCTTCGTCTTGGGTGATTTCTGGGTAGATTTCCGTGTAGGAACCATCCAGGTAAGAGTTGTTGACCATAACTTGGCCACCGTGACCTGAACCTTCAATGTAGAACATGTTTACATTGTACTTCTTGATGACACGGTTCAAGTGTGCATAAATGAAGTTTTGAGGAACAATCGTACCCCAGTGACCAATTGGCTTTGGCTTAACGTCGGAAGGCTTCAGTTCGCGACGCAGCAGAGGGTTGTGCATCAGGAACAGCGTACCAACAGAAAGGTAGTTGGCTGCCCGCCAGTAAGCGTCAACAGTTTCCAAGTATTCCTTGGAATCGTAATTTACTGCCATCGATATTACACTCCTTAAATAAAATAACTACGTTCTGACTATAACGTCTCGTAAACCTCAATCAATTTACGCTATCTATGATATAGGATTTTTTCTAAAAGTCAACCTTTTTGAAAATTGATACGGTCCAATTATTAAAAATCCGTCTCTCCCTTTGTTATAAAAGGCTTTACCATAGTTGCTCCGATTGATTGAACACCCAAATTTTAGCAGAATTTCTGCGAAAAAGGCGTATTTTTCACTCTAATTTTTTCTTAAGAAATAAAAAAGCCCGCTTTAAATCAGGCCGGCTTTCAAACATTCAAATCAAAACGTTCAATGATCTTGTTCAACACGCCATTCTCATCATTGCTGCCACAACGAAACTTAGCGGCCGCAATGGCTTCTGGAGCACTTTGCGCCATGGCATAGCTCTCACCCGCTAATTTCAGCATGGTAGCATCATTTTGTCCGTCACCAAACGCCATCAGCTGACTGGGCTGCCACCCACGCGCCGCTAATAGCCGCTTTAAGCCAGTTGCCTTATCCATTCCTGGAATGATCAAATCCATGTTGCCATAGCCGCTTGATACGGGATGAACGATCTTGCCAAACCGTTTGATGACCTCATCCATCCAAAATCTGGTTTCTTTTGGCGGAACATCCATCATAAACTTAACCACCGGATCATCAATATCAGCCAATGATTGAATTTTTTTCATATGGATATAATGCGACTGCACGCGTTTAATAAAAAGCGGATCTTCACCCGCAAAAGCAAAGGCGTGGTGCCGCCCCGAAATAATCAAATGCCCGTCAGGAATGGAGCGGAAAAATGCAACCAGCGTCGCAACCTGCTCTTTGGTAAATTGGCCGCAGTAGATCTCCTGACCGCGATCAATCAGCTCAACCCCGTTTTCGGCAACAAAAGCCATGCCATCTGCTTCTTTGGCAAAGCGCTTTTCAGCCAGCTGATAAATCGGATTGCCACTGGCGACGACAAATTCAACGTCTTTTGCCTGCAGCTGAGCATAGACTTTTTCAAACAGTGGTCGATCAAACGTGCTTTGTGAATTTAAAAAAGTACCGTCCATATCAACGGCAATCGCCTTAATCAAGTTGATCCCCCCTAATCTTGGTTTAGATTGACAAACGTATTGTATTTCATATATTGATAGTGCACGCGCATGTTTGAGACTTCAAACGGCGTCCCATCATCTAAGAAAAAGACGCCCTCCATCATGCCGACTGGCTCGACTGGCTTTAGGTGCAGTTCTTTTTGATCTTCATCATTGGAAGGCGAGACCGAAATCGTCATAAATGAGCGCGTAACGGTTTTATTTTGTGATTCTTCTAAATAGTTGAAGATTGATCCTTCGACAATAGCCGGTGAAAGCATCGGCATGATCTTGATTGGAATATAGCCCGTTTCAATCATGAATGGCTGATCGTCAATCAAGCGCAGCCGTTTGATCTGGTAGACAAAATCATTATCGTTTAAAAAAAGATCCTGCTGAATTTCTTGGCTGGCTGGTACGACTTGATAGTTCAAAAGTTTAATGCTCTGCTTTTTGCCATCAAGCTTGAAACTGTCGGTAATCCCCAGATTGCTGCCCTCATAGCGAAACATCGCCTGATTTTTTAAATAGAGCGGGTTGATGAAGGTCCCCGAACCACGTTTCTTAAAAATGATGCCCTGCTGCGCCAAGATTCCCAAGGCCCGCTTAATGGAACTGCGGCTGACCCCGTAGTCACTGCTAAGGCTGCGTTCATCGGGAAGCTTCATGTTCGCGTAGTCGCCATTGAGTATCTTATGTTTTATATCGCGCATTACTGAGCGGTATACTAAGTCTGCCATGTAATTACCCCTCGGTCGGTCCATCGACCCCTGTCTTAACTTATAGTATCTAAATCAGTTCATAGTATATCAAATCTCATGATAATTGGTTACCATTTTTACGTTAATTGGTCCGTCCCAGATTTGACAAAAACTTGAAATTTGATACCCAATCTTAAATTGGACACCTGATCATCGCCTTATCAATTCAGGCAACTCATGTCATAATGGGCTTGCGGTTTTGATTAATTACCTGGTTGATATTTAAATTATTAAGGAGACACTTTATTTTTATGAGCAAGAAAAAACAACGCATTAAAAAAACTCAAGTCGAACAGATTCTCGATAAACACCACATCCCTTATCAGCAAATTGTCTTTCCAACGTTTGAAGATGGCGATGTCCGGTCATTGAAAGTCGATCATCTGGGTATCGACGAGCATCTCATCTATAAGACACTAGTACTGGAAGGGCCAACCACTGGACCATTAGTTGGCGTAGTTCCAATTGACAGTCACCTTGACGAAAAGGCCTTGGCGCGAGTTTCCGGCAACAAGAAAGTCGACATGGTTCCATTAAAGAATCTACTCAAGACGACCGGCTACGTACACGGTGCCAATACTCCAGTTGGCATTTGGGAAAAGCATAAGTACCCGATTTTTATCGATAATGATGCCAAAGCCAGCGAACGAATCTATGTCTCCTCTGGTCAGATTGGTCGTTCCGTGGCCGTCAATGCAGAAGCGCTGGCTGAATTGGTTCATGCCCAGTTTGCCGACCTGCAGCAGCATTAAAAGATCATGAACGGCTATTTTAAAGTCTTGGGCGCGCTGGGGCTTTTTTTGGTAATGATTCCGGTACTCTTAGGTGCGCTAACCGTTATGATCAGTCGTCGCAACAAAGCTCTGTCTGTTGTCATCGGCGGGTTTTATGCCCAGATCATCCTTGGCGGTATTGGCGTTGTCATTCATGAGCTGAGTCACCTGCTGACGGCATTGTTTTTTGGCCATCAGGTTGTCAGTTTTCGTCTGTTGCACGTGCCTGATCCGCATAATCCAGCCGACAACGCTCTTGGCTATGTCAATCATGCCTGGAACGAGCATAGTTTTTATCAGCGCGTTGGCAATGTCTTTATCGGGATTGCTCCAGTCGTTGGCTGTACACTGGCAATCATTGTCCTGACTCAATGGCTGGTGCCGGGAATCTTTACGCTTTGGCATGCCTTGATCACCCAAACCGCGGCGCCGCAGATTCATCTAGCGGCCAGCCGCGCGATTCTGTGGCTGGTTTTGATCGGCAACATTGCTATTGGCGGCTTTGATCTCAGTAATGCTGATCTGGAAAACTCCGCCACTGGTCTGATGACGCTGATCATTGCTTTTTTGGCGACGGCTTTGATTCTTTGTCAGTTTACGACAGGGCCGATCGTCGCACAGACTCTGCGAACCTGGCTGGCTCCTTTTTATTGGTCGCTGGCATTTGCCCTGTTGATCAATCTGCTGATGCTGGGGATTTTGAGTCTGCTGAGCCGCTTGGGATAATTGACCTGCTGTCCAGATACGCTTAGAATTATTTTTATAATGCAATTAGGAATCTTTGTAGAAAAAGAAGGTCTAAAAGAATGAAGAAAAATCTGTCTGCCTGTACCACGGTTTTGGTCGGCAAGAATGCTACCATTGATGGCTCAACCATGGCTGCCCGCAACGATGATACGTTTGGTCCCCTGACCCCACAGCGTTTCGTTACCTACCCGGCATACCATAACCAGCCCAACCAGGTTAAGGCCTACCTTAACAAATGCGTGGTTGATCGTCCCGCTGACGGCTACCGCTACCAAGGAACGCCCAACGTCAACTACAAAACGGAAGGTGTCTTTGACGAAAGCGGTTTTAACGAAAAGAACGTCGGCATGAGCGCTACTGAAAGCACCTATTCCAATGAACGAGTACTGGCCTTTGATCCTTTGGTTGAAGATACCGGTATCAATGAAGATCTGATCGTTGCCGCTACCTTGCCGTTTATTGACAGCGCGCGCGAAGGGGTACAGTATCTGGGTCAACTGATCAAAAAGTACGGTTCTGCAGAAGGCAATGGCGTAATCTTCAGTGATAAAAACGACGTCTGGTATATGGAAATCATTACCGGTCATCACTGGGTCGCACAGCGCATTCCTGATGACTGCTACGCGGTAACCGGCAATCGCATCGCCATTCAAGAGGTTGACTTCAATGACCCTGACAACTTTATGTGGGATGACACGATTCGCGAGTTCGTCGCAGAACACCATCTGAATCCGGATCGCGACGGTTGGAACTTCCGCCACATTTTTGGCACGGCCACCGTTTTTGATCAGCACTACAACACGCCTCGGCAATGGTATGGTCACAAGGTTCTAAGCCCCGATGTTGAGATGGATCCACTGGACTTTGACCTGCCATTTGTCATGAAGGCCGACCATAAGATTACCTTGGAAGACGTTGAGGAAGTTTTGAGCAGTCACTATCAAAACACGCCTTATGATCCGTTAGGCCACGGCACGGATAAAGAAAAGCATCTGTTCCGGCCAATTTCTTTGAACCGGACCCAAAACTCGCACATTCTACAGGTTCGGCCTGATCTGCCAGAAGCTGCTTCAACGATCATGTGGATGAGCTTTGGGATTCCAACGTTCACGCCATACGTCCCATTCTTTGGCAATGCCGCGGATGTTGATGCCAGCTACAAGAACACGCCTAAAGAGCTTAATATGAACCTAAAGAGTGCCTACTGGATGTACCGAGCACTTTCCATGATCGTTGAAAGCCATCATGCCGAATTTTTACAGGCCGATCTCGACTACCTCAAGGACGCACGCCAATATTTCTACAAGTGGATCGATGAAACTGCTCCCCTTGCTGAAGGAATGGACAACAATGAAGCGAGTGATGTTTTGAGCGAGCAGACCCACGAAATGGTTGCCGAAATGGCTAAACGCACCAAAGAACTGATGAGTCAGCTGATCATGCATGGTCTAGAGCTTTCAAAACTGACTTTTACGATGGATAAAAATCTTTAACATTATTAAAGCCCCGCATCTCAGCTGAAATGCGGGGCTTTTTGCCGGTTATTATTTAGGCAGTTACTTTCTTTGAGGTTTTCGATTGTGGCAATGCCGCCAGAATCAAAGTTACCAGCGGATTAAGCAGCGGGTAGAGCGTAAAGGCAACGTAGCCGTAGTCATGCAGGCTTAAGGTTCCCGCAATGAAGATTCCGCTGACGCTCCAAGGTACTAAGGGATTAATGTCGGCACCGCCAGCTACTAATGAACGCGTCAGCATGTTTTGAGAAAGCTGCTGTTCTTCGTAAGCTGCTTTGAAAGCCGTGCCTGGTAGAATCTCAGAAAGGTATTCCTCGCCAATCATTACGTTGACAGCTACTCCACTGACAATTGTTGCCAAAACCAGCTTGAATGGCGTATTGACCCATTTTTGCAGAACAATCAGCAATTGATCGACAACCCCGTATTTCATTAAAAGCCCACCCATTGATAAGGCACACAGAATCAGAGCAATCGAGTTCAGCATGTGGGCAATCCCACCGCCGGACATTAACGAGTCAAGCAGCTTACTACCATGCATCTGAAAGCCATTCATCAACATATTGCTGATCTGGGCAAATGACAGCGATGGCGTCCAGATCTTGGTCAAGACCAGCGCCGTAAACGAGCCAGCCAATAAGGTCGGAATCGCCGGCACCTGCCTTAACGACATAATCAAAAGCACCAGAATCGGCAACAGCGACCAAACGCCAACATGAAAACTTGATTTGAGCGCGCTACTGATAACGTCTACGCGTGAAAGATCCGCACTGGTATTACGAAAACCGATCACCGCGTAGATAACGGCAGTCACAATTGCTGCAGGCACCGCAGACTTAGCAGTATTTTTCAAATGTTCCGGAACGCGATTGCCGATCAGACTGGTGGTTAGATTGGAGGTGTCAGAAAGCGGCGAGAGATTATTGCCTAAAAAGCCACCCGCGACGATGGCCCCAGCCGTCATTGCATTACTAAAGCCCAGAACGTGGCCAATTCCCATAAAGGCCAGGCCCAGTGTCGAAATCGTTGTAAACGCATTGCCCACGATAATACCAACGATACCACAAGCCAAAAAGACAGTCGGAATGAAAAACTTGACCGAAATCAGATCAAAGCCAATGACCATAATCGTTGCAATTGTTCCAGAAGCCAGCCAGGTACTGATCAAAAGCCCAATCATCATAAAGATCATCATCGGAATAATTCCCGGCTTGATCCCTTCAGCAATCCCGCCGATAATCTCCTCCCAGGCAAAGCCGCGCAGTCTGCCGTAAAATAAAAGCAGCGTAAAGACGCAGAGAATTGGGATCTGCGGACTCATCTTGTATTTAATGATTAAGGTTCCCAAAATCAAAAACATGACGACGATCACGCCGAGACTTTCTGTCATTTTCAAATGCCGCTGTTCCATCGACCGTTCATCCTTTCCAAAATAAAAAACCGCCACGCTGTTCCGTGACGGCAAATTTGATGAATCATCAAGCGCCACGGGACGGCCCGCGGCGGCATCATGTCAAGCTTCCGCGGATACAAGCTGTTGCGTGCCTGCATCCATAACGAACACAACCACTATCATTTACAGATAGCGTTGATAAGACGTTAACTTAGAAAATGCTTGGACCATGATTCCATCTCCGTTTTTAAAATTATTGGCCTCATTGTAAAACCATCAGATTAGAAAATCAATATAAAATTAGACTTTTTTAATTTTATAAGAATCTTTGGTTTGGGCAAAATATTCAGCAAGGGCATTACGTGCTGATTGCCCTATAATAATTAAGGTAATCTGTTTTAAAGGATGGCGATTAAAAATGAAAATACTTCTTGGGCTAAAGGGCAGCAGCAGTCGCGCGCAAATTGACGATCGTCTGCGGCATCATCCCGACGTCTATGAATTCTATACTGACGCAGGCGACTTTACCCCCAGCGGCTATCAGCACCTATATGAGGCCGTCCAGTACGTGCAGAGCCGTGGCGTCAGTAAGATTGTTCTACATCATCCGATGAAATTTGGACCTACTCATGCTGAGATCGTGGCTCCTGAAAAACAATTTCCCGAACTGTATCGTTTTGTCGAAGAGACCACGATGCAGTTAATCGGTTTGGCTAAGGATCTCAACGTTCAATGTCTGATTCACGGTGCCTATGCTCAAGAAACCACCAAATACATCGACTGCTATCCTAATCTGCAGGCTGCACAACAAGTCGCGTTTGATCGATTGGATCGTTTTGCAAAAGCAGGCGGCAGCCACATCATGTTTGAAAATTCCATCGCGCCGGTATTTGCCTATGGCGATCCAGCAATGGAAGATGAGATTTTAAGCCATCATTATCGGTTGGCCTTTGATACCTCGCACTGTTTCATCTGGCTGCACGGCAGTAATCAAGGCCTGCAAAAATCACTGCGCCATTTAAAAGACCAGATCGTTCATTATCATTTGGTCGATTCAATGGGGCAAACCCATGACAGCCTGACTCTGGGAACCGGCAAGATTGATTGGCGCGGCGTCTTGCCATGCTTAAATCCTAATGCTACCAGTATTTATGAAATCAATCTCCAAAACCAGCAAAACTGTCAAGAACAGCTGCAGAGTCATGCCTATTTAGCCAAAATAGCTCAAGAATTTGATTAGCCTTTCTTGATGTCGCGCGGCTGCTGAGTCTCTTGCATGGCTTTTAGCAGCTCAGCAGCCTGCATGCGGTTGAACAGCGTTTCCACTACGTAATTGATCAGCTGGTCATTGATCGGATCAAGCTGATTATCAGCCGTTGCTGGTTGGTTATGCAATCGGGCATTCATCAAGTCAACGAATCGATCATAAGCCTGTTGCGGATAATTATTGATCGTAACCTGCTTAATGCCCTCATGAATTGAAGGAATCGAAAAACTTCCCTTAAGCATGGCAACCATAATCACGGCCGCCAGCTGGTAACGCGAGTACTTCTTTTTTACCGGAGCCATGATGATGCCTTTTTTAACATAATTATTGATCATCGACTTGGTAATTGGCGCGATACCCATCCCCAAGGCCCGATCATTGACCAAGGCAACGACTTGATCGACATAAAGATCCAGATCTGGCAGCTCGTCCCAGTGCGGCAGCTGAATCTTTCCCAAGTTAGCCTGCCAGCGTTCAAAACTCGTCATTTTGGTTCCCCCATTCCAAGTAGATAGATTGGTTGCTTTAGATAGTTTTTAAAACCAGTATACAATATTACTGCATTTGATTGGTCGTCAAAGTATTCATGTTTTAGTCTTCAATGCCAACAGATTGATTGCGGTACTGATCAGTCGTCAGTGCCGTCTTCAGCACTTTGGCTGCCTGAGCTAAGCCAACTGCCTGTCCCGTCATCATTTGACCCTCGTCAATGATCTTTAAGGCCGTTTCGCGTGGAACAATTGGCAACGCCCGCACAATCACATATGGAAACTCAAGCTCATCAATCATCTTAATCGCATATTGATGACCTAATACCAGGTCCAAAGCCGGTTTGCCATACCATTTCTGCAACTGCTCATTAGTGGCATCATCGGCGGTCCCGGCAATTGAGAGCATTACGATTTTTGCCGGCTGCACGTTACTGTCATCGATCAAGTCAACCAGATCATAGACATCCTGGTCAACCGGATCATCAGGCTGGGGCAGCCAGCACAAGACATCTTGACTCTGCAGCTCAAAATGAAAACTTGGCTCCACTATAGCATCTGGCATCAATGACAGCAGGTACTCGCTTAAGCCATCATTACGTTGACCGATTAATATGATTCGATTCATCGTCTCACCTCATTTTACTAGTAGGTCATCAGTTCATCTGCCACCGTGGCATCCTCAATGCGAACATCGGTAATCGTACTTTGCTCCAGCAGCGGCAGAATCGCTTGAATATTACCCGCATATAAAAAACGGGTTTCTTGAGGAGCTTCTTCCAAAATTCTGGCTCCCAGTTTCTGGGCCGTTTCAATCGGAAAACCATTGCCAAAAACGGTAATCACGCAGTCAACGCTGCTTTGAGGATGCAGGTGGCGCGTTGAAGTCAAATAGCCGCGACTGAAATAATAAATGTCATCAGCGCAGCTCATCATGGTCGTCATATTATCGCTGGTCATCAAGATCAATGCATCCGTCTTTTGAGCATAGCTGCGCAGCAATTGCCAAATTGCCTTTGCTTCCTGCGGTAACAGTCGGTCAGTCGCATGGTCAAGCAAAAGGACGGGGGGCTGTTTGACCAACAGCAGAATTATGCTCAGTTCGATTCTTTGTTTTTGACTGAGATCGCCAATTACAAGCTGCCATTCCAGGCCAAACTGACTTAGAATCTGTTGAGCCTGCTCATCGTCAATCGAATTAGCACTGCCTTTTTGAGCCTGATGAATTGCCCGCTGAATCGTCCAGCGATCCTTAAATCTAAGATCATCCAGCATTGCCATCGTTTTTTCTGGATGACGAAATGCCTTTAGAGGCTGGTCGTTGATCTGAATCGTACCTTTGGTTGGCTGACCATGCCTGCGCAGCAATGAGAACATCGTCTCGCCAAATAATGGATCAGCACTGCAAAAAGCCACTACATTAGGCGAATGCAGCGTTAGGTCAATATTTGACAACTGACTGCCATTATCGGCTTCAATCGTCAAACTATGCATGACTATTTCGACCATGAAAAATCATCCTTTCTAATCCTTTGCTTTTATTATAACGTGGTTGCTGTATCAAACCATTTTTAAGCTAAAAAGACAGTATCAACTACCCTAAAAATCAGCTAAAATATATGTTATCAACTATTAATCAATAAGAAAGAGGAAATCAAACGACATGAACATCCTTTTTATCTCTATCGAGGGCAACACGCGCTCATTTCTAACCCGTCTACAGGCATACGCCCAACAACAGCACAGTTTCAATCCGCAGCTACCGACCATCAATCTAAAAGAAATTACTGATCAAACGATGCCGGCAGCTGAAAGCGAACCCTTCTTTGCCTTTGTGCCGACTTATCTTGACGGCGGCAATGGTTTTGATTCTGGCGTTAAAGAACTGATGACCAATGCTTTGGGCGAATACATCGCAGAAAACGATAATGCAAAAAAATGCTTAGGCGTAGTCGGCAGCGGCAATCGCAACTTTAATGAACAGTACTGCCTGACTGCCCGCAAGTATGCCTACGAATTCAAGGTACCATTCTTGGCTGACTACGAACTACGTGGTACCAGCCAGGACGTTGAGCAGATCTACGCTATCCTAACCAAGCGCTGGCAACAGGCCAACGCCTAATCAACAATATTTTTGGCATGACAGTCTTTGGTCATGCTTTTTTAATTTTTATACGTTTCACGTGAACAAACAGTTTTATAATAGGATTAGCAATGGTATCGATTTCATGCAGTAATGGAGATGATTTTTTGAATCAGAATTTGCAGCCAAAAGTTCAACTAAACAATGGCCTGTTAATGCCTCAGATTGGTCTGGGCGTTTGGAAGACTCCGCTCAAAACTACGCGACAAATGGTTTACGATGCATTGACA
Organism: Limosilactobacillus mucosae; assembly: GCF_046939755.1. Lineage (GTDB taxonomy): Bacteria > Bacillota > Bacilli > Lactobacillales > Lactobacillaceae > Limosilactobacillus > Limosilactobacillus mucosae_A. Next base: position 52,310 of record NZ_JBKZAY010000013.1, read on the forward strand.
AACGACTACGTGCTGTTGGATACGGCCAAGCAGTATGGCAATGAAAGTGCGGTTGGTCAAGGAATGCAGGATGCCTTTCAAACTACCAAGCGTACCCGCGCCAGCGTATTTTTGACTACCAAGATCTATAATGGCGATCAAGGTGACTATGACCGTGTACGCAAAGGATTCGAAGGACAGCTGCGGGCTCTGCGGACCGAGTACGTTGATCTGTTACTGATGCACTGGCCGGTCAACGACTTATACAACCAGACTTGGCAGGCAATGGAACGAATCTATGCCGATGGTCAGGCTAAGGCAATCGGTGTCTGCAATTTCGATGTTGAGCGCATGCGTGATCTATTGGACCATGCTCAAATCATGCCCGCCATCAATCAAATCGAGTTCAATCCCAAGATTCATCAGCCAGCTGTCGTCAACTTCTGCCAGCAGCATGGCATTCAAATGGAAGCCTGGTCGCCACTGGGTAATGGCACGCTCCTGCACGAACCGATCATCGAAAAGATTGCTCAAAGCCATCAAAAAACGCCAGCCCAAATTGAACTGCGCTGGGCTTTGCAGCATGATCTGATTGTAATTCCCAAAACCACGCACCCTCAACGCATGCGGGAAAATGCCGATCTTTTTGATTTTGAACTGTCACCAGCAGAATGCATGCAGATCGATACTTTGGATACCGAAAAACATGCCATCTGGTACGACAAATTCAAATGGTCCGGCAATCCTAATGGCATCGATAACGTGATTGCCGATCCCGCCAGCTTTAAATAGTAAAAAGCGAATCCGGTCGTAAATGACCTGATTCGCTTTTTTAATTCATAAGTTTATTCTTGTGGGATTCCTGCACTGATCAGCCAGGTAATGCCGTACTGATCAACGATTTGTCCCAGATTGCCGCCCAGTTCATGCGGTCCAAAAGGCAGGGTTACACGCTGTGCGTCACTGGCAGCCAAGCGATCGAATAATTCCTTGGCGCCCGCTTCATCACCGCCAAAATCCAAAAGCAAGGAGATCAGCGAAGAGGTTTGGGGATTACCCATCGTTGCATCGGCACAGACGATTTTCTGTCCAACAATTGAAAATTCACCGTGCGCCGTCGTGGCATCCAGATCATCCAACGCCAAACCAAGATTTTCAGCCTGTTCCGCTGAAAGCGGCCGACGGTAGATGATCTCGGCGCCAAACTGTTCCACGTAATAGTGCATGGCTTCGCGCGCATTTTCAAAAGTCAAATACGGATAGATTTTTGCCGTCATAATTTTCCTCCGATAAAGTGTTCTTTTAAATTATAGGGAGCCACAGAGCATTCGTCAAATCACGACTTCGATTCAAAAAAGAGCTAGATAAGCGTCAATGGTCGTTTATTGCGACGAATACTGCATTTTGACGTTCATCTTGATTTTGTTGCATGTAAATCGTTAAACTTTGTGCAGATTCATGTTACAATGACGTGGTCTTAGAAAAAAGCGGAAACAAATAACCAACTACTAAATCAAGAAAGGAATGATCTTTTGAACAACACACGCAAACATAGCGCCTTTTTAGTTTTAGGTATTTTCCTGCTGGGCGCCTGCATGCGGACGCCGATAACCTCGATTCCCTCAATCGTTGGCAATATCGCGGCCTCATTTCATGTGGCTACTACCAGCCTGGGAATTCTAACTACGATTCCTTTAATCTGTTTTGGCTTGGTCGCGGTCGTAGTACCAATGATTGGACAAAAGCTTGGCAATGAATTGACGATTGCGATTGCCCTGCTGATCTTATTTGCCGGCTCTTGGCTGCGGGTTCTCAACTACGCTTCCTTAATGATCGGCACGCTATTGGTCGGCATCGGAATTACTTTTTTAAACGTGCTCCTGCCTGCCATCATCACGGAAAACCTGCCTGACAAGATCGGTTCAATGACCAGTCTTTATAATGTTTCACTGGCACTCTTCTCGGCAATTGGCGCCTACGCCATTACTCCAGTCGCGCAAAACAGCAGCTGGCAGTTCTCAGTAATGCTCCTCAGCATGCTGGTTTTGGCAACATTGGTATTATGGCTGCCAAATCTGCGTTTCAACCAACGCGGAACCAGTGAATCATCAAGCGTTGGCATCAACATGTGGAAAAACAAGACGGCCTGGCTGATTTTGGTCTACTTTGGTCTTTCATCATTTGTCTTCTATACAACGGTTGCCTGGCTGCCATCAATCGCAATCAGTGCCGGACTAAACAGCAATCAATCCAGTCTAATCGCGGGACTGTTCCAGCTGTTCTCCATGCCTGGGGCCTTTTTAGCGCCATTATGGGCAACCAAGCTGAACAACCGGACGCCGCTGATTCTCGGTGCCGGTATCTTCACGATTCTGGGCTATCTTGGCTTGATGCTGCCGTTCCATAGCTTTGGTTGGTTTGTCTTTGTCAGCCTGTTCTTGGCAATTGGAACTTCATCAACGTTTGCCTTGATTATGACCTTGTTCAGCTTAAAGACTAAAACTCCGGTTGATACGGGTAAACTGTCTGGCATGGCTCAATCATTAGGCTACCTGCTGGCTGCTGTTGGTCCGATGGTCGTCGGTAATCTTAAGGCTGCCAGCGACTCATGGTTTGCCGGTGAACTTACTACCATGCTGGTTGCCATCGTCTTCACCATTTTTGGCGTTTTAAGCGAACGCAAGCCTTATGTCGATTAATTACTGATCATTCAAAGCACGCCTGCTTGAAGTCGGCGTGCTTTTTTACTAAAAATCAGATACGTGCAAGCGATTGCTTTAACGTCAGGTCAATGCTTAATGCTAAAATAAAATTTTATTTTCGGCCTATACCATTATCTGATAAGCGTTTAACAAAACCCCAGAATGCGCTTTTCTTAGGCGTGGTCCATTTCAAAATTCAGTAAAAAGTGGGGACGCTTTCTAGTGCAGGTTTGAACATAAAAGTATATAATTTAAGCGTTAGAGTGATTTTCTGATATTTTCAGAAGGAGTGAACATTTTGGCTAAGGAAAATAAAGCTTTAATTACGCTGTTCGGGGCAGCCGGCGACCTTGCGCAACGCAAGCTGTACCCATCATTATTCAACCTTTACAAGAAAGGCTACCTGGCAGAACACTTTGCTCTGCTCGGGACTTCTCGGCGTCCGCTGAGCGATGAAGACTTCCAACAAATGGTTTTGAAGTCCGTCAACGGTATGGAAAACGAAGAAGGTCAAGCACAGGCATTTGCTAAGCATTTCTTCTTCCAATCCCATGACGTTACCAAGCCTGAACACTACACCGTGCTTAAGCAACGCCTGGAAGAACTGGACAAGCAATTTGGCGCTGAAGGCAATCGCCTGTTCTACATGTCCATGGCTCCTCAATTCTTTGGCACGATTGCCTTGAACCTAAAGAAGCAGGACCTGCTGACCAAAGATGGCTTCAATCGTCTGGTGATTGAAAAGCCATTTGGTCGCGACTACGAATCCGCTAAGAAGCTGAATGACGAACTGTCACAAACGTTCAACGAAAACCAAATCTTCCGGATCGACCACTATCTGGGTAAGGAAATGGTTCAAAACATCCAAGCCCTGCGTTTTGGCAACACGATCATTGAATCTCTGTGGAACAACCGCTACATTGACAACATCCAAGTAACGCTGAGCGAAAAGCTGGGTGTTGAAGAACGTGCTGGCTACTACGACCAATCTGGCGCGCTGCGTGACATGCTGCAAAACCACATTATGCAAATCGTTGCGCAATTGGCAATGGAACAACCAGTCGCCTTCACTGACACTGATGTTCGGGTTGAAAAGATCAAGGCACTGCGTTCACTGCGGGTCTACACCCCATCCGAAGCAGCCGCCAACTTTGTCCGTGGCCAATATGGTGCCGGCGATGATACGCACGCCTACCGCAATGAAGACGGTGTTGATCCAAACTCCATTACGGAAACCTTCGTTGCTGCCAAGCTGATGTTTGACAACTACCGCTGGTCTGGCGTGCCATTCTACGTACGGACCGGTAAGAAACTGGCTGACAAGTTTACTCGCATCGACGTTGTCTTCAAGAAGCCGCTGATCGACATTTTCGCCAACCCACGGATGAAGAGTGAACAATCCCTGAACTCCAACGTCTTGACGATTTTCGTTGAACCAAACTCCGGCTTCTCACTGCGTCTGAACGCTAAGCGCGCTGGCCAAGGCTTCACGACTGAACCAGTTGACCTGAAGTACCTGCAAAGCGACGAAGCTAAGAACGAATCGCCAGAACCATACGAACGTCTCTTCCACGATGCACTGGAAGGCAACCACACCAACTTTGCATCATGGGCTGAAATTGCCTACGCATGGAAGTTCGTTGACGTTATCCGCAAGCTTTGGGACATTGAAGAACCTCAATTCCCTAACTACACGCCTGGTTCAATGGGTCCAGCTGCTTCTGACGAACTGTTGGCTCGCGATGGCCGTCAATGGGTTTACCGTCTGAATCACTAAAATCAAAGATCGTTTTAATCGTTTTTGTGAAATTTTTTTACTTAAAGCTCAACCAATTGTTTTTCAGTTGATTGAGTTTTTTACTTAATTTTTTCAAATTTTATCGATCATCTTAATGTAAAGATTGTGCAAGGTTTAGCAATTATTTCTTCAACTTTTACCGCTTTCTGGTATAATAGTTTCTGTAAATGATGTAATTAAGTTTTTAAGGAGTGTGACAACACAATGTCAGATCAAAAAGCGCAAATTGGTGTTGTTGGTTTGGCCGTTATGGGCAAGAACCTGGCACTGAACATTGAAAGCCGCGGCTTTACTGTTGGTGTATACAACCGTAGTCGTTCACGTACCGATGAAATGATGCGTGACCACAGCGACAAGAAGCTGATTCCTAGCTACACGGTTGAAGAATTCGTCAACTCTCTGGAAAAGCCTCGTCGAATCCTGATGATGGTTAAGGCCGGCAAGCCAACTGACGCTGTTATTGAAGAACTCCTGCCATTGCTGGACAAGGGTGACGTGCTGATCGACGGTGGTAACACCAACTTCCACGACACGATGGCACGGAACGCTAAGCTGGACGAATCCGGCATCAACTTCATCGGCATGGGTGTTTCTGGTGGTGAACTGGGTGCCCTGCAAGGTCCTTCCCTGATGCCTGGTGGCCAAAAGGAAGCATATGACCTGGTTGAACCTATCCTGACGCAAATCGCTGCCAAGGCTGAAGACGGCAAGCCATGCGTTTCCTACATCGGTCCTAACGGTGCCGGCCACTACGTAAAGATGGTTCACAACGGTATCGAATACGGTGACGAAGAACTGATCGACGAAAGCTACAACTTTATGCGTAACGTTCTGGGTCTTTCCGTTGATGAAATGGCTGACATCTTTGCTGAATGGAACAAGGGCGAACTGGACAGCTACCTGGTTGAAATCACTGCCGACATTCTGACTCGCAAGGACGACTTGGGCGAAGACAAGTCCAAGCCAATCGTTGACATGATCCTTGACCGTGGTGCCAACAAGGGTACTGGTAAGTGGAGTTCTGAAACTGCCCTTGACGGTGGCGCTCCACAATCCGTTATCACGGAAGCCGTTTACGCTCGTTACATCTCCATGCTGAAGGACGAACGTGTGGCTGCAAGCAAGGTTCTGCCAGAAGATGTTGAAAAACCAACTGTTTCTGAAGACCAAAAGAAGGAACTGGTTGAAAAGGTTCGTGAAGCCCTCTACTTCGGTAAAGTTATGAGCTACGCACAAGGTTTCGAACAAATGCGGATCGACTCCGAACGCTACGACTGGAACCTGAAGTTTGGTGAACTGGCTCAAATCTGGCGTGAAGGATGCATCATCCGTGCTCAATTCCTGCAAAAGATCACGGATGCCTTTGAAAAGGATCCTGAACTGAAGAACCTGCTGTTGGACGACTACTTCAAAGACATTGCCAAGAAGTACCAAAAGGCTACGCGTGAAGTCGTATCCATGGCCATCAATGCTGGTATTCCTGTACCATCCCTGGCTGCTGCCATCAACTACTACGACTCCTACCGTGCTGAAGTTCTGCCTGCCAACCTGCTGCAAGCACAACGTGACTACTTCGGTGCTCACACGTACGAACGTGTTGACCGCCCAGGCAACTTCCACTACAGCTGGTACGTTGAACAATAAAAATCAATTAGACTTGATTTCAAAGCGTCGATCCCTAGTGTTCGGCGCTTTTTTATTCTGAACTCAAAAAGCGTCCCGCAACTGGTAGGACGCTTTATTTATTAT
>NZ_JBKZAY010000014.1:0-55484 GCF_046939755.1 Limosilactobacillus mucosae
GATAATAAAAAGCCAATTCCTTCATACGGGAATTGACTTTCGCGATATTACAATTCGATATCTTGCTGAGCAGCCGTCAGTTTGAATTCCTTAACCTCTGAACCAACGTAAACATACAACGTTGGCAGAACCTTTAAAGCAGATACGTCTACCGTCAGCTTGCTCCCATCAACATTAATCTTAATGGTGCCATGACGATTACCTTCTTCATCAACGACCGGCTGTTCATGTTCACCATCAGTTGGTTGGAAAACATGCAGTTCCGGCGTGCTCAGATAATCATACTTAGCATGTTCTGCCTTTGGATTCATCAACAGAATAGCATTTTGTCTTGCCAAAAGAGGCAAATGCAGATAGTCGTATTCTTCATCAAACCATTGACCAACTTTTACATCATAGAACTTCCCCGTCAAAATGTTGGTCCACTTGCCAGCTGGTAAGTAATAGTGAGCCTGGCTGCGGTCATTGAAGATTGGTGCTACCAACAATTGACTTCCGAGCATGTATTGAGTGCCTAAATCTTCAGCCGTGGAGTCGCCAGGGAATTCAACAAACATTGGCCGCATCATTGGATACCCGTTTTCATGCGTTTCAACGGCCTGTTCAAACAAATAAGGCATTAAACTCAGTTTGTTCTTGACGAACTTACGTGAAACTGCCACGGCCTCATCCCCATAGTGCCAAGGAACCCGATATTCCGAGCTGCCATGATAGCGACTGTGGGTTGAAAGCAGACCAAATTGCGTCCAACGCTTGAACAGATCTGGTGTGCAGTGGTCATTAAAGCCGCCAATATCATGACTCCAGAAACCAAATCCAGAGCTCATGAATGACAAACCGCCACGAAGCGAGGCAGCCATCGAAGTATAGCGCGAATCTGAGTCGCCACCCCATTGAACTGGCATTGTCTGTGAGCCGACTGTCGCTGAACGACCAAAGATAACAGCTTCTTTTTCACCCTTAACTTCTTTAATAGCGTCAAATACCGTCTTATTGTAGATATAAGTATAGTAATTGTGCATTCGACTTGGATCAGCGCCATTGAAGTAATGAGCATCTTTTACCGGGATTCGTTCACCAAAGTCGGTCTTGAAGGCATCAACGCCCATATTGAGCAAGTCTTTTAAGTAGCCTTGATACCATTTAACGGCATCTGGATTCGTAAAGTCGACAAATGCATTACCAGCTTGCCACATATCCCATTGCCATGGATTACCGTCGCTACGCTTGATCAAGTACCCCTTATCGCGTGATTCCTTGAACAGCCGTGACTTTTGACCAATATATGGGTTTAACCATACACATACCTTAACTCCTCGATCATGAATCTTCTTAATTAGACCAGCTGGATCTGGGAAGTTGTCCTTGTCCCATTCGAAGCTTGTCCATTCGAAGCCCTTCATCCAGAAGCAGTCAAAATGGAAGACATCCAACGGCACATCATTTTCCTTCATCTTATCAATGAAATTAAGCACCGTTTTTTCACTGTAATCAGTCGTGAATGATGTCGTCAACCAAAGTCCAAATGACCATGCCGGTGGAAGAGCAGGCTTTCCAGTCAAACTTGTGTAGGCAGCAAGAATTTCCTTCGGCGTCTTTCCATAGACAACATAATATTGTAGACTCTCACCCTCAACACTGAACTGAACTTTGTCGTTATACTCAGATGCAACTTCAAACGAAACCGTCTCTGGCTGATCAACAAAAATACCATAGCCATGATTCGTGATATAGAATGGAATATTCTTATACGTCTGTTCCGACCCGGTCCCCGCATCCTTGTTAATGATATCAACAGACTGACCGTTCTTTACAAAGTTGGTGAAACGCTCACCCAGCCCATAAACCTTTTCATCTACATCCAGGTCCAAAGCTTCGCGCATATAATGACGGCCATCATTTCGATCGTTAATTTCACCTTGCATCCCTGGCTCAGATGCCGTCAACAGCTTGCCATCACCAAAGAACTGAATGCGGAATGACCCATCCAACGGCAGCTTGGCCTTAAGATCACCTGATGCAATCGTTAGGCTATTATCATCAGCAGTCGTCTCCATAGCCAGATGTTCATCATTAACGTGGAAGGAAGGATCCTTTGGCAACTGATCAAAGTGAATAAGCTTAACGCCCATAATGTTCTTTTGTGGTGCCGTAAACTCAATCGTTGAAGCGCCGACATCTGTTGTGTCATCCCGACCCTTGATCTGCTTGTATGGTGCAAACACACTGACTTTTTTATGATCATCAGCAACTTTATAGTCATAGACACATGCAGGGGAATCAACATCAAAATTGTCCCGCACCAGCCATAATCCATTGGTAAACTTCATGATTCAAAATGCCTCCTGATAAAAAGTTTGTTCTGATACGAAACTAACTAGCTTACGGTGATCATTTTAAGAAGGCGCTCTAACCATGTCAACCCCTAAAATACAAAACTAATTTCTTCAAAAAAATCTCAGCAATGCCTATATTATGTAGTTTTTTTGTTCAGGACACTCAAAAATCTATTCATTTCTGGAAAGCGCTTGCAATTTTCTAAGCAAGGTTTTATTATGTGATTGTTCGCAACGGAAACAAACTAACAAACTTACAAAACTATCAACAATTTGTTATAAGGAGCGTGTTAAGCAATGGATGCTTCGAAAAACGACGTTGACAAGATGCCGAATCTTGTTAAATGGCCCGAGCGAATCAGTTATGCTGCTAGCGATTTTGCCTGCAACCTCTCGTTTGGGATGATTTCAAACTTCTTGATGTTCTTTTACACGGACGCTTTCGGCATATCTGCTGCCGCCTGTGGGACACTTTTCTTGGTAGCACGGATAGTCGACGCATTTGACGGTCCGTTCTGGGGAATCTGCATTGACCACACTCATACTCGTTGGGGTAAGAGTCGTCCGTACTGGCTCTGGTTCTCAATTCCATATGCTATCTTCTGTGTTTTGGTATTCACCACGCCAAATCTCAGTCTGGAAGGTAAGCTGGTATGGGCCTATATTACCTATATTGGCGTTGACATTCTTTATTCTGCGGTTAACATTCCGATTACGTCTGTTCTGCCAAACCTTACCAATAATCCTAATGAACGGGTTACTTTAAGTACTATTCGTCAGTTCTTTGGTACGGCTGGCGGCACGATCGTTTCAGTCGTTGCTCTGCCAATGGTCAACGCTTTTGGACATGGCAATGAGCAGAAAGGGTTCTTCTACACCGCTTTAATCTTAGCAATTATTGGTTGCCTTCTGCTCTTGAATACTTTTGCCAACACTCGTGAACGTGTTCAGACTGCCTCTTCTAAGAAATCTCTTCCAATCAAGACTTCACTTAAGGCTCTCAAGCACAATTGGCCTTGGGCAGTTATTATCTTCATCAACTTTATTTACTGGTTGGGGATGCAGACGCGTAACCAAGTCACAATCTACTTCTTCAAATACAATATGCATGCTGCTTGGCTGACATCAATCATGCTCGGTCTGCAAATGGCTGCTTTAATTACCGTTGCTATTACGCCATGGTGCTCAAAGAAATTCGGCAAGCGTAATACGATGCTTACCGGGATGCTTACAGCCATCGCTGGCCAATTTGTAATGTATGTTGGCTCAAAGACGCTTAACGTTGGTATCATCATCGCCGCCAACATTATCGTCAACCTAGGGACTGGTCTGGTATCTGGCTTGATTGCCGTTATGTTGGCTGATGCAGTTGACTATGGTGAATGGCGGAATGGCGTCCGAGCAGAAGGTATCGTTACCTCGTTCTCAAGTTTTAGTGCCAAGTTCGGTATGGGCATCGGTGGCGCCATTACCGGTTGGATTTTGAACTGGGGTGGCTATGTTGCCAACCATGCGCAAAGTGCATCTGCTTTGAATGCAATCTCCATAAACTATGTCTGGGTACCTATGGTTGGTTTTGCTCTTTCTGCATTAGCTCTGTTATTCTACAAAGTTGACAGTTTTGAAGGACAGATGCAGTCTGATCTTCGTGCAAAACATGCGCGTGAAAATCAAGAAGACTAGATAATCAACTATAAAGAGAACCCTCATTTGATCGGTTCTCTTTTTTAATAGCAAGGGTGATCTTATCATGAAGAAGAATTATCTCAGCATTGACATCGGAGGCACACAGATTAAATATGGCCTCTTTGATCGGTCAGGAAACTTAACTGATCACGGCCGTCTTAAAACACCGACAAGCGATCAATCTGAATTTCTCAAAACAATCAACCGATTAATTGAAGAATATGCGAATGTCATACGTGGCGTAGCATTCAGCGTACCTGGACGTGTTCATCCTGATACCAGCGTAATTGATTTTGGTGGAGCACTCCCCTATCTAGATAAACTTAACCTCAGACAGAAGCTGACCGAACGATTTGGGAATAATCTTTTGGTCAGTGTCGAAAATGACGGCAAAGCTGCTGCTCTAGCTGAATTATGGATGGGAAACCTTCTAAACGAAAAAGATGCTGGGGCAATCGTTCTTGGTACCGGAGTCGGTGGTGGCATCATTCTTGATGGCAAACTTTTTCGCGGCGTCCACTATCAAGCCGGCGAGCTAAGTTTCATGAGCGCTAAGAATGGCAACGAAGACTACGGCACCTATGGATCCGCAGTCTTAATGATTCAAAAAATCGCCCGACACTTTCATTTTTCAGATCTCAATGATGGTACGGCAGCATTCGACTTAATCAATCATCACGATCCTTATGCCTATCAAATATTTCAGGAGTATTGTCAGCGAATAGCCTGTTTAATTTTAAGCATTCAATCAGTGATTGACCTTAGAAAATACGTAATTGGTGGTGGTATCAGCGCTCAGCCAATCGTTGCCGATACGATTCGTGAACAGTTCTATCAATTGTTGCATCATCTAAAGCTTGATAATAATGGTGTTACACCACCCGCTATCGTAAGGGCGCATTTCGGCAATGATGCTAATCTTTATGGCGCTTTATACTGCCTGCTTTCAAGCCAAGTAAAGTTAAAGGAGTAATCAACATATGTATAATAATGACTTTCCACATCATTTTCCTAAAAGCTTTCTATGGGGAGGAGCCACCGCGGCAAATCAGATTGAAGGCGCCTGGAACATAGACGGTAAAGAACTTTCTGATGCTGAATGTATTAAAGGAGCACGACCGGGTACCAATCATCGCCCAACACTGGATGATGCCACGCTTTCATCAATCGAAGAAGCTGTAAACAGTAATTCTGAAAAACTTTATCCAAAGCGCCATGGGAATGATTTCTATCATCGCTATCCAGAAGATATCAAACTGTTAGCGGAAATGGGATTTAAGGCTTTCCGCGTCTCACTTGCCTGGTCTCGAATTTTTCCAAATGGTGACGATGAGCAACCTAATGAAAAAGGACTGCAGTTTTACGAAAATGTCTTTAAAGAAATGCACAAATACGGCATTGAGCCGGTCGTAACGCTATCACATTATGATGTACCGGTAAGTATGACGCTTAGATATAATGGCTGGGCAAGTCGCAAAGCCGTGTCTGCCTTTACGAATTACACAAAGACTGTTTTTAACAGATACAAGAGCTTAGTTCGCTACTGGATGACGTTTAATGAAATTAACACTGGTGCGTCTGGATTTCATGCAACAGGGGCATTGGAAGACAATCTAACTAATGAAGATGAAAAGCTGCAGCTACGTTATCAAGCTCTTCATCATCAATTCGTTGCCAGTGCTATCGCCACTAAGCAGCTGCATGAAATTATTCCAAATGCCAAAATGGGCTGCATGCTCGCTCGTTCTGAAGCCTACCCAGCTACCTGTGATCCCGTAGACGTGCTTGCGGCTCAACACGCTAATGATCTCAATTATTTTTTTACGGACGTACAGGTTCGTGGCGAATATCCCGAATACATGAATCGCTTTTTTGCTGAGCATCATATCAAGATTCAAATGGAACCTAATGATGAAACACTGATCAAAAAATATCCTGTCGACTATCTTAGCTTTTCATATTACTGCTCGGCAACGGTTTCTGGCAGCCATGGTCTAAACTTTACCAATATAGACCAAGTCAAGGTATCCAATCCGCATCTAAGTGCCACTGACTGGGGATGGGAAATAGATCCCATTGGACTGCGTGTTGCTTTAGATGATATGTGGGACCGATATCACATCCCGCTGTTTGTTGTGGAGAATGGCGTTGGCGCGCACGACCAGATAGCGTCTGATGGGAAGATTCATGATGATTACCGCATTCAATATTTTCGGAGCCATATTCAGCAGATGAAAGAAGCCATTAAAGATGGGGTCAATCTGATGGGGTACCTTACTTGGGCTCCAATCGATCTTGTCTCATTCTCAACCTCTGAAATGTCAAAACGCTATGGGTTCGTATACGTTGACTTGGATGACGAAGGTAATGGCTCAATGGATCGCACGCCCAAAGATTCATTTTTCTGGTATCAAAAGGTCATTCTTTCAAATGGTGAAAATTTAGATTAACGCTTTTCCACATATTTAATACACTTGGCATAGCTTGTATTGACAATCATAAGCTCCATATTAAAACACTCCAAGCGTTCGTCATTAAACTGTGCCAACGTCATAGAAAAGGCTTGACTGCGTAATGCAATCAAGCCTTTTTTATAGAATTCTCTGTTTTTATCCCATTGGGTACTCGATCTCCTGGCCACTCTGCTCATCGGACGGCAGGTTGTTTTCAGCCCGATACAGCGCACGGCAGAACGATTGCGTCGACATCTTGTTGCTTACGGCAAACTTGACGCCATACTTCTTGCAGGCCTTAGCAAGTGACCATGACGATGGATGGTTCGCGTAGGACTTGATCATGATCACCATATCAAGATTCTTGACCGCCTTTTCGATCTTCTTGCTCTTGCCGGTGAACGCGTTGATCAGCCGTGGATCCCCGTTGCAGGCCCTGACCGTGGCTTTTAGGATCTCGCCGTTTTGACCGTTGCCGATCGCGATGCCGACTTTTTGTCCCTTCAGATCCACCTTCAGCTTCTTGGCGTCTTGAGCTCCCTGCTGCATGCTGCCAAAGATCTGCTTGCTTAAACCAAGCGCAAGATGCATCTTTTCCTTTTTAGCAGGCTTCTTTTCCACGGATTTCTGCTTTGGCGCTTTTTCTGCCAGCTGATTATCGTCTTCAAGCGGGTAGACCCAACGAATCGTCATGCTGTCCTGGGTGTTGTCATCGTTGGCGTACCATGCCAGATCCACGATATCGCCCTCCTGCACCATGAACTGAATGCGGTCATCCTTGACGTGATAGGTAACCTTGGATCCATTGACCTTCAGCCGCTTGCCATAGATGTTATGGGTAACGACCAGCTCGCCATCCTTGTTTTCGACTACGGCTTGGCGGAATACCTCAATCGGATCATAGTCCAGATCCAGATGGCCAGTTACCCGTTTGATATATGCCTTGGATAATGACTGGTAAGGCTCGCCATCAGCCGTAACGATATCGCCATCTTGCAGATTCAGCATTCGGATCATCTTCTCACTGATGAAGAACGCCTGCTGACCATAGGCATCCAACAGCTGGGCTCCAGTCAGTCGACGCTGCACGACGTATTCGTCCAGATCCAGATCAAATACTGACGATTGATCAAGTAATTCGGCAAATGATGGCTCAGTTTCTGGTTCGGAACGTGTTGGCGAAACCTGCTCCACATCAGTTTCATTCTTGGAAGACTTCTCGGCTGGTTCATCTTTAGCCTGGTCCGTGTCAGTCTCTTTTGGATTCTCGGCCGTTTTATCTTCAGTCTGGACCGTGTCATCCGCTTTAGGTTCTTCGGCTGGTTCAACGGTCTGCTTGTCCGTCGTGCTTGGCTGTTCTTTCAACAGCGTGTCAAATCGTTGAACCGTCTCCTCTTTGATCAGCCCATTCGTTTGCGCTTCAGCAACTGCTTCTTGAAATGCAGTCAGCTTGGAAGCATCATCAGTTTCCTTGGCCAGATCAGCACCGGCCGCGATCAAGCGCTCGATCAGCCGACTGATGTTTTCCTTGCCGACCAGCATATCCTTATACGTTTGCCGGGTCTGCTTCAGCTGCTGCGACACGATCAGATAGTACGCGTTGGTCAGCGAAGTGTCTTCATCGCCCAGATTATAGTGGCAGTCCTCGAGATTCTTCTTCAGCGTGCCAAACGATGGCTGATATTCTGAATCCTTGACTACTCTGCGCAACTCGTTGGCGGTCGTTTCCATAATCGACTTAAAAATATGAATCGCGTCATACTGGGCCAGCGTTAAGGCATCGCGCTTCTCAACCTGGTTTTCAGTATTATCCTCGTCAGAAACTGGTGCCTCATCCTGCTCAGTCTGACCGCTCTCTTCATTTTCAGCTATCTCAGTTTCTCGACTGTCTTCAACGGCCTCGCTTGCTTCATTCTGCTCAATTGCCGTATCTGACGGGGATGCCGTTTCGAGTGGCTCAATCGTCTCTTCATTTCTTTCCGGTTCGCTTGGCAACCCGCTGTTCATTGGATTCTGATAGCCAGACTGATGCCGCAGCAGGTTCACGATCGACTGGACTGCCTCGATGCCTTCAATGCTGGGATTAGTGCCCTTAATAATATCAATTATATCTTTTCGATAGTCATACATAATTCTTCACCTCAATTTTGATTTTATCAACCGGCCCGGACAATAAGCGTCTATGTATGAAAAAAAGCTCTAAAAATTTTTGAAATTATGACAAATAAACCAAGTCAGCGGAGTGTAAGTTGAACCAACTCGGAACCAATCTTTTATCGTGGATTATTTACTTTTTACAATTCACAATTTACAATCTACTATTTACAATTCATTATTTACATTGTTAAAGTTTTATCCAACGGAATATAAATGCCCATATATCAGCATATCTTAACCGTAAATAATCCACTTTATACAATTCACAATCTACTATTTACTATTTACAATTCATTATTTACATTGTTGGAGTTTATTAAACGAGTAAATGTCTGCCGATAAAAATATCGAAAAACAAGAACTACCTGATTTTCATTCATCAAAAAAGACGACCCGTTATGATCAGCGGATCGTCTTCTGACATTAAAAAATCGGAACTGGCTTTTGCCAATCCCGATTCAATCAATTAATATGGCAGCTCTTTAACCTTTGGCGAGTTGTCAAATACAACCGTTTCTTGAACGTCAACATACTTAGCTGACACAGGCTGTTCGTAGAGGAATTCGTCAGAGTGCTGGAACAGTTTCAGCGCTGCCAGAGATTTCATCACTGGCAGAATAGTTTCTTCCTTCAGATCTGGCTTAGCATTGTGCACCTTAAATACGTGCTTGCCGCCAAGACTGCCTTTAAAAGTCAATTCAAGTGTCTTCATAGTTCAGATCTCCTTTCAAATATAATTCCTGACTACATCTTGATCAAATCGATCGTGTTGACTACCCGGCCGTAGAAGTACGTTTCGTTGGACAAGTCGGTCAATACCTTGATGCAGCCGTTGATCTGATCGTCAGTCGGCTTTTCAATGGCATCTGAGTAGCTGCGCCAGAGACCATCTTCATTGCCCTCGCTGACCATCTTAAATGACAGTTTTGAGTTCTTGAAATTGCGTTCCATGATTGAACATCTCCTTTGAATAATTTGGTAAGGTTTTAAGACTTACATTTATAGAAACGATTCAAGCTCAAAAAAGTAAAGGAAGATTCTAAAGATTTTTCGCATCCATTAAGCATCCCTAATCAACTATTTTGAAATGGCCTCTAATCCTCCTTTTATCAATCTCAGTCATTGATGATAATTTATTATTCACAATTAATTATTTACAATCCACTATCTACTATTCACTATTTACATTGTATTAGTTTATACCGTTATCTCTCAAAGGCCTTTATATAGCGGTTTATATTACGTTCACATTTTACAATTCACAATGCACAATCTACTATTTACAATTCATTATTTACTATTTACATTGTAGTAGTTTAAAAACATATGATCAGAACCAATCTTTTGTCAGCCAATACTACCCCAAATTCGTCACTTTCAGTCTTAGAATTTTTTACACCAAAAAGGAATTACCGATGTTATTCAAGACTACATGCACTCATACATGACCGGAACGTCCTGTATATACAGAGGGTGTATATGCATTATCCCCCAGGCCGGCGGAGCGTGAGCGGAACTAGGGGCTCACTCGAGGCGACGGTAAGCATGGCACATGCGGCCCGCCGGAGAGGAGACCCGTGAAGCGGAAGCGGAGCCGGCCTGGGGGAGCGTCCTAAAATAAATGAAAAAGCCAAGCCATGAACTCGTCATGACCTGGCTCGTTTTAACTTAGCGGCAATCCTAACCGAAATGTTTCAAGAGCGCGGTAACCTTTTCCTTGGTCAGCTCAAAGGATGTATTGCCGGCAAATCGTTCATGAAGCACTTCATCAGCGTTCTTAACCAATTCTTCGTTTGAGACACCATAGTCGGAAAATGGGTGCAGTCCGACCTGCTCGTCACGGAACTTCAGATAGGCCTGCTTGGTGATTGCGCCAATCTCGTCTGGCGTTTCATCCCCAGTAAATTCAGCGCCTAGGATCTTGCCAATCTCTTTGACCTTCTTCGGCAGTACAGAGGCCGACATTTCAAGCACGGCAGGCAGAGCATAGGCAACCGCCTCGCCATGGACGAAATGATACTTGGATCCCAGAATGTGAGCTTCTGAATGCGCCACGATGGTTCCAGACTGATTAAGAATCCAGCCCGCCAAGTTGGCAGCTACCATCATCCGCTCGCGATACTCGATGTTTTGACCATCTTTAACCGCGTCTGGCAGATAGTTGGCACACAGGAACATGTTCTTTTCTGAGATTGCATCGGCCACGGGACTGCTCAGATTAGACAGGTAGCCTTCCGCGGCGTGCGAGAAGACGTCCAGCCCGCTGGCAATCGTTTGGCGCTTTGGCAGACTCAGCGTCAGTTCAGGAATCAGCAGCGCGTAATCGCTCAAAATGCGGTCCGATAAGATAGCGTTCTTCTCATGGGTCGTCTCATCGGTAACCACGAGCGCGTTGGACATCTCGCTCCCAGTACCGGCCGTGGTAGGCACGCTGATCAGGCACTTGAAGTCACGGATAAGCGATTCGTCTTTTACGTAGTCGAGGATATCGCGGCTGCCGCCATTGCTGGCTACGATGTCGATTCCCTTGGCACTGTCCAGGCAGCTCCCACCACCGATTGCAATCACGCAGTCCGCGCCAAAGTTTTTCATTGATTCCGCGCCCTTATTGATGACGCTGGCAGGCGGGTCTGGCACGATTTCGCTGTAGACCGCCGTCTCAATACCGTTCTCATCCATTTCGGCGAGCATTTCTTGTACGGCTGGTACGCCCATCAAAAATTGATCAAGCACCACCATTACGCGCCGTTTGTCCTCCCGTTTGAGAATCTCCATGATTGATTTGGCCAGATCGTGTTCAACGATGACTTTGACCGGCTGCTGCATTCTGATTTTCATATTCCACGCCCCTCGCATTCTCTTGATTGATGACGATCAGAGCCTCCCCTGACTCTGGATCGCGTTGATCGTCTCGCGTTTTGAATTCTACAGACCAATCTCCGCGGCGGCTTTGTCAGCGGCCTCACAGAACGCCTTGACCTTTGGAATGTCTTTTTCCATGTTGCCGTGGTCGTACTTGATGCTCGTCTTGGTCAGCGAGTCGACGCCGTATGGACGAATCTTCTTGATCGCGTCCGCCACGTTGTCTGGTCCCAGTCCTCCAGCTTCGATTACCTTGGCGTTGACTGACTTGACGATTTCAGCATCGATGTTCCAGTCATGCGTCTGACCGGAAGCACCAATTCCCGTGTCAGGGGCCAGGCCAGAGTCCAGCAGAATGTAATCAACGAATGGATCAACCTTCTTGGCACGCTCAATAGCTCCCTTGCCATCAACCAGCACTGCCTGCATCAGTTCAGTGTTAGGAGCGACCTCTTTCAAACGCTTGGCGAATTCCTCATCAGCCGTGTAGCCATCCCCTGCCACGTGCAGAATCTCTGGCTGCAGTCGCTTGGCCAGGTCGATCATCTCATCTGGATCGTTCGTCAGCATGATCAGAACCATCTTGACTCCGCGCAGCCGGCATTCTTCATGAATCTGATCAACCCTATACAGCGGCACGCGGTGAGCAGGCACCCCGCCCATCTGCATTGGCACCAGCCCGATGTTGTCGGCGCCGGCTTCCATGGTTTTGATGGCTTCGTCCAGTTGAATAATTGAGTAGAGCTGCTTGATCATCTTAGTTTCCTCCTTGGTTTCTTTCATTCGGTCTAAAATTTCCGTCTCAGCGTCGTTTTCAGGCCGTTTAGTCATCGTTTCAATAGATTACGCGCTGATTACTGATTCAGCTTCTCACGGCCTTAGAGCGCAACTGTTCGTTAAGCCGCTTTCCTGCCAGCTTGGCCTCGACTTTTGCCGGCGTGATGTCAGGCACCGACTTTTCGCTTTCCAGCGCGATACTTGCGGCTGCCTGCGTGTATTCGCAGACTCGGTCAAGATTCTTGATTCCCCGGTAGCGGCACCAGACGATCGTAGCCGTGCTGCAGTCCCCCGCGCCGTTTGCACTGACGATTTTGGTGGTCATTGTTGGCACGTGCGCTGATTGATCATTACTCATGGCCATGATGCCGTCCTTACCCAGCGAGATGAAGACGTTTTTGACACCGTATTCCAACAGCTTGGCGGCAGCGATCTGAGCTGTCTCGCAGTCCGTGATCTTAATGCCGGTCATCATCTCGGCCTCGATTCGATTAGGCTTGAGCGTGTCGATCTTATCTAAAATTGGAATAACGCGCTTGCCCTTAACGATTGACACCGGATCAACAAAGATTGGCGCCGTCACGTGCTCGCCAAGCCACTTGATCGACTCTTCCGGCAGGTTGGCATCGATCATGCACACGGACGCGTGATTGATAAAGTCGAGCCGCTTTGCCAGAAATGACGGCGTGATGTTCTCACAGATCTTCATGTCGTTGATCCCCAAAAGCATGTCTCCGGTTTCGTCAGTGACGTAGAGATATCCCGATGAGCGCTGGCCAGTCAGTTTTTCAGCGTAGTCCAGCCGAATACTGTGCTGAGCGCAGGAATGCTCCATGACGATACCGTTCATATCATCGCCGTAAACGGTAATCAGATACGTTGGCACCTCTAGCCGCGCCAGGTTCTGAGCAATGTTCTGCCCAACGCCTCCGACCGCCATGCCAATCTGGCCGATATTCGAATCACGCGGAATGACCTTCTCATCAGGAATGCCGAAGATATCCATGTTCATGCCGCCAATGACTGCTACGTATGGTTTCTCGCTCATCTGATGACACCTCTTTCTATTTCTTAAACATAAGATTAATTGATTAAACCTTTGTTGACAAACCAATTCTACCCTCTTGTGAAAGCGCTGTCAAGATGGTACAAAAAAAGAGCGCCGTTTTAGCGCCCTTAGCATCACGACAGTCAATGAGAGCATTCATCGCGATTCTGATATTAGATTCATTTAATTTTCCAGCAGCGTCCCAACTCGATCGCTGACACTTTTGCCAGTGGCCATCGTCAGCCCACCGATTTTGATCATCAGGTCAAGCGTGTCGTCCAGCGATTCATGACGCAGCTGAGCATAGGCAAGCGCGGCCGTCATGGAAGCCCCGACGCCATTCGTGTTCTCCACATGCAGGCCGGGCTCGTAGCCATGATAGAGCATGCCATCCCGATCGGCCATAACCAGTCCCATTTGATCCAGATACAGATAAATCCGCGTTTTGAAGATATCATAGAGTTTCTCAGCGCATTGCTTGGCGTCATTAATGTCCATGATCTTGACATTGGCCATAAACGATCCTTCCACGCCATTAATGACCAGGCCCTCGAGATTGAGGTTGTCCTGCAGCAGGCGCGGCGTCTTGGTTACCGAAACGGCTTTGGCATACATCGGCACGCGCACGTTATCATAGAGCCAGCGAATCGTTTCCGCCGGCAGATTGGAGTCAACGATCGCGGCCTTGCCGGCATTGATGCCCGCCAGCCGCGGCTCCAGAAACCTGGGCGTGATGAACTCATTGATCCGCATGTCGTCCACGCCGATGATCCGTTCGCCATCACCTTGATTGACGTAGAGATAGACCGACGTTTTACGATCCGGCAGCTGCTTAGAATATGAGATGTCGATCCCGCGGCGATAGGCATCCTCCTTGAAGCGGGTACCATAGTCATCGCTGCCGAAAACCGTGATCAGATTGGTGTCCAACCCCAGCGCGGCGGCGTTCGCGGCAATGTTTCTGCCCAGACCGCCCAGCTGTGTCGTCACGTGGCCAGTATTGGATCCCTTCAAGACCACCGGATAGTCGCTGACGATGCCATAGATGTCCATGTTCACGGCACCAATCACCGTAACGTATTCTTTTTTAGGCAGTACGTAACCCTTGCCTAGAATCAGCCCTTCCTTGATCAGCCGCGAGATGTGCGAAGCCACGCCCGGCCTGGTAATGCCAAGCTTTTCCGCCAGCTCTTTTTGCGAGATCATCGGATTTTGCCGAATCAGGTCTAGAATCTGCTTTTCGCGCTCTGTTGGCAAGATGTCATCCCCTCGGTGAGTTCGCGTCTTCTTTTATCGACCAGCCGCTGCAGCCGGTCCAGCGTATCCAGGTCATCAATCTGACTGATATACAGATCGGCAGCCGCGCGCAGTCGCAGCGACTCAATATTTTTAGTCTGTTCTCTCAATTCATCGCTCATCATGTTTCCTCAAACTCTCTTGAAAATATCAAATACAATTAAAGCAGAAATCAGCAGTCATGGCAAAGAATCGAGAATTCAAGCCGCCATCCGAACCTACACGCTGATCAATTCATATCTGCAAAATCTAAGCACCGCGTTTTTGGCCGTCAGTCATCAATCAAAACAGCTTCAGCATTCCACACCCCACAAGCCGTCAATCTCATCAACGCACTCATGCAGAACTCCATTGAGTCCCAGCAGCCACTCATCCTGGACCATCATTCCCTCGTACTGATAGATCTGGCCCTGCTGATTGGCGATGGCCAGATGCCAGGTTGGCCCATCCGTGATCGTGTATGGCGGATAGCCTCCGTCAAAGATCTCATGCAGATAAGCAAACAGCCGACTGATCTGCTCCGGTTTCATCAAGAAGCGCTGTCTGCGAATCGGCGTGACCATTTCTTTTTGGCCATCGATGTAGAACGAGTTAAATCGCACCAGTCCGTTCCGATCGATGGTCAGATGCTGCTCAGTCTCATGATACGGGTTGTTTGGCCGCGTCTCGGGCAGACCATACTTTTTGTTCATGAACCCCCAGGCCAGGTTGAGCGAAACCAATGAAACGCGGTCAATGCGTCCTTTAAGATCATTATTCATGCTATTACCCCTCTGCAAGTATTTGACGCGTTTTCTGGCGTGACGCGAACGAATCGGCGGCAAATGAGAACAGCCGCGCGTTGACAGCAGTGAAAACACCGTCAATCACGCTGACAGCTCTCATCGCGTGCTGAGCGTCGCTGATTTGGGGTAATTCGTTCCCAAATCATACTCATTCGCTCGATCCGCGCCAACCGCTAATAGAAAGCGCTATCATGATTGAGGTTCTTGCAAACTTACAGATGGAAGGTGATATCCGAAGCAGAACGGTCCCTTACGGATGGCTATCGCTTCTTGGTGGCCGACAAGCAGCGACTATTGGTTATCTACGGCGCTTTAAAATATCGTGGAATTTATCGATCTCATCAGGATTTCGATGACCTCGCCCAGCAAGCAATGGGCTGGTATGCGGAAGCCTATCGCGACTTCCCAGGTTCCCCTGAAAAAGACCAGTCATCATTTTCGCATTATGCTTTCCAACGGATCGACTGGCACCTCAAGGATCGTTTCAAACGCCAAAAAGTTCGCGCCAATCATCAGTGTCTTTGTCTGGACGCGGAATTGAATGGTGAGAACGCTAGCGAATGGCTCATTGATTCAGACTGCGATGCCGCTCTGATCGAACGAACCGCCGCTCAACAGCTGTGGCGCCGGCTTTGGCCTTATCTAACTCAAAAAGAGAACTCGTATCTGCGGTGCGTCATCGAGCTTGGCCTCAACAACAAAGAGATTGCTGAGCGCTGGCAGACCACACCACAGGCCGTCTCCTACGTGAAGAAGCGCGTAATCGAAAAGGCAAGGGCCATTTACAGCGCGCCGCCAAACATCGCGTAGTCTCTTGCATAATCCCTAAAAACTTGACTACCTCGAATCTCTCCCAGCATGTCTTGAAAAACAAGGCATGCTGTTTTTGTTTGGAGTCTGGCAGGTCAGCTAGAGAATTCCAAGACGCGATCAGTGATTGGTGCCATCGTAAGGAGCGATCAGCTGTTTTTTAAGCAGCCGCTTGAACTCCTCATCCATGGGGTGGCCATACAGCTTGTTGGCGATGCTGTCCAGAGCATTTTCCAGCACCTCATAGCGGACCCGATTCTCAAGCTGATGCAGATCATCAAGGTGATTGAAGTCCGGATGCCTCTCACAGCAGCGCTCGCCCTCGTAGTTTTTCCGCACCATTTCCAGATGCTCGATCAGCGCGTGACTGATCTTGGCAGCCGCGTTAAGATTGCGCTTGATCGTATCAATAGCGACATTAATCATCACGCGAATCGTCTGGTGATCATAGCCGTCAAACGACAAGACGGAACAGCCCCTGCGCGAACTGTCGAAGCCATGGGGCGAAAGATTGTCGGCACAGATAAAGATCACGGCCCGATTGCGCAGCCCAGTCAGTGGTACCAGCCGATGCCGACCCGAGATGCACCCCATCGACTGAGCATTGGTCTTCTTGTACAAGGTCGCCATGGTGTTGCGATAGACATGATATTCCTGGGACAGCTCGCTGATCAGTTCCGAATACCGTCGCTCCACGTTCAGTAAGCGTCCGCGGCGGTCAATAACGATCGTGCTGTCCTCGCCGTCATGAAGCCAGCGCATCAGCAGAAGCATGCTGCTCCAGTCCAGGTGATAGGCCTCATGCACGTCATCAAACTGCAGATGATCCAGCTGACGCAGATCAATCAGCCGGTCATCGGCATATTCAGCGTTAGACGTCTTTTTCATGGAATACTCCTCCCCTAAAGTACGATTCTGAGCCAAAAAGACGGCTCCATTCCTCATGCTATCAAGGGTTGTATGTGCTTACAATGGTTCTGAGGGAGTTCTCATCAAATTTTTAGTATACGTCCAAGAAATCAAGGTTTGTGAACGCATTTGAAAACAAAAAAGTATAACTGGTCTAGTCGCCCGACGAGAATTTTATTGCCGATTTTTGCCTATGCCATTCCAGGATTGAGACCGTTCTGCTTGAGGCCGAAAATCTGCTTTTTGAAATCCTTAAGCGAAAATGGCGGCTGGAAGTTTCCGTGCTCTGGACTTGGCGACTGCTGCTCCGTGTTTGCTGATGACGCGAAACGACGCTTGTCATCTGGCGTGGCTTTAGGATAGGCGTCCATAAATTCAGCCGCGGTCTGTCCAATCGCCTGTTCGACGATTCGCTGCTGAGCGTCGTTGGACTGCGGCGCGTTTTTTTCGTTGGCGATCCGCTTCGTCAGCCAGTCTGCCGGATAGTCGGCAAATTGATCGTTTTGATCGCCTGTCTGGACAACGGCATCGTTCATCGCGTTAGATGTCTGAGCGTTCTGGTCAAAGTTACACGTGAAATTTGAGCTGTTTGCGTTAACGGGATTGCTGGACTGCCAATTCTGCTTTGACGGCATGATCGGCACTTTACGGAACTCATATTCTGATTCAGACGCTGCATGGCTTTGTACAGTGCTTGGCGTGTCGTCTTCCGGCAGTTTGAGAATTGGAATCTTAGGCGCGTTGCGGAACTGGCTGAGCATCTCCTGCGTCATGATCCGGAATTTTTTACGATTCTGGTTCATAGTTGAAAAGCTTGCGTCCAGGAATTCAGCAGCCTTCAGGTGATCATAGACCATGTCGTCCAGATTGGTGATGCCATTAGCGCGATCCGTGTAGAGAATCTGGGCGATATAGGCCGGTGGATTGCTGATAGAGTATCTTTTGCTGAGTTTGATGGCACAGCTCAGCATTCTGGCGCCAAACTGTTTCTGCAGACTCTCCAGATAACGAGCCGTATAGTTGGTCAGATGTCCAAACTGAGAACGATACAGGGCGAACGCAAAATCCAGATCATTATCGTCAACGAGTCCTAAAGAGCGTTCTTCAATCGGCTCAGTCGATGGCTTCGTCTTTTGATTATCAGCGGCTGTTGGCTGGTGCGTATCGTCAGATTTATTTACGGATGCGATGTTGATAGTTTCGTTTTGAATTTTTTCCTCGCGATTTTTCGCGGAGGAATCAATCGAATCTACGTTGTCTAGATAGTTATGTAATAGCTTTGTCTTACTTGTGTTCACATTTTGCACGTCGCTGGGTTCAGATTTTGAACTCCGAGCGAATTGTTGATATGACGGGGTTTGATAGCTGTTTTGGGTGTTTTCGCGGTGTTCACATTTTGCACTCCGCACGTAATTGTTGACGTACACCCGATATTCACTCATTCCGGTTCGTTCAACATGAATCAGACCAAACTTGATCAGCTTTTTCCGAGCGTTGGTCACAGTATGACGAGACGTGTGCAGCAAGTCGGCCATCTCATCGTTGGTGAAGTAGATAAATGGCTGACCGTTGCTGTCGATGAAGCGCGGGTTGCCGTTTTGCGCGTTGCGGATCGAGCCATCAAGTCGTGAGCGGTAGAGAGAGTACATCAGCATTGAGTTGCCATCGAGTTTTCGATAGTTGTCATTTTGGAGCAGGTCCAGCTCGACTTTAACAAATTTTGAAGTCATAAAAAAAATCTCCTTCCTTACCAGCGGCAGTGAAAGAGACTATCTCAAAAACACTCAAGCACTTTCAGCAATTCGCAAAAGTCATGCGACCAAGCCAATTGCCTTTGATGAACGCACTCAATAATGCTATAATGTGACTACATTAAAAAATAAATCAAACTGGATATCTCAATCTTTACATTCAATCTTTACATTATAGCATCATGATTGCAGTGCTTGAGTATTCAGGATAATCTCAGAATCATGAGCGGCCACTCATGATTCTTTTTTTATTGCCTGAATCTCTAATTCGTTTTATGTTTTATAAAGAACATTCTGCTGCTTATTCTAATCATTTTGGTTAAAGCGGTTACAAAGACATTTTAACCGATATCGATTAAATTTTGCAGTCTTGATCTAACAAAGTTCAAAACGATTTACGCCTTCAAGACCAACCGTTTTGGATGATCGATTCTCTAACAACTCCATGTGGTTTTCATATCGATCATTAAAGTAATAATTACACATAAATATTCCTAAATCAATAGCGATTTTCGGGTAGTTAACTATTTACAATTCACTATTAACAATTTACAATGTGGAAGATGAATGAGAGAAAATTTGCTAATTTGAAATCCCTTGTGTCAGAATAGATTAGAAAAACTTTGTCAATGTTAACAATTCACAATTAATTATTCATTATTTGCTATTTACAGCGAGAAAGTTTGATATAATATTTTTGATAACTAGCGAAACAGCGAAAAAACTATTGATGAGGTGAAAAATAATGAGTGCTACCGTAATGTCCTTTTGCAATCAAAAGGGTGGTGTCGGGAAGACGTCGACGACTGCTTTGGTCAGCTACAACCTGTCCAAGCTCGGCTACAAGACGCTGGTCATCGACTTTGACCCCCAGGCAAACATCACGCAGCTCTTTTTGAAGACCAAGACGCGTGGCCAGTCTGCCGTGGCAACGATCAACAAGTCTTTGATGACGGTGCTGCAGAATGAGGAACCGCTGACCAACGCGATTCTGTCAATCAATGAAAATCTGGATCTGATTCCAACGGCGGTTGACTTCTCTTTGTACGGCCGTTTTCTTGAGAATAAGGAATCTGATGAAAAGAGCCGTGTTGCCTACTTCCGCAAGCTGCTTGAAGAACAGCTGATTGATCATTACGACTTTATCTTTATCGATGTTCCGCCTACGTTGGGACTTTCCAACGATACGGCCTTCTACGCCTGCGATCAGATCATCATCGTTCTGCAGACGCAGGAACGTTCCCTGGTTGGTGCCGAATACCTGCTTGAATATCTGCAGCGGGTAATCATCAATTCCTTCCAATCCAAGGTTGACGTTATCGGTCTGCTGCCAGTGCTGTCCAAGCGCGACTCTTCCGTTGATGCCAAGATTCTTCAGTCGGCAAGCGAGGAATTTGGCGAGGACAACATTTTCGACAGCCACATCACGATCATGGAACGGGTTAAGCGGATGGACATGACCGGGATCACTGACAACGACAAGGATGCCTGGGACCGCAAGACGCAAAATGCGTACAAAGCGGTCGCCGAGGAAATCATCGAACGACTGAACAAGGGCAAGCAAGAAAAGGATAATCAATAAAAGGAGCGATTTAAAATGGGCTTGTTAAATCACGACATGAAGAAGGATGAACGTCCAGAAATGAAGCACGGCGCGGACTTTGTTGTTGAAAAACAGGTCAAGCGCGAAGACATCGTTCAAAACTCTGAACAGGTTACCTACTCTACCAACGTGCGGGTCGACAACCACGTTCGCAATCAGCTGACGGCATTGGTTAACGTTGGCGCGGCCAAGAACGTGCGCGAGCTGGAAAAGAAGATGATCAGCGCGGCTGTGGACCAGCTGCCAAACAGTGATCAGTCACGTTTCTACCAGATTCTGCGCATTTTGGAAGAAAAGGACATGCTGACGTCACGCAATAAGTAGCATTTGCCGCGGGAACTCGACATGTTTAGATAAATATGTAAGCTTAAAAGGCCTGATTCCAGGATCAACTGGAGTCAGGCCTTTAGTGTTTATTGAGAGTAAGCATCCATTAATGTAGCGACGGGACCAAAAGATATGGCGAGCGACCAACAGCCTAAGAGTCGAGCTAATCGATTCTGGGGCCTTTTTTATGTTCCGTTGTATTAGCGCTTCCCCAGGCCGGCTCCGCTTCCGCTTCACGGGTCTCCTCTCCGGCGGGCCGCATGTGCCATGCTTACCGTCGCCTCGAGTGAGCCCCTAGTTCCGCTCACGCTCCGCCGGCCTGGGGGGTGATGCATATGCACCTGTTGTATATACAGGACATGTCGGTCATGTATTAGTGCATGTAGTCTTGAATAACATCAGCAATTCCTTTTTGGCGTAAAATTTCAGCGCCAAAAATCGGCTGGATAATGATGAATTTAGCAGCTTAATGGAGAGTACTGAATGGCTCTTGCATAAGCTTCTACAATGTAAATAGTGAATTGTAAATTGTAGATAGTGAATCATGGATTGTGAATAGTAGATTGTTTGCTTATGCATAATGCTATTGCATCAACGATGGTTTAACTATTCGATAAACTTCTACAATGTAAATAATGAATTGTAAATAGTAAATTGCGAATTGTAGATTGTGAATAGTGAATTATAAACATATGAAATTAAGCGGCGATTGGATTAGGATTGAGTCGGTCAGATTATAATCTTTAACCAATTCCATGGTAGGATTTCAATCCAATGTCTAAAACATTATTGAAGCTGATTCCATATCGCGAGGCTTCACCAAACTGTATATACAAAATAAGCAGACATGACAGAGACTTATTTTAGCTCGTACGAGGTCTCAATTGCCAAGTTGAGATTGTCATAATTGGACGTTTTCAACTTGCCATTAA
Source organism: Limosilactobacillus mucosae (assembly GCF_046939755.1). Classification (GTDB taxonomy): domain Bacteria; phylum Bacillota; class Bacilli; order Lactobacillales; family Lactobacillaceae; genus Limosilactobacillus; species Limosilactobacillus mucosae_A. The sequence continues at coordinate 21,733 of NZ_JBKZAY010000014.1, forward strand.
CTTAAAAAAATTGAAATTAAAAAGTGCGAAACTCGATACCTTGCATAGAGTATAGATAGAGGGGCGGAAGAGAGAACGCTGCTTGAAATAAGTCTTACCGGATGAACGATCAAGCAGCCATCCCCTTACCCCTCACGCTTTTTCAGATTATCTTCCTCGCCGCGTTCCATCCCAGAGCGCGGCTTTTTATTGACTAAAAAAGCATGACCGATATCATGCCATGCTCAACGGTTTATTTAGTTAAAAAGTCACAGACGATCTTGATTGCCTGTTGGCGTTTTTCCTCATCGAGATAGGAGTGATCACAGTTTGGAATCAGATTTAGCGTGCTGTTCTTATAGACATCATTGTACCGAAGCGAGGCCACTGGATTAACAACGGTATCATCCGTGCCGTGTATCAGACACACGGGCCCCTCATAGTGTTTAGCGATATCATACAAAGGCAATAGCTGCGCGGTTCTAAAGTAAAAGCCGCCGATCGTTTTCTGTTTAACCGTAATCTTTTCGGGGATATTGTGAGGATCATAGACGCTGCCCTGGCAGATGCCAAGTCGCGCGTCATCAATCAGCGTGGCAGCCGGAGACATTAAAACCAGCTTTGAAATTACGTCAGGATAGTAAGCAGCCATCAAACTGGCAATAACGCCGCCTTGCGAATGGCCCAATAAATAAACGCGACGAACGCCCTTTAGATGCAGAGCAAAATCAAGGATCGCGTTTGCATCGGACAGTTCATTGAGAATCGTCATATCTGCAAGCGAGCCTTCGCTTTTTCCATGTCCATTAAAATCAAAGCGGAGCACGCCAAGACCCTTTTTGCGCAAGGCTGGGGCTAGATCATAAAAGACACGGCGTTTGGTGTAGCCGAGATCAGAAGTAAAGCCATGCATCAAAATAACCAGATCAAACTTTTCTTGATCGGGAATATCGATCAGACCATGCAATCGCAGACCATCCCGAACAATTTTAATTTCTTTTTCCATTGGCAGATCGCCTTTCTTTTTGTCTTGATAATAAGCAGTGCCTGTAAGCGACTTCTTGATTAATCTTATCAGTAAAACGGCAATTTTAAAATGTTTTGATGGTTTCAAATATACAATTGTACTATAATATAACTATATTTAAAACTATCAATTTTGACTGTTTAAGCTGGTTCAAACTTGATAGGCACGGCTGATAATAATGTTTTATGATGCAGACAGCCGGTTGGATATGGGGCTGATCGGCGGCCGATGATCATTCTATCTCAAGGTTGATTGCTTGGTGATAATTTACTTTCATTAAGTTCCCTTAAAGAAGCCGCCCAGGCCAGAGTTGGTCCAGGCGGTTTTTATGTTCAAAGGAGGACTTTGCGATGTTTGATGTTTCCGCGATGTTTACCCAGGTATACGACGCAATGATGGATAAGTTTGAACGCCTTAGTGCGATGAACGATCATAACGTTTATAATCAGCAAATCTACGACATGTACCTTGATTGCTTGATCTTAGCGGAGCGGGTGCTGACCAGATCCAAGCAGACAGATGACATGACGCTTGAGACGCACATCTATGTCTGCACGCTGATGAATGGTTTGATTGATGGTGAGACCGATCTCATGAAAGAAGGCCCGACGTCCTATAATCGACCGGAGCACTACCTGATTCTGTGCCAGGTGCGGGCCGAGCTGCAGCAGAAACTAGCCATGACCGATGAGCAGGCAGCCTAGCCCCCCTTCTTAGCTATGCCTTGTTTCAATTGTTGGAAAGCCAAGTATTAAATAGTTGTATACCGTGATGCGGTTATTTATCTGATACGGTAAATAACATGCCGCGATAAATAAAGGAATACAACATTTGAAAAATTAATAAGAACCTGATCACAGCGCTGTTTTGAGCTTAAGTAAGGCTTGAAGCAGCGCTGTTTTCTTTGAACGATTTGTAGTCGAAAAAATCAGACTGAAGTATATCTTTTAGATCCCTCAACTCCCTTTTTTTATTTGAATCCTTTTCATATCTTAAAGATACCAAGAGTCGCTATGAGGCTGTTGAAACAAGAATAGTTTTCTCTTGATAATTAATATAAATAAAATGTCTACTTTCAAAACATTATGCTTTCATATTTTTAAGGATTTGTGCTAAGCTTTAGATGTTTGGGATAACGCTTTCGAAGTGGTATCCACATTGACTTTAGCGTCGTTTGAGGAAAATTTTTAAATCCTTGTTAGGTTGATAAGTGACGAATGGATATTTGAGGATGGCGTCGAAGTCAAAATAGTGCAATATTCATTGATATATAGGGGGCAAGATTATGTATTCCAAAAATAATAAGAGATTACAGGAATTGAAAATGGCTGATGGGAGGCAGCGATTTTCACTACGACGCTTGAACGTTGGAACAGTCTCAGTGCTCATTGGAACCATCTTCTTTTTTGGTGCCGCTGGGACAGCATCAGCTGATACAGTACCAACCGATACTTCAGTAAATGTCACGACAAGTACCGATCAGACCAGCAGTACTGATTCGCAAAGCGTTGTCCTTTCAAAGACCGCTTCAGCAAGTGACGCGTCTACGGTCGTGAATAGCGCGTCAGCAAGTGCAGTGAGCGATAACAGTTCATTGGCGAGTTCAGCAAGTACCGCTAGTACATCAGTAAATACTGCGGATCTTTTGAGCAGCGCAACGGTAACTAACAGTACGGCAGTATCGGCGTCAACTGTTGCCCAGTCATTGGTGGCAAGTCCTCAAACAGTCAATACTTTGGCTACCGCGACTGCGAGTTCAGAGGTAGAGATTCCGAAAGACGTGGCAAGAAACTACGCGGGAGTCGCTTGGTCAAACTATACTGCTGGCATATACTCAGATTCGAAATATTATAGTGGGAAGTCTATTACTAACGGAGTATTAAACATCAGCAGCACTGACCCGTTGCCGGATAACTGGACGACAACGCTGAAGCAGCCCGACGACTATGGTGTACCAGTGCCAAAGTTCTCTGATTCAGACAGCAAGACATACTATACGTTTGCCAATGTTAAAGACATTAGCAACAATACTGAGATTGGCAGTTACGTAGCAACCAAGAATCTGACAGACGATCAGCTTATCGTCACCTACTTTGAAAAAACAGGCGATACATACGTTCAAAAAGACAGTGTTCAGTTAACACAAGGACAAACGACAAAGCTTGGCTCAGTCTCAATTGAGTACCCATCGAGCAGCAAGATTATAATGACGCCTAATGATAGTTCATCGCTGCAGCTTACATATCATTACACAAACACTCAGTTAACCAGTCCATCCCAAAAGGTAACATTTTCCGTGCCAACATATACGGATCAGACGATTGAATTTATCGACTTAACGACTGGGAAAAATGTTTTTGCGACAATTAAGCGAAATATTCTGGTCGGTTCTCAATACACGACTGTTCCATTTTCAGCAGCAGGGTATGAAATCATCGCGCCATCCAATGATTCAGGGACTGTCTCGACTTCCAACTATGGAGGAAAAGGATCCGTCTACACTGGCACTACTACTACTAGTCAAGGCGTCGTGGTGAAATATACGGTTACCATTACCGGAATTGACGGCACGGCCAGCATCTCGGCACAGGCAGTCTACAACGGAAAGACAAATGACCTGCTTATAAATGATGGGAAGACATCCAGCAAAGCAGCCACGGGAATCAAGCCTGGACAAACTGTGGATATTATTGTTCCGTCATATGAAACCTCGACTGGGACTTCGACCAACGGAACGATTATTACAATTGCCAATTCTTGGAAGCCGAATACCAGAAACATTGTCTACTACTACAAGCAGATTATTACTATCATATCGCAGCCTACCACTCAAACTGTTATCTACCAAGGAGCTGGCGATGCTAACCCGCCACGGGAAGTGCAAGATTACACTATAATTGGTGAGCTTAATGAAGTCACTCACGATATAAACTGGTATGAAGATAGTCATATATTTGATGATGTTGATACTCCAGTCGTTAACGGCTACTACGCAGATAAAGCGGTCGCTCCGGGTCAGCTGGCTACGCTACACGATCCAGATAAAGAGGTGATAGTAACCTACAAGCCGTTGGGAAAGATCATTCCGGTTGATGAGAACCACAAACCGATTTCTGGAGCTACTACCCCAACGTACAACAATAATCAAAACGATCCAACCCAGGCTACGACGACAACGGTTCCAGAAATCCCTGGCTACACGGCTACGGTAACCAAGGTAACGCCGGATGACCCTGGTTTGGATACTGAGGTTGTCTACACGCCAATCGTTAATGAAGTCACGGTACCGACAAGCCAAACGGTTAAGTATGAAGGTGCCGGCGACCTGACACCTAAGGACAATGTCCAGAATGGTTATATCTTTACTGGCAAGAACAATAAGGCAACTGGCAAGACGACTTGGGATGAGGAAGAGCACTCGTATGATTCCGTTGATACTCCAGTTGTTAATGGCTACTACGCAAATGCCGAAAGAATCGCTGGTCAAACCGTAACGCCTGATCACCCAAATGCAGAGGTAACGGTCACTTACAAGCCACTGGGCAAGATTATTCCAGTTGACTCAGACGGCAATCCAATTCCTGGCGTTTCTACTCCAACCTATAATAACGATAAAAAAGACCCAACTAAGATTGTGGCGACTGATACTCCGGATATTCCAGGCTATCAGAAGTCAGAAACCAGCGTAACGCCGGATGATCCTGGTTCGGATACTGAAGTTGTCTACACACAAATTATTACTCAAGAGGAAGTACCAACAAGCCAGACGGTAAAGTATGAAGGTGCGGGTGACCAGACACCAGGACCGAACGTGCAGAATGATTTCACGTTTTATAAAATGACCAACGAGGCAACAGGTGTAGTATTCTGGAACGTAACAGATCACACGTATGATTCCGTTAATACTCCAGTCGTTGAAGGCTATTACGCGGATGTCGCAAGCGTCGAAGGCAAAACGGTAACGCATGAGCAGCCGAATGTTACGGTAACGGTTACCTACAAGCCGTTGGGCAAGATCATTCCGGTTGATGAGAACCACAACCCAATTTCTGGCGCTTCTACCCCGACCTATAACAACGATGAAAAGGACCCAACCAAGGCTACGACGACAACGGTTCCAGAAATCCCTGGCTACACGGCTACGGTAACCGAGGTAACGCCGGATAACCCTGGTTCGGATACTGAGGTTGTCTACACGCCAATCATTAAGGATGCCACATTGCCAACAAGCCAAACGGTCAAGTATGAAGGTGCCGGCGACCTGACGCCTAAGGACAATGTCCAGAATAATTATACGTTTACCGGCAAGAGCAATGAGGCAACTGGCAAGACGACTTGGGATGAGGAAACCCACGCCTACAAACCTGTCACGACGCCGGTCGTTGAAGGCTACTACGCGGACACGGCGGTCGTTCCAGGACAGACGGTAACGCACGACCAACCAAATGCAGAGGTAACAGTCACTTACAAGCCACTGGGCAAGATCATTCCAGTTGACTCGGATGGCAATCTAATTCCTGGCGCGGAAACTCCAACATACGAAAATGATCCAGATGACCCAACTAAGGCGACGACGACCAAGACGCCGGATATTAAGGGATATGAAAAGTCATTACAAGAGGTAACGCCTGACAATCCAGGTGAAGATACTAAGGTTACCTACACGCCAATCATTAAGGATGCCACATTGCCAACAAGCCAAACGGTCAAGTATGAAGGTGCCGGCGACCTGACGCCTAAGGACAATGTCCAGAATGATTATACGTTTACCGGCAAGAGCAATGAGGCAACTGGCCAGACGACTTGGAATGAGAAAACCCACGCCTACAAACCAGTTAAGACGCCAGTCGTTGAAGGCTACTACGCGGATGTCGCAAGCGTTGACAACATCGTTTTGACGCCGGAACACCCAACCGAAGAAGTTACGGTTAAGTATCGTGCTTTAGGCCGCATCGTACCGGTTGATCCAGAAGGCAACGTAATTCCAAACGCGCCAATGCCAACCTACAGCAACGATCCAAGTGATCCAACCAAGACCACGACGACACCGGTTCCGAAAGTTCCTGGGTACACGACGACGACCACTGAGGTAACACCGGATGATCCTAGTGCCAACACTCAGATCACCTACACGCCAATCATTAAGGATGCCACATTGCCAACAAGCCAAACGGTCAAGTATGAAGGTGCCGGCGACCTGACGCCTAAGGACAATGTCCAGAATGATTATACGTTCACTGGCAAGAGCAATGAGGCAACTAATGTAACGACTTGGGATGAGGCAAACCACGCCTACAAACCAGTTAAGACGCCGGTCGTTGAAGGCTACTACGCAGATGTCGCAAGCGTTGACAATATTGTTCTGACGCCGGAACACCCAACCGAGGAAGTTACGGTTAAGTACCGTGCTTTGGGTCGCATCGTACCGGTTGATCCAGAAGGCAACGTAATTCCAAACGCGCCAATGCCAACCTACAACAACGATCCAAGTGATCCAACCAAGACCACAACGACGCCAGTCCCAGACATCCCTGGGTACACGACGACGACCACTGAGGTAACACCGGATGATCCTAGCGCCAACACTCAGATCACCTACACGCCAATCATTAATGAAGTCACGGTACCGACAAGCCAAACGGTTAAGTATGAAGGTGCCGGAGACTTAACGCCTAAGGACAATGTCCAGAATGATTATACGTTTACCGGCAAGAGCAATGAGGCAACTGGCAAGACGACTTGGAATGAGAAAACCCACGCCTACAAACCAGTTAAGACGCCAGTTATCCCTGGTTACTACGCGGATATTGCAAGCGTTGATGGTGCTGAGGTAACCCCTAATAATCCAAATTCAACGATAACAGTTACCTATAAGCCAATGGGCAAGATCGTTCCGATTGACTCAGCCGGTAATCCAATTCCTGGGGCGGAAACTCCAACGTATAAGAATGATTCAAATGACCCAACCAAGGCGACGACAACCGAAACTCCGAATATTAAAGGCTATAATAAGTCAGAAAGCAGCGTAACGCCTACTACTCCTGATGGGGATACTCCGGTTGTTTACACACCAATTATCTCGACTAACAAGGTTCCAAGTAGCCAAATCATCAACTACGTGGGTGCTGGCGATCAGACACCTAACCCGAGCGTCCAGAATGACTTTACGTTTACTAGTGATACCAACGAGACAACCGGCCAAACGACTTGGAATGCGGAAGAACATACGTATAAGTCAGTTGAAACACCGGTTGTTCCGGGCTACTATGCGGATATCGCAAGCGTTGATGGCGCTAAGGTAACTCCTGATAACCCAACATCAATAACAACGGTGATCTATCATCGATTAGGACAGATTATTCCGGTTGATCCAGAAGGCAACACGATTCCAAACGCGCCAACGCCAACGTACAACAACGATCAAAAAGACCCAAGTAAGGGCACGACGACACCGGTTCCGAAAGTTCCTGGGTACACGACGACGATTACTGATGTAACGCCGGATGACCCTGGTGCCAACACTCAGATCACCTACACACCAATCATTAAGGATGCCACGGTACCAACAAGCCAAACGGTTAAATATGAAGGTGCCGGAGACTTGACGCCTAAGGACAATGTCCAAAATGATTATACGTTCACTGGCAAGAGCAATGAGGCAACTGGCCAGACAACTTGGGATGAGGCAACCCACGCCTACAAACCTGTCACGACGCCGGTTATCCCTGGCTACTACGCGGATGTCGCAAGCGTTGACAATATTGTTCTGACGCCGGAACACCCAACCGAAGAAGTTACGGTTAAGTATCGTGCTTTAGGCCGCATCGTACCGATTGATCCAGAAGGCAACGTAATTCCAAACGCGCCAATGCCAACCTACAGCAACGATCCAAGTGATCCAACCAAGACCACGACGACACCGGTTCCGAAAGTTCCTGGGTACACGACGACGACCACTGAGGTAACGCCGGATGATCCTAGCGCCAACACTCAGATCACCTACACGCCAATCATTAATGAAGTCACGGTACCGACAAGCCAAACGGTTAAGTATGAAGGTGCCGGCGATCTGACGCCAGCGGAAAGCATTCAAAACGACTACACGTTTACTGGTGAAAAGAATGAAGCAACTGGTGAGGTAACTTGGACTGAGCAGAACCACAGCTATCAAGGAGTCCCAACACCAGTCATCCCTGGCTACTATGCGGACATTGAACATGTAGCAGGCGCCGAGGTTACGCCGGACAATCCGGTTTCAACGACCATCGTTACCTATCACAAATTGGGAAGCCTTATTCCAGTAGACTCGAATGGCAACCCAATTCCAAACGCGCCAACGCCAACGTATAACAATGATCCAAACAATCCAACTCAAGGATTTGCTACGCCGGTTCCTGACATTCCAGGTTACAAGAAGACGGTTGAAAGCATCACGCCTAATGACCCCGGCTCTGATACCAAGATTGTCTATGTTCCGATTAAGTCTGACGACAATGGCACAGTACCATCGAATCCAGGCAGCAACACGCCAACCGGTCCTGAACAGCCATCCAGTGAGAATGGCAATGGAACGGTGACTAACGAGCACCAGACCGATAATCAGTCCACGACGAGTTCTACAACAGAAAACAATAGCCAGAACCAGTCGAACCAGACCAATAATCAATCCACGATGAGTTCTGCAACAGAAAACAATGGTCAGAACCAGTCGAACCAGACCAATAATCAATCCACGATGAGTTCTGCAACAGAAAACAATGGTCAGAACCAGTCGACTCAAGCACAATCGCTGCCGCAAACCGGTAATGATCAGCAAGAGGCAAAGGGCTTGATTTCGCTTGGTATTGCCAGCTTCTTAGGCATGCTGGGATTAATGGGATACAAGAAGAAGCAGGAGCATTAAGACTCTGAAGAACAATAAAGGACAGATTGGATAAGTTCCAACCTGCCCTTTTATTTTTGTGATAGGCTTGATTAATTACTCTAAAATAAAAAATGGGAAGTGTCATTTATACCGAGTTTATTGAAAATCTCTTTACTGCTTGGTGAACTAGCTTTAATCATAATTCCAGCTAAACGTATGTTTGTTCAAGAGCGGCTGATGAGCGAACTGTATTCGATTAACCAAGCTACGTATAACATGGCAGCTGATATACGTGAAAAATATAAGCCGATTGCTACTACGTTGATTTTGACCATGCTGCTAATTTTCTGGCTAAGTATCATTGTTGCAAATAAGTACGGAAACACGTGGCCATTATTAATCGGAATCAGTATTAATTTCTTGCATTTCTGGATTGTCCGCTTTGTCCTCAATCATATGGTAAACGCAATACCAATCCTTAGTAGTATTCATATTGAGTTTTCAGATGATGACGATGAATCAGATGACGAAATTTGATTACATAGCTTGTCGTGAATAGTTCAATGCTATCATGAAACCAAAAACCCTAACGTACTATACGCTAGGGCTTTTTTGGTAGCTTGACTTTGCTCGGTTCGTCAATGCTTCCAGTTATCAAGCCAATGTAAAATGATTTCGTTCAGCACAAAAAACGGCCCACATCGAAATGACATGGACCGTAAATTAATATAGATATGTAGCACAGACGTTATTATAGCGGAACTTTAACGCGTTTCCCTATTTTTGAGGGTTATCATTGTGCTCCTTATCGATTTCCTTATTTAATGCGGCAGTATGTTCTGAAAGCAGGAAGCCGCTCCACTTCATCTTGCCGCGATCATGATAGTAGTACTTGAAAAACTGCGTGGCCACCTTGTCAGCTTCTTGACCATTGTAAAAATGCATTTTCATCGAAATTTCCTCCTCATTTCGCGGACCTGGTCATCAGTGAAGTTTAGGTAGTTCAAGGTGAACCGATACGTCTGGCGAACCTTAGTTATAATATCAAGCAACTCAGAATACTCGCAATCCGCCAACCGAGCAATCGGGACTGATCGGCTATAGGTATTGCGAGGCTGAATGTTAAAAAACAGGTTATAGCCATGCTCCGGTTCATAGTAGACCACGGAGACCCAATACCTGGTGCGCCAGCGATTGGTAAAGTTTCGCTTGATTCGCTCGCAGATTTTATCGCTTTCAGTTTCTTTATTCCAAGCTTTGTCCACCGGCGTGACCTCCTACCAACTGACTTCTTTTAATAAATGTACCGCCCTTCTCCAAGCTGGCTGCCCGCATGATCGACGTCTTACCGAACCGTTTGCGGATGGCGTCAACGGTGTCTTCCAGTTTGACCATATCGTACTTGGGCTGCTTGAACAGATCGAGCTGCTCGCCATAACGGTCGGCTAAGCGGGTTGCGGCTACACTGACGCGGCGGACCGGCGATACCCCATCCCAGTATGTATAGAACAGATACATCAGCTGCTCGTTGATGAGATTTGAGTCGACCGTGGAATCGGAAAGCTTCAGCGAGTGAGCAAAGCCGGTTTCTTCCGTTGGCGTGCTCAGCGAATAGCCGATTGAAAGGTAGACGCCCCCTGCCTGCTTGTCATGCGCGCGGAGCCGGGAAGCGACCTGCGAACCAATCTCACGGATGACGACCTCGATTTCTTCCGCCCTTGTATAGTCACGCGGCAAGACCTGCGAGTTGCCCAGGCTCTTGTCTTTAGGCAGGACTTCCTCGGCCAGGTCGGTGCGGTCGATGCCCCAAGCAGACGCGTACAGCTGCGCTCCAATCACGCCCATCTCTTCCTTGAGAATGAACGGATCGGCATGGGCCAACTCAGCCATGGAATGAATCCCAAGTCTGGCAAGGCGTTTGGCGGTGCGCTCGTTAATGCCCCAGACATCAGTAATCTCAGGGATGGACCAGATCTTCTCCTTGACCGTGTCATAGGTGATCTCGCCAATAAAACGCGGATCATGCTTGGCATAGACGTCCAACGCGATCTTGGCTTGTAGCGGGTTCTCACCCACGCCTACCGTGGTAACCAGCTTCAGGCGGTCATGAACGGTCTTTTGAATCTTCTGCACGACTTCGATCGGATCATCCCCAAACAGCTTCCAGGAATGGGTAATGTCCAGAATCGACTCGTCAATCGAATATGGCAACAGATCCTCATCAGCTACAAACTCGCGATAGATGTTGTTAACCTCAATATTCTTTTCGATATACGTGTTCATGCGCGGCGGCACCACGATCAGATGGTTGTCGCGCGGCAGATCACGTTGGCGGTTGACGTTGGAGATGCCGTAAAGCTTTTTGGCCATTGGAGATGACGCCAACACCAGCCCGCCATTGGTATTCTCGGCTTCCGACATGACTACGAGCGGCGTGGTGAGCGGATCCAGCCCGCGCATCGTGCACTCAACCGTGGCATAGAATGATTTGTTGTCAATGACCAGGAAAATCCCGCGTGGCTCTTCTGAACTGTCCATCTTGTTGCCCTTCTCGAACTTCTGTTTGCATTATATTATAATATGCGAATAAGTGTTCGTAAAGAGGAGAAGATAATGTAATTTAATTGATAATCGTTTATACTTTGATACAGTTTACAAAAGAGTGTCCACAACAATGGACATTAATTTATTTTTAGCGCTTACATTGACCAATATAATTTAGACAAGGAGGGAGGAAGATGAGTGGAAACCGTGACAAAATAATAAAGATTCTGTCGAAAAGCGATCGTTTTGTCACAGCCGATGAATTGGCAAAGTCTATTGGCATCTCGACAAAGACGATTTATCGAACCGTCAATGGTATCAATGACCACTATGGCGAACAAATCATTGTCTCTGAGCGCGGCAAGGGATTGAAACTGAACTATAACCGTTATCTTGAGTTGACAAGACAGACGAGTCCAGAAACCGATAAGCTGGAAAGCACGCCATTGGAACGACGCAATCAAGTTCTTACCAAGCTGCTGTTCAACGCGCCATTGGCTAACAGAATATTGGAGTTGTACAACGACTTCTTTGTGAGTACTGAACTGATCCAACAAGATTTAACGATTATCAGCAAGCAGCTTCAAAAGTATGACCTCAGCTTAAAGCGGGATGGCAGCTTTGTTTCGGTAGTGGGCGATGAACGGAACATCCGGCGGGCCATCAACGCGGTCTTGATTCAAAGCAATGCTATGAACCAAGAGAGCATCAACGATTTCGTCAGCGAGTTTCATGATCTGAGCCGATTTGACAATCAATTCATAACCGCGCAGCTGGAATTGATCCAGCGCCTGCTTAATACAACGATCCCCTATCCTTATAACGTAAACATCTTTTCCCACCTCTACATTCTGATGAAGAGAATTCGTCAAGGAAAGATGATTGACTCTAAGGACGGGCAGATCAAAAGCAAGCGGTATGAGAAGATCATTCAGGACAATCCGAAGTTCTATAAAGTAAGCAATGACGTGATCAAGAACGTGGCTGATTACCTCAACTGCGATATACCAGCCATTGAAAGCTATTATTTATTGGAATATCTGATTTCGATGCGTTACAACAACAATTTCATATACGATAAAAAGACTTCATCTGAATCGATGGAGCTGGCTGAGTTCTATATCAAGCAGTTTGGATTGAATCCAGGGTCTTCACGCGTTATCTCGCTTCAGAATGATCTGGTCAGTCATATTCGACCCATGATCAACCGTCTGAATAATCATATCATCGTTGCCAACAAGGTACTTGCCGACATCAAGCTGGAATATGGACAGCTATTTAAAAAGGTTGCGGCAATTTCTGAAAAGGCGGCAAACCAACTACAGCTGCCTTGGAAGATCAATGATGATGAGATTGGATTCCTTACGCTTTACTTTGCTAAATATATTGAAGAATCCAGCCTGCCAAAACGAGTACTGATCATGTGTGCGAGTGGGATTGGAACTTCAAAACTCCTGTACGTAAAGATTCATAAGGCATTTCCGGACCTGAACATCGTAGAAGTCACTTCAAAGACCGACTATGTTGAGAATCCCGACAAGTACGATGATGTTGACGTGATCGTCTCAACGGTGCCGGTCGTGCCGCGAAAGGACGCTAAGGTTATCCTTTCAAGCGCGATGTTTAACGAACAGGATAGGAATCGATTGAGCAGGTTGTTGAATGATGAAGACTAAGCTGATTCTAGACAAAAACGTGATCGTGCCTAACCGTGATGAATGGCTTAAACACGTTGCAGGCATCATCCCCGCCATCTCGAATGACACGGTGTCTGTAGTTCAGACGTTAAAGCATCGAGAAGAGATTGGGAGCACGAGAATTGCCGAAAACATGGTAATGCCGCATGTGGTAATACCCACGATTGCCAATAGCTATATCATTGTTAGCCAATTGGAATCACCGGTTGAATGGTTCGATAATCATTCAGTGGATACCGGAACGTTTCTGATTGTAAAAGGCGACGATGAAACGATAAGTAATTTTGTAGTTCATATGGCAGATGATTCTTTTGTAGAACAGCTGTCTGAACGAGGCATAGAGAAGAAGACGATTGAAAGTCTTTTAGAAGAATAGAGGGAAACGCATGTTGTTTGATAAAGAGGTTATTTTATTTAACCAAGATGCTTCTGACAACGTAAGCGCCTTGACTCGGCTGGCTGACAGTATGTATGCCAAAGGAGTAGTAACCAGCGAGTACAGGGATGCCTTACTGAAGCGTGAAGAAAGCTTTCCCACCGGACTGATGACTCAAACGATTGGGGTTGCGATTCCCCATACAGATCCAGATAAGGTGATTGAACCACAGATTGGATTCATGAGTCTGAAGCATCCAGTGACTTTTCATCAAATGGGCGATAATGCTGAGATTCAAGTAAAGCTGATCTTCATGCTCGCGCTCAAAAAGTCGGACGACCAATTGAGCATGCTGCAAAAGCTGATGGCGCTCTTCCAAAATCAGGAAGCCATGGATGCTTTGCAAAGCGTTGATCAGAAGAAAGATTTTCTCGCTTTGATGAAGAAGAACGGAATAATTGAATAGAGCTAAAGGGGGATAAAGATATGAGTGCTATAGCATCAGGGCTCCAATGGTTCGTTAACCTTGGGGCAAGCGTAATGCTTCCAATACTGCTGTTTATCTTTGCTTTGATTTTACGGATCAAGCCAAGCAAGGCCTTCAAAGCTGGCTTGATGGTCGGGATCGGGTTTATTGGCTTGAACCTGGTCATCAGTCTGTTGACCAAGAATCTTGGTCCTGCCTCGCATGCCATGGTTAGAAACTTTGGGATGCACCTCGGCACGATTGATATTGGCTGGCCAGCTGCTTCCGCCATTGCTTATGGTACCGTTCTGGGGAGTCTGGCCATTCCGGTTGGGGTTGTCACCAACGTTGTACTGTTGCTGTTGGGATTAACGCAGACGCTGGACGTTGACGTTTGGAACTACTGGCACATTGCCTTTACTGGTTCCCTGGTCTACGCGGTTTCGCACAGTTTCTCGCTTGGGATCTTTACGATGATCGTTCACGTAATGGTCATTTATCTGCTTGCTGACATGTCTGCTCCATATATTCAGAAGCAATACGGATTGGACGGCATCTCGTTCCCACAAGGCGCCTCAGCACCAGGATACGTATTGGCGCTGCCATTGAATTGGCTGATGGACCGCATCCCTGGCATCAACAAGATCAAGCTGACACCAAAGACGATTCAAAAGCGTATGGGAATCTTCGGTGACTCTGGCGTGATGGGTCTGCTGATTGGTATCGTAATCGGTATTTTGGCTAAGTACTCTGTTACCAAGACGCTGCAGCTTGGTGTTTCAACGGCTGCTGTTCTGGTCTTGATGCCTCGGATGGTTTCACTGCTGATGGAAGGTCTGACTCCTATCTCTGAAGGTGCCAACGAACTGGTTCAGAAGCACTTCCCAGGCCGGAACCTTTACATCGGGATGGACAGTGCGCTTGCTGTAGGTAACGAAACGGTTCTGTCCGCCTCACTGCTGCTGGTTCCAATTACGCTGCTGATTGCCGTAATCCTGCCAGGTAACCACGTGCTGCCATTTGGTGACTTGGCAACCATCCCTTACATGATTGCCATCATGGCTGCCGTATTCCGCGGCGACATTTTCCGGACGCTGGTTGGTGGGATCGTGGACATCATCTTGAGCCTGTACATTGCTTCTTGGGTTGCTCCACTGGTTACGGCTTCTGCAAAAGCTGCCAACTTCAGCCTTCAAGGCAACACTTCAATTTCCGTTCTTAGTGACGGTGGTGTCTGGACTACCTGGGTCGTTGTTGGCCTTGGCAAGATCATGACTTGGGGCGGTATCGGCTTGATCGGTGTCGTTACCTTGGCATTGATGATCTGGTACAACAAGTTCCACAAGAAGAGCCAAGCCAAGAAGACTGAACCTGCTGCCTAGATTTGTTTAAATTTGGAAGGAGATTATTACTATGAAGACGTTAATGGTTGTTTGCGGTAGTGGTGTTGCTACCTCCACTGTTGCTGAAGGAAAGATTCGCGACTTTCTGGATTCAAAAGGATTGTTGGACAAGGTCAAGATCTACAAGAGCAACATTGCCGAACAGATCAACAATATTGATGATTACGATGTGTTTGTCAGCACGACGGTTGTTCCAGAAGACGTTCGCGACAAGGTTATCAATGGCCTTCCGCTGCTGACTGGAATCGGTGTAGACAAGGTTTACGATCAGATTCTTGCAAAGCTTGGTGAAGACTAGACCAACTTATGAAAAGCAGGCCCGTGGAGATTCCACGAGCCTGTTTTTTGATTGCTGATGGAGTGTATTGAACAAAAATTGCCAAGCAGCTCGAGCAAATTTATCTCCGCTTGCTGTCGCAAAAATTAATCAGCTGGCGGTTTGAAAATGATCAAAAATGGCAGAGTGAAATTGTACAAGAATGGCAATTTCAAAATGTATAATACCCCGCGTGCCGTTCAGAATTCGTAAATCGTTGATGGACGCATTGCGGAGTTATTTTGGTTAGCGAAACGTACTCATTGAGGGGTCATTATAGGCGCAGACGAGAAAATTTGATGCTACCCCCGAATCCCCGTCACTGACGGGATGCTGACGTGTCAGTAGTAGATTCCCCTTATGCTCTTTACGACTAAAAAATCGAAAAAAGGAGATTATTTTAAGCCGTACCAAAAAATTCGATTGGTGTGGCTGTTATCAGTCATTGTTTTTGAAATTTTATAACGTGTATCTAACTTGCACTAACAGTTCTTTTGATGATGCGAAATATCCATTTAAGTTGCGTTATCCTTATTAACATAAGTGAAGCATTTGTTAGTATTTTGAATCAGTATATAGAGATTATAGGTACTATATTTGGGGGCTTCATATGATTGGGAGAGATTTAACTAATGAAGAAAGTAGTTACAATTAGTGCAACGATTTTGGCGGGGATAACGCTTGCTGCATGTGGCCATGATTCGCATAGCTCGAGTACCTCATCATCATCTGAAACAAGTCATCAAACACACAGTAAATACTATTTCAACGGTACAACTGCAAACGTTGATAACGCTAAAATTAAGATCACTGGAGTTCACTTTTATAACGCTGCTTCAAGCCTTGGATATGACAAACAAGAAGTTGTTTTTGACTATCAGATTACTAATAAATCGGACCATGAGATTAATGCAAACAATGGCTGGTTGGCGGCTTTTAAAGTCTATCAAGATGGTAAAGAACTGAGCATTGGAAATCTACCAACAGATATCAGTCAGACAATCTTGGACAATCAAACTGAGACGATTAAGAGGGGCGAGACGGTGAAATGTCGTGTCGCTTATGAGTTGAATAACAGCAAGTCTGTCGTTGTAAAAGCAATGAATCATGGTAAGTCGGTTGGCCAAAAATCTTTTAAGCCGAGTGACTTTAAAGATCAAGTTGAGACTAGCTCAGAATCAACCAGCAGCCAGACTAGTTCGAGCGATTCTACCTCTCAAACAGCTCAAAGTAGTGCTAATAGTTCAAGCACTTCTTCAGCATCTTCCGTTGTAATTGCAGGTCACTCCTTCCATCATGAAGACTTCTATGGGACTGATATTTTGGTTGGTGACAATGGCGAAGGTGAGGCAGGCGAATGGGCTGTTAACAGTCCGGAAGTCTACGGAGATAAAAGTACTCAAGAAAGCGTAAGGAACCAATTACACGATTTATACAATAATAATTAATCAGATTTAAGAGGCGATACAATGAGTATTGTAATTAGAATCATAGGGATAGCAATGCTGCTGATAATTCTGATGGAAACTCTTTTGCTGATGCTCAATATCAGATTCGCATCCATCATCCCCCAAGGCAATCCGCAGCTCATATTAATGAAGCAGCAACAAGAGAGAGTGAACCGACAAAAAACGATCGTGCTGGTTCTGATGCTGCTGATTTTCGCGGTTGGTTTTATCGGCATGCGCGTCTTTCAAAACGAGCTTTTCTTGGTAGCTGGCAGCTTTGTCAGTTGGATTCTTTATATGGCATCTGCGGCTTCTCTTCGCAGAAAATCACGCAGAACCAAGGTGATTCATGTTAAAGATCCAGTAGCGCGCAAGTTCATCCACGACCTAATTAGCGATGGCCTCGTGGACGATCTTAAAGAGGCCGATGACAAGTCCAAGAAGAAGAAATAAATCGGCTTTCCTCGAGTGATTTGTCATAAGTAGATTCGGGATGTATTAGCCAAGTTCAAACGAAAAGAAAGCAGCTCCAAAACTGGGGTTGCTTTCTTACTTTGACGTTATATACTAGGATTGTTTCCCCGCTTTATGCGGGTGTGATCCTGATGTTAATGTGATGAATGGATCAAAGATATATGTTTTCCCCATTGCATGTGGGGGTTAAGGCGTCTCCGATATGGGGATGCCTTTTTGAATTTTATCGCCTACATTTTGCCAATACAAATATTGGTTATTGCGCAATGACAGTGAGTGAATCTAAGCCAGTTATTCCCAGCCATCATTCTCATCAATAACCGGCTCTTGCAAGGCTATTTCGCCTCGAACTTGATAGTCGCTGACTAATTCTGGAGCAGCGTTGCTAAGGCGAATCATAGCCTTTAATTCAGTAATCTCATCAAGCATCCGCTCATTTTCATCAACCATTTTTTCGTAGTCATTAACTGACATGACCACGCCGCTCGGTACATTATGATCCAAAATATATACGCCAGTTTGAGTTTTGGCAGCCTGTTCAAAGACTAATGATGGTGAGTTTTTCAATGTGCTTATGTCGCTGGTTGGTACATCATTTTTCAGCATATTTATCACGGCCTTTTCTTTGACTAGGCTTGGGATCCTCGCTGCATCGAGAGCGTTTAAGCCTACACTTTTGCCAAGGATGATTTACGTATGGTGCAGTTCTCATCTATGTAATAACTTTAATACAACATCAGGCCCGTGGGAATTCCCATGAGCCTGTTTTGATGCTATATATTAATTGGCTGCCATTTCAAAATTACCGAATTCATCACGTACTGCTTCAATGATTTCATCGTCAAAAGATTCACGAGCCTTAAACTTAGAAACAACCAGATTTTCAAGGGTTTCATCGATATACTTACGTGATTTTTCGATACCTTCGCGATCACGTCCCCCATTTTGGAACATCAATTTAAACAGCTTAGGCGCTTCTTTGGGATCGAAAACCGTTTGAGCAATATCATTAAATTCTTCTTTGGTCAAAGGCATAAACATTACGACTTCAATAAACTCTTGCTTTGCAATTCGTGCCATAATGACGCTATCATCCTCAGAGAAATGATCCAACAGTTTTTTAGCCGCAATACCGCCAATCATGCTTCCGGCAAGAGTTCCAACAACAGGAACAACGCTTCCGGCAAGAGTTCCAACAACAGGAACAGCAGATCCTAGAATACCCCCAACAGCCATACCTGCGCCAGTAACAGCGGTGTTCTTAACTAATTGCTGAAAGGAAATCTTACCAACCAGGCAGTTTACTGCATCAGGTCCAACAGCAACGACAACGGTTAAAGCACCCATAGTCCTCTTGGCGATAACATCACGACCAACTTTCTCCATTCCAAGCTTTGCGGCTGTCTTCATTGCCAGATCGCTCCCAGCAAACTGGCTGGCAACAGTATACATCAGACCACCAATCAGCATTGGCTTAGCGAATCCAATCATTGCATTCTTGGTGGCAGTAGTACGATCAACTCCTTGCCAACGGTTATTTGCATAGATCCAGACAAAGTTGACAACTGACATTGGTGCCGCAGCCACTGCGCCAGTCCGGAAGTCAGTACCAGCTGAGACAACAAGCTTTTCAGCAAACGGAACTTGAACTTCTTTACCATGAATTTTAATCGTTGAATCACGATCAAAAATGGAGAGAGTTGCTACCTTAGACTGACGGTAGGTTAATACACCTTTTTTGACGTACTTGTATGCATTATCTGGATTCGTTTCGTTTGGTACTTGTCTTAGTTCAATCTTTTTTCGCATTATCCCAATGGCTTCCTTGTATTGATCCTTTGGCACCTCTAACGTCATTGGCTTGCCATTGCCATTAACATAACCTTTTTTAATGAAGTTATTAACACCACTTCTTGCTGAAGCATAGTATTTAGTTTGGATCATCTCGCCTGATATCTGACGAATACGATCGGCACCTGACTTAACATTCGTATGTCCCTCGGCTGATGGATTCAATCCTTTAAAGTAGTCACTAACCCAATTTGCTTGCTCGGCAGCAACACCATGTCCTTGAGAAGCACCAAAACGAGCATTAAGCTGTTGCGTCTTAAATTGCCGATTGAGTGTATTTATATGACTTGAAGACAGGATTGCTGACTTGGTGTTTAAGCGGTTGGCTTCTTGAATTTTGGCACTTTTTTCAGCCTTTTTAATTACCTTATCAATATCCTTAAGCGATTCTTTTTGAGTAGCCCAAGTCTTTTTAAGAACGCGATCAACGTTACGAGTCCATCCATTATTGATTGCGGTAGAGAATGCATTGTAAAGCAGCTTACCATTTCCACATTCGCTTAATTGTTTAGTGTGTCGATCAGCATAGTAAACCGTCAATACATCATTCTCTTCATCAAAAGTTACTTTGTAGGCATTGGAGAATGGCAGTACCGTCGTTTCGGCTATGTATGATTTAGCCTTCGAATCCTTGGTCTCAGGATCTTCTACTTGCTTTTTGTAAAGGACACCCTTAGTCGTAATCAAGATACCAAATTCACGAAAGGCCATTTCGTTATCAGCTGGTTTGGCATCGTAATAAATAGGAATAACGCCATCATTCTCAGTTAGAATGTCATTGTTATCATTAAAAGCAGAGACTCGGTTATAAGGAATATCTGGTTCGGCATCATCTGATTCATAAATTGCTTCAGTTAAGTCAGATGAAATCTTATAAGGGCTTGTCTCAGGATATTTTGCCCGTCGCCAAGCCCTAATCTCCTTACTTACCGCAAAATAGTTACGTGTCCAGCGAATGATAAGCGAAGTAAAGATAATGAAAAGAACAACCTCAATTAAAAATAAGCTGCTTGCAAAAAGGCCCGCCAATACAAGGATTGCAAGACCAACTCCAATCCATCCAGCAGCTTTGCTATTTCCGAAAATCTTTTTCCCGGCATAGTAACCACCAATTAAAATGGCGATTAGTATTAACTCATCCATAATAATTTCCCCCAAAATTAAATAACTGATAATGACATTATATTATTAGCTATTGTCTTTAAGGATCATAATGAATGAATTGAATCATTGAATCTACTTTATATATCATATGTTACCCGAAATCAATCTTATCCAGCATATGCTCCCGACTGACCTGATCTAGTCCCAGGTATGCTAGGGTCATGGCTTCGCTGGAATGATTCAGCAGCTTCATGACCAAGCCAATATTGTAGTTGGACTGTACATAAACGCGGTAGGCCCCCGTTTTGCGCATCGTATGCGTGCCAAGGTAGTTGATTCCCAGCAGGTCCCCCACTTTGGCCATCACGTTGTAGAACTGGCGCTCATCGATATGCTTTTGCGGGCGCGTCGTGGAAGGGAAAAGCCACTCGGTCGTCCCCTCGTAGCCGTTACGCTTGAGCCATTGCTGATACATCACCAAATCCATCATGACCGGCTTTAAGTAGAGCGTGTTCTGCTTGCCGGTCTTTTTGTCTTTGATGAATGCGTGCTGCTTGATGGCCCCATAGTCGTCAAAGACATCGGACTGCTTGAGCCGCAAAACGTCACTTACCCGCAGCAGCGTTGCCTTGCCAACTTGAAAGATGGTGTAGTTGCGTCGGCCAGACTTGAAGTTGTTCAGTAGTGTGTCTTGGACTTGTTTGAGTATCTCATCATCCTTGATTGGCAGTACGATCTGTCGCATTTAATCACCCCTGCTTTCCCGTCAAACGGAAGCTTTCATCAATCAATCTCATTACGTTATCGTCGCTCAGCTGATCATCAAGTACGACTGAAATCCAGTACTTATGATTCATATGGTAAGCCGGAAAAACGGACTGACCGTCAACTGGCAGCGTGTCGCTTTTCAGATTGATGATATCGACGGTCTGTTCATCATCATTTTTAGTGACGAGTCCCCGCTGTACGTTCATGATCAAGCCAAACCACTTGCCTGAATTCAAATGTCGAAAAACGCCATTATCCTTGTTGCTCTTGGACTTCCAAGGAAAATCCGGCATGACGCGATACTGATCATAAATCCTGTCTGTAATTCGATTGGCTTGTGGGGATGTAAATGGCATGGACAAGCAACAGTGATCGACAATCTGCCCTAAGATCTCTAGATAGCCGGATCGGACTGAACTGACAAACTTGCCCTGCATTGCCGGCACGTCAATCTGGTAATATTCATCCCCAGTTGAGCAGTCAATGACCTGGCCATCGACTTTGCCGTTCCTCACGGTGACGACCGCTCGAAATGAACCACCGAGAAAATTCTCTTCGTATGTATAGGAATCCCCAGTTTTCTGAAAACCAAATTCGGTCATCTGCGTGGGGATGAATTTTTGATGCTTAAATACATCGTCAATCAGTCTGGCCATCTTGTCACTCCACTTTTTTTCGCAAAATCGATAAGTATCATTTTTATTATATATGAACAAATAACACGTCTTAATTTTAGCATAAAAACGGATGCCTTTAAACCGCCTTTTTCGAGGTGTTATTTGATAGAAATAACACTTCGAAGTGCGATCGTAGGCAGTCAAGCGGCCAAAACCTCCGAAATACAAAAATCGCCTCTCAGACGCACTGAAATTCAAATAGACGGGTAGTTGTCCATTACGTTTCTTCTGAGAAGCAATTATAAAAAACGCACTAAAAAATCGAGCTAACTAGTAGCTGACTCGATTATGGTATAATATTTTTGTCTAAGAACATTGGCGGTGCTTCGCTTTTCGAAGGGAGCGATGCCAATGAAGGAGTTGAAAAAATGCACGACGCTTCCCATCATTACGAAAGGGATCCATAAGTGTCAAACCGACATCAAGATGGCGCCGACTTAAAAGGTCTTGCCGCTGTTCTTCACGAACTGCATGGCTTGCCGATTGGCGTTCAGTATGCAGCCTTGGCCACGGTCGTAATCATTGTGATTGCTTCCCTCATAGCCGGCTGCTACATGGTCAGTCATTTCTGACCAAAAAGAAAAAACCATCTTAGAGCTGCAACTCGTAAAGATGGTGTTATTGCTTATTAACCTATATTAATTTGCGAAACACTGTCGATTTTCAAGGACATTCGGGCTAACGTGTTCCCTCACGTTAGCCTTTTTGTTTACGCCATAATTATAGCTGATTTCAAACGGCATTGCAATTTGAAAACGCCTTGCCAGACCAAGCAAGGCGCTATATGAATGGTAAGTGCTAGTTATATAAGGATTGAATAATAGCTAGCAGACAATTTAAGTGAGGGGAAACCATACCCTCAAGAATGATTATACTCTAGTCTAAAGCGATTTTAAATTAGCCGTTCTGCCAAAAAACTGTCATTGCAGCTAATCGAGTTCGGCATTGGCCAGATCAATGGATTTAATAATCGAGAGGCCCTCATCAAAGTCATTTTCGGCAGCCAGACGATTAGCTTGTGCGGTTAAGGCATCCTCAAAGAAGTTTCTGACTGCGCGACCATTGGCAAAGTCGTCTGGTCGGTCGGCACAGGTCGTCTGGAAAAGATTCATAGCGTAGTCGCGTGCTTCATCAGTCAGCTCTACTCCATACTGCGCGCACATCTTATCCAACATTTCCAATAGTTCAGCTGGTTCATAGTCTTCAAACTCAAGGTACTTGTTGAAGCGTGACTTCAAGCCGGGATTGGATGCCAGGAAGGTGGCCATTTGATTTGGATAGCCGGCAACGATCACGATAAAGTCATCACGGTGATCCTCCATGGCCTTCAAAAGCGTGTCAATGGCTTCTTGACCATAGTCGCTGCCGCTTCCCGATGCGAGCGTGTAGGCCTCATCGATAAACAGAATCCCGCCCAGTGCCTGATCAATCACGTTCTTGGTCTTGATCGCCGTCTGTCCGACATAACCGCCAACCAGTCCGGAACGATCGACTTCAACCAATTGACCCTTGGAGAGAATCCCCATTTTATGGTAGATTTTCGCCAACAAACGCGCAACGGTGGTCTTACCTGTCCCTGGATTGCCATAGAACACCAGATGCAGCGACATGGCAGGCTGCTTAATCCCTCGCTGTTCCCGAATCTTGCGGACCTTAAGCAGGTTAATCAATGAGTTGACATCTTTCTTAACGGAATCGAGACCGACCAGATCATTCAGCTGAGCCAGCAGTTCTTCTAAGGTAGCGTCATCCTCTTCAGCAGTGGCAGTTTCCGTACTGCTATTATCATCAGCCGTCTGTTCTTCATCGGACATCGTTGAAGACTCTACGCTATCCGTACCATCATCGGTTGATTCTGCCGGTTCAGCCATTGGATTGCCTAACCAGAAGATGAACGAGCCAGCGCCATTGCCATCCAGAGAGCCTGCAAAAACATTTTGTTGATCATCGCTGACAGTAAGCAGACAAGGCTCATCGGAAAGTTTCAGATTCTCCACGCTGCCTGGATTATCCTCCAAGTCGAATTCCATTGCTTCCAAAATGTCACCGTAGTCAGACGCGCTAGGACCATCGACCAAGTAAAGCGAGGATGAATCATTATGAAGCAGGTACAGCTGTTTTGAAGTGATTTCTTCATATTCGGGATGATTTTGCATAAATCGCTGGTAAAAATTCCAGTTAATGTTGAAGATACCTTGCGCGCTGCGTTTGATGCTATCGGCACCATCGGCATTTCCACTTAGATGACAGATGGTACAGATATTATGAATCAGCCGCAGAACCAGGTCACTAAAATCGATGTCTTCAAAATCGGCATCCCCCATTTCGGCACGCCCCAGCTCCCATTTCAAAATGCTGTGATATACATTGCCTGATGTTTCCCAATCTCCTCGAAAGAACAAAGCCTGCGCGAACTGCAGATTGATCAGCATGGAAATGTCATCATGATTGCTGTCCAATAACACTTCAATCAGCTTCTCCAGCATCAGTCGTTTATTGAATAGAATCTGGTTAATTTCTTCATCCAGAAATAGGTATTCTACCGGACTGTAAATGTAGTCAGATAGGAACCCAATCAGATTTCCCATGGCCACGATATCACCTGGATCAAACTCATAGTCATCCAACAGCTCTATATATTTATCCTTATACTCTCCCAATGGATATATCTCTGACATGAAATTTTCCCCTTAGTATATGTAGTTATCTTTAATATATCATATGAAGACGACAAAAAACGCCCGTGCTGAGGAAAACGCGGACGTCAGTGACTACTATTATATGAACGAATGGCCAACAATGATTAGTCGGAACATACAGCAAACTATTGATATATAGGCGTTTGAGTTGGGCGAGGATCATGATAACCGTCCAACTATTAATAATTATACTATATTATAACAATAATTTATAATAAAATGACTTATCACGCAAAAGAATTGGTATCCCCCACTGAAGTCAATATAATTAAGATGTTGTCTGATGGCAGCGCTTTGCTTCTTCTGGAAACATTATGAGGGGAGGCGATTGCCATGATGAAAGTCGTTTTGACTGCTCTGGGCCGCCTTCTTTCGGGAAGGAGCTCGAATGATGTCAGACCTTGATCCGTTCACGGGCTTGGCAAAAGTGCTCAGTGCGCTGCCTGGCCTGCCGGAAACCGTGCAATTGGCCGCGTTGGGAACCGTCTGCTTTCTGGCGTTGGTCATCGCGGTGGTCTTTCTCTGGCCGAAAAAGCCGAGAGAATAAAAAAGGCATCGTCCCGCAGTTTGGCGACTGGGACGGTGCTTTATTTCTGCTATTCAACTGAAGTAAGGCGCTGTCGATGATGACAACGTGGGCTTGGCGCTGTGCAGGCGTCAGGCCCTTTTATTTACGTCTTTATTATAGTCGGGCATGGATTGCTAATCAAGAATCGTGGTTCGGCTTTTTCATATTAGTCTATTTATAATATAACAGCAAAAGGAGAATGTTTTTATGACCAGTTTTCCATTAGTTGCCGACATCAGCAGCTACCAGCCTGATGAGCCGGCGTTTTTCCAAGCATTGAAGAATCAAGGAGTCAAGGCAGTTATCGTCAAAATTACGCAGGGCTCGGCGGATGGGGATGCCTATATCAATCCCAAAGCCAAGGCGCAGATAGGCAACGCGCGGGCGGCGGGACTGCTCGTGCATGGCTATCACTACGCGCGTTTCAATGGTCGGCAGGACGCGATCAATGAGGCCAAGTGGTTCTATCAAAACGCGATCGCACTAGGATTAGGCAAAGAAAGCGTCTTGGCGGTGGACGCGGAAGATGACGCCCTTGCCCATTACGCGACCGCTGACGTCAACGCGTTTTTGCAGTATCTAATTGATCAGCAGCACTTAAACGTGGACGTGTATTCGATGGCGTCCTGGTTCTGGGAAAAGCGGCTGATTCAATCGGAGCTGATCGCCAAAAATGATTGGGTGGCCAACTATGGCAAGTCGCAGCCTGGCGTTCCCAACGTTGGTACCTGGCAGTTCACCAACAGCTTTTCGGTATCTGGTATCGGTATCGACATGTCCTATGACTTCCATGGATACTACACTGACCCTAAGATTGGCTACGCGGATGGTCAGCTCGCGATCAAGGTTGAGCAGGCGCCAACGCCAAAGATTGAGATTCCCGTTCCCGATTCATGGGTTGATGAGCTGGGTGATACGTGGCATAAGGAGAAAGGCAGCTTTCTGCTGGGCATGCCGCTACACCTTCGCTGGGGAGCGCGAACTGATTCGGCAATCATCGCCATGCTGCCGGCGGGCGTTATCGTAAGCTACGATGCCTGGTCACGGCACGGCGGCTTCGTCTGGCTCAGACAGCCACGCGCCAACCATCAATACGGATATGTCACCTGTCGCGACGCGCGGACCAATCAGGCATTTGGGACATTCGCCTAATATCGCAACAAAAAACGCCCCACTGGCAGTCAGTGAGGCGATTCTGGATAATCAACTAAGCGGAATGAGATTGTTAATCATCTATCTAGCGAAACAAAATCAATGTGAATTGGGTGAAAAATTTCTTGAGATGAAATTTTGAAGGGATGGGCTAACCCTTCATTAATATTATAGCGCTTTCTTTTGCGTTTTTAAACAGGTTGCACTATATTATAACTATAAAATTCTATTTTAAAAAACGCCCTTGCTTGGACGATTCTTCCTTATCTGTTATCTGCGTTGGCCGCCATTTTTCAGATATAGATCATAGCCGGTCGTGAAATAGCTTTGCGAGACGATGCTACGCACTTTCCGTGAGAACAGACGCCAGACCGCGTCGTCCGGCAGCTTCTCGACCTCAAATAGTGTCTTAGGCCGTAATCCCTTGCCGAACTTCCACTCGACCGTGCATCCGCTGATCATGTACGCCCGACGCGTCATCGTAATTTCTGACATGTTACCCTTTGGCAACGGCTTAACGTCTCCCGCGTGATCCAGTCGAAAACGGTGCTGATCATCCTGAATCTGAACTGGTGGATAGATAGCCGTACGATCCGGTGTTTCTACCGGCTGAAACATGGTCATACGGCGGTTGGCCTGCTCATGCCCGATATAGTCAACCCATTCCCTGCGCATATCTTTGATGAACTGCTTCTCATCGCCTGGGTTGCGTTTCAAGTTGAGCTGATTTGCTCGTTCGTTGCAACGGTTGGCAAATTCCTTGACCCACTCCTGCTCTTCAGACGTCAAATCGATGAGACAAAGCGTGATCGTTCGTCGGTATGGCAGAAAGTTGTCGGCCAGCCATTGATCAACGTCCTCCTTATTGAAATAGGTCCGGCAGCCCAGCACCGGCGCGTTAAAATAACGGACCGAGCTCATCAGGTTGCGCTTGAGAAAGTCAGCGCCAACCCAGAGTTTTTCCTCCAGTTCAAATTTCTTATATGAGTACTTCTCAAACGCGACAAAGCGCCGTTTTTGCTTGTGACTGGTAATCTCAACGTACTCGCCTGAATCGACCAGTTCGCCGGTTGCTTTGTCATAAGCCTTCAGCGTATTGCCATCACGCTTGAATTCAAAATCTACCATTGGCATATGTATCTCTCCCTAATTTTGATGCCTAATGAACTAATTATACTATATTATAATGTTTATAAAACACTGATTTAAAGGGATTCCGGCAGATTGACCTGGTAGGTGGATGGTTATTGTGGGAGTGAAGTGAAAGTAAATTTATACCGGTTCAACTAGACAGCATACTGATGTTTCCAACTTAAACTATCTTTTTTACTGATGGTGCACACTATAATATTTGAATTGGGTTATCCTTATACTATATAAACAAAATCACCACTCTTGGGGGAGTATCAATGAAGAAATCTATCGTTATCACATCCGCGTTAATGTCCTGCTTCTTGCTGACCGCGTGTGGAAGTCAATCGTCATCATCGTCTAAGCAAAGCAGCAGTCATTCAAGCAGCAAGGCCGTTGCTAAGACCAGTACATCAAAGAAGCAATCCGTTGCCTCTTCTTCAAGCTCTGCATCCCAAACACAAAAGTTCACGGATGAAGAGTACGCTATGATGGGCTTCTTGAAACAAGATGGTCAGGGAATTGACAATTTGCTTAACAATTCCATTCAAAACATGAACTGGAAACAATCTGGCAACACCTACGCCATCGATTTCGGCGCTCACACTACTACCATGACGGTCAACAAAGATTCAGTCACTGTTACCTACGATGCGTACGACTCAAGTCTTGGACATATGGGAACTCAAAACGCGCACAAGACCTACACGAAAGAAGAACTGGCAAATCAGTTTGGAACTGACAAAGCCAAGATTGACCAAGCACTTGGCCACAACAGCAGCTCCTCATCTTCTTCCAGTACTCAGGATCAAAACCTTACGCAACAAGCATCATCTATCCTCTACTATGGCGCGAACAAACTGAACAATGAAGAATTCAAAAACTGTTATGATTTTGCGGTTAAGAATTCTCGGCTGGCTGTCAGCAAGGTTACTGATGATAAAGGAAACACGCTCTACCATTTAGCACCTGGCGAATTGGATTCATACATTGCCTATTCTGTAGATTCAGACGGTACGATTCACTTCTACAAGACGACGCCAACTGATTCGGGTGAGATTGGCACTGCCAGTCAAAAGGACATCAACAGCTTTGTCTCATCCCAGAAGGCCACTGACCAGGTAAATCAACTGGCTAACGCTGCCAAGGTTTACGGAAACTAGGAGGAGAACCAATGAACAAGAAAATCATCACTGCAACGATGATCGCTTTAGCCGGCTTCGGATTAGTCGCTTGTGGCCAACAAAGCAGCTCTTCAACCGCTAAGTCCAGCTCTACGTCAACCAGCAGCACTTCACATCAGAAAGCGACTAAAACCGTTTCCTCTACAAGCAGCAGTTCTTCGTCCAGCAGCTCCGCGTCAAGCACTTCAAGCTCACAAACGGAAAAGATTGATGATCGTACCTTAGCCGTTATGGTGGGGCTTCAGTATAATCAAGAATGGTTTACCTCACTGATTGATGGTACGGCAGGACACGGTGTCTACTTCATCAACACGCCGCTTGACTCCAGTACTTCGCCTGAATTCAATGGCTATCTAGAAATCACTGGAAATGGCGACGCAGCAAGCGATGTATTCTTCAAACGTGATGGCAACAACGTTATCTATACAACATTCCAGACTGGCGAAGATGGCGTTATGGCTAATGGGCATTATGTAAAAAACACCATTCCTATAGATGAGCTGATTGAGAATTACTACCAAACGTCATCACAAAAGGCAGAGATCGCGAAATACGCGTCGCAGTTAAAGAGTGAAGCTGAGTTAAAGAACCAAAACTAAGAATACAGCAGAATTTAATCAGCGCGTCAGCTTACATGGCGCGTTTTTTGTGTACGCAAAAAGCCGTGACCCAGTGAGGATTGCGGCTTTTACCTTGCATATGCTGCCTATTCTATTTATTGAATCCCAAGCCGCTTTTGACTACTTAAGATCCACAGAAAGATTATCTCCAAAAAGGAATTGCTGATGTTATTCAAAACCACCAGATGAGTATGCAGGCCTCGTCACCAGGCTCGGCGGCACGGAGCAGCGATAGGGCTCTCCCGAGGCGACGGTAAGCATGGCACATGCGGCCCGCCGGAGGGGAGACCAGAGCGCGGAGTAAAGCCGAGCCTGGGTATCTGATCAAATGGGGATGCTATTTGTCGGCAGCAATCTTTTGACCCTTGTTGACATAATGAAGAGTGCCAATTGGACCTTGTACCTTGAACTTGCCATTCTTGTAGACAAGCTTGGTTACGGCCGCATTCTGCATTGGCTTGCCTTCATACTTGTTGGTCATCGTTGAGAGATATTCGTTGATCGACATCCCCGAGCTGACCACCAGCACGTTGCCACCGCCTTGCTTTTGCGTCGTCTTGGCAATATGCAGAAGCTCCGAGCTCATGCGCTTTTGAACCTGATTGGCGCTTTCGGCACGATCGCTCTTGGCCAGATTGGTGCTCTGCGAGTTTTCCGAATCAAGCTTGTAGTAGGCATCCTGCAGCTTATTCCAATAGTTCTTCCCCGTGGCCTGTTGGAACTCCTTGCCGTCTTGGTAGCCGTATACGTTGGCGATCTTTTGGTTGTCCGCAGCAATGCTGTCGCCTTCGAAACTGCCATAACCGCCTTCTCGCAGCTTAGGCGTGGTCGTGATCTTGGTTCCCTTGTTGTTGGAGTACTTCAAGACATGCTGTGCCGTAACCTCTTGCCGCGTCAGATTACCCGTGTAGGCATGCTTGAACTTAATGCCCTTCAAGCCGTACCCAAGATCATTGGCAACCTCGATCCCGTTCTTAGTCAGTGGAAAGTCGCTCGACCCCTGTACTCGTTGCATGACGTTACCAGTCGTTTCACCGTGACGAGTCAGATAGATGGTTACCTGATCCTTAGACGATGCCGACGCGGGAGTCGATACTGTCACTGCTCCCCCGAACATGATTCCAGACAACACCGCGCACATAGCCGTTGCTTTTTTAATCTTCACAATACTTCCTCTTTTCCAATATTTTTTGAGCACTGACTATTATAGTTATCTTTGCAAGCGCATTCAAACGTTGGAATTCATTGAAGTATTGGCACATTGCATATTTTTTCATTTAAGCAACGTTATTTGGAAAAAGAGTAAATCAAATTTCATCAACACTGCTTATTGGGACGAGTTGAAGAATAAACTTTCTTTGGGTTTGTAAGAATCTCAAGATGATTTAGACACTAATTACCCCTTAAACTTAATTTCCCCATAAGTCAGTCAGAACAATGTCATCGCTCTTTGGCCGATTATACTTTTCCTTCCTTACTTTAACAATTACAGGTACTCGCATTGCATTTCCGGTAATAATAGCTTCTCCTTGACCCAAGCTTGAAATTTCATTGTATGAATTTTTGTCAAGAGTAGGCATTGTATTTTCAAGCATACGAAGATCATTTTCATTAACAAGACGGTGAACAAAAAAATTATGAAGCTGTGAAATAATAGTCGGTGATATATCCGCAGGTCTTTGGCTTGCAAGTGTGAGAAAAAAGCCAAATTTTCGACCCTCTTTTATAATCTCTTCAAATACAGATAGCCTAAAATCCTGCCAACTGTCACCGTTACGGCGAAATTCTGAACTTAAAATATTATGAGCTTCATCAATTATTAGATGACAGGTTTTCATAATTTTGCTATTTTGGGAAACTTCTTCTTTTTGTCTATCATAAATCATCTTTGATAGCATCATTGGTACTAGTCTTTTAATTTCTTGATTAGCATTTACTAAATTAATTATATTCAAACATGTAAACTCTTTTTTCAATGTATCAATATCTACTAAATTAAGTATAGGATCTAAACCATCTAGAATAACTTCTATTCTTTTAAATAGTGGATTTATATATTCACTCTTTCCTGACTCATATAGTGATATATATACCTTTTGAAATTCAAAAAACACTTTTAGTTTATTTATCTCAGAAAGTCCATCAATTGTATCTTGTAATTCCTTAACAATTTTTCTTAACAATTGTTTACCCTCTTCGGTAAATTCTCCATTTATAAAAAAATACTCATTATTTATTTTAAGCTGAGGATTACCAAAATCTTTATAATTTGCAGCTGCTTTCAAAGTTTTGAGCGAGTTTGAACACATACCTAAACTACTACAAATGTTTAGCCATTCTGAAAATAAAGTTTGTTTCGAATTGCCAATTTTTAATATACTTTTTAATAAACCTACTTCGAATTTTGCAAATATTTCCCTATTATAACTATTATATATCTTCCTATATTTTTTAATAGTATCTCTAAGAAATGGAATCTGTGTTGCAGGTCGCGCATCGAATAATATGGCCAATATATCAGGATTAAATAAATAACTCTTTGTTATTGGTAATTTATCTGATTCATTACTACGAGTATTAATATTAAAAATTTTCTTATACTGATCTCTAACACCAAACTGTTCTGCCTGTGTATACTCTCCATTAAAATCAATCACAAAAAACTTCGATTTTTCAAAAATACTACTTCTATATTGCGATTTGAATAACTCTAAATATAGTTTGTGTAATGTATTCGACTTTCCACTACCTGTATTTCCAAATATGCCAATATGCGATGCAAAAAACTTATTTATTGGTAATTTAACAGTCTGTTTTTCCCTTACGGACTTTCCAATACTTATAGTTGGTTCTTCATCTTCTACATCGTAAATTGAATTTAGATCTTCTGGTGATGTCAACATTACCTCGTTACCGATCATAGGAACATGCTCACTAGTAAGTTGAAATTTACCATTATCAATTACACCTTGAGTTTTTAGACAAACGATTCGATTAATTGAATTAGGCGAATAACGATTATCAAATTGTGCACTCTTAACAGTATTTTGCTGATCTATTATTTTTTCAGAGGTAACTATTGCAATAATTTTTATATCATTCTGTTTAACTGTCAAAAATGCTCCTACCTTTGGACCTGCCAGTAATTTACCATCCCATAGGTATTCAGTTTCATTTGACATATTGTACATGCCTACTTGTGCTATATCACCATCTACCCCAACAATTACACCTAATGGATTCATGCCCTAGTTATCTCCTTTTAAAACCTTTGTTAAACTATCTAACGTTAATTCTTCCTCACCTAATTCTTTTGGCGTAATTAATTTAAGATTACCTGGCTTCATCCCTAAATTTTTTGAAATATCTTCCTTAGCATTATTATCATGACAAAAGCACTCTATTACCAGTTCACGATTTTTCAAAGCCCTGCTAATCATTTTTCCAATATGCTTATCTTGAAATGAAAAACCGATAACAAATAGAACTGATTGTGGCTTATCTAATTCTAATTGAAATATTCGCAACATATCATGGAAATGATTGTTTAAAAAAGTTTCTTCATCTTCATATCCTGTTGGCGGAACAACAACAGGATCATCAACAACCTCGTTTTTAATAATGATCTTATCATTAGGGACTCGTTTCCAATTGACTGATCCATGTGGCTTAATGAGGGACAGCGAAGGTAATTCATCAATGTAATTATTATTTAATCCTCTGTATGAAACCGCCTTGTTATAGTTTGATCCATCTAAATAACGATTAAAATAACCTCTTGCGCCATCATTAAATACCAGAGAAGTATTTTCTAACACGCTATCTAATGCCTTCTCTATGAAAAGATCATAATTCGTTGTAAAAATAGTAGCTTCTCTTGGTGTCTGCCTAGAATTAGCATTATTTAATACATCAGATACTGCCAATATAAAGTTTTCATAACTTTTTAAGACACTTAAATTCTTTTTAGTTTCTTCATCATTCTCTTTAGCTTCTTCATCAGCGGAAATTATTGACTTGCTTACCTCTCTTATTTTATTCAATAATTTCTGGTTCTTTTCATTTTTATCTTTTCCCTCCACCTTTGACATTAAAGGAATTGCTGGGAAGGATGCACCTGAACCTATTAAAAAATTAAGTTGTTTGGACATGGCAAGCTTTCGCAAAACCTCTTTTCGTTCCAATACCTTATCATCTTTATTTCTAGTGTGCTCTGTGAATTCTCCTGTGAATTCTACTGTAGTTTTCATGATATATTTACCTCTCTCCGGTATACCTTAAACCTAGAATAATAACTAACTTTTAATGATATCACTCTTTACCATTGGTCTATACATAATCTTGCATTAACAAACAAATCAAAGAAGCACCGCATAATTAGCTCTCAAATAAACATTGATTAAC
>NZ_JBKZAY010000015.1:0-53297 GCF_046939755.1 Limosilactobacillus mucosae
TTTTTTATTTCAACATCGGATGCCTAACAGTAAGTCATTATTTTATTTACATAAAGGAAGCTTTTGTGAATGAATTTACTCAATATTAACCTGCTTATGTGGTATTTCTTTACTTTGGCTGTTTATTCTAAATATTGACAGGAGGGATTGATTTGAGTGAAGAGAATCAAAAGAAGCTGTTTGGCATTTCAGCAATTATCTGCATTATTTTATTAGCGATTGCCTATTTTGGCGATTTAGCCATCAGCAATACATTAATTAATTATCACAGTTGGGTAGGGACGTTCTGTCAGACTTTTGGCGAATTTCCGGTTTATTTAATTTTTGCCTTGTGTGGACAGATTGCCATGACTTATGCTTGGCGAGGTGGCTGTGAAAGACTGTTGGCAGGACCGTTGTTTATTGGCGGGCTTGCGCTGTCGCTTTGGCAGAGCAAGCAGTATGTCAATGAATTCTTGGGCTATCTGTATTCGGCACAGACCAATCTAAAAAACGGTACAGCAATTGCAATGGCTAACAGTGATTCGGCAACAGGCGGCTATGCAAGTTCAACGATTATGATTGTCTGGCTGTTGTTTTTCATTATATTTACGCTGTTGGTGCAATGGTGGCTGAAAAATAAAACGACTAAGCAGCTGACACGCTATATGAAAATCGCCGTCTTAGCGTCATTAACGGTTTGGTTTGCTCTGGAAGTTAATTTGACTTTAAAAGATTTATGGGGACGCTATCGCCCATATGAGCTTACGAGTGGTAATCGTGAATTTACCAATTGGCTGACGATCAATGGCGTTAATGGTCATAAGTCGTTTCCATCAGGACATACGATGGCAGCAACGCTATGTATCGTTTTCTCATGGTTCGTTTCAAAAAATAAGCGTAAAGGCTTTTTCATTGGCGGCATCGTTTATGGTGTCGTAATCGCTCTGAGCCGGGTAATCGTAGGCGCGCATTTCTTTTCTGACGTTACGTTCTCATTTTTCTTGACTGCACTGATCATCTTCATCATGAATGGTCTTGGCAAAAAGCTAATTGAAGATTTTTAAAATTGAAGGCTGCGATCATCGATTGGTGAGTGCAGCTTTTATTTATGTTAAATTAGTTCAATGATGAGCTAATTCATAGGGAATAGAAACTAATTTTAAAATGTATCATACAAATAACCGCTGTTTTGACTATTAAAAATAAAAAGCAACCGGAAAAAGCTGTGAATAAGAATACAAAAACGAGGAGAAAACACTTAAAATAATTACATAAGATTATGTAAAAAAATATTTTTAAGGCCTCATCCTTACTGTGACAATGGTTATAGCTATAACGTTGTAATCGCTTTCTATGATTTAGAAATTGTTATTTAATTCACAAAAGGTGTTTACAAATCTAGAAAAAGGAGTATAGTAATAATTGTTCAAAGGATAACAAAGTTGTTGAAAAGTAATTAATCGAGAAGGAGCTAGTGCAATGACAGTTAAAGCTAAAGCCACTGTTAAGGCCACCGAAAAGCCTAAAGACAAGGAACAAACCGCTGAAGAATTGATTAACGGCTTGATTGATAAGAGTGAAAAGGCTCTTGATCAATTACGCACATTTAGCCAAGAACAAGTTGATAAAATCTGCCAAAATCTGGCATTGGCCGCTGAAGAACACCATATGGATCTGGCTATTTCAGCAGCTGAAGAAACTGGTCGTGGGGTAGCTGAAGACAAGGCTATCAAGAATATCTATGCCAGTGAATACATCTGGAACAACATTCGCAATGACAAGACGGTTGGTATTATTGATGAAGATAATGAAAACCAAATGATTACGATTGCTGATCCACTGGGGGTAATTGCTGGGGTCGTACCAGTTACCAACCCAACTTCAACGGTAATTTTTAAATCGATTATTGCCTTGAAGACACGGAACACGATTATTTTCTCGTTCCACCCACAGGCCTTCAAGTCATGTCTGAAGACTGGTCAGATTTTGGAAGCCGCTGCCGAAGCCGCTGGGGCACCAAAAGACGTAATTCAATGGATTCCGCAATGCAGTCGTGAAAATACGACGGCACTGCTGCAGAATCCTCGTATCGCTACGATTTTGGCTACTGGGGGTCCTGGACTGGTTAAAGCAGCCTACAGTTCTGGTAATCCTGCCTTAGGTGTTGGTCCTGGTAACGGTCCAGCTTACATCGAAAAGAGTGCCGACATCGATCGTTCTATCTACGACATCGTATTATCAAAGACCTTTGACAACGGGATGATCTGTGCTACAGAAAACTCGGTTGTCATTGACGATGAAATTTACGATCAGGTTAAAGAAGCCTTTAAGAAGTGGAATTGCTACTTCTTGAAGCCAAGTGAGATTCCAACATTTACCAATGGCTTTATCGATCCTGATCGACACCAGGTACGTGGTCCAATTGCTGGTCGTTCCGCAAATGATATCGCCGAAATGTGTGGGCTGAAAAACGTTCCAGCTAATACTAAAGTACTGATTGCCGAGCTGGATGGGGTTGGTCCTAAGTATCCACTGTCAGCCGAAAAGCTGTCGCCAGTGTTGACGATGTACCGGGCCAAGGATCGTGAAGATGCATTCCGAATCTGTAGTGAACTGTTGGCCTATGGTGGTGAAGGTCATACGGCAGCCATCCACACCAATGACGATGAATTGATTAAAGAATACTCACTTAAGATGAAGGCTTCTCGAATTATCGTCAACTCGCCATCAGGTCTTGGTGGTATCGGTAATGTCTACAACAATATGACGCCATCATTTACGCTGGGGACAGGTTCATACGGCAGTAACTCAATCTCGCACAACGTTTCTGACTGGGACCTGCTGAATATTAAGAAGGTTGCTATGCGTCGCGATAATCCACAATGGGTACAGATTCCGCCAAAAGTTTACTTCCAGCGGAACTCACTGAAGTACCTGAAAGAAATTCCAAACATCAACAAGGCATTTATCGTTACCGGTCCAGGAATGGTTAAGCGTGGCTATATTCAACGGGTTATTGATCAGCTGCGGCTGCGCAACAACCGGGTTCAATACGAGATCTTCTCTGATATCGAACCTGACCCATCAACAGATACGGTTGACAAAGGTGTAGCTTGGATGAACGACTTCCAGCCTGATACGATCATCGCACTGGGTGGTGGTTCGCCAATGGACGCTGCTAAGGCAATGTGGATGTTCTATGAGCACCCAGACACGACTTGGAATGGGGTTCGGCAAAAGTATCTTGATATCCGGAAGCGGGCCTACAAGATCGGTCGGCCAAAGAAGGCACAATTTATCGGGATTCCTACGACTTCCGGTACTGGTTCTGAAGTTACGCCATTTGCGGTTATTACCAACTCTAAGACGCACGTTAAGTACCCACTGGCTGACTACGCTTTGACTCCAGACATCGCAATTGTCGACTCACAATTTGTTGAGTCCGTGCCAGCCAATACAACGGCCTGGACCGGTCTGGACGTCTTGACGCATGCTACTGAATCATACGTTTCGGTAATGGCAACTGATTATACGCGTGGCTGGTCGCTAGAAGCCATCAAGGGTGTTATGGAAAACCTTGAGGCATCTGTCAAGGGCGACAAGCTGGCTCGTAAGAAGATGCATGACAGTTCCACGATTGCCGGTCTGGCTTTTGCCAATGCCTTCTTGGGGATCACGCACTCCCTGGCTCACAAGATGGGTGGGGCTTTCGATCTGCCACACGGTCTGGTAATTGCGATTGCACTGCCACAGGTAATTCGCTTCAATGCTAAGCGGCCAACCAAGCTGGCAATGTGGCCACACTACGAAGACTACCGTGCTGACAAGGACTATGCAGCGATTGCCCGCTTCTTAGGCTTGAAGGGTGATACGACTGAAGAATTGGTGGAAGCATACGTACAAAAGATCATCGAACTGGCTCATAAGTGTGGCGTAACGCTAAGCTTGAAAGCTAATGGCGTTAAGCGCGAAGACTTTGACAAGGTTGTTGATCAACTGGCCGTTTTAGCTTACGAAGATCAATGTACGACGGCGAACCCGGTTGAACCACTGGTCAGTCAGCTTAAGGAACTGTTGGAACGCTGCTACGAAGGTACTGGCGTCGAAACTGAAGAATAGGCTGTTGATTTTCAAGCACTCTCAATTAATCTTCTCAATTTAAAATCTCAACTTTAAAAGACGGTCGCGGATCTGTGATCGTCTTTTTTGGTTAAAATTAAAAAAAAGTGAGAAACAGGTTGACAATTTCTTAGGAAAGCTTTAGAGTATAAGACAAGTTAATCAACGGAACAAAACACAGTGATCCGGAGAGTAAGGTTATAGTTGGCTGATCAGCGACCCCGATGAAGTGTGAGCGGGGACAGGAACTATAACTGGAAAGTAGCCGGTGAGTGGCCGATGCGACGTAAGAAGTGTCGGACGGGTGCGCCCGTGATCGCGCCAGCGTATGAACACGTACGCGTTGAGGCTCAATTGGTGACGGTTGAGCAAAAAAAGGTGGTAACACGCAAAAGCGTCCTTTTCAAATCAAGTTATGATTTGAAAAAGGCGCTTTTTATTTTCCGTTGATCACGAAATCTTAGCTAAGATCTCTTTTTGAAATTCATTTGCTGATTGAAAGGGGATTGATTTTTATGAATACGAACAAACTGACTTTTCGCAATGCTTTATTAATTGGATCACTAATTTTTGGGATGCTTTTTGGGGCCGGCAATCTGATTTTTCCAGTTCATCTGGGCCAGATGGCAGGAGCTCATTGGCTAAGTGCCGCAAGTGGCTTTTTGATGTCAGGGGTGCTCTTGCCTTTGATGGCATTGCTGGCAATCAGTATTACGCGTTCCAACGGGATTTATGATTTAGCTCGTCCTAATGGTGCTTGGTATGCACTTATTTTTCTGATTTTGGTTCACGCAACATTAGGACCTTTGTTTGCTACGCCACGGACGGCCACAGTTTCTTATGCGATTGGGATCGCGCCGCATCTTTCGGCCAGTGCCAATACCTGGGGAACTTTGATTTATTCAGCAGCCTTCTTTGGCTTGACGTATTACTTCTCAACTCGGGAAGGACGAATCACCGACACGATCGGTAAAATGCTTAATCCACTGTTTTTAGGCTTGATGTTCATCATTTTCTTTATGGCATTTATCAGCCCAATGGGACACGCTGGTTCAGCTGCTATTACTGCTGCTTACCGTCACGCTTCATTTACCAACGGCTTTTTGCAAGGGTACAACACAATGGACTGCTTGGCTTCTTTGGCCTTTGGGATCACGGTTATCACGGCAATCAAAGGTCTGGGCATTAAGCGTCAGCGCGACATTTCCTGGGCAACTGCTAAAGGCGGGGCTTTAGGAATCATCGGGATTGCTTTGATCTACATTGCTTTGATTTGGCTCGGTGCTACCAGCCTGGCCCACTTTAAGATGGCTGATAACGGTGGTACGACTTTGGAACAGATCGCTAACTACTACTTGGGTACGGCTGGCGATGCAATCTTGGCTGTTTTGGCAACGACGACCTGCATGACCAGCGCGATGGGCTTGGTTGTTGCGTTCTCACAAGATTTCCATCGGCGCTTCCCTAAGATTTCCTATAAGGCGTTCCTGCGCTTTAACTGTGGACTTTCATTCTTGGTTGCTAACTTGGGCTTGGATCAGATCATTGCTTGGTCAACGCCAATCTTGATGTTCCTGTACCCGTTGGCAATCACGCTGATCATCATGGGGATCATGTCACCGCTCTTCAAAAACGATCCACTGGTTTACCGCATTACGACGGGCTTCACTCTAATTCCGGCATTCTTTGATATGATGAACGCTACACCGGCTATTTTGCATAATACCGCTGCCGTTCAGGCGATGATCAGCTTTGCGGCTAAATTCTTCCCATTCTTCAGTCTTGGCTTTGGCTGGCTTTCGTTTGGCATCGCCGGTCTGGCACTGGGCTTGATCATTCATTTTGCCAAGGAACGAATGGCTTCACCAGCTATGAGTCAGGATTAGGATTACTGAGATATCTAGCAAATAAAAAACGTGCGGATGCAGTGGCATCATGCACGTTTTTTATTATTAATCTTTAGTGTTAATGTCTTTGCCGGCATTAGGATCGGCAACGTGATAATCGCTGTCGCTCATTGCTTCAACTGCCCCAAGTCGGTAGCCATTACCGACCTGACTGAAAAAGTCATGGTTGGAAGTCGTAGTTGAAATACCATTCATTACGACTGGATTGACGTCACTGGCCGTATCTGGGAACAGCGGATCCTGCCCTAGATTCATCAAGGCTTTATTGGCATTGTAGCGAATGAACGTCAAGACTTCATCGGTCCAGCCAACTTGATCGTACAGCAGGTGGGTGTACTTTTCTTCATTGTCGTAGAGTTCGTATAAGAAATTGTACATCCAGTCTTTCATGTCTTGCTGCTGCTTTTCGGTGAGATCCTTCATGCCGACTTGGAATTTATAACCGATGTAAGTTCCGTGAACTGATTCATCACGCAAGATCAGCTTGATGATTTCTGCCACGTTGTTAAGCTTGTTGTGGCCTAGGTAGTACAGTGGCGTGTAGAAACCAGAATAGAACAGGAACGTTTCCAAAAAGACGTTGGCAACTTTTTTCTTCAAAGGACTGACGCTTGGATCCAGGTAAAGATTGCCGATCCGTGTTGCCTTGTTTTGCAGATATTCTTCAGTATCGGACCAGTCAAAGATTTCACTGATTTCTTCAGGGGTATTCAGCGTAGAAAAAATCGTGGAGTAAGACTTGGCGTGAACTGATTCCATAAATTGAATATTGTTAAGCACGGCCGTTTCATGCTGGGTCTTAACATTTTCTTTCAGTGCCGTCAAACCAGCTTCCGACTGCAACGT
This sequence comes from Limosilactobacillus mucosae, assembly GCF_046939755.1. Lineage (GTDB taxonomy): Bacteria > Bacillota > Bacilli > Lactobacillales > Lactobacillaceae > Limosilactobacillus > Limosilactobacillus mucosae_A. Next base: position 6,855 of record NZ_JBKZAY010000015.1, read on the forward strand.
GTCCAAGAGCGTCAAGCCACCAAATACGTGACCAACGACCCACTGGTGATCAGTATCAAGCTCGCGCCAATCATCCATGTCGTTGGAAACTGGAATCCGTGTATCTAGCCAGAACTGCTCGGTCAGCTTTTCCCAGGTGGCTTTGTCGATCATATCAGAGACTTCATTCCAATTGATTGCTTGGTAGTTTTTTAGTGGTACGAAATTTTCAATCTTCATTATAAAAAGGGGCTCCTTTAGTCTTTAATGATTCCAAAAAAGTTAGATAACACAGCTTTCGCATTGGTTAGCACCAATCTCATCTTGATCATCGGTAAACGTCCGAATATAGTAGATGGATTTAATGCCTTTTTGATAAGCATAATGGCGCAGGATGTTTAAGTCACGCGTTGTCATCTTGTCAGTTCGATTGTTTTTCCATTCATACATCCCGGCTGGAATCGTGGAACGCATAAACAGCGTCATTGCCAGCGATTGATCGATGTGTTCTTGAGCAGCCGCGTAGGTATCGATCACGCTGCGCATGTCGGTATCATAAGCTGATTTGTAGTATGGCATGGTATCGTTGCTCAAGTATGGTGCCGGGTAATAGATCTTGCCAATCATTTTTTCTTGACGTTCTTCAATCCGATTGATAATTGGATGCAGGCTGGAAGTCGAATCACCAATGTATGACGTCGATCCATTCGGGGCAACGGCTAAGCGGTAGGCATTGTAGAGACCATCTTTTTGTACGGCTGTCTTGAGTTCTTGCCAGTCTTTAGTGCCAGGAATAAAAATGCCATCAAATAATTGCTTAACGGCATCCGACTTTGGCCCCCAATCTTGGCTGACGTATTTGTCAAAGTAGGAACCATCGGCATACGTGCTCTTTTCAAACTCAGCAAACGTTTCGTGACGTTCACGGGCAATATCATTGGAGACTTTGATTGTCCAATAGTTGAGCAGCATAAAGTAGACGCTGGTAAATTCCAGTGCGACTGGCGAGCCGTATTGAATATGGTGCTTGGCCAGGTAGCCGTGCAGCCCCATGGCGCCAAGACCGATCGCGTGAGCCATGTCGTTACCGTGCTCGATTGATGGAACGACGTCAAGGTGCTCGATGTCGCTGATATGGGTCAATCCCCGGACCATGGCGCTAACTGAGCGGCCAAAGTCTGGCGTTTCCATCATGTTGGCAATGTTGGTAGAGCCAAGGTTGCAAGAAACGTCAGTCCCAAGTTTGGCAAACGTCTGGTCATCATTAACGATTGATGGTCGCTGAACCTGGGCGATTTCTGAACAAAGATTGCTCATGACGATCTTGCCATCAATTGGATTGGCGCGGTTGACGGTATCCAGATTGACGATATATGGGTAGCCTGATTCCTGCTGCAGTTTGGAGATTTCATCTTCTAAGTCGCGAGCGTTGACCTTGTATTTGGTAATGGCGTCATTAGCAACCATGTTCTCATATTCATTAGTGATGTCAACGTATGAGAATGGGACGCCATAGATCCGCTCAACATCATAAGGGCTGAACAGATACATATCCTGATTGCTTTCGACCAGCTCATAAAACTTGTCAGGGACGGTAATTCCAAGCGATAGCGTCTTGATCCGAATCTTTTCATCGGCATTTTCTTTCTTGGCAGACAAGAAGGCCACGATATCGGGATGAAAGACGCTTAGATAGACGACACCGGCGCCTTGCCGCTGTCCCAACTGATTTGAGTAGGAAAAAGAGTCTTCTAAAAGCTTCATGACTGGTACGACCCCGCTGGCAGCACCCTTGATTTTTTTGATTGGTGCACCCGCTTCACGCAGGTTGGAAAGATTGATGCCAACACCGCCGCCAATCTTGGAAAGCTGCAAGGCGGAATTGATCGTCCTGCCGATTGAGTTCATATCATCGGTTGCCTGAATCTCAAAACAGGATACGAATTCGCCGCGCCGCTTGCGACCGGCATTTAAAAAGGTTGGTGTAGCTGGCTGATAACGCTGGTGAATCAATTCGTCGGCCAGCTGCATAGCCAGCTCTTCATTGCCATCAGCCAAAAACAGAGCGTTCATGGCAACGCGATCAATGTAGTTTTCCAGGTAGTATTCCTTATCGTTGGTTCGTAGGGCATATTGTGCATAAAATTTGTAGGCCGCCATAAATGAATGAAAATGAAAATTCTGAGCCTTTAAAAAGTCGTAGAGCTTTTCGATGAATTCAAAGCGGTACTTGTGCATAAAGCCGGTTTCGATATAATCGTTTGCTTCCAGCCAGTCATAGCGTTCTTTTAATGAAGCAAAGTGCTTGGTGTTGGGTAAGACGTTTTCCTTGATGAAATCGTCTAGGGCTTCGTGATCCTTATCAAGCTGGATTTGTCCATCTTTAGGAATATTGAGTTCATTATTAAGGTCGTAGTATTTTACCTTGGTGAGGTCGATATCTGATAGTGCCATGGATAACTCCTTTTTCCAGTGCAATAAAAAGCGGGCATCGTGCAAAATAATTGAACGATCCCCGGAAATAACGCGGTATAATTGACAATTAAGCCAATTGTTTCAGCATGTCAGGACGGAAACCGGTAAAGGATTGACCATCTGGCAGCTTGATTACTGGCGTGGCTTTAAAACCGTCAGCTTTCAGTTGATCAACGTACTCTGGATGTTCATCAATGTTGTGTTCAACAAAGTCAACGTGGTGCTGCGTTAGAAACATTTTGGTCATCTTGCATTGAATGCAGTTGTTTTTAGAGAAAACGGTAATCATAAATCTCAGTCCCCTTTAACTTTTCGTTGAGTTAATGTTTTATAGTATAGCGGGTTATGAAGAAATTACAAGCATTGACGTACTATATAATGTGTGCTTGCAAAATATTAATACAATATGTAGTGGCTAAGCAATAAGGGATTAGGGTGCTGAAAGTTGCAGCAAATTTTTTATTTTCTAATGAAGATTGCTTCATAACTCACGCGGTAGAAAAATCACAAAAACCATTATACACTGATTAATAATAATTGATAAGGGAGAAAAATTTTGCAACCGGAAGATTATATGGAAATGGCACTGGCTGAAGCGCGGCAAGCTGAGTTAATGGATGAGGTGCCGATTGGGGCCATCGTTGTCTATCATGGCAAGGTGATCGGTGCCGGCCATAACATGCGGGAGAGATTTCAAAATGCAGCCTATCATGCCGAACTGCTGGCTATTATGGAAGCTTGCGAGTATCTAGGAAGCTGGCGACTGGAAGAGTGTGATCTGTACGTAACGCTGGAGCCATGTATGATGTGCAGCGGTGCCATTATGAACTCAAGAATTCGTACTTTATATTATGGAGCTAAAAATCCTAAAGCCGGCACGGTCGATAGTCTGTACCACCTGCTGAGCGATTCAAGATTCAACCATCAAGTTGCGATTAGATCAGGAATCAAAGAGGCTGAGTGTCAGCAGCTGCTTAAACAATTCTTTAAACGGGTTCGCAAAGCGCGCAAAGCTGCGAAAAAATCGACTCAGCAAAAGAATTGACAGAAGACTGGCATTTAACTTTAAAATAGTGTAAGATATTATTTGCCGTAAGGTCATGGGGCAAGGTTGTGCCTACGAATCGTGTCAGGTCCGGAAGGAAGCAGCACTAAGTTCGCTACAGCTTGTGCCCCATGTTTTTTTTGAAAATTAACCGCTGTGTGGATCGTTTCGCACGGCTTTTTTTATGCGCAAAACCTTTTTTCAATCGAATTGCGACGATTTTACTAGTATAATAACGATAATACGGATTTTTACCAGAAAGGAAGCAGTCAAGATGAGCTATCAGGCGCTTTACCGAGTTTGGCGGCCACAGCGATTTGACGAGATCGTTGGTCAGCAGGTGGTTACGCAGACCCTAAAAAACGCGATCATAACCAAGCAGATCAGTCATGCTTATTTGTTTGCCGGCCCAAGGGGAACTGGCAAGACCTCAGCGGCAAAAATCTTCGCTAAAGCCATTAACTGTCATCATCAGCAAGACGGTGAACCTTGCAATGAATGCGAGATCTGTCAGGCAATTACTAATGGGCAGCTTGGCGACGTTATTGAAATTGATGCTGCTTCCAACAACGGGGTCGAAGAAATACGCGATATTCGTGACAAGGCCAAGTACGCACCAACTCAAGCCGACTATAAGGTCTATATCATTGATGAAGTACACATGCTTTCAACCGGTGCGTTTAATGCTTTATTGAAAACCTTGGAAGAACCGCCAGCCAATGTGATTTTTATCCTGGCAACCACCGAGCCGCATAAGATTCCGCTGACTATCATCAGTCGGGTACAGCGGTTCGATTTTCGGCGGATCTCAGCCCAGGATGCCTTTGAGCGCATGCAGTATATCCTGGATCAAAAGCACGTCGTATATGAAAATGACGCACTCTGGGTAATTGCCAATGCTGCTGAGGGTGGCATGCGTGACGCACTGAGTATTTTGGATCAGGTTTTGTCGTTTAGCGATAACCAAGTCAAACTGGATGATGCGCTTCTGGTTACCGGCAGCGTCACCAAGCAGCTGCTGAAAAAATACTTTGATGAGACGATCAGCCATCAAAGTGCCGCGGCTCTGCATACAATGAAAGAAATTCTGGATCAGGGTAAAGACGGTCAACGCTTCATTGAGGACCTGATCTCATTTATTCGCGATGTACTGCTCTATCAAGAATCGCCACAGCTGGTCAACGTTGCAGGTTCAGGACTTAAAGAAACTGATTTTCAGCAGTTGAGTCAGGCTGCCAGTGCCGATGAGCTGTACCAAATGATTGACGAGTTAAATGAGATTCAAGAAGAGATGCGCTTTACGACACATCCTGACGTTTATTTGGAAGTCTTGACGGTCAAGCTTAGTCAAATCAAACCGCAAGTTGATAAAACAAGTGCATCGGATCCACGGCTTAGTCAGACGATCGGTCAGCTGCAGCAAGAGATTCAGCAGCTGCAGTCAGCAATTGCCGGCTTAAGACAAACCGGCAGCAGCATGGCACCCCGTACCGTTCGACGATCAGGCGATACTGTTGGCAACAAAATTCAGCCTAAAATGATGGTTAAGCTGGATCGCGTCTACCCAATTCTGGAACATGCCACAAAGCAGAATCTGCGCGGGCTGCAGGAAATCTGGGGCGATCTGCTTAATATGCTGGAGACGCCGCAGCGCGCACTGATCAATACATCCCAGCCGGTAGCGGCCAGTCCGCAAGGCGTCGTGGTTTCATTTGACAGCAGCTTTTTGCTGCAGCGTGCCAACAGCGGCAGTCTGGCAGCGGATATGGAAGCTGGCCTGCAGCGCCTGTCTGGCAATGAGATGCGTGTGGCATTCGTACCAATGGATCAGTGGCCAAAGATTCGCCATAACTATTTGGCAGAGCATGGCTACTTAAATAAGGACAAAGCCGGTACTGATAAAAAAACTTCATCAGCTCAGACAGCGCCAGCCACACCGATTAAAACAGATCCACTGGTTGATAAGGCCAAGCAAATGTTTGGTGATTTGGTAAAAATTGAAGATAATTAATCAATAACATAAGTAAAGGATGGATAATAACTATGATGCGCGGAATGAACATGCAACAAATGATGAAACAGGCTAAGAAGATGCAGCAAAAGATGATGGAAGAACAGCAGAATCTGGCCAAGGAAGAATTTGTCGGCGTCTCGCCTGACGAAATGGTCAAGGCAACCTTTACCGGCGATAAAAAGCTGACTGATTTGCAGATTGATCCGCAAGCCGTTGATCCCGATGACGTTGACATGCTGGCCGATCTGGTTTTGGCAGCCGTTAATGATGGCCTGGAAAAAGTTGATGCCGCCACACAGCAAAAATTCGGTAAGTACACTAAAGGCTTGAATATTTAAGGAGGCCTGGCGATGCAGTATCCTGAGCCAATTGCCAAACTGATCGACAGCTATATGAAGCTGCCGGGAATTGGCGAAAAAACCGCGACTCGCCTTGCTTTTTATACCCTGGGAATGGACCAGAAAGACGTTGAGGATTTTGCCAAGGCGCTCTTAAGCGTGAAAAAAGATCTGCACTACTGCAGTATCTGTGGCTTTATTACTGAAGACGATCCTTGCCCAATCTGCCGAGATAAGTCGCGTGATCGTTCAACGATTCTGGTGGTTGAGCATTCGCAAGATATTATGGCAATGGAGCGGATGCACGAATACCATGGCCTTTACCATGTTTTACACGGCTCCATCTCGCCAAGCGAAGGAACAGGGCCAATGGATATCAATATCCCGGCTTTGCTTAAGCGCCTGCAGAAAAATACCGAGGTCAAAGAAATCATTGTGGCAACCAATGCCTCACTGGATGGTGAGACCACGGCACAATATCTGGCTAAGCTGATCAAGCCGGCAGGTATCAGAGTTACTCGTCTGGCCCATGGGCTGTCAGCTGGCGCCAATATCGACTATACTGATGAGGTAACCTTGTTCAGAGCAGTTCAAGGCAGAACGGAAATGTAGGTGAAGATCATGTTTTTTAAGCATCACAATCCCCATGCCGTTGAAGAGCTGGGTAATCAAAAGCTGTTGGAACTGATCTACAATGTTAAGGACAGTTGGGATCATGCCAAAGAAACCGAGCACGCCGTCTATGAAGGACAAGTTGACAATGAGCTCTATAGTCGAACCAAGCTGCAAGAGCAAAAATACCTGTACCTTTATACCAAAGCGCGCCGCAATCACCTGCATGGCTATTTAAACGACAGCGTAATCAAGCAGTAACCGAGGAATGATAATGGACGGTAAATTTATTTCATTTGAAGGGCCAGATGGAGCGGGTAAAACCAGCGTTATGCGTCAGATTACGGCCGATCTGAAAAAACAGCTGGGATCGGATGGTGTTTTGTATACCAGAGAGCCAGGCGGCAACCATATTGCTGAGCAGATTCGGGATGTCTTGTTTGATGCTCGCAATACCGATATGGATCCGCGCACGGAAGCACTGCTGTTTGCGGCGGCGCGGCGACAGCACCTGGTTGCCGATATCATGCCAGCGCTCAAAAGCGGCAAGGTAATTCTCTGCGACCGCTACGTTGACAGCTCAATTGCCTACCAAGGCGCTGGTCGTGGCCTGGGAGAGGATAACATCTGGCGGATCAATCAGTTTGCAATTGACGGCTTGATGCCGGAACTGACGATTTATCTGGATATTGATTCTGAACTGGGCCTTAGGCGAATTGCGCAGAATCGTGCTGATCAGGTTAATCGGCTGGATGAAGAGGCACTTTCTTTTCATCGCAAGGTCCGAAGCGCCTATCAGAAGCTGGCGCAACAAAACCCTGATCGGATCGTTACGATTGATGCCAGTCAGCCGTTGGTACAGGTGATTTCGGCAACTCGTTTGGCAATTCATCAGCGCTTTGAGCAACTGTTTTAAGCGATTTTTTAAGGAGGGCTTATTATGAAAATGATTATGGCAATCGTTCAACCAAAAGATGCCGGTAAACTGCGGGATGCTTTTATCGACAACAATATCGGTGCGACCAAGCTGTCATCGACGGGTGGCTTTCTAAGAGAAGGCAACACCACTTATATGGTAGTCGTAGAAGATGATCGGGTTGATGAAGTATTGGAAATCATCAAGCATAATGCCAAGTCGCGTGAACAGTACATGACCCCGGCAGCCCAGATCGACAACGGTTCATCGGCCATTCCGATTAACGTTCAGATTGGGGGAGCAACGGTCTTTATCCTGCCAGTCGAAAAATTTTTACAGTTTTAAATTGCAAACCGATCAAGACGAGGTGATCCAAAATGGCAAATGCCACGCAATCAAAATGGCAAGCTGAACGACTGCAGCCAGCAATCAGTCAACGCCTAAAAAAAACGATGGCTCAAGGTGAATTGGCACATGCCTATTTGTTTGCCGGCCCGTCTGGATCAGGGAAAAAAGCATTGGCGCAGTGGATGGCCCTGCGCCTTTTTTGTGAACAGCCGCAAGCTGGCGAGCCGGATGGAACCTGCAGCGAGTGTCAGCGAATTCTTTCGGGCAATCATCCCGACGTAGTTATTGCAACTCCAGAGGGTCGGCAGATCAAGGTTGATACGATTCGGCGCTTAAAGGCAGAATTTACCAAAAGTGCCGTGGAAGGCAGTCAAAAGCTGTTTATCATTGAAGATGCTGAAAAAATGACGACAAGTGCCGCCAATAGTCTGTTAAAATTTATTGAAGAGCCGCTGCCTGGCATCTATATTCTGCTTTTGACGACCAATAAAAGTGCCGTTTTACCAACAATTCGTTCGCGTACCCAGATTATTGAACTGCAGCCGCTGCCCAAAAAGATTCTGCATGAGATGCTGGATCAAGCCGAGATTCCCATTGGTCTGCAGTCGATTGCGTTAGGATTAAGCGATTCAACGGCGCGGATTAAAGAATGGATGGTAGATGACTGGCTCAATCAAGCGGTCCAAGCCGTCGTGCAGTGGTATAAAGAATGTGGTCGGGCTGATCTGATAGCCTTTGTCACGGTCCAGACAACGCTTTTGAAAGTGGCTGACGATCGCGAAAAACAAGCATTGGTCTTGGACTTGATGGCTTTGATCTGGCGCGATACGCTGATGGTGGCCAATGGTGCTGATGAAATTGACGATCTGCATTTCAATGATCAATTGACGATGGTAAAAGAAATCGCGCAGCATTATCGATTGGACCAGTTGCTGAAGGTCAGTGAACTGACACTGGAAACCAGGCATTTAATGGACCAGAATATTTCATTTCAAAATACGGCCGAGCAGCTTTCACTACGCATTATCAATGTCTTGCAGCGATAGAAATGAGGAAAGACGTAAATGAGTGAGCGAGTAGACAAAAGCAAGATTTATGAACGATTCACCAGAGTTACCAAGCAAACCAAGGATCTGGTCGACAGTATGGAGGAATTGCAGTCAATGATGACGGCGGTTCTAGAAGAAAACGCAGAGCTATCAATTGAAAATGAGCATCTACATCAAATGCTCAAACAAAAGCATCAGCAGGCAACCAAAGATGGCTTGACCGATTCAAGACGCAACTTGCAAAAACTGTATCAAGAAGGCTTTCATGTCTGCAATGAGTACTATGGCAAGCGACTGGATGAAGACGATTCATGCGCGTTTTGTCTGGATGCAATCTACGGGCGTCACGATCAGCCGCAAAAGTAAGGGTGATATTTATGCAACAGATTCGCAGCTTTACTGATAATGAAACGGGACGACTCTATTTGGTACCAACGCCAATCGGTAATCTTGACGATATGACGTTTCGGGCCGTCAAAACGCTGGCGGCAGTTGACCTAATTGCTTCAGAGGATACGCGGCATACGCAGATGCTTTTGAATCATTTTGAGATTGATACCAGACAGATCAGTTTTCATGAGCATAATACCGAACAGCGGATTCCGCAGCTGATTGAGCTTTTAAAGCAGGGCAAGTCGATTGCGCAGTGCAGTGATGCCGGCATGCCGTCAATCTCTGATCCAGGTCGGGAGCTGGTTGCAGCAGCGGTTGAAGAAGGCTTGCAGGTTGTTGCCCTGCCCGGTGCTAATGCTGGGATTACGGCCCTGATTGCTTCTGGTCTTAATCCGCAGCCATTTTATTTCTATGGTTTCTTAAGCCGCAAGCATCAACAACAGATTGCAGAATTGATACCGCTAAATCAGCATCAGGAAACGATGATTTTTTATGAAGCACCACATCGATTGGCAAAAACGCTGAGTTCAATGGCCGAGGTTTTTGGCTTGGATCGCAAGGCAGTTTTGGCAAGAGAATTGACCAAGCGTTATGAGGAATTTTGTCGAGGGTCATTGGAGGAATTAGTTCAGTGGGCAGATACGCATCAGATTCGCGGTGAGTTTGTGATTCTGGTGGCTGGCAACGATCATCCTGACCAGCCAGCTGATGATTCGGTCAGTCTCAGTCTAAAAGAGCAGGTCGACCAGGAAATTCAGCATGGTCTTTCAACCAATGCGGCCATCAAGCTGGTTGCCAAGCGCAATCAGATCAAGCGCCAGGATTTATATCGGCAGTATCATGAGCTTTAAAATGAGGTGAGACGATGGCATTGAAAGCCCCCTTGGTATATGAAACCAAGCATCATTTAAGTTACTATGAATGCGATGCAACCGGCCATCCCAGCTTAAGTATGCTGATCAGTATGGCTGTGCAGGTATCAGAAGAACACGGCAATTCGTTAGGACTGGATACGGCAACCATCCAAAGCTATGGCGGTGGCTGGGTGATTACCAGCTATGAAGGATTCTTTGCCGCACAACAGCCGATTAATGGTGAAGAGGTAATTCTGGGCACGCGGGCGATTGCCAATAATCGTTTCTTTGCCCTACGCGAATTTTGGATTCAATCGGCGGATCGTCGCGTAGAATATGTTCGCTTGACCGGACTGTTCGTTTATATGAACCTGCAGACGCGTCATTTAATGTCGATCCCACAAGCAGTCATTGAGCCTTATCATGGTCCGGAAAAGAAGCGGCTGCCTAGATTAGCTAAGGCTCAGGGACTTCAAGACGTTAGATGTAAAAACGACTACCATGTTCGATTCTTTGATATTGACTCAAATCGTCACGTCAATAATGCTCGCTACTTTGACTGGATGCAGGATCCGCTGGGGGCAGAATTTTTAACGCGCCATCAGCTGAAGCATATGACGATGCGCTATGAAAAAGAAGTGCGCTATGGTCAGACCGTCACCAGCGAGATCAGCAGCCCGTATCGCAATGAAAATGGTGAGTTGACCACTGATCATCGAATCGTTGTTGATGGTCAGCTGGCAGCGGCCTCAACAATGACTTGGAATGAATAAAATACGCAAAATCGCGTCTGTCAAGCCGGCAGAGGCGATTTTTTAGTATGATGAACGGCTTTGACACGATGCAATTTTGGCTTTTCACATTATTTACAATGCAAAAAAGTTTTAAGGCCCAAACAGGCTGAAATTGGTGGTATTCTTTATATATAACAGATAAAAAGGGCATTCAATGAATAAAATCATGTGAGGAGTGTTAATTTGAAAAATTCGTTATTTGGGATTATTTTCCTAGAGCCGGATCGCTTGACGCTTCGGATTGTAGAGCTCCCAACCCTTAAAATCATCACCGAGGTCCAATCAGGGGCTTTGATCGTTGGCAGTCATAATGTTGCCAACTATGCACAAAACATGCAGGCTATTGTTGATAATCTGCAAGGTTTTCAACGAATTCTGCATGAATATCAAGTTGAAAAATTTGCCTTTTATGGCTCTTTAGAAGATTTAAACATGGTTGAGGCTCGCTATATTGCCGAGCAATTAAAAGTCAGGACTGATTTGAATATTGAATGGCTCAGCAACAATCAGCTGATGGCCAGTGCATTGGCAGCTGTAATGGCCCAGATGCCGCAGTTCAATGAGCTCAGTAAAAAAGCGTTGTATATTTTGACGATTGGCCTGAACACGACGCGGCTTTCCTATTTCCGTCACGGCAAGTTTCAGACGTCATGGGATATTGATCTGGGCGAGGCGCGCGTCAACCACCTGGCCCAAACGCTGCGCCAGACTACGACAACGCCAAGCGAAATTATTCTGGACTATATTTCAAGCAAGCTAGAATATCTAGTGCCAGAGCTGCGGCATGTCAAAAATTCCAATCTGCTGATTCATAACGTAGGAACGATGGCTCAAAGCTACGTTAAGCCAGATGAGATGCTGGGCAAGGTGCCGCGTGAAGACTTTGAAAAACGCTACCAACGGATTGTCAGCTCGTCTAATCAGTTCATTATCAATCATTACAACGTCGATGAGCAAAGCGTCAACTGGGTATTGCCCAACTACCTGGTAATTTCGCGCACCATTCATCTGTTGGATGCACAGCGGATCTATGCCACCAGTCTGCACATTTTAGATGGCCTGACGATTATGCAGCTGGGTGATCGCTCACTGATTGACAACATGATCCGAACCTCAGCAGCTAACATGGCGCAACGCTATGGAGCCGACACAGCGCATTCAACGTTTGTTACCAGAGTTGCGCTGCAGCTGTTTGATGCTCTGCAGCCGATTCACCGGCTTGATCGGCATGATCGCCTGCTTTTAGAGATTGCCTGCAAGATTGAAGATATCGGCAATTTTATCAATCCACAAGGGCACTATCGGCATTCGCAATACATCTTAGAATCTAATCCGCTGATTGGGCTTTCGGCTGATGATAACCGTACGATTGCTGAAGTAGCGCGCTATCACAGTTCTGAGAGTCCTGACGTTGCTCAGGCCCACTATCGGCATATGGATGATGACATTCAAATGCCCGTTGCCAAATTGGCGGCAATTTTAAGGGTGGCCGACTCATTGGACGATTCGCGCCTGCAAAAGATTTCGCGAATTGAGCTGCGCCTGCAGGATGATCGTCTGTTGATCACGGCACATGCCAATGACGATCTGGTCTTGGAAAAGTGGGCCTTTCAACGAAAAAATCAGCTGTTTACCGATGTCTATGGCCTAAAGCCAGAATTAATTGCCAAGGAAGGGGAATGAAATGATGTATAAAGATTTTTATCAGCCGCAAAACTACGTCAACCGTGAGCTTTCCTGGATTGACTTTAATGGTCGGGTCTTAGAAGAAGCGCTGGCCCCAGAAAATCCGCTGCTGGAGCGGGCTAATTTTCTGGGGATTACGCAAAGCAATGTGGACGAGTTCTTTATGGTACGAGTTGCCTCGCTGCATAAGCTTTCGGCCGCCAACGTTACGACAACCGATGCTTCAGGGATGACGCCTAAAGAGCAACTGGACGCGGTTAATGAAAAAGAACACGGCATGGTTGAGCAGCGCTATCAGATTTATAATGATCAGCTGCTGCCAGAACTGGCATCACAAAATATTCAAATTTTACATGTCAGAAATTTGGATGCTGAACAATATGAATACATTCGTCGCTACTTTAACGAGGAATTAATGCCGGTACTGACGCCAATGGCTGATGATACATCGCGGCCATTTCCTTTTATCTCCAACAATTCGCTCAACATTGCAATTAAATTGGAGCGCGATCCGGAAAGCCTGCACGTTAAAGAGCACGAAATCCTGGAAGGCGATCAGGAGATTCAAGGCCGCTCTCAAGAACCTCATGACGAGAATACTGAAAATGAAGAGAAATTTGCTACGGTGCGGGTACCTGAGATCTATAAGCGTCTGGTCAAGCTGCCGGGTGAAAATAAGTTTGTCTTATTGGATGAATTGATTAAGGAATTTTTGTCGGTGCTCTTTCCCGGCTATCGCATCATTTCTTCTGGTACCTATCGGGTCATGCGGGACATGGATCTGGACGTTGCAGAAGAAGACACGTCTGATCTATTGCGGGCCGTTCAGCATCAACTGCGGGAGCGTGAACATGGTCATGTCATGCGCTTGGAGGTTGAGCGTGATATTGATCCATGGTTGGAAAATCATCTGATTAAGAACCTGCATGTAAATGAAACGGCGGTCTACCGCGTCAATGGACCAGTTGATCTGACGTTTTTAAAGAAGCTTTCCGGCATGGTCAAAGGACACGATGATCTGCGTTATCAGCCGTTCAAAGCGCACCTTGATCCGTGCTTTGATATGGATCATAATATCTTTGAGGCAATTCGCACCAAAGATCATCTGGTTCAGCATCCTTATGATGATTTTCAATCGGTCGTCAACTTCATTCATCAAGCGGCCACTGATGACCAGGTTTTGGCAATTAAGATGACCTTGTATCGTGTCTCGGGCAATTCGCCGATCATTAAGTATCTGGGGATGGCTGCTCAGCAAGGCAAACAGGTTACGGTGTTGGTTGAAGTCAAGGCACGGTTTGATGAACAAAACAACGTTCGCTGGGCGCGGCGTCTGGAACGAATGGGCTGTCACGTTATCTATGGTCTGGTTGGCTTAAAGACGCACTGTAAGCTGGCGTTGGTTATTCGGCGTGACGAGGATGGCATCCGGCGCTACATGCATCTGGGGACTGGTAACTACAATGATGTTACGGCTCATTTCTACACCGATATGGGACTGTTTACGTGCGACTACGAACTGGGTGAAGACATGACTAACCTGTTCAATATGCTTTCAGGATTTGCTCGACCACGCTACTTCCATAAGCTGCGAGTCTCACCAGATGGCATCCGGGAGTTTATTGATGGCAAGATTGATGAGCAGATCAAGATTGCTAAGGCCGGCAGCCCAGCTTTGATTCGCATGAAGATGAACTCGTTGTCTGACAAGCAGATTATCGCGCGGCTTTATGAAGCGGCCACGGCTGGCGTTAAGATTCAGCTGCTGATTCGCGGGATTACCTGTCTGCGCAATGATCTGCCTCAGCTGCACGAAAACATTGAGGTTCATTCAATCGTGGGGCGTTTTTTGGAACACTCACGGATCTATTACTTCAAAGGCAACGGTCATGAAGAGATCTATCTGGCCAGTGCTGATATGATGACGCGGAACTTAAACCGGCGCGTTGAGGAGCTGTTCCCAGTTTTGGAAAGTGATACCAAGGCCCGGGCAATCGATATTTTTGACAAGATGTGGCAAGATAATGTCAAGACACGGATTCTGCACGGCAACAAGTATGAACGAATTGACCGCGGCAAGACGCAGCCGTTTAGCTGTCAAGAATACTTTATTGCGCAAGCTCAGGCAGCTAACCGAGCTGATAAAAAGGAAACGGAACAGCATCAAGCAGCCAGTGCCTTTCAACCAATGACGCGTCATGTATCCAAGCTGCATTTGAACGATAAAGAGGACAATGCGCATGATTAATCTAGCGGTTATTGATCTGGGCTCGAATTCGGTTCGACTGCGAATTACCGAAATTGACGAGTCTGGCAATTATAATTTGGTAAGCTATGAAAAAGAATACGTTCGCCTTTCAGAAAACATGGGGCCAGAAAAAATGCTCAAGCCGGCGCCGATGGATCGGACGATAAAAGCACTGCAGCATTTTAAGCAGCTTTGCATGGCGCTGAAAAACGTTCGGGTGATTGCAGTTGCCACGGCTGCCGTTCGTCAGGCTGCCAACCAGACGGAATTCTTAAAGCGGGTCAAGGCAGAGACCGGTTTTAGCTTTAAGGTAATCTCTGGTGAGCGGGAGGCTTATCTGGACTATGTTGGCGTTACCAGAACCCTGCCGATTAAAAACGGGTTGATTATTGATACTGGTGGCGCCAGCATGGAATTGATCTATGTCGATGATGGACAGGCTGAAGAAATTATCAGTCTGCCGATCGGTGCGGTGCTGCTTTCTCAAGAATATCATCTGGATGATCAGATTAACTCTGCTGATTTGTTTGATGCCATCGTTAGAGTTGATCACGCGTTGGGACCTCAGCACTGGCTGCAGCGGGCACGACACCAAGAAGTCGTAGCACTGGGTGGCAGCAATCGAGCCCTGGCCAAGATTTATCGCTGGCAGTTGGAGGCTCAGGGCAAAGGTCGTCAACCCGTTCATGGTCTAAAAATGTCGACAGCTGATGCCAATCGCATTATGCACTCGCTGCTGGCGATGGATAAAAAGCAGCGGGCCAACGTTCATGGCATTGCTTCTGAACGGGCTGATGTAATTGTTGGCGGCCTGCTGCCGTTAATGGCGATTTTGCGGCAGTTAGACGTCAAACAGCTGACATTTAGCAATAACGGTCTGCGGGAAGGATTGATGTTTAAGTTCTTGGACCATGAAATTATGAGCAGTATCGTTCAGCCGCTGACGGATTAAATTTTTAAAGATTGATATCAAATGGGTTTTTACTAAAATTTTATGTTATAATTTTACCAAGAGAGAAATGAAGAGGTAAACCCGTCAAGATAAGGGAGGAAAACACTTTGGCTATTTTAGTTGCAGGTGGGGCCGGATACATTGGCTCACACATGGTTAAAGATTTAATTGAACATGGTTATGACGTGGTCGTTGCAGACAATCTTTCAACGGGACACAAAAAGGCCATCAATCCAAAGGCTAAGTTCTACTATGGTGACATTCGCGATCGTGCCTTTCTGGATCGGATTTTCGTTAATGAGAATATCGAAGCCGTTGTTCACTTTGCGGCCTTCTCAATCGTTCCCGAATCAATGAGTGAGCCTTTGAAGTACTTTGACAACAACACGAGTGGCATGGTTACGCTTTTGGAAGCCATGCGCGACTTTGGCGTTAAGTACATTGTCTTCAGCTCAACGGCGGCTACTTATGGTACGCCGGAACACATGCCAATTAAAGAAACCGATCCTCAAAAGCCAATCAATCCATATGGTCTGTCCAAGCTGATGATGGAACAAATGATGGCATGGGCTGACAAGGCTTATGGCATTAAATTCGTGGCTCTGCGCTACTTCAACGTGGCTGGGGCTGCTCCAGACGGTACGATTGGCGAGGATCATGGTCCCGAAACGCACCTGGTTCCAATCATCATGCAGGTTGCACAAGGCAAGCGCAAAGAACTCAGCATCTTTGGCGATGACTACAACACCCCAGATGGTACCAACGTGCGTGACTACGTTCATGTCATGGACCTGGCTGATGCCCACATTCTGGCTTTGCAGTATCTGAAGAAGAACAATCAATCCAACCAATTCAACCTGGGTTCTTCAACGGGCTTTTCCAACAAGCAGATGCTGGAAGCTGCTCGTGAGGTTACGGGTAAGGAGATTCCAGCCAAAATGGCGCCACGTCGTCCGGGAGACCCTGACTCGTTGGTTGCGGCCAGTGAAAAGGCACGTGAAGTCTTGGGTTGGAAGCCAAAATTTGATGACGTGCACGACATCATTGCAACGGCTTGGAAGTGGCACTCCACGCATCCGAAGGGTTATGACGACCGCAACAATTAAAAATCAAATATTAATCGCTTAAATAAAAATGAGTGCGGTAAGAGCTAAAAGCTGGCCGCACTCATTTTTAAGTTGTGTGATAAAATTGCTAAGTACGAAAGGAACGAGAAAATAATGAAAATACTTGCAATTGATACCTCTAATCACCCAATGAGCGTGGCATTGGTGGAAGACGATCAGCTTTTAGCCACAACGACGCTTAATATGGTCCGCAACCACAGCATTTTTCTTTTACCGGTAATTAATGATTTGTTTCAAAAAGTTCAATGGCAGCCCCAAGACCTGGATCGCGTAGTAGTTGCTCAGGGTCCGGGATCATATACCGGCATCCGCATTGCAGTAACTACTGCCAAGGTGCTGGCGGATACTTTGGACATCGAATTGGCAGGCGTCTCCAGCTTAAAAACGGTGGCGGCTAACCTGGCCCCAGCAACTGACGCCTTGATTGTGCCATTCTTTGATGCACGACGCGGCAACGTTTTTGCAGGGGCCTATCAGTGGCAAGACAATCAACTGATTAACGTACTGCCTGATCAGCACCTGTCAATGCAGGCTTTGTTCGATCAATTGGCAAAATTTGAAAAACCAGTCTTAATGGCAGGTGAGCTGACTGACCGTTTACGAAACCAGCTGAAAAACGTGCCGAATCAGCTGAAGTTTCTGCCGACTGCATTTAGTATTCCTTCAACCTATCAGCTGGCCTTGCTGGGTGAAAAGGCAGTGCCGGTTAAAAACATTGATGAATTTGTGCCGCAATACTTAAGAATTACTGAGGCCGAGGCAGTTTGGCACCACCAGCACCCAAATGCCCCACAGCAGGATTATGTTCGAGAAGTTTAAGAATTGGCTGGAACAGGTTGGCAGCACTGACCGGATGCCAATGACGTTTGCCAGCCGTTCGATCAGACTTAATCACCAATCTGGTACGATCTGCCAGGCTAAAGAAACTGATATTGCTGCCATGGTGCATATTGAGGAACTGATCTATGGTGTGGCACCGTGGAATCGAGCGGCATTTGCAGCGGATCTGAAGAAAAATGATCGGCTGTATCTGGTGCTGAAAAATGCCAATGAAGATGTGTTGGGCTTTATCGGCTGCTCATTTGACTGGAATCGTGCTGATGCTCATATCACCAACTTTGGCGTGCATCCGGCTTTTCAAAGACAAGGACTGGGAACCTACCTGTTGCAGACAACCAGGCAGATTGCTCTGGCACAAGCAATGCGCACGATGAGCCTGGAAGTCAGAGTCTCCAACTATCAAGCACAGCGGCTCTATCGGCAGATGGGTTTTATGGATGGCGAGATCAAGCGGCATTATTACCTGGATAATCATGAAGACGCGTTGGACATGATTGCCCAGCTTGAAGAAGTGAAAGGATAGAATAAAGTGGCAAAGAGAAATTTGATTTTGGCGTTTGAAAGCAGTTGTGATGAGACCAGTGTGGCGGTCATTGAGGATGGGCAAAAGATCCTAAGCAATATCGTAGCAACCCAGATCTTGAGTCATCAGCGTTTTGGCGGGGTCGTGCCTGAGGTTGCCAGCCGTCATCATATTGAGCAGATTACAAAATGCATTGATAAGGCCCTAAATGAGGCAGGCGTTGATTATGGTGACTTAAGTGCGGTCGCGGTTACGTATGGGCCCGGTCTGGTTGGCTCACTTTTGGTAGGCGTGACGGCTGCCAAAATGGTTGCCTGGGCTCATCAATTGCCATTGGTGCCGGTCAATCATATGTCAGGACACATATACGCGGCTCGGTTTGAAAAGCAGTTTGCCTATCCGCAGCTGGCACTATTGGTTTCGGGCGGGCACACAGAACTGGTTTATATGGCCAGCGAGCATGAATATGAGATCATTGGCGAAACGCGTGATGATGCGGCAGGTGAAGCCTACGACAAGATTGGCCGGGTTTTGGGGGTTAACTATCCAGCTGGCAAAACGATTGATGAGTGGGCAGCCAAAGGATCCGATACCTTCCATTTTCCGCGGGCGATGGAAAAAGAAGACAACTATGATTTCAGTTTCAGTGGTCTTAAAAGCGCCTTTATCAACACCGTACACAACGCCAACCAGCGTGGTCAGGAACTGGATAAATATGATCTGGCGGCCAGCTTTCAGCAGAGCGTAGTCGACGTACTGGCTGAAAAGACGATGCGGGCGTTGAGCGACTATCCTGTCAAGCAGCTGATCTTGGCTGGCGGTGTGGCAGCTAATCACGGCTTGCGCAACCGCTTAAAGCAGGACTTGGAAAAGCAGCATCCGGAAGTAGAACTTTTGATGGCGCCATTGAGACTATGTGGCGACAATGCGGCCATGATTGGAGCGGCCGGTTGGGTAAACTATCTGCATGGCGATCGTGCCGGTTGGGATCTCAATGCGGTTCCTGGGCTTTCATTTGCAAGAAGCAATGCGAACCCAGATCTGACAACAACTAAATAAATAACCACCCCATTATTTTGAGAGTCTTGTATTTCTTGATTGAAATGCGAGACTTTTTTATTAACAAAACTTTGATAATCAAAATATTTTTATAAAAGTTATCCACAAGATATGAATTGATTATCATATTTATCAATGAGCACCGTTATTGTAATTAATAATGATACTTTGAGACATCAAAAGATATTTTTGCGTTTATAGAAAGCGGTTACGGAAGCAGGTCGATGGTTGACTAAAAATTTGAATGACATATAATTCGAATATCGAATACTTTGATACTCGAAATACTTTTTTGAAGGCAGGTGACAAAATTGGCACTGATGACGGCACAAGAAATCATGGATCTGATTCCCAATCGCTATCCGATCTGCTATATCGATTATGTCGATGCCATGGAACCTGGAAAAAGCATTACTGCGACTAAAAACGTTACGATCAATGAATCATTTTTCCAAGGTCACTTTCCTGGCAATCCGGTTATGCCGGGGGTCTTGATAATTGAAACGCTGGCTCAGGCGGCTTCGATTCTGATTCTGAAATCACCAGAGTTTTTCAAGAAAACGGCATATCTGGGAGCAATTCACAATGCTAAGTTTCGCCAAATGGTTCGTCCTGGCGATGTAGTGAAGCTTGAGATCGAAATGATTAAAAAGCGGCGGCAAATGGGAATTGTCAAGGCAGTAGCCAAGGTCTTGGACAAAAAGGTCTGCAGCGCTGAATTGGTCTTTGTAGTGGCGGATCGCCAAGCTAAGATTTAGCCGCGGTTTAGTCTATAATGTATTTTGATAATCAAACTATTTGAGCTGCTAAGCAAAGGAGAAAAATACATTATGAATGACGACTACCAAGAAATTAACCAGGCATTGGTGCGGGCCTATAACGGAATCTTGTGGGTTGAAGAGCACGAGCTGCGCAAAAGCATGTTTCGTGATTTGACGATCAAGGAGATGCACGCAATCGATGCAATCACCATGTATAATCACCAGACCGTTTCACAGGTTGCGCAAAAGCTGCATGTCTCACCAGGTACGATGACGGCAACGGCTGATCGATTGGTGAAAAAGGGCTATGTAGAACGCTATCGTGATGAGGATGATCGGCGCGTGATTCGGCTTGGCTTGACTCATAAGGGTCGCGTGCTGTTTCGTGCGCACCGTGCTTTCCACAATATGATGGTTAAGGGCTTTTTAAAGGATATGAACGATGAAGAGCTAAAAGTCGTTCGTAAGGCGATGCGCAACTTGGAAGATTTTCTGGATGAACATGCCTGAAAGGATGAGAAAGCCTTTGGAAGACTTAAAAATCGTACAGACGGCCAGCTGGGTTCCTGATCAGGTTATTGATAATGATGACTTGAGTCGGATTATGGATACCTCTGACGATTGGATTCAATCAAGAACCGGAATTAAGCGTCGTCATATCAGCAAGTACGAAAATACGGCTGATCTGGCATTTAAAACCGGCCAGCTGCTTTTAAAGAAAAGCGGTTGGCAGGCTGAGGAGCTTGATCTGATTTTAGTGGCTACCATGTCGCCAGATGCCTATACGCCTTCAACGGCCGCAATCGTTCAAGGCAAGCTGCAGGCCAAAAATGCAGTTGCCTTTGATGTTTCGGCAGCCTGTTCGGGATTCGTCTATGGCTTGGCAATTGCCAGTCAGATGATGAATACGGGAATGGTAAAAAAGGCCATGGTAATTGGCAGCGAGGTCTTAAGCAAGTTGATTGACTGGCATGATCGAACGACTGCCGTTTTATTCGGTGATGGTGCTGGGGGCGTCTTATTAGAAAAAGTGCCGGTTAAAGCACCGACCCTGTTAGGACTACAGCTAAAGACCTTTGGCGAATTAAGCAATGAGCTGAGTGCTGGCATGACGAGTCCGGGAAATACTTTTCCCAAACCACTGACTGGACTGATGCCATTTAAAATGAATGGACGAGAGGTCTACCGTTTTGCCACGCATGAGGTACCCGAATCAATTTTGCAGGCCAGTGCTCAAAATAAGCTGACGCTGGATCAGATTGATGTTTTTTTGCTGCATCAGGCCAATGCCCGCATTATCAAGCAGGTAGCCAAGCGCCTCAAGCAGCCTTTAGAAAAGTTTCCCATCAATATTGCTGAATATGGCAATACTTCTGCCGCTAGCGAACCGATTCTTTTAGACGAATGTATTGAAAAAGGAATGATCAAACGAGGCGATATTTTAGCCTTGAGTGGTTTTGGCGGCGGTTTGACAACGGGAACGATTATTTTAAGATACTGATTTTGAACAACCAAAAGAAATGAGGACAAAGAAATGACTAAAGAAGAAATTTTTGCAACGGTAAAAGAAATCGCAGCTGAAGAACTGGATGTCGATGAAGCTAAGATCGTGTCAGATGCCAAAATCAAAGAAGATCTAGAAGCAGACAGCTTGGACGTTTTTGAAATCATGAACGAACTGGAAGACAAGTTTGACATTGAACTGGATGTTGAAGATGGTGCCGAAACGATTAACGATGTCGTTGAACTGGTAGCTAAGCAGCTGGCAGCCAAGGAAGACTAAGATGCAATTAGGGATTCTGTTTAGCGGTCAAGGAGCGCAAAAACCAGGAATGGGCTGTGACCTGCTGGCTGATGAGACGTTTTTAAAGACGCTGGAACAGGCCAGCGAGGCAACTGAACTTGATATCGTCAAACTTTTGAAGAGTGAAAATGGCGAGCTGAATCAAACCAGATACGTTCAGCCGGCACTGGCAGCTTTTAGTCTGGGAATCTGGCGCATGCTGCAGCGCGATCTCCCCAACTTGCCGGTAGCGGGCATGGTCGGGCTGTCGCTGGGCGAATATCCAGCTTTGATGGCGGCTGAATCCTTGTCGATTGATACTGGCTTTGCTCTGCTCAAGGATCGCGGTCAATATATGCAGACAGCTGCAGATGAAGTTGCTAGCACAATGGCGGCGATCATTGACCCAAACAATGATCTGGTTGAAAAAATTTGTGCCCAGCTGTCAGATGCCTGGGTTGCCAATTACAATTCGCCAAGACAACTAGTGATTGGCGGTACTCAAGCAGGAATCAAAGAGGCAGTAGAACGATTAAACGCAAATCAAGCAGCCAAGCGCGTAATTAAGCTGAATGTCAGCGGGGCTTTTCATACGCCGCTGTTTGACGGCGCTCGCCAAAAGATGAAAGCCCGCCTGCGCGACGTTAAATTTAACCAGACGAAAGTTCCTGTGATCAGTAATACGATCGTGGCTCCGTTCCAAGCTGAAGAAACGGCAGTCATTTTGGAACGTCAACTGGCGGTACCGACTCATTTTGGTCAAGACCTGCAGTATCTAATTGATCATCAAAAGATTGAAGGAACGTTGGAAATTGGTCCCGGCAAAACGCTCAGCAAATTTGCCAAGCAGGTTGATGCTGGTTTAACGCGGGAACATATCGAAACGCGGCAGGATTATGAAAACTTTGTAAAGGAGCATGCCCAATGGAGCTAACCAATAAAACGGTACTGATTACCGGCAGCTCAAGAGGAATCGGCGCGGCAACGGCACTGGCATTTGCCAAGGCGGGCAGCCGCGTGATCTTGAATGCACGTCATGAATTGCCAGCCTCATTAAAGCAGGAGCTGGATGAGCTTGGTGCTGAATATTGCTTTTTACCAGGCGACGTCAGTAATGAACAGGTCGTTAAGGAATTAACCAAGACTGCATGGGAAAAGTTTGGCGGAATTGATGTATTAATCAATAACGCTGGCATTACGCGTGATCGCCTGCTGATTGGTATGAAGGCGGCAGACTTTGACGAAGTTCTACAAGTCAACTTGAAGGGGCCATTTTTAATGATTCAGGCGCTGCTTAAAAAGATGTATAAGCAGCGGGCAGGCGTCATCATCAATCTAGCCAGCGTCGTTGGTCTGCATGGTAATGCCGGCCAGGCCAACTATGCTGCCAGCAAGGCGGGAATCATTGGCTTAACTAAGACGGTAGCTAGAGAAGGCGCACTGCGAGGGATTCGCTGTAATGCCATTGCACCAGGGATGATTGCCAGCGACATGACGGCTGCTATGCCGCAAAAAGCGCAGGACCAGATTTTAGAGAGCCTGCCTTTAAAGCGTTTTGGCGAACCGGCAGAAATCGCGCAGACGGCTTTGTTTTTAGCCCAGAATGATTATGTAACCGGGCAGACGATCGTAGTTGATGGCGGGATGACGATTTAGGAGAAGCTTATGACAAGAGTTGTAATTACAGGTATGGGGGCTGTTTCCCCAAACGGCAATGGCTTTGATAAGTTTGTTGAGAACACCTTAGCTGGTAAGATCGGCATCAAGCCAATCACCAAGTTTGACGCAGAGCCAACTGGCATTACGGTAGCCGGTCAGATTGACGATTTTGATCCCGGCGCAGTCGTTGGCAAGAAAGCCGCGCGTCGGATGGATCTTTATTCACAATATGCCATTCAAACAGCAGCTGAGGCAGTTGCGATGGCTGGTATCAATGAGGAAAATACGGCACCTGAAGATCTGGGTGTTATCTATGGCTCAGGAATCGGCGGTTTGACCACGATTCAAGAGCAGGTAATCAAAATGCACGACAAAGGTCCCAAACGAGTTTCGCCAATGTTCGTGCCAATGGCGATCGCCAATATGGCCGCGGGCAATATTGCGATTCGCTTCAATGCGCAAAACATCTGTACGTCAATCGTAACGGCTTGTGCAACGGGAACCAACTCGATCGGTGAAGCCTATCGTCAGATTAAGGAAGATCGCGCGCAGGTCATGATTGCCGGTGGATCAGAAGCTTCAGTCAATGAAATCGGAATTGCCGGGTTTGCCGCTTTGACTGCACTTAGCACGACGACGGATCCTTTGAAAGCTTCACGGCCATTTGACAAGGATCGCAATGGCTTTGTCTTGGGCGAAGGTGGCGCGGCACTGGTTTTGGAGAGCCTTGAGCATGCTCAAAAGCGAGGCGCTCAAATCTTAGGTGAGATTGTTGGCTATGGTGCGACTGGCGATGCCTATCACATTACTTCTCCTGATCCAGAAGGTCGTGGTGCGGCAAGAGCCATGCAGCAGGCAATTGACGAAGCTGGGATTGCTCCAGAAGAAGTCGATTATATCAATGCTCATGGTACGGCAACTCATGCCAATGATGCTGGCGAGTCACTGGCCGTCAATCAGGTCTTTGGTAAGGACAGCAAAGTGCTGGTCAGTTCGATCAAGGGCATGACCGGTCATCTACTCGGGGCGGCCGGAGCAATTGAAGCGGTCGTTACCGTTGCTGCGCTACAAAAAGGCGTGTTGCCGCCGAACGTTGGCTGTGAAAATCAGGATCCGGCCTGTCAGGTCAATCTGGTTGACCAAACCAATCAAAAGCAGCCCGATGCCGAATATGCCCTGAGCAACTCATTTGGCTTTGGTGGACATAATGCCGTATTGGCTTTTCGAAAATGGAAGTGATTTTTAATTGGAATTAAAAGACGTTCAGCATTTAATGAAGGCGTTTGAGGCCTCGGATACCAGAGAGCTTAAGATTGATGATGGCTCATTTCATCTCTATCTGAGCAAGAATCAGCAGGCAAATGGCGAAGCTGATCTAAGTCCGCAGCCATCTCATGCAGAGCCAGCACGTCCCATGGCTGTTGCAAGTGCCCAGCAGATCAAGGCGCCTTTGGTTGGGACGGTCTATCTGCAGGCCAAGCCAGAACAGCCTGCCTACGTCAAGGTTGGCAGCCATGTTCACAAAGGCGATGTCGTCTGCATTATTGAGGCAATGAAAATGATGACAGAGGTTAAAAGCGATCAAGACGGCATTATCAGCGCGGTCAAGGTTAAAAACGGCGAGCTGGTGGAGGTTGATCAGCCTTTGTTTGAAGTTACGGAGGGTTAGTCAATGACTGAAACGATTTTGGATTCAAACGCGATTCAAAAGATCATTCCCCATCGCTATCCGATGCTCTTGATTGATCGCGTAATTGAACTGGAACCAGGCCAAAAAGCCACGGCGATTCGTAATGTTACCATCAATGAAGAAGTCTTCAACGGTCATTTTCCGCAAAATCCGGTTCTGCCAGGTGCGCTGATCGTTGAATCGCTGGCGCAGACGGGCGCTGTGGCACTTTTGTCAGAGCCTGAGTTTGCAGGCAAGACGGCTTATTTTGGCGGCATCAAGGCGGCTGAGTTTCGCAAGGTCGTTCGTCCCGGTGATACGTTAAGACTTGAAGTCGAGCTGGAAAAAGTTCGCGGTCAAGTCGGGCTGGGTAAGGGCGTAGCGACGGTTGATGGGAAAAAGGCCTGCACCGCAGAGCTTACCTTTTTGATTGGCTAGGTGAAAAGCATGTTTTCGAAAGTATTAGTAGCCAATCGTGGCGAGATCGCAGTGCGGATCATCCGCTCGCTGCGTGAACTGGGTATCAAGTCGGTGGCTATCTATTCAACCGCGGATCGCGACAGTCTGCATGTCCAATTAGCCGATGAGGCCGTTTGCGTAGGTGGACCGCGGCCGCAAGACTCATATCTGAATATGCAGAATATCTTGGCAGCTGCAATTGGTACGGGCGCTCAGGCCATTCATCCTGGCTTTGGCTTTCTTTCGGAAAATGCAGCTTTTGCTGAGATGTGTGAAGCCTGTGGGATTGTCTTTATCGGGCCGAAAGCATTGACGATCGATCTGATGGGCAATAAGGAACATGCCAGAGAGCAGATGAAAAAAAGCGGGATTCCGGTAATTCCCGGCAGTGATGGTTATCTTAGTGATGTTGAAAGCGCCAAGCAGGCAGCAGCAGCAATCGGTTATCCGGTTTTGCTAAAAGCAGCGGCAGGCGGTGGCGGTAAGGGAATACGGCGCATTGAGGATCAGGATCAGATGCAGCAGGCGTTTGATGAGGCCCAAAGTGAAGCGCGGCTGTCATTTAATGATGACCGCATGTATCTGGAAAAGATACTGGAAAACGTTAAGCACATTGAGGTTCAAGTCTTCTGCGACGATTTTGGTCATGCCGTCTGGTTTCCGGAACGTGACTGTTCATTGCAGCGCAACAAGCAGAAAGTAATTGAAGAAAGTCCCTGCTCATTGATCAGTGAAGATGAGCGCCAATATCTAGGAAAACTGGCGCTTAAGGCGGTTCAGGCAATTGACTATCGAAATACTGGGACGCTGGAGTTTTTGATGGATCAAGCGCATCATTTTTACTTTATGGAGATGAACACGCGTATTCAAGTTGAGCATACCGTTACGGAAATGGTAACCGGCATCGATTTGGTTAAAGCCCAGGTAATGGTTGCAGCTGGCGCAAAACTGCCTTTTAAACAGTCCGACATCAAATTGCATGGTACGGCTATCGAATGTCGCATCAATGCCGAGGATCCGCGAAAAGACTTCATGCCGTCAACGGGGACGATCAACTACCTATATCTGCCGGTTGGCAATCTGGGAATGCGGATTGATACCGCGCTTTATCCGCAGGCCAAGGTGACGCCTTATTACGACTCAATGATTGCTAAAGTGATTGCACTTGGCCATGATCGCAATGAAGCCATTGAAAAATTGAAGCGGCTATTAGGCGAGATGGTGATTACGGGAATTACGACCAACCAGAATTTTCACCTGGCAATCCTCAACGATCCTGAATTTTTGCGCGGATCGATGACGACCAATTATCTTGAACGGGACTTTATGCCGCGTTGGAAAGGAGAGACCGGGCAGTGAAGCTTTATGTGCAGAAGAAAAACACGCTAAGCGAACGTCATGTTAAGGCCGATCAAAAAGCAGATGCCAAGGTTCCAGATGATCTGCTGCGCAAATGTCCGCAGTGTGGGCTGACGATTATGAGCCGCCAGCTGGACTGCTATGCAGAGTGTCCGCAGTGTCATTACGGCTTTCGCATTGGAGCTCGGCAACGTTTGGCCTGGCTGACCGATGAGTTTAACGAGCTGGATATGGACCTGCAAACCAAGGATCCACTGACTTTTCCTGGTTATCAAGATAAGCTGAAGGCTGCTCAAAACAAGACTCAGCTCAACGATGCCGTTTTGACTGGCGTGGCTAGGCTTGGCAATCAGCAGGCAGCTTTAGGCATCATGGATCCAGGTTTTATCATGGGGTCTTTAGGGACGGTTGCTGGTGAAAAGATTACGCGGCTGTTTGAGTACGCAACGCTGCACCGTCTGCCCGTCATAATGGTTACGGCATCTGGCGGAGCACGAATGCAGGAAGGAATTCATTCTTTGATGCAAATGGCTAAGATCAGCAATGCAGTTGCCGCACATGATCAGGCTGGTCTTTTTTACGTAGTTGTCTTAACCGGACCAACGACGGGTGGAGTTACGGCCAGTTTTGCCATGCAGGGCGATATTACCCTGGCTGAACCGCATGCGTTGGTTGGTTTTGCCGGCCGACGCGTAATTGAGCAGACAATGCACCAAAAGATTCCTAATGATCTGCAAGCTGCTGAAAACCTATTGAGACATGGTTTTATAGATGCAATCGTCAAACGAGCAGATGAAAAGGCAATGTTGGAACGCCTGCTTAAGCTGGGGGGTGCCATGCGTGTCTGAAAAAACGGCGGTTGAAATCGTTAAGGCTGCGCGCAGTGAAGAAAAGATCACCAGTGCTGAAATTTTAACGCAATTATTTTCTGATTTTATTGAATTGCACGGTGATCGCAATGGGACTGATGACCCAGCCATTAAAGGCGGTATTGCAGAATTTCACGGTCAAGCAGTGACGGTGATCGCGACTGATCGTGGTCAGAGTATTGAAGAACGTATGGCCTGTCATTTTGGCTGCCCAGAACCGGGTGGCTATCGGAAATCGCTACGCTTGATCAAGCAGGCGCAAAAGTTTGGCCGTCCAGTCTTTTGTTTTGTCAATACGCCGGGGGCCTATCCTGGTCAGTCAGCAGAAGAAAATGGTCAGGGATCGGCAATTGCTCAGAATCTACTGGAGATCAGCAAGCTGGCAATTCCAATCATTACGGTGGTCTTTGGTGAAGGCGGCAGCGGCGGTGCATTGGCGCTGGCTTGTGGCGACGAGGTCTGGATGCTTGAAAACAGCACTTATTCAATCCTTTCGCCGGAAGGATTCGCCTCGATTCTATGGAAGGACAGCTCTCGTGCAGCTGAGGCAGCAGAAATCATGCAGTTGACGCCACAAGCCTTGAAAAAGCAGGGCGTCATTGAGGGAATCATTGATGAGCCAGCCGATCACCAGGCCGTTATTGCCAATCTGGATGCAGTTTTGACTAGTGAGCTGGCAGCACTGCAAAAACTAACGCCAGCCGCACTGCTTCAGCGTCGCCAGCAACGTTTTAGAAAGTTTTAGTGAGGGAAAAGAATGGAAGGAATTTTAAGCAATAAGCAAATCGTAGTCATGGGCGTAGCCAACAAGCGCTCGATTGCGTGGGGATGTGCTCAGGCGATGGAAAAGCAGGGGGCAACCGTGATCTACACTTACCAGAACGAGCGCATGAAAAAAAGCGTCAGTCGTTTAGTTGAGGATGAAAAACGTTTGGTCGAATGCGACGTTGCCAACGACGACAGCATCCAGACGGCTTTTAGGGCAATTAAGCAACGTTTCGGCAAAGTGGATGGGCTGGTTCATGCCATTGCCTATGCCAAAAAAGAAGAACTAAGCGGCTCAATTCTAAACGTCAGTCGTGAGGGCTATGCGCTGGCTCAAAACGTTTCGGCTTACTCTTTGATTGCCGTTGCCAAGGCAGCCCATGAGCTGGACTTGCTTAACGATCCTGCCAGCATTGCTACTTTGACCTACTTCGGCTCAGAGCGGGCAATCCCCAACTACAACGTCATGGGGATCGCCAAGGCAGCCTTAGAGGCCAGCGTTCGCTATTTGGCCCGCGACATGGGTTCGCTGGGAGTGCGGGTAAATGCCATCTCGGCTGGGGCGATGAAGACTCTGGCAGTTACGGGAATTGACAACCACAGTGATCTTTTAAAGATGTCACAGGAGCGGACGACTGATGGTCAGTCCGTTACCTTGGAAGAAATCGGTGGCACCTGCGCCTTTTTGATGAGTGATTTGTCAAAGGGCATTGCCGGCGATATTATTTATGTTGATAAAGGCGTTCATTTGATCTAGCAAAAAAGGATTCAGAGCTCTGAATCCTTTTTAATTTTGCTAAAAACAATAATATTATTTAAAAAATTAAAAAATGGTTCGACTTTTATTGAAAAATCTTAGTGGTTTCTCATTTTTTGGGCAATCAACCTAAAAATTTATGATATAATTTTGCCTTGAGGTAGGGAGAAAGTTCGTTACTGTTGACGATTGATTAAGGTGGTGTGTTTCGTGAAGAAAGTTTTAATTGCCAATCGAGGCGAAATAGCAGTTCGGATCATTCGTGCCTGTCATGAGCTGGGCTTGAAGACGGTTGCTGTTTACGCTAAAGAAGATGAATACGGCGTCCATCGTTTCCGAGCAGATGAGGCTTATCAGATTGGTGCAGGCAAAAAGCCAATTGAAGCTTACTTGGATATGGATGATATTATTCGAGTCGCTAAGCAGACCGGTGCCGATGCCATCCATCCCGGCTACGGTTTTTTAGCGGAAAATGAAGAGTTTGCACAAAAATGTGCGGACAACGGCATTATCTTTATTGGGCCAACCGTCCGTCAGCTGCAGCTGTTTGGCGACAAGGTTGCGGCTAAGGAAGTTGCGGTCAAGGCTGGCTTAAAGACGATTCCAGGTACGGATGAGCCGGTTCAGTCAATTGATGAGGTTCGCGAATTCGCTCATACGCATGGCTATCCAATCATGATCAAGGCAGCCATGGGCGGTGGCGGTCGCGGGATGCGGATCGTTCACGATGATGATGAGCTTGATGGCGCCTACGATCGAGCCCGCAGCGAGGCCAAGCAGTCATTTGGCGATGATGAGCTTTACGTTGAAAAGTATCTGAAGAACCCTAAGCATATTGAAGTGCAGATCCTAGCCGACCAACATGGGCACGTCATGCATTTGTTTGAGCGTGACTGCTCGGTTCAGCGGCGGAATCAAAAAGTGATCGAGTTTGCGCCGAGTCTGGCCTTGAATGAAGAACGGCGCCAGGCAATCTGTCAGGCAGCCGTTAAGCTGATGGAAAGCGTGCACTATCAAAATGCGGGGACGGTTGAATTTCTGGTAACCGATGACGACTTTTACTTTATTGAGGTCAACCCGCGGATTCAAGTTGAGCATACCGTTACCGAACTGATTACCGATATCGATATCGTACAGTCACAGATTTTGATTGCCGATGGTGCCGATCTGTACGAGGACCTTGAACTGCCGGCCCAGGATCAGTTGAAGTACAGCGGCTATGGGATTCAATGTCGGGTAACGACTGAAGATCCAGAAAACAACTTTATGCCAGATACTGGCCGCATCGAAACCTATCGTTCACCTGGTGGGATGGGCGTACGGCTTGATGGGGGCAATGCCTATGCCGGGGCCGTAATCACGCCATACTTTGACTCGCTGCTGGTTAAGGCCTGCGTTCATGGTCGAACTTTCAAGTCAGCGGTACGGCGCATGATTCGGGTGCTGCATGAGTTCCAGATTCGCGGAATCAAGACCAATATTCCGTTTATGCTCAACGTCTTGCATCATCCAGTCTTTGCGGCTGGTCAGGCTCATACGACATTTATTGACCAAACGCCAGAACTGTTTGACTTCAAGCATGAAAAGCCGGATGCAGCCAAGCAGCTGCTGACCTATGTTGGTGACGTTACCGTTAATGGTTTTAATGGCGTCAAGGCACGCGAACAGGTTCATGCTGCCGAATTAAAAGCGCCAAAGATCAATTTGGAACGTCACAATGGCCTGCCAATCGTTAATGCTAAGGATATTTTGGATCGAGACGGCGCCGAGGCGGCAATGAAGTGGGTCAGCGACCAAAAACGCGTATTGATTACTGATACGACGATGCGAGACGCTCACCAAAGTCTGTTTGCCACGCGGATGCGGACCAAAGACATGCTGCCAATTGCCGACCTTTACGATCGCGCCATGCCAAACGTCTTCTCGGCTGAAGTGTGGGGCGGGGCAACCTTTGACGTGGCCTACCGCTTCTTAGGCGAGGATCCGTGGCAGCGGCTGAAGATTCTGCGTGAAAAGATGCCGCATACTATGCTGCAGATGCTTTTGCGGGGATCGAACGCGGTTGGTTATAAGAACTATCCTGACAACGTCTTAAAGAAATTCATCGATAAGAGTGCTGAAGATGGCGTTGACGTCTTTCGAATCTTTGACAGTCTGAACTGGATTGAACAAATGCAAAAGAGCATTGAATATGTTCGTCAGACTGGCAAGATTGCTGAAGGGACGATGTGCTACACGGGTGACCTGCTCAGCCCAGACGAGCATAAATACACGCTGGACTACTACAAGACGCTTGCTGGTCAGCTGGTTGATGCCGGAGCCCAGATTATTGGCATCAAGGATATGGCTGGACTGCTCAAACCACAGGCCGCCTATGAACTGATTGGCGAACTGAAGAGCAAGTATGACGTACCGGTTCACCTGCATACGCATGACACGACCGGCAATGGGGTTGCAACCTATGTTCAGGCTACCAGAGCCGGAGTTGACGTGGTTGACGTGGCTTCCAGCGCGCTTTCGGGAACGACCAGTCAGCCAAGCATGAGCAGTTTCTACTATGCTTTAGCTGGTAATGAACGGCAGCCGGAACTGGACATTGAAACGGTCGAAAAGATCAATGACTACTGGGCACAGGTCAAGCCACTATACCAAGACTTCATGAATGGCATTACGTCACCGCAGACCGACATCTATCAAACTGAGATGCCTGGCGGTCAATACTCCAACCTGCAGCAACAAGCTAAGTCGTTGGGACTGGATGACTTTGACGAGGTCAAGGCCAAATATCGTGAAGTTAATGCCCTGCTTGGCGATATCGTTAAGGTTACGCCAAGCTCTAAGGTGGTCGGCGATCTGGCCATCTTTATGATCCAAAATGGCTTGAATGCGGAAAATATTATTGAACGCGGTGAAACGCTTGACTTCCCAGAATCTGTAGTCAACTTCTTTGCGGGTGATCTTGGTCAGCCATATGGCGGTTTTCCAAAGCAGCTGCAAAAAGTCGTCTTAAAGGATCATCCAGCGATTACGGTTCGTCCTGGTAGTCTGGCCCAGCCGGTTGACTTCGATCAGATGACTAAGGAACTGGCTGAGCAGCTGAAGCGCCAGCCAACCGCTGAAGAAGTCATCAGCTATGTATTGTACCCAGACGTTTATCTTGATTATGTCAAGCGCAATCGTCAATATGGCAAGATCGGCGTCCTGGACACGAATACGTTCTATCAAGGGATGCGCCCAGGCGAAAAGATCTACGTCAATCTGCGGCCGGGTCGTACGGAGATTCTTGAACTTAAGACGGTTTCTGACATGGACGTTGATGGCAACCGCCAGCTGCTGTTCTCTGAAAACGGTCAACAGCTGGTCTTGACGGTCAAGGATCAGACACACGCTACTACGGCCAAGGTTAGCGTGCCAAAAGCCGATCCGCACGATCCAGGTCAGATCGGGATGCCGCTTAATGGGACGGTCGTTGACGTGATGGTCGAAAACGGTCAAGAGGTCAAGAAGGGTCAGACGCTGGTCGTAACCGAAGCCATGAAGATGGAAACAACGATCAAGGCTTCGTTTGACGGCAAGATTGACAAAGTCTATGCCAAAGCTGGTTCGACGATGGAAAGCCAAGACCTGCTGATTCAAATGAGTCCTTTAAGCTAATACAGCTTGACAGTATTAATTTATAAAGCGAGGTTAAAACAGTGGAAATTTCAGAACGCGTAAGCAACATTCAACCCTCAGCAACGCTGGCTTTGTCTGGCAAGGCTAAAGCAATGAAGGCACAAGGCATTGACGTCTTGAATCTTTCAATTGGTCAGCCGGATTTCAATACGCCTAAACATATCGGGCAGGCAGCTATTAAAGCAATTGAGTCTGGCAAGGTTGATTTTTACACCGCGGCAGTTGGTATTGAACCATTGAGAAAAGCAATCGCCGATAAAGAAAATGCTGATCACGGCACTGATTTCACGGCAGATAACGTGGTAGTAATGAATGGTGCTAAAATGACGCTGTACGCTCTGGGACAAGCACTGTTTAATGAAGGCGACGAAGTTTTGATTCCTCTGCCATACTGGGTAACTTATGGTGAACAAGTCAAGCTGGCCGGGGCCAAGCCAGTCTTCGTCAAGCCGGCAGCTGGTCGTTTGACCGTAGTTCCTGAAGAATTGGAAGCGGCGCGAACGTCTAAGACGAAGGCCATGATCTTAAACACGCCTAACAATCCATCTGGTGCTGTCTATACACGCGAACAATTGCAGGCGATCGGTGACTGGGCCGTTGAGCATGATATCATCGTGATTGCCGATGATATTTATGGCAAGCTGGTATACAATGGCACCGAATTTGTCTCGTTGCTTGATTTGTCACCAGAAATTCGCAAACAGACGATTTTGGTTAATGGGATGTCTAAGACCTACTCGATGACCGGCTGGCGCGTTGGCTATGCCATTGCTGACGAACAGGTAGTCAAGGGGCTGAAGACGTTCTTGAGTCACGCGGCCGGCAACATGGCAGCCGTCAGCCAGTATGCGGCTTTGGCAGCGATTACCGGTGATCAGACCTGTGTTGAAGAAATGCGCGCTACCTATGAGGAACGCATCAACACGCTTTATCCATTATTGAACGCGATTCCAGGCTTTAAGCTGGAGGTAAAACCGGCCGGAGCTTTCTATGCCTTCCCTGACGTCAGCGAGGCCGTTAAGCTGACCGGTTTTGCCTCAACTGATGAATTTGTCGGTGCATTGCTTGATGAGGCTCACGTGGCCGTCGTTCCGGGCGCGGCTTTTGGAATGGAAAACCACGTGCGAATCAGCTATGCAACCAGCATGGATGTATTGAAAGAAGCAGTTCAACGAATTCAAGCCTTTATGGCAGACCACCAAAAATAATCAATCATTAATTTAGAGCTCAGTTCAATTTTGAGCTGGGCTCTTGTTTTAAACTTGTTGTAACCCTAACTTTAAAAAACGGGTTACAAAGTGAAAGAAGGAATATTATGAAACGTCAAAATATCGTTCATCTAACACAAACGGCTTTAATGACGGCAATTTTAATTGTATTAGGCATGATTCCAGGCATTCCGTTAGGATTTATTCCCGTTCCAATCGTATTGCAGAATATGGGAGTCATGATGGCCGGTGAGATTTTGGGGCCTAAAGAAGGAACGACCTCGGTGGCATTGCTCTTGTTGCTGGTTGCGGTTGGATTTCCTTTCTTAACTGGCGGCAGTGGGGGGATTGCTGTTTTTGCCGGCCCAACTGGCGGCTATCTTTTAGCCTGGCTGTTTGCACCGTTTTTGATCAGCAGTCTGCGGCAGCATTTTGGCAGTCATTGGAACTGGTGGCAGGAATTTTTGATGATTGTGCTGGCCGGTGTGCTGTTTATTGATGTTACCGGCTCGCTTTGGCTCAGCTGGCAGTCGCATATTAAGCTGACGGCGGCATTGATGTCCAATTTGGCATTTATTCCTGGCGACCTGATCAAAGCTGGCGTTGCAGTAGCTGTTGCTCGTCAGCTGCGACGCGTACCGGTATTGAATCTTGGTTAGAAAAGAGGGATCGCAATGGGGACTAAAGATGAGCTGTTAAAGATATTTTTGCTTAATGAGCAGCAATGGATTTCGGGCAGTCAGTTGGCACAACGGTTGAAAATCAGCCGTGAAAGTATCTGGAAAGGCGTTGCTGCCTTGCGCAGACAAGGATACCAGCTTGAGAGTCAGCGAGCGCTTGGCTATCGATATTTAGGAACGGATCATTTGGATGCAATGGTAATCAAGATGCAGACTCACAATGAGTTTAACGGTGAGATCTATACGGCATCAAGCATTGATTCAACGCAAAACTGGGCTAAGCAGTATCTCAGCAGTCACCAGCCCAGTCAGCCGGTTGCATTTTTAGCTGATCAGCAGACGGCCGGTTATGGCAGACGCGGCCGCCAGTTCTATTCGCCGCAAAAGACGGGTTTATATTTTAGCCTGATTTTGCCGCATAATCCAATGAGCGCGCTGCCTAAAATTGGCCTTTTAACAACGGGAGTCGCCGTTGCGGTTGGTGGAGTGCTAAAACAAGCTTTTCCCGATCATGATTTTTCGTATAAGTGGGTCAACGACATCTATATGAACGGTCACAAGGTCTGCGGTATTTTGACTGAAGCAACGCTGGAACTGGAATCGGCATCATCGGCTGCTTTGATCGTAGGAATCGGCATTAATCTGTCGACTGTCGATTTTCCGGCGCCAGTGGCAAAAAAAGCCGGCAGCATTGCCCCTGAACAGAACATTGATCGCAATCGCCTTGCTGCCAAGCTTTTGGTTGCAATCATGAACGTTTATCGTGAGTATGATTCAGGAAAATTCCTGCCAGAGTATCGAGCTCATTCAATGGTCTTGAATCGGCCAGTCGTACTTAAAATCGGCAATGATGAGGCAGTTGGCAAAGCCATCGACATTGACAGTCAAGGCGGCCTGGTATTGGAATTTGCTGATGGCACGAAAAAGTCGTTTATCAGCGGCGAAGTGACCAAAGTTGATCTGCCAGGGATGGTATCGTAATGGAAATTCACGGCTTAGATTTGGATCGGGCTGGCCGCTGTCGACACTATCATTTGCCGGTTGACGTAGCAGCTTTAAAATGCAGCCAGTGCCGAAAATATTATGCCTGCTATCAATGTCATGACGCTTTAGAAAACCATCATTTCATGGCTTGCAAGCGAGATGACTGGCCAGTTTTATGTGGTGTCTGCGGCTGTCTGATGCAGTTTGAACAATATCAGCAGGGAAGCTGTCCGCGTTGTGGGCATGACTTTAATCCTGGCTGCCATCGTCACTGTCGAATTTATTTTAAATAGCTATCTTTTCTCATTGATTTTTAATTAAAATAAGATTAAAATGTAAGACGTTGATTAAAAAGAAAAATAAATCAGGCCCAATGATATGTTTTAATTAAGTTTTAGGAAAGGATCAGTGATTAAGATGACGCTACGATATACGGTTTTAGGCGCGGGTGCGATGGGACTGCGCTTTGGAGTGCTGCTGCAGGAAAACGCGGGGGCTCAGGTTGATTTTGTCGACAACTGGGCGCCCGAAGTTGAAACCATTAAAAAACAAGGTGGGGTCTATGTTTCCCGCGACCATGAAAATCGGCATCTGGTTCCGGTCAACATCTATTCACCGGAAGAGTATCAAGGCGAGCCAGACGTTTTTATCGTTTTTGCCAAGCAGATGACGCTGCAGGATCTATTGGAGCGCTCGGCGCATTTCCTTAAGCCGGAAAAGCAGTACGTTTTTTCGGGCATGAATGGGATGGGGCATGTTGAAAAACTGAATAAGTATTTCCCCAAAGAGCATGTTTTAGCCGGAACCTGCCTGATTGGGACCGTGTTAAACAAGGCTGGCGACGTTGACTTTATTGGCAAGCCTGGCGCTGGGACGATTAATGTTGCCAATGAAACGGAAAAGCCAGATGAGCGCACGCATGAGATTATTGCCGACTTTAAAGCCGCTAATCTGAATCCAACGTTGACGACTAACTTCTTGGGAACCTTGATGACCAAGGTTGTCTTTAACTCAGTTGTCAACACGATCTGCACGCTGTTTGAGATTCAAATGGGTCAGTTTATTGACTATCCAGGGGCGGAACGGCTGAGCAAGCAATTGATCAATGAGGCCTATGACGTGACTGAACGAGCAGGTATCAAACTGCTCAATGATCGTGAAACCGAATGGAAGACGGTTGAATACGTTAGTCGTGTCGGTAATCCGCTGCACTATCCTTCAATGTATCAGGATATGCATAATGGTCGGAATACCGAAGTCGACTACATCAATGGCTATATCTACGACTTAGGCAAAAAATATGACTATGAAGCCACGACGCATGATTTTCTGCGCGGCTTGGTTCATTTAGCGGAAAATACGCGCAAATTCCGTCAATAAAAAAGACAAACATAAAAAGACCGTTGGATCAGTTCTGGTCCAGCGGCCTTTTTAGTCAACAATTAAAGCCTAAAGCAGAGTTAATTTTAGTTTTCTTGATCGAATGTCTCCAGAGCTTCAGCAGCCTCGGTCCATTGCAGCTCGACTTCTTCGCTTTGGACTTTTAACGCATCCAGCTTTTTTTGCAGGTCGGTCAGCTGCGCGATGTCAACGGCAATTTCAGGCTTGGCCATCTCAGTTTCGATCGCGGCCTGCTGTGCCTCCAGTTCGCTCATCTGATTCTCTAATTGATCGACTTGTCGCTGCAACTTGCGCCGGGCGCGCTGAGTTTCTTTGCTTTGCTGATAGGAAAGCTGACCGGTTGACTGTTTGACTTTGGTTTCTGGCTGTGTCTGATGCTCCAGTTTTGCCTGCTGGGTCAGATAGTCATCGTAGTTTCCTTCATAATGCGTTATGCCATGAGCCGTCATATATAGGATATCGGTAGCAACCTGATTTAAGAAGTAGCGGTCGTGCGAAATAAACAGAACCGTCCCATCAAATTCGTTAATGGCCGTTTCCAAAACTTCACGGCTGTCGATGTCCAAGTGGTTGGTTGGTTCATCCAGGATCAAAAAGTTAATTGGCATAAATGAAAGCTTGGTCAGCTCCAAGCGTGCCTTTTCCCCACCAGAAAGTGCGCTGACCGGTTTGTAGACGTCATCGCCAACAAACAGGAAACTGCCCAGAAGCGAGCGAATGTCTTTTTCGGAAACTTCAGGATGGTCGTCCCAAACTTCTTCTAAAACGGTCTTTTCAGGATGCAGTTGCTGTTGTTCCTGGTCGTAGTAGCCGATTTCCAGATTGGCGCCGAATTTGATTGTCCCGCTGAGCTTGGGAATCTTTTGCAAAAGCGTCTTTAAAAGCGTTGATTTGCCAATCCCATTTGGACCGATAATACCAACGCGCTGACCTTTGCGAACCTTAAACGACAATGGTCCTGCCAACTGTTGGTCTTGATAGCCGATATTGAGTTCATCGACGTCCAAGACCTCGTTACCCGAAGCGTGGTCACTGTGGAATTGAAAATGGATCGAGGAATTATCGGTTGTTGGTCGCTCCAAGCGATCCATTTTCTCAAGCTGCTTGCGGCGAGCCTGGGCGCGTTTGGTAGTTGAGGCGCGGACAATGTTGCGATTGACAAAATCCTCCAGCTTGGCGATTTCTTTTTGCTGCTGCTCATAATGCTTCCATTCAGCCTGCAGTCGTTCACGCTTGTGGGCTACGAACTGCGTATAGTTGCCGGTATAGTGAATCAGCGTTTGATTGTCAAGATCGTAAACGTCAGTAACCACGCGATCTAAGAAGTAGCGGTCGTGAGAAACGATCAAAAGCGCGCCTTGATAGCTTTTAAGGTAGTCTTCCAGCCAGCTTAAGACGCCCATGTCCAAGTGATTGGTCGGTTCGTCTAGAATCAAAAGGTTGGGCGACTGCAGCAGAATCTTAGCCAGGGCCAGCTTGGTTTTTTGACCACCAGAAAGCGCATTGACCGAAGTATCATACATACCTTCATCAAAGCCGAAGCCATGCAGTACGCCACGCATCCGAGACGCGTATTCATAGCCGCCCTGTTTTTTAAACTGTTCGGATAAACGGTCATAGTTGGCTAAAACGTCTTGGTAGTCTGCTGCTCCGGGCTTGAGCGTCCCGAGTTGATTCTCTAGCTCATGCAGCTGTTTTTCCAGTTTGTGTAAAGGAGCAAAGACGCTGTCTAATTCGGCCCAAATTGAATTTTGGCTGTCGAGTCCTTGATTCTGAGCCAGATAGCCAATCGTTAGGTCGCGGGCGTGAGTAACCGTGCCTTCATCAGGTTCGGTTAAACCGGCAATGATTTTCAAGAAGGTCGTTTTGCCGGCACCGTTGCGTCCGACTAATGCAGTGCGGCCATGTTCTTGAATCTGCATATTCATATTATGAAACAAAACATCGCTGCCAAAGCGACGTTCAACATTATTGGTTTGCAGTAGCAGCATAATTTAACCTCATTTTTTAAAGTAGATAATCAGTTAAGATTGTAGCACAAGATCAGACCAGGTCGCGAGCTTGAGGATAGGACCGATCAATAATGTTAAATTTTGAATTAACGTTTAAAAAATGATCGTCATTACCAACCCATTCATGATCAGTAGATGGCCTAAATTTCACAAATCATTAATGGACATGTAGTGAAGCCTGTAGCATAATAGAAAGCATGTTTAAATAAAAAACGATTCTTTTCTTGGAAAATAGTTCACAAACTTTAGTGGAATTGTTAAAATGATTAAGAAATATTTTTCACAAACTAGAATCTGAATTGGAGGAATCTATTAATGGCAACGCGTAAAATTCCCCGTGCCACGGCTAAGCGGTTGCCGGTCTACTATCGGTATCTGAACGTTTTGCTTAATGCCAACAAACGGCGCGTCTCATCGACTGAATTATCAGAGGCGGTTAAAGTTGATTCGGCAACGATTCGACGCGACTTTTCCTATTTTGGCGAATTGGGTAAGCGTGGCTATGGCTATGATGTGGAAAAGCTTTTAAACTTTTTCAAGGGCATCTTGAATCAGGATAAGCTGACCAGTGTGGCTTTGGTCGGGGTCGGCAGTCTGGGCAGTGCCTTGATGAACTATAATTTCCACCAAAGTACCAATCTGCGAATCAGCGCGGCTTTTGATCCTAAACCGGCCTTAGCCAATACCGTTAAAAGTGGGATTCCTGTCTACCCGGTTGGCGAGATGAAAAAGCAGTTGCAAGAACAGCAGATTGATGTCGTTATTTTAACGGTTCCTGGCGAAAAGTCGCAGGCTGTTACTGATGAGCTGGTCGAAGCCGGAGTTCATGGTATCTTGAACTTTACGCCGGTTCGGCTGTCAGTACCAAAAGACGTTCAGGTACAAAATATTGATCTGACCAATGAGCTGCAGACGTTGATCTACTTTATTGAAAATAACAATACTAAAGATGGTCAAAAATAACTTAACGCATGGCGAGCAATCGTCATGCGTTTTTTGATGAAAAAGTCAAAAAGGTCAAAAAGCTTTTAGAAAGGCAATTGAAACGTTTTCCAGAAAATAATAGTCAAAATTGGTCAAAATAATTGTTGCATTTTGGCAGGATCATGATATAGTAGATCATGTAATTAGCACTTGGGTGATAAGAGTGCTAAAAAGAATATCTGAATTATTAATGATGATTGATGGAGGGATTAACGTGTTAAAACCATTAGGAGATCGCGTTGTTCTTAAAGCGGAACAAGCTGAAGAAAAGACGGTTGGCGGAATTGTCCTGGCTAACAATGCCAAGGATAAGCCAACGACGGGTACGGTTGTAGCAGTCGGCGAAGGCCGTTACCTGGACAATGGTCAAAAAGTTGCTCCAGCCGTTAAGGAAGGCGACCGCGTCCTGTTTGACAAGTACGCAGGCAATGAAGTCGAATACAATGGTGAAAAGTACCTGGTCGTTCGTGAAAAAGACCTGGTTGCCATCGTTGACTAAATAGACTTGTTTTCGCATTCGATCAATATTAATGAGGTGAAAATCTAAAATGGCAAAAGAAATTAAATTTTCTGAAGATGCACGCAAGGCAATGCTGCGTGGGGTAGACAAGCTGGCCAACACGGTTAAGACGACGATCGGTCCTAAGGGTCGCAACGTTGTTTTGGAACAAAGCTATGGTGCGCCTACAATTACTAATGATGGGGTTACGATTGCCAAGAACATTGAATTGGAAGACCATTTTGAAAACATGGGTGCCAAGCTCGTTTCTGAAGTTGCTTCCAAGACCAATGACAATGCCGGTGACGGTACGACGACGGCAACTGTTTTGACGCAAGCTATTGTTAACGCCGGGATGAAGAACGTTGCCGCTGGGGCTAACCCAGTTGGTATTCGTCGCGGGATTGACAAAGCTACTAAGGCTGCCGTTGAAGAACTGCACAAGATGAGTCACGAAGTGCAAAGCAAAGACGACATTGCACAAATTGCTTCCATCTCTGCTGCTAATCCTGAAGTCGGTGAACTGATTGCCGATGCTATGGAAAAGGTTGGTCATGATGGCGTAATCACGATTGAAGACAGCCGTGGCGTTGACACGACGGTTGATGTGGTTGAAGGGATGAGCTTTGACCGTGGCTACATGTCTCAATACATGGTAACTGACACGGACAAGATGGAATCTGATTTGGACAACCCATACATTCTGATCACCGACAAGAAGATCGGCAACATTCAAGACATTCTGCCATTGCTGCAGGCCGTTGTTCAAGAAGGCCGCTCGCTTCTGATCATTGCTGATGACATTACCGGCGAAGCTTTGCCAACCTTGGTATTGAACAAGATTCGTGGGACGTTCAACGTTTGCGCCGTTAAGGCTCCAGGCTTTGGCGATCGTCGTAAGGCTCAATTGCAAGACATTGCCATTTTGACTGGTGGTACCGTAATTTCTGACGAT
Source organism: Limosilactobacillus mucosae (assembly GCF_046939755.1). Taxonomy (GTDB): domain Bacteria; phylum Bacillota; class Bacilli; order Lactobacillales; family Lactobacillaceae; genus Limosilactobacillus; species Limosilactobacillus mucosae_A. The sequence continues at coordinate 48,586 of NZ_JBKZAY010000015.1, forward strand.
CTGGGCATGAGCTTAAAGGATGCTACGATTGCTCAACTTGGCTCTGCCAACAAGGTTACCGTAACTAAGGACAACACGACGATCGTTGACGGCAATGGTGCAAAGGATGCGATTGCTGAACGCGTTGAACAGATCAAGCAGGCAATTGCCAACACGACTTCTGAATTCGACAAAGAAAAGCTGCAGGAACGCCTGGCCAAGCTGTCTGGTGGGGTTGCCGTAATCAAGGTCGGCGCTGCTACGGAAACGGAACTCAAGGAAAAGAAGTACCGTGTTGAAGACGCTCTGAACGCTACGCGGGCTGCCGTTCAAGAAGGCTTCGTACCTGGTGGTGGTACTGCTTTGATCAATGTAATCCCTGCTTTGGAAAACGTTGAAACTGAAAGCGACGACGAAGCAACTGGTGTCAACATCGTTAAGAAGGCACTGGAAGCCCCAGTTCGTCAAATCGCTGAAAATGCTGGCGTTGAAGGCTCAATCATCGTTAACCGTTTGAAGAGCGAAAAGCCAGGTATTGGTTACAACGCTGCCGTTGACAAATTTGAAGACATGGTTGCAGCCGGCATCGTTGACCCTACCAAGGTTACGCGTTCGGCACTGCAAAATGCTGCTTCGGTATCAGCAATGCTTTTGACCACGGAAGCGGTTGTTGCTGATAAGCCAGAACCAAAGAATGATCAACCAGCCGCTCCTCAACCTGGTGCCGGTATGATGTAATCATTAATAATAATGAATCAAAGCACCTCGACAAAAGTCGCGGTGCTTTTTTGCGTTTAATGCTTGCTTAGTGGTATTCTGTTAGGTATGTCCATTCAAACCAATGGACGCTATCTTATTTAGTGGAGTATTTTTATGTCATCAAAAATGCCTAGCCAGAAAATGTCTTTAACATCTGTCATTTTACTGGCTCTGAATTCATTAATCGGATCTGGATGGCTGTTTGGTGCTGGCGAGGCAGCTAGGATTGCCGGACCAGCAGCGGTCATCTCTTGGATTTTAGGGGCAGTCATTATTATGGTGATTGCTTTTAATTACGTTGAACTGGGCGCGATGTTTCCGGAAAGCGGTGGGATGAGTCGCTATGCTCAGTACAGTCATGGCCCGCTTTTAGGCTTCATAGCGGCCTGGGCCAACTGGGTCTCCTTGATTACGCTGATTCCCATCGAAGCGGTGGCTTCAGTACAGTATATGAGCTCATGGCCATGGAGTTGGGCTAATTGGACGCGTAGCTTTGTCAGTCATGGCAGCATTACCAATCAAGGGCTGTTGGTAGTCTTTGCGTTTATGATTGTTTTTACGTTGATTAATTTCTGGTCAGTTAAGATCTTGACGCATTTTACTGGTTTAATCTCGATTTTTAAGCTGCTGATGCCAACCTTGACGATCATTGTGTTGATGCTGAGCGGCTTTCATACCAGTAATTTCGGGCAAGGCATCCATGAGTTTATGCCTTATGGCAGTCGCTCGATTTTTGAAGCAACTACGGTAGCCGGAATTATTTTTTCTTATGATGCCTTCCAGACGGTTGTCAATCTGGGCGGTGAAATGAAAGATCCACAAAAAAACATCTACCGTGGCGTTGTAATCTCATTGACGATTACGGCAGTATTGTATATTCTGCTGCAGATTACCTTTGTGGGGGCGGTTAAGCCATCACTGCTAACGGCGCACGGCTGGCATGGCATTGATTTTGCCTCGCCATTTGCGGATCTGGCAATCTTAATGGGAATTAATTGGCTGACGATTCTGTTGTATATTGATGCGTTCGTCTCGCCGTTTGGGACTGGGGTTGCTTTTGTTACCAATGCTTCCAGAACGCTGGCGGCAATGGCGCGTGGCGATCATTTGCCAGCATGGCTGGGGCGACTTGAGCGGCGTTATATGGTCCCGCGTTTTGCCATGATCGTTAATCTGATTCTGGCAGCGGTTTTGGTCTGTATTTTCCGTAATTGGAGTGCGCTTGCCAGCGTCATCTCGGCCTCGACTCTGATTGCTTATCTGACTGGACCGGTAGCTGCAGTCGCGCTTAGAAGAATTGCACCCGATCTTAAGCGACCGTTTAAGCCCCGCTCTTTGAAGTGGATGGCGCCTTTGTCGTTTGTTTTGACAAGTCTGGCAATCTATTGGGCAATGTGGCCAACAACGATTGAGGTAATTTTTGTGATCTGTTTAGGTCTGCCAATCTACGCCTATTATGAGATTCGCTATCATCATGCTTCATGGAAGACCCAACTGAAAGGCTGCGGCTGGCTGCTGGGCTACCTGCTTTTTATCTCGGTGATGTCTTATCTGGGCAGTGCTGGTTTTGGCGGTCAGAACTTGATTCAGTATCCATTTGATTTTGTAGTGATTATTTTGTGCTCTCTGGCATTTTACTGGTGGGGAGTCAACAGCAGCGTCAAAGGTGAAGACCTTGAATTAGGACGGCGCGTTAATGCTCATGTTGATCAGCAAAAATAATTTTATAGAACTGTTGGATGATCAAGCTGCCCTTGGGTGGTATTAACCATTTACGTGGTGTAGAATAACTGTTGACTTTATATTTTATAATAGAGTGAAGGAGAAAAAGAATATGTGGCGGTATTTAAAACGCGTCCTCATCGGTAAGCCCTTGAAGACGCTGGATGAAGGCCAGGCCCATTTGACAAAGTTTAAAGCTTTGGCCTTGTTATCGTCGGATGCTTTATCATCCGTTGCTTATGGTACTGAACAGATTACGACCGTTTTGGTAACACTGTCGGCGGCGGCAATCTGGTACTCATTGCCGATTGCGGCGTTGGTTTTGATTCTGTTGGTGGCAATTACCCTTTCCTATCGGCAGATTATCAATGCCTATCCCAGTGGTGGTGGTGCCTATGTCGTAGCCACCGAAAACTGGGGCCGCACAGGTGGCTTGGTTGCCGGCGGGTCGCTGCTGGTTGACTATATGCTGACAGTTGCGGTTTCAACGACTTCTGGTACGGAAGCGATTGTTTCTGCGGTTCCGCAGCTTTATAAGTATTCGGTGCCGATTTCAGTGATTATCGTCCTTTCGATTATGATTCTGAATCTGCGGGGATTGAGCGACAGCGCTAATTTCTTAACGGTTCCGGTATACTTCTTTATTATCATGATTACCGCAATGATCATCTGGGGCTTTTTTAATATTGCGACTGGTCATCTGACCTATCATGCAACAGCCTCATTTGGGACGCCGGTTGCTGGGATGTCGGCTGTGCTGTTTATTCGGGCTTTCTCAGCCGGCTCTTCCTCACTGACTGGTGTTGAAGCCATTAGTAATGCCGTGCCCAACTTCAACGAACCCAAAAAGAAAAATGCTGCTAATACCTTAGCAATTATGAGTTTGATTCTGGCAGCATTCTTTGGTGGGATTACGTTCTTCAGCTACTACTTCGGTATCGTGCCAAATTCCCATGCTACCGTACTTTCACAGATTGGTTCCGTAATCTTTAATGGCCATGGGATCGGATTTTATCTGTTGCAGCTTTCCACGGCAATGATTCTGGCCGTTGCCGCCAATACCGGTTTTTCGGCCTTTCCAATCCTGGCTTTTAATATGGCCAAAGACAAGTACTTGCCACATGCCTTTATGGACCGTGGGGATCGCTTAGGATATTCGAATGGGATTATTGCCTTGGCTGTTGGTGCGATCGTGATGATTTTAATCTTCCATGGTAAAACCAACATGCTGATTCCGCTGTATGCAGTGGGGGTTTTTGTTCCGTTTACGCTTTCGCAGTCGGGAATGATCATTCACTGGTTCCGGCATCGTCAAGGACATTGGCTGGGCAAGTCAACGATCAACCTCATTGGGGCACTGATCTCTGCATGCTTAGTTGTTTTCTTGTTCTGGCAGCATTTTGGCAATGTTTGGCCATACCTGATCATCATGCCGGCTCTACTGTTTATGTTCTACAAGATTCATAATCATTATATTAAAGTTGGCATGCAGCTGCGAATTGCGGAAAAGACCAAAGTTCAGCTGCATGATTATGATGGTGCGACAGTTATCGTTTTGATTGGGAACGTTACGCGGGTTACCAAAGGCGCCATCAATTACGCCCGGTCGATTGGTGATTACGTAATTGCCATGCACGTCTCGTTTGATGAGAACCCCGGCAAGGAACACAAGACGGCCAATGAGTTTAAGGCCGAATATCCTGACGTGCGGTTTGTCGACATTCATTCCTCATACCGTTCGATTGCCAAACCGACGTTACGTTTCGTCGATGTCGTTGCCAAAAGGGCGGCTGCTAAAAACTATTCGACAACGGTTCTGGTACCGCAGTTTATTCCAAATAAGCCTTGGCAGATGGCACTGCATAACCAAACTAGCGTCAGACTGCGGGCTGCTTTAAATTCACGCGAAAACATTGTGGTTTCAAGCTATAACTATCATTTGCATGAATAAACGAGCAGGGTGGTTTTAAGCCAATGGAAAAATTTTTTAAAAATCGGCAATGGCTATGGGCAGCGATGGGAGCAATCGGTGTTTTTCTGATTTCGAGTTTTTCGATTCGTCATCAGCATTTTGTCTCTGATCTGGGTGGCTTGTTGGGTTGTTTGTTACTGGTCGGTGCCTATCTGGGGTTCAACTGGCCAAAGATCAAGCAGCGTGATGCGAAAACCGTTGCTTCCATGAACCTGATCTTAGTTTTGGTCGTAATTTTAATTTTTTTAGAAGCAGTACAGCAGCTGCTGGGTTAATTTAA
>NZ_JBKZAY010000016.1:0-52503 GCF_046939755.1 Limosilactobacillus mucosae
AAAAAATCCCGGTCACAGCCTTAACAGTGATCGGGATAATTTTGTATTTATGCCTTTTGATTAGCGGTTTCTTCACGTAAACGCTTTTGCTGGTCTGCAATGAGCTGTTTGGTATGAGCCCAGACATCGGGGTGTTTGGTACCATTGACCCAGTAGTCGACATCAGCAAAGATTTCGGCTTGACTGGCTTGATCATAGTCATGATGCAAAAAATTGGCAGTAGCTTCAGCAGACTGTTTTTCCCACATTGCGGCCATGATAAACTGGCTGCGCGTCCGTTGCAGTTTTTCTTCAGCTGGACCGAAATCGCGAGCTTCGACATCGCTGACCTTAGCCGTAGCAATCGGCGGCTGAACTGAGTTGCTCGGCAGGTACGGTGCTACCGGCACGTTCATCAAAGCATTGTGCATTACTTCATTCCAACTGTTACCGTAAGTATCCAAACGATGCTGCAGACCTGGTTCAACATCATTAGCAATTAGATAGTCACGTTTTTCACCCCAACTAAGAGTGACATGAGCAACAAAAACTTTTTCGGACATAATCGTTCACCTTCTGATTGTTTACATATTCACAATAATTATAACGCGAATTTAAATTTATGAAAGCCCCTAAAAGTGACCCTTGATCTCAAATGTAAATTAAAGGTTTAACTTTATTTTTTTAATATAATAAAATAAAAAAATAAATTTTAAACGCTAATTTCCGCTATAAATAGCGAATTATTAACTAATTACTTACTTTAATCAAGTGCAGGACTTGGCGATCTATGCTAGATTGAAAACGCTTAAGTTTAGATATTGGGGGAATTTAAGATATGCGAAAAAGAAACTATATCTACCTATTCGGTTCAGCAATTTTGGGATTAACGATGTCGGCAATGCCGGTCAGTGCCGATGATACGACGGTAGCAGCGCCAGCTAACCAGGCCAGTTCTGTTCAAGTAGTTACCAATCCAGATTCGGCCAGTCAGCCGGGGCAGGCTGCTGATTGGTCGGATCCTTCCAAATATCAGGGATACGTACCAGTTCAAATACTTGGCATCAATGATTTTCATGGTGGCCTTTCTAATACCGGCACCGCTCAGATTGGCGATCAGACCTATCAAAATACGGGGACGGCCGAAAGACTGGCTGGCTCTTTGAATCAAGCCGAAAGTGATTTTAAGACGACCAATCCAGAGGGGACAACAATTCGTGTCGAGGCTGGTGACATGGTGGGTGCCTCGCCTGCCAACTCGGCGCTTTTGCAGGATGAATCGACCATGCATGCGCTCAAGGCAATGCATATTGAGTATGGCACGCTGGGCAACCATGAATTTGACGAGGGACTGGGCGAATTTAACCGGATCGTTACCGGTGGTCAGCCAACCAAGCAGTATAATGACGCCGAAATGGCTTACCCACACGAAGCCTCCGATATTAATATCATTACGGCAAATGTGATTCTCAAGGGCACCAAGACCGATGATAATTATGGCGAGATTCCATATGGTTTCCAGCCCTACATCATCAAGGAAATCCATACGAGTGACAATAAAATCGTTAAAATCGGCTTTATTGGTATTGAAACAACCGATCTGCCAATTTTGACACTTTACGACAACTATAAGGACTACGAGATTCTTGATGAAGCCGAAACTATTGCGCATTATGAAAAGATTCTGCGCAATCAAGGCGTCAACGCGATCGTCGTCTTGGCACATACTGGGGTGGAGACCAAGAATGGTGAAACCAAGGGCACAGCGGTTGATATCATTGAAAAACTCTACCAAATCGATCCTGATAACTCAATCGACATCTACCTGGCTGGGCACTCGCACCAATATGCCAATGCCACGGTTGGTTCAGTCAAATTAGTGCAAGCTATTTACACCGGTAAGGCCTATGACGACATTATTGGCTACATCAATCCAGCGACCAACGACTTTGCGTCTGACAGCATCGTTTCTCATGTCTTCCCAGTTCTTTCTGAAAAAGACAATCCAGCTGCCGTCAGTGACCAAACCGTTGCGGGGATCGTTGCGGATGCTACCAAGCGAGTTGCACCAGTTATCAACCAAAAGATAGGGGAGGCAGCAACTCCAGAAACCATCACGGGTCGTCTGCATAACACGGCAACGCGGGAAAACCAAGCTGGCGAACTGGTAGTTGATGGACAGTTGGCTGAAGCTAGAAAACTGGGCGTTAATGCTGATTTTGCAATGACTAATACTGGTGGGGTGCGGGCCGATCTGGTAGTTGAACCGGACCGCACGATTACTTGGGGTGCCGCTCAGGCAGTGCAGCCATTTGGTAACATTCTGCGGGTAGTTGAGATGACTGGCCAGCAGGTGATCGATGCCTTAAACCAACAGTATGACGAGGATCAGAAGTATTATCTGCAGATTGCTGGGCTTAAGTATTACTACACTGACAACAACGACCCTAACCAACCATATCGCGTAGTGGCCGCCTATGATGAAAACGGGCAGCCGTTAGACATGAACAAGACTTATCGTGTGGTCATCAATGACTTTTTGGCTGGCGGTGGTGACGGCTTTACGGCCTTTAAGGGTACCAACCAGATTGCAGTAATTGGTGCGGATACGGAAGTCTTTATGAACTACATTGCTGATCAAACCAATGCTGGTAATTTGATTAAGGCGCCAATTACTGATCGCAAAAACTATTTGACGCCGGCAGAAGCTGAAGCCATGCTGCATCCTATCGTGCCTGATACTCCATCAGACAGCCAAAATGACCAGACTGATACTGAAATTACCGGTAATACTAATAGTTCAACAACTGAGGCAAATCAGAGTCAGGAAACCACGTTCGGCAATTCGGCAGTTGCGCAATTGAAGATCGGCAATGGTCAAACAGCTCCAGTTATGGTTGCGGTTCAGTCAACTGAATCAAAACATGGTCAGACCGCGCTGCCGCAAACCGGTAATGATGAAAAATCTGCCTTGGCATTGCTTGGTACGGCGCTGATTGGGCTGTCAGGCATGCTTATAATTCGTCGTCGGCCACGGCGGCAAAAATAGTTTGATCAATCAGCGGTAAATTTAGGATTGAATTGCAGAAAAACATTCTCAAATGACGATGAGAACTGTTTGACAGAAATACAAAATATTTGATCGCGTTATGTCGGATTTCAGCATCCAGGCATGACGCTTTTTTAAAATGAAAATTTTTTTAAAATATGAAAATTCTTATTTTTCTTAATTTTTAAGATTATTTTATTTATTTTATTAAGAAAAACTAAGGAAGTAGCTTTGGCTGAAAAAGTAAAATAAAATTGTCGATTAACATTGAGTATGTGCAAGGTTGACAAGTTAGGACGATTACAATAGCATGAAAGTTACTCTAATCATTTTATAATGATTAATTCAGAAATTTAAGTCACTGGCTGAAGGGGGGATGTTCAGTGACCAGCTATCAGATTATCCCGGTTGGTGATCAGGCTTTAGCCATTGAGTTTGCCAATCGGATTGATCCAGTTGTCAATCGGCACTTACAACAGATTGGGCGTTACATCTTAAAACAGCATTTATCGGCAGTCAAAACGATTATTCCAGCCTATCGTACGCTGACGGTAACCTTTGATGGCGGCCAGACCAGCTTTGAAGAACTAAAAGATCAGCTTGAACCGTTAATTGAGAAATCAATGAGCGCGCCATTGCCACCATCCAAGACCTGGCTGATTCCGGTCTGTTATGGTGGTAAGCATGGTCCTGATTTGGATGATGTCGCGCGTTTTGCCGGGCTGAGCACTGAAGAAGTCGTTAATGAACATGTTTCCAAAGCGTACTTGATCTACTTTTTGGGCTTTTTGCCTGGTTTTGCCTATATGGGTAGTGTTGATCAAAAAATTGCCATGCCACGTCTTGAACAGCCGCGACTGGAGATTCCCGCGGGTAGCGTCGGCATTGCCGGCAAGCAGACGGGTTTTTATCCAGTTGCTTCACCAGGCGGCTGGCGAATTATTGGGCAGACACCTTTGAAACTCTATGATGAAAAAAATCCCGCAAGTTTTTATCATGCCGGTGACAGTGTTAAGTTCTTTGCCGTCGATGAAGACGAGTTTCAAAAAATTCAGCTGGCTGATCAATTGGGAAAGTATCAAGTAAAGGCGGTGACAAGCGATGCCGATGATTAATGTAATTGAGCCAGGACTGCAGACTACCGTACAAGATCTGGGACGACCAATGCATCAGATTAATGGTTTTCCGGCTTCTGGGGCAATGGATCAGACTGCTTTGCAGGTTGCTAATTTGTTGGTAGGCAACTCGCCGTATGCCGCTGCTTTAGAGTTTTCACTGACTGGGCCAACGCTGCGCTTCATGACGACAACGTTCATTGCCTTAACAGGGGCTGAATTTCATGCTCAGCTTAATGGTCAGCCAGTCAAAGGATATCGCTGTCTACAAGTACATACTGGCGACATATTGAAAATCGGACCCGCAATCAGAGGACGGATTGGCTATCTGGCAGTGGCGGGTGGTCTGCATTTGCCATTAGTACTTGACAGTCGTTCAACCACGCTGCGTTTAAAACTGGGCGGTATGGATGGACGAGCGTTAGTCAGTGGCGATCGCTTGCCAATCGAAGCTAAACCTACTTTAGTCAGTTATTATCATCGACACGCACCAATGCCGGAATTGCCTGATTTGAAAACCCCAGTTAAGATTCACGTTTTAAAAGGACCACAGTGGGAAAAATTTGATGAAAAAGATCATGAGCGATTTTTGTCTGAAACGTATACGGTGACGAATCAATCTGATCGAATGGGTTACCGATTAAAAGGCGATGCCATGCAGACCAAACAGGAAAGCATGTTATCGGCAGCCACGGTAATGGGTGGCTTACAGGTGCCAGCCAATGGTGAACCAATTGTTTTAATGGCTGATCGACAAACGACTGGCGGCTATCCACTATTGGCAGTCGTGGCGACAGCAGACTTGTCTAAACTGGTGCAATGCTGTCCAAAACAGCAGATTAAATTCGAACTGATCGAGCTGAATGCAGCCCAAGAACTGTTAAAACAGCAGCAGCAAAATTTAAAAGAGCTGCGTTATCGCATCAAAATGGCACGCTACCAGATGCCATATGGAATTACGCGCGAGGCCAGCCAGCGCATTCAACGACTTTTTAAGGGGTGATAGATTTGGATACCAAAAATATTGAAGAATTGATCAAACTGCTCAAGGAAAACGATCTAACTGAACTGGAATATGAAAAAGATGACGAGCATATCCGCATTAAACGTGCCAATAGTGAATCGTTTGCGCAGCCGGTCAGTGTTAGTCCACAGCATAGCAATCCCAGCCATCACATCATGGCCCCTAAAGAAGTCGTTACCAGCAGCAATACGATTAATGCACCAACGATCGGTGTGTTTTATACGGCTAAATCACCACAGGATCCTCCATACGTCAAGCCAGGCGACCATATTAAGCAAGGCGATGTCGTTGGGGTGATCGAAGCCATGAAGGTCTTTACCAATGTGGTTGCTGATCGTGACGGCATCGTTGAAAAGGTTTTGGTAAATAATGAAGAGGGGGTTGAATATGACCAGCCACTTATTCAAATTAAATAATTCCGTTAGTAAATGGCCCTTTCATAAGGTGCTGGTAGCCAATCGCGGTGAAATTGCGGTTCGGATCATTCGTACCTGCCGGGTATTAGGCTTGGCAACAGTGGCCGTTTATTCCGAAACCGATGCCAAATCGCTAGCCGTTCAGCTTGCAGATCAAGCAGTCTGCATTGGTCCCGACAACGTTAATGCCAGTTACCTCAACATTGCAGCCATCATCTCAGCGGCCCAGCTGACTGGCGCTGATGCCATTCATCCTGGCTATGGCTTTTTGTCAGAAAGTCCTGAATTTGCCGATGCCTGTCTGGAAAACGGGATTAAATTGATTGGCCCAAGTGGTGATGTAATGCGGCTGCTAGGCGATAAGGAACAGGCGCGGATGACGGTGGCTAAAGCTGGTCTGCCGGTCGTCAAAGGTAGCAGTACAACGATTGACAATTTGGCTGATGCTTTGGACCAGGCTCAAGAGATCGGTTACCCAATTATGGTTAAAGCTAGTGCAGGTGGCGGCGGGAAAGGCATGCGGATCGTTAATTCGCCTAAAGAAATGGCGGCTAAGTTTACGGTTGCCCAAGACGAAGCCAAAGCCGCATTTGGCAGCGGTCAGATGTATCTGGAACAGTATCTGGCCAATCCGCGGCATATTGAGGTTCAGATCGCTGCTGATCGATATGGTAATGCAATTGCACTGGGCGAGCGAGACTGTACGATTCAGGCGCGCCATCAAAAAGTTATGGAAGAAGCACCGGCTGTGGTAGTGCCCGCGCGAATTCGTGATGAGATGCTGCGGCGTTCAGCAGATGCGGTTGCCCAATTGAATTACGAGGGTGTCGGGACGATTGAGTTTTTGTATAACCATGATGGCTCTTATTACTTCATGGAGATGAATACCCGGATTCAAGTCGAGCATCCGATTACCGAAATGATTACCAATGTGGATTTGGTTGAGCTGCAGCTTAGATTGGCGGCCGGTGCCGAATTGGAGCCGCAGTTGGTTGCCACGCACGGCTTTGCTTTAGAATGCCGCATCAACGCTTTAACGCCGGGTAAGATTACCGGACTGCATCTGCCTGGCGGTCAAGGTGTCCGGGTTGATACGGCAATCTATCAAGGCTATGTCGTACCCAACAGCTATGACGGCATGATTGCTAAGATCATCGTCTATGGTGATCGCCGCCAGCGGGTTCTCCAACAAATGCAGGCAATTATTGATGAAACGGTGATTACTGGAATTCAGACCAACCTGGGATTGCTGGCACAGATTTTAAAGGAGCCATCGTTCCAACGGCTAACAGCAACAGTCAACTGGCTTGATGAACTGCAGAAAAAAAGCACTAGCAGGAAAGATAAATGATCTAAAGGGAGGGGCTGCAAAATGAAAGTTGATTTGAACAGTGATCTGGGTGAAAGCTTTGGTCATTATGTTTTGGGAAATGACGAACAGATTCTGCCGCTGATTACCACGGCCAACGTTGCCTGTGGGTTTCATGCTGGTGATCCCAACGTTATGGCTCAAACGGTAGCAATTGCTGAAAAAAATGGCGTGGCTATCGGTGCCCATCCCAGTTATCCAGATCGGATTGGCTTTGGTCGTCGGCGCATGGATATGCAGCCGGAAAACGTTGAAAATATGATTACCTACCAAGTGGCGGCACTGCAAGGCTTTGTCAAAGGACATCGGTTGCATCATGTAAAACCGCATGGCGCGCTTTACAATGCCGCGGCTAAGAGTCTGCCATTGGCACTGGCAATTTGTCGCGGGATTAAGCGCGTTGATCCTGAATTGCCAATTTATGGGCTGGCTGGCAGTCAACTGATTACGGCAGCTCGTGAAGTTGGTTTGCCTTATGCCAGCGAGATCTTTGCTGATCGGGCTTATCAAGCTGATGGAACGCTGGTACCTCGGGTCAAGCCGCATGCAGTGCTGCATGATCCGCAAGAAGTTGCCAAACGTGCGGTCCATATGATTCAAGATCAGGCCGTTACCGCAATTACTGGTGAGCATGTTGAGCTGCAAGTCGATACGATTTGCGTGCATGGTGACAATGAAGAAGCGTTGGCAATCGTACGGGCGCTGCGCTCAGCACTTAAAGATGCGGCAATTGAAATCGCACCTTTTGATCCCCACCATGCTTGATTTTGTAACTAACGACAGATTGCATAAGGGAGGAAGATGTCTATGCAAAAGCACTCAAAAAATGGCGCATCTGAGCTGCCGGCAACTCATGATAAAAAACTTCGCTCGGCCGCGATTGGTGGCGCGTTTTTAATGGCCATGTCCGCGGTTGGTCCTGGCTTTTTAACGCAAACGGCCACTTTTACGGGACAATTAGGAGCAGACTTTGGTTTTGCTATTTTGATCTGTATTTTAGTTGATATTGTCGTGCAGCTGAATATTTGGCGCATCATTGTCGTTGCCGGCAAACGGGCTCAGGTTGTTGCCAATGACGTTTTTCCTGGCTTGGGCTACCTGCTTAGTGCATTGGTGGCGATTGGCGGTTTGTTTTTCAATATTGGAAACGTCGGCGGGGCTGGCTTAGGGCTTAACGTTTTGTTTGGCATCTCACCACAAAATGGGGCAGTTTTGATTGGAATCTTTTCTATCATCGTCTTGGTAATTAAAGACGCGCTTAAAGCGGTTGATCGTACGGTCCAGGTTCTGGCGGCCATTATTGTCCTGGTTTTAATCTATATTCTGTGCGTTATGAAAGTACCTTATGAAACGGCCGTAGTTCATACGTTTAAGCCAGCGCACATTGACTTTTACTCGATTTTGACGATTGTTGGCGGAACCGTTGGCGGCTACATTTCGTTTGCCGGTGGGCATCGTTTATTGGCTGGCGGTGCCAATGGTCAAAAAGACATCAAGTACGTCAATGAAGGCGCTTTAACTGGCATCGGCCTGGCATCGGTTGTACGAGTAATGCTTTTCTTGGCAGGGCTGGCAGTGGTTACGGCTGGCTATAAGTTAGATCCAACCAATCCAGCGGCCTCGATCTTTAAGTATGCAGCTGGCAATTTTGGCTACAAGTTCTTTGGGCTGGTTTTGATTGCGGCTGGGCTGTCTTCCGTTTTAGGTTCGACGTTTACTTCAGTTTCGTTTTTGGACTATGCGGTCAGCAAGAAGGGCAATGCCAAGTTTGATCAGTTCCGCAGCTGGATTACGATCGGCTTTATTGTTTTTGCCACGACGATCTTCTACTTCATCGGTCAGCCAGCTAAGGTCCTGGTTGTAGTTGGGGCTTTGAACGGCTTTATTCTGCCAATTGCATTGGGAATTTTACTGGTTGCCGCGCACAAGGCCAAGATTATGGGGAGCGATTATCACCATCCTGCTTGGCTGACTTGGACAGGCTGGATCGTGGTTGCCTTTATGGCCTACTCCAGCATTGCCGCGGTTATGAAACTGCTTTAAGATGATTCATGACTGATGTGCTTAACAGTGCATCAGTCTTTTTATGCCAAAAAAGTACAACGTTGTACGTCTTTTTAGCATAGGATTGGAAACGATTGCTAAAACGTTACGAAACATGTTATCATGGAACGGTAAGATATCACGTGGTTTATTTTCAAGGAGGGGATAACAATGAAGAAAACTCGCATGATGATGTTTAGTCTGGTTCTGTTTGGTCTACTGCTGGTGGCAGTTCCCGCGCAGGCAGCCAGTATCGGGGTCACGGAAAGTACTACTTCGGCGTTATCATCCTTGAATAGTCTGCCGCTTGCTGCTGCCGGTGATGACGGCTGGGCAGTTTTGGGGGCTTTGGTAGTTGCTTTGCCAGGCGCGTTTTATTTTGGCAAGAAGACTGATGAAAAAAGTCGGCAGGCGATGCAGTCTGGCAATCAAGATCGAATGGTGCTTAACTATCGCGGGCATCAAGGCACTGTTGAACAAATGAGCGGCAAGCAGGGGCTGTTTGGCCATGTCGTTGGCGCGCGTCATTTAGTACTGTATGAGGGTCGCACCTTTGAAGAGTTGGAAAACGATTTTCACGAAGCAGTCGATGAATACCTAGCTAAATATTAAAAACAGAGCACGGTCGTTAAAAACGGCGGTGCTCTTTTATTACGTTGATTATTAGAGTATAATGATAAATTATTATTGATTTATGAGGAGTGGCATTTTGGCAAAACGGGAATCAATCTATACCAAAGACGTGATTTTAGTCATGATTGCGTCTTTTTGTTTTATGTTCAGCAACATGTACTGCAATCCGCTGATTAATGGCTACGCACAAAAACTGGGGGCCAGCAGTACCTTTGCCGGTGTAATTGCGGGGATGATGAGTCTGGTGGCAATGTTTCTCAGACCGATCGCCGGCAATATGACGGATCGCTTTTCCAAGTATCGACTTGCATCAATCGGTGGCCTGCTGAGTTTTATCGGTGTCAGCGGCTATGTATTGGCACCAAACAGTGGCCTTTTGATGTTGTTTCGATTGATCAACGGGACCGGCTATGTCTTGTGTACCGTCTGTATGACGACCTGGCTGGCCAGTCTGGTGCCGTTGTCGCATGTTGGCGAGGCAATGGGGCTGTATGGCATCATGAACGCATTGGCAATGGCCTTTGCACCGGCCGTCTCCATCAATTTGTACCATGTGATCGGCTATCGGCATGCCATCATCATTTCGGCTGCTTCGGCACTCCTGGTTGCCATAATCGTTCAGTTCGTTAGCGATCGCTCAGTGCCCAAAAATAAGCCACGGTCAAATCGGTATGGGCACATCAAGATTATTCAAAAAAATGCCTTGCCAGTAGCAGCTATGACGGCTCTGTTTGCCATCCCATACTTTGCCACACAGGCTGATATCGTGACCTATGTTGAGCAGCGCCACTTAACGGTTGCCGTAGGAGCTTATTTTATGATCTATGCCGCCGTTCTGCTGGTGATTCGGCTCTGCTTGCGCACTAAGTTTGATACGGTACGCTTTGGTAAATGGCTGATTGCCAGCTTGATTGCCAATGTTTTTTATCTGATCATGCTTTCAATTATGAGGACCAATTGGGAAATGGCTTTGGCGGCTGCTGAAATGGCGATGGGATACGGCATCATCTACTCAGTCTGTCAGTCAACGGCTCTGATGCTGGCGCCACAAGGAGAGCAGGGACTGGCCAGTTCAACGTTTTTCCTGGGCATTGACATCGGGATGACGCTGGGGCCAATTTTAGGCGGTCTGATTGATGAATATCTGCCGCTCAAAGCCTTTTATCCGGTCATGTTGGTCATTGTGCCAATCATTTTCTTGATCTATTTGGGAGATCGCAAAGAGTTAAACGATGCGGTCGCAAAACATTAAAAAAACGCTGGGTTGTCAGACGCAATCCAGCGTTTTTAAATCGTGGCTGTTTAATTATTGAGGTCGGCCCAGGTCTGGTGAGTGTAAGCCATTTGCCAAAATCCCAGCTCATAGCTGCTGCTGCGCAAAAAGGCCGTCATCATCTGCTGCTTGACGGTTTCATTGTTGTTAGCGGCCAACTCATTGACCAGATCAATCAGCTGCTGTGTGCTGGTATCAAAGCCAACCGTCTGATAGCTGTCAAAGAAGGCTTGATATACAGGCACGGGACTGGTTTGATTTTTCCAATAGTCGGCAATCTCATCATAAAGCCAATAGCATGGCAACAGACCAGCCACGGCCGCCGCGGGATCAATACTCAGCTGATGCTCCATATGAGTAATGTAAGCGTAGTTGTTGGGAGCAATGGGAGCTTGTTGGATCTCTTCTGGATTAAGATGCAGCTGTTGGAGCATGGGACTGCGCTGAATGTCTTCTCCGGAACCATTGGCCAGCTTTAAGAGCAACGCGCCCTGTGATTGAGGAAGCAGGGCGGCGGTTCTTTCATGCAGCTTTTCAAACGCGGCCAGGTATTTGGTATCCTGCGTCAGATAATAGCGAAAGGTTGCTAATGGCAGTTTGCCGCTGGCCAGTTCAGTGATAAATGGATGGTGAATGCTTTTTTGCCAGAGTGGTGCAGCTGCTTGATGCAGTTTTTCAGAAAATTTGGTTGAGTTTGCGTTCATATTGTTTCACCAGCTTAGTATAAGGAGTTGACGGCGGTGACTGTCTTTTTGATATCAGGACTTTGCAGAATCATCGAAATCATGGAAAGCCCTGCCACGCCAGATTCAAGCGTTGATTGCATGTTGGCCTCACTGATGCCGCCAATGGCTACGATTGGATGAGTGCTTAGTTTGACCAGTTCATGCAGTTTTTCAAGGCCCATAGCTGGATCGGCGTCATTTTTAGAGCTGGTCGGGAAAATCGGTCCACTGCCGACATATGCTACCGGCAATTGGTTGGCGTGCTCGATCTGTGCTGGCTGATTGCATGAATAGCCGACAAACATGATATTCCCAACCGCGGCTAAGACCTGTTCGATACGCTGATCTTTTTGCCCAACATGGATACCATCAGCGTTGATAGCCTGGGCCAATTCAACGTCATCATCGACGATCAGCGGAATGTGATGCTGATCGGCAAGACCACGCAGCTTTAGTCCCAGCTGTACGCGCTGTTTTTGGTCAAGTTGGCTGGTGCCTTTTTCGCGATACTGAAAGGCGGTAATGCCGCTGTCCATTGCGATTGATACGTCGTTTAGAAAACGTTTTGGATCATGATTGACGTCTTGGGTGCCGCCAACCAGGTAGCAATGCAGCATTTCTTTTCTAAATTGCATCGTGACACCTCCTAGACAGCCCAATGATTCAAAGGACCATGCCCATGACCAACTTGGATGCCATCGCGAATCGTGGCTTCTACGTAGGCTTTGCCAATGCGAATTGCGTTTTCCATTGATACGCCCTTGGCCAATTCCGCAGTAATGCAGGCCGAAATCGTATCACCAGTCCCATGCGTACGTTTGGTATCGATGCGCGGCGAGCTCATCCAGAAGCTGGACCCGTCAGCCAGCAATACAAAATCACTGGCCTGTTTTTGATCGTTAAAATGACCGCCCTTGACCAAAACGTTCTTGGCGCCTAAAGTCAACAGCCGCTGCCCAGCTTTTTTCATGTCTTCATTGTTCTTGATCGTCATTTCTGCTAACGCCTCTGCTTCCGGCAGGTTGGGCGTTACCAGATCGGCGAGGGGAAGCAGCTTGGCTCTGACCGTGCTGATTGCCTCGTCGGTCAACAGATGTGCGCCGCCTTTGGCAATCATGACTGGATCAACTACCAGTGGTCCAAAGTCGTATTGTCCGAGATTGGCGACGACGGTTTCAACGGTTTCAGTATCAGCCAGCATGCCAGTTTTGCAGGCGCGAATCTTTAAGTCGGCGTTTAAAGAGGCAAACTGTTCATCAATGATTTTTTTAGGCAGCGGCATGGCATCTTGAACGCCCAACGTGTTTTGTGCCGTAATCGCGACTAAAACAGTCGTGGCAAATACATGCCGCATCTGCATGGTTTTTAGATCTGCCTGCATACCGGCGCCGCCACCTGAATCAGAGCCGGCAATTGAAAGGGCTTGGGGAAATTCATTGATCATCTTTAGTCTTCTTTCTGTAATTCGGTTTGCCAGGCTGCAATCAATTGATCATCAGCTTGGTAAAGATTATCCAAAAACATGTCGTACCAGCGGCTTGGCATTTGGGTCTGCTTGGCAGCGGCCTGGCCGGCTAGGGCAAACACCTCACAAGCCGTGGCAGCCGCTTCTAAGACACTGCCTCCCAAACCGATAAAGGCCGCGATAATACTAGAAAGCATGTCGCCAGTTCCTACATGAACAGCAAATAAAGGCGAGCCAAATGGAACCTTGATGACTTTTTGACCATCAGTAATGATATCTACGGCTCCAGTCATTGCAACGACGGTCCGATATTTTTGGGCACATTTTTGCGCGATGACGGTCAGATCACCATCCCCAGATCCCGCGTCGATTCCGTGGCTTTGCCAGTCAATCCCGGCTAAGGCCGCAATCTCGCCGGCGTTTCCGCGGATACAGGCAAAATGATACTTATTCAAAAGCTCATTGGCGACCTGGGTACGATAGGCGCTGCCGGCACACGCAACCGGATCAAAAACGGCTGGTACCTCTAAAAACTGCGCGGCGTCCATAACCGCCAGCATTTCTTTTCTTTGTTCGGCTTCAACGGTTCCTAGATTAATCGTCACGGCCTGGGCGATTTTAACCATGTCTTCAGCTTCTTCAGGAGCCTTGGACATGATTGGTGAAGCACCTAAAACGTTTAAGCCATTGGCAACGTCAGCGGGCGTGACCATGTTGGCTACCGTCAGCACTACTGGATTTTGCTTGCGCAGCTGAGCAATCAGACTCATTTGAATTCCTCCTTTGATTGGCTGAAATAAAAAATCCGCGAACTTGTCAAAACGCTCGCGGATCTGGTTGATTCCAATTCAAAAAAGAAAAAGCACTTTCCTTCGCAAGCATCGACTTAACAGGTTCAAAGAGTTTACGCGTCACTGCGCGCGTCTCAGTCCAGAACATGGACTCCCCTAGTGCGGAAAAATATTCAACTTGGTTTCAGTATAGCAGAAAATCTCAAATAGAAAAGGCCTTGTTGATTTGAATCGTACCGTCTTTTAGATGATTTTGCGATTCTTGCAGGTCAGACGGCAATTTAAAAAAGCTGATCAATAGTTTACCCACCAGCAAAAAGCTGACAAACAGCTTAAAGCAGTGATAAATTATTGATAATAAGACTTTTTTATTATTAAAGAGGTGACGGTCATGTCGAACCATAAAGCAGGTAAAATCAGCTTTGCCTCGGTGTTCTTATTTGGCATCAACAGCATGGTTGGCTCCGGAATTTTTCTTTTGCCTGGCGTGCTGTTTCAAGAAGCAGGCAACTGGAGCCTGATTTTGATATTGCTAGCGGCATTGGCGGTTTTAGCAATGACTTACTGTTATGCTGAAATGGCGCATCACTTTTCAGGCAATGGCGCGGGTTGGTACTATACTTATAAGGAGTTTGGCCGATTTTGGGGTTTTGAGATCGGACTGTTTACCTGGCTGCAGGGAGCCGCGGCAATTGCTACTGAGATCGCGGCTTTTTTGCGCGGACTAAGGCCATGGCTGCCTGAGCTAAGCGAGCTTGCGGTCTATCGCTGGGCGGGGGTTGGCCTGATCTTGATTTTGCTGACGATTCGGCTGTTGGGCAAAAAGGCATCAGTCTGGGCCAATGATCTTTCTACGGCCTTGAAACTGACGATTTTGGGGCTGTTTATCGTGCTGGGGATCTTTTATCTCGATCTGGATAATTTTAATGTGGCCGCCAGCTCCTCAGCCAGAAATTTTGATCATGCATTTATGTTGATCTTCTTTATGTTTCCAGGCTTTTCATTTTTGCCGGTGCAAGCCTCATCTATTCATAATTCTAAAAAGAACTTGCCAAAACTTTTGATCAGCGTAGTCGTTTGCGTTGCACTGATCTATATAGTTACCATGAGCGTGGCAATCGGGATGCTTGGCAATCAGATCGACAACGCAGATGCACCATTGGCTTGGGCATTTGGTCAGCGGTTTGGCAAAATTGGCGAGATCGTGATTATGATCGGGATGCTGGGATCGATTGCCGGCGTGGCGATTTCAATGTTTTACAGTACGCCATACGTGGTTTCTTCCTTGGCTAATGAAAAAGCGCTGCTGCCTAAGTTTATCGGCATTAAGACTAAAAATGGCGTTCCATACGTGGCTACGCTTTTAACGGCCGGAATCGTTTTGATTTTGGTAATGACAGGAGATTATCTGGCGCTGATTCCCTGCAGCATCATGATTGCCGTCGTGCAGTACGCTTTTGTGGCCATGGCAACGATTAAGCTGGAGCTGGCAGATTTAAAACGGCGGCGTCAGCAAGGTAAAATTGATCACATCGACATTTATGAGATGATCTTGGCAATAATTGCCTTGTTGTGCTGTCTGTTTCTGGCTCGCTTTGTAACGCCTCTAGCAATTGAGATTACGGTTGGGATTGCGTTAATCGGGTTGATCAGCTATCTGGGTCAGCAGTTCAGGCGGCGGCCAGCTAAGCATTAACCAAAGACAGCGCTTTTTATCAGCGTTATAATCGGATTAGATGATTTAGAAGCGGAGGGGATTTTTAATGACGGAAATCAATTCATACGTTGACCCAAAGTGGTTGCCGATTGCAGATAAATTCTGTCATGAAGCTAAAGAAAATGACGATGCACGTGACGCAGGACTGAATCCTTATCCCGAGAACGTCGATCGCTTCGATAATATTCGTTATGGCGATCATGGTGAATCCAACCTGCTGGATCTTTATCGGCCACATCGCTACGAAGGAAAGGTGCCTGTAATCGTCCATGTGCATGGTGGCGGCTACGTGTATGGTACCAAGGAGACCTATCAGTTTTATGGCTTGGCGCTGGCAAGAATGGGCTTTGCCTTTATCAACTTCAACTATCGTAAGGCGCCTGAAGTTGAGTATCCAAGCGAATTGCGTGAAACCAATCAGGTCTTTTGGTGGCTGGCTGAGCATGGCGACAAATACGATCTGGATCTGAATAACGTCTTTATTGCTGGTGACAGTGCCGGAGCTCAGATGGCTGAGCAGTATCTGGTCATGTATACCAATCCGGAATATGCGCAGCTATTAGGGATGACGATGCCAAATTTAAAATTGAAAGCGGGACTGCTTAACTGCGGCTGCTACTTTTTAGAGCGGCAGCTGGCTCAACCAAGCATTTTGGATGCCTATTTTACGGGGCATGCCCGTTCACTGCATCCGTATGATCTGAAAGTCGAAAACTACATTACCAAAGACTTTTTACCGGTCTTTATCATGACTGCCAACCAGGACTTTCTGCATGATACAGCCGTTCGTTTCGATCAGTATCTGATTGATCGTGGTATCTTCCATGAGTTCAGAAGCTATGGCGACTCTCAGCATCCCCGCGGTCACGTCTTTCACGTTAATCAAAAAGATTCCGAGATTGCGGCACGTTGCAATGCCGATGAACTTGACTTTTTGCGGCGTTTTATTGATTAGCATTAAATCAGTCGGCACCGCTTAAAATCAAGAAATCTTTAAATTTTAAAAGCTGCCCGTTTCATGGCGAGACGGGCAGCTTTGAGTTTAATGACTGATTCATCTATAATTGACCAATAGAAATTGACCAATAGACTTTAATGGGGGGATCGGAATGGATCATCAGCCGGATACGCGTGACTGGTCATTTGCCAAGCGTGCCTTAGCTGAAATTGAGCAGGCTAAGCGCAAGAAATGGTACAGCTTTTGGGTGCAGGTTGAATTGCCAAATGGAGAAAAGCATTGGTATCAGCTGCCTAAAGACGTTCAGTACGCCATGCGCCAGCACGAAAGAAAGCACCACCAAGACTGGTTTTTGATCATTAAAGGCGCCTTAATCAATGTGCCGGTTTCTGCTTATGACAAAGAAGGCAATGTTAAGATTAAGACTGGCATTATCCGACGTGCCGAAAAACGACATCAGCATACGTTTGATCCAGCCAAGATCTCGCGCAGTCAGTTCGTCCAGCCACGCTATTGCTGGTGGGGGATCAGCAATCAAAAAGAGATGATTGTCTATTTGCAGCATGACCATAATGCCGCTAATCGCGATGAGATCAAACAAGACGTTCGCATCATCAATCACAAGTGGCAAAAAGAGCATTGGCAGCATCCCTGTCAACTGGGAATTAAATCCGGTCTGCTGGTCAGTGCATTGATGCTAATGGGCTTTTGGGCACCGTTGCGCATTCTGCTTTTTGGCGGCGCCATTTTGGTATTTTTAATCTCACTTTTGTTAAATCTGTATCTTAATCAGGTTAAATAAAAAGAGGCTGAGAATTAACGCAACCTCTTAACCGCTTTATAGATAGTAATGTCTCAGCGCATCAGCTCTCTTTGCCATTTGAGCATGAGGGCTTTTATTGATAGTTGGCCAGGGCAGCCGTAAGCTCACTTTTGATTTTTTCGACCAGCGCAGTTGGCTGTAAAATCTTGACTTGTGAACCAGCGCTGAGCAGCCAGATCAAAGCACCTTGAATATTGGCCACGTGCGTTTCAATGACGACGTTTTCTTCATCCGCAGCCAACTGATTAAAGTCAAATGATTCTTGTTTTCTGGCATCATAGATCGGTGTCGTCAAGTCGGATTCATGATAAACCTTGGCAGCGTATGGGAATTTATCGAGTGAAGGCTCAATGATGCGACGCGCGCAGCGGAATACGATTTTTTCGACCGTGCCATTAATGCTGCCGAACATATTGGCCAGACTGTTGATGTTGGCGCTACGGCTGGTTTCAATAGCATCGGGATCGCAATCGATTGGCAGGCTGGTCAGACTGGCCTGCCGGATGCGATCAATGCGATAGTTTCTGATGTTGTTAGCTCTTTCTGGCACATTGTATAGGATCGCGCGCAGATAGAAGTAGTGGTCATTAAAATCGATACTTAGTGGATCCAATTCACGTTGGGCAACTTGACCATGTGCATCTTGATAGACGATTTTTAAGACGTGTTGATCAGACAAGGCATGACAGATCGTCTCAAAAATGTTGACGTCAACCAGCGATTGAACGGGCTGATACTCATCGCGGCTAGGTTTTAAAAGCACCTTTAAAAGCTCATCTTTATTGACGACTTTAAATGGTGCCAGCAATCCTTTGATAACCGCGGAAAGATCGGCTTCGCTGAAGGCTCGGCTGGCAATGATAATCTTGGCAATAATCAATGTCCGGCGAAAATCGATGGTTTTGGGTGCCGTATTTAACCGAAAAATACGGTCGTGATCGTTAAATGGCTGAACGGTAATTTCCATTGGGGCCAGCCACTGTTTGATTTTGTTAAAATTTTTGTTGATGGCATCTGATTTGACATTGGCAACTGCTTCGATCTCGCTACTGGTTACCATCCCTTCCGTCAGCAGCTTGATCAGCATAAAGCGTGCGGCTTTTCCTTTCGTATCGGCCATTGAAAACTCCCCCTTAATGTAAGCAAAAATATTATAGCAAATGAAGAGCAGTCAGGTTAATCGCCTGGTGATCGAACGGATTGATTGATGAGAGTCGAACTAATGATTTACTAATCTCTTTAAAAGGGGCTATCTTGCCAGATGACAATTATTTTGTGTTTACAGTAGCTGCAGTTGAAAACGCCGATTGTCGATGAATTCAACGCTCGGCAATAGTATTCATCCTCGTTTGACATTAACTTATTTTAATAAATCAAACTAATTAATTTTAATTTAAATTAGAAAACATATTGACATTTTAATTTAATTATCATAAACTAGCACCATCAAATCATGACACGGGTTAAAATAGAAAGGAGCCGTTACTAATGAAAGCTCAATTAAAAGTTCAATTTAATCATCAAACGGCTTCCAAAAAACAAGCCCTGCTGATGCTGACTATCAAGGACCCGATTATTATTCAGTGTTGACTGAAAATAATTTGGCCCTTATTTAGCTTAGCTGAGGGCCTTGATCAAAGCTCTCATTCAAAGCGAATGGGAGTTTTTATTTTGCCGGTCATAGGTTTGCTAAACGACACAACATAAGATACATGAAAGAGGGAATCTACCATGATGTTTTCACAATGTGGACCACAACGTTTTATCTCTGACAATGATGCCTACGCATATCTGCCAACTTACTTTGAGGAAGGCAACGTTAAAAAAGTGCTGTTCCTGCATGGTGAAAAATCATGGACTGCCGCAAAGCCATACATGCCAAAGATGCCAGCCAGCGTTGAGATTGTTGACGTGCCTTTTAATGGTGAATGTTCATACGAAGAAATCGCGCGCGTTAAAGAAATTGCCACGCAAAAGCAGGTTGACATGGTCATTGCCTTGGGCGGCGGTAAGTGTCTGGATACTGCTAAAAGCGTTACGACTGGAACGCACTTTAAACTGGGCCTGATTCCAACTTTGGCCAGCAACTGTGCCCCATGGTCGGCTTTGAGTGTGCACTATCATGAAAATGGCGAGCACATCAACCATGAAATCTACCAAGAAACGGCTGACATTATGCTGCTTAATCCTAAGGTAATCGTCAATTCGCCAATTAACTATTTTGTTGCCGGGATTGGCGACACGCTGGCTAAATACTATGAATCAGAAATGATCTTTGAAAACATGAAGCCAGAACAGTTTAACGTACAGCTGACGATTTCGCGGGCAATGGCGCAGGCCTGCCGCGATGATCTGCTGGAAAACTCCGAACAGGCGATTGCCGACATGAAGCAAGGCAAGGTAACGCCAATCTTCCGCAAAGTTGTGGAAACGGTGATCGTAACGTCTGGTCTGGTCGGTGGCTGGGGCGACTACTTTGCACGAGCAACCGGTGCTCATTCAGTTCATGATGCACTGACCGTCTTCCCTGAAACCAGCGATTCGCTGCATGGCGAACGGGTTGCTTATGGGATTCTGGTGCTTTTGGCTCTTGAAAAGCGTGAGGATGAAATGGCTGAGCTTTTGCCGCTTTACCGCAGCATGGGCCTGCCAGTATGTCTGGAAGACTTGAATCTTGATGGCAGTGATCAAGATGTTGTAGCTCAGATTGCCCGCGATACTTCCGCAGATGGCACGCAGATTCACTTCCTGCCAATCGACACGAGCGCGCCAGAAGTTGCAAAAGCTATTAAGCGGGTTGAAGAAATTACGGCTAGTGAAACGATTGCTTAAAAACTTTCGGTTGGATGGTGCGATGTTTTATCAGTAAAAAATTAACAGATAAAATTTAGCTATGCGGCTTGATGGCGGATTTTCCGTAGTCAGGCCGTTTTGCTTGCAGACCTGCGCTTAGTTTAAAAAATCCTAAATCCCTAAAAATTCAGTTATGTTTTGGAGAAAAAACGCGACTGTAAGGGTTATGAGGGCAATTAGCTCTAAATGACTTTTGTAACTACAATATGTTATTATGTAATTACGAGGTGATTATATGATTAATCTGACGGGTAAATCCAAACTCTTCAAAACGGGCAACTCATTTGGCCTGCGATTGACTAAAAGTGATAAGGAATTTCTTCATGCCAACCCAGGCGACGAGTTTGAAAAAAGTATTTCACCAGATGGTCAGACCATTACTTTTCGCAAAAAACAAGAGGTTAGTGACGAGACTAAAGCAATGATCAAGCAGCTTTTTGATGATAACAGCGAATTGATGGAACGGTTAAAAGATAAATGATCTATTTAACACAAGCAGAAATAATCGCCGTTAATCAATATGCACTTGCAGGGGTAGGGCAACATTACCAGGGTATTCAATATCCTGCTGGCCTTTCATTAGTAGTTGAACAGCCACAGATGATTGTTTTTGGACGAACTCTTTATCCTACGATTTGGCTGAAAGCTGGTTATATCATGCAAAAAATTACCAAGAAGCATATTTTTGTAGATGGAAACAAGCGAACGTCATTTCTTGCAACCCTACTTTTCCTAAGAAAGAACGGCTATCTGGTGAATTTCACAACTGATGAAGGTGAAGCACTGATGATACAGATTACCATGGCAGAAGATACCGAAGACGAAATGATAAAAATCTCAGAAATTCTTGAGCAGCATAGTATTCATGTGTAGTCTAAGATTGAAAAGATAAGTAATTAAAGATTGGCTTGATTATGGTCTCGATATTCTATCGGTGATGCAAAACAATTAAAGCAACTGACGCGGCTTGATTGCGGTTTTTTCCGTAGTCAAGCCGTTTTTTTAGCTGAATTTTGAGATTAGAAAAGCCCATTGAGTAACCAGATGAATTTTTTGATTCGTCTAGTTACTCAATGGGCATGATAGATACTGGCTTGATCGAAATTCTTTGGGTCTAGTTAAGATAATCACGGGCAATCTGCTTGTAGATGTCAATCATGCTGAGATATTGATCCAAGTCGATATACTCGTCAATCTTATGGGCCGTGGCGTTACCGGGGCCAAATACCAAAACGTCCATGTCGCGATTGGCTTTGGTCATTTCTGAAGCATCCGTGCCAAAAGCAATGCCGCGGACGTTAAAGCTGCGTTTTAAATGATCGGCGGCAGCCTTTTGAGCAATGTTAACGATTTCCGCATTACGATCGGTGGTTACCGCGATTTTGCTGCCGAGGATCTCTATGGAAAGCTGGGCGTGATCCTGTTTGTTGATCTCAGCAATAATACGTTTTATACGGGCGATGATATCGTCATTGTTTGTTTCGGGGATGGTTCTGAGCTTGACGAAAAGTTCCGCGTGATCGGGTACGGCATTGAGCTGCTCGCCGCCATCAATCCTAGTGACTACCGGCACGGCACGTCCCAAAACCGGATTTTCATATTGAGTTACCAATTCATGGAAGTATTGCTCTTGTGCCTGATAAAAATGAATCAGAGGCGTAATGGCATTGAAGCCCAGATCAGGTCGCGAACTGTGAGCTGCCTTGCCGACCGAGTCAATGCGATAGGTGATCGATCCTTTATGCGCGTAGGCAATATCGGCATTGGTTGGCTCAGCAAAAATGGCTGCCGTGATATTGTCAACATATCCATCCTTGGCAAACTGCTGGGCACCCTGCATGTGATTGATCTTGGAGCTTTCTTCGGCAACGGTTCCTAAAAGTTCGAGCTTGCCATTCAAGGTAATTCCCTCATCCTTTAGCTCAGCCAATGCAATTGCCATGGCTGCCAGGCCACCCTTCATATCAGCCGTCCCACGCCCATACATACGCTTGTTTTCGATATGAGCACTGAATGGTGGAAAGTGCCACTTAGCGGGATCTTCAGTCTTTACCACGTCTTGATGACCACAAAATGCGAGTGCCTTGCCATTTTTACCCGTGCCAAGCTGGGCATAAAAATTGCTGCGCCCAGGCATGACCGGCAGCAGGCGACAGCTGACGTCATGCTGGTTCATAAACGACTGCAAAACGGTGGCAACGCGGTCTTCAAAGCCGCCTGCCGTATCGATTTGGATCAGCTGTTTCAAAAAGTCGATGCGTGCTTGATTATCCATGAAAAAGACCCCTTTAAAATCCATTTTAGAAACCATCTTAGCGTATGGAACGGGGTCTGTCTAAAAAAATTTTAAGGAGCAAAAAGCAGCGTTATCAAGGTATTTCGGTTTATCGATTTCCCAAATTTGCCTGAAAGCGTTGACAAAATATGAAAGCGCATTTATTATACTAGGTGTATCGATAACCCAAAGCGTTTTCAAAAGTGTAAAGACAAGGGAGAGTTGAAGATGAACTATCTGATTGGGGTAGATGTCGGCACGACCAGCACGAAAGCGGTCCTGTTCGACGAAAAAGCACAAGTGATTGATTCATATAAAGAACTGTATCAGCTTTATCGTGATGGCAACGGAATGGCCGAACAAAATCCAGATGATCTGGTGGCTGCCGTTGAGAAAGTGATCCATGATGCGGCTGAGCGTGCAAAGATTTTGAATGGCAAGGTATTGGCAGTTTCATTTTCCAATGCCAACCAAAGCGTGATTTTGCTGGATCAAAATCACCAGCGCTTGACGCGAGCCATGACCTGGGCTGATACCAGGGCGCGCGATGTTGCGGCACGTTTAAAGGCAACGCCGGATGGAGCCAGAATCTATGCCCAGACTGGGACGCCAATTCATCCAATGTCGCCTTTGACCAAGCTGATATGGCTGAAGCGGACGCGGCCTGAAAAAATGGCGGCGGCTGCTTATGTTGCTGATATCAAGTCGTATCTGTTTTGGAAATTGTTTGGTAAGTTTCGAGTCGACATCTCAACGGCCAGCTGTACGGGACTGTTTAACATGCACACTCAGGACTGGGACGATGAGATTCTCAAGTTGACTGGCATTACACGCGCGCAGCTGCCAGAGATCGTTGACGGTACGACTCAAGAAACCGGCCTGACGCCGGCAGCCAAGCAGGCAACGAGACTTGATGATGACACGCCGTTTGTCTATGGTGCGTTTGATGGCGCGCTTTCAAATCTCGGTGTGGGGGCAACGCGGCAAGATACGGTTGCGATTACAATTGGTACTTCGGCAGCCGTGCGGGTCGCGACTGATCATCCAGTAGTTGATCCTGAACAGCGGCTGTTTTGCTACTCGATTGATCGACAGCGCTGGGTGGTTGGCGGTCCTTTGAACAATGGCGGTGATGTTTTCCAATGGGCGGCTAATCATTTGGTCGACAGCTCAGCGGCCAAAAGCGAGGACAAATCAGTCTATGATATTGCCAATGACGTAATTGCCAGCGTACCAGCGGGGGCTCACGGACTGTTGTTCCATCCATTTTTGGGTGGTGAACGCGCGCCACTGTGGGATGCCAATGCGCGTGGCAGCTTCTTTGGTCTGAATCCGCTGCATACGCGTGCTGACATGCTGCGCTCAGTGATGGAGGGAATCTGCATGAACATTGCGACGGTCTATGACGCGGTCTGTGATCTGGTCGGCAAGCCTGCCAGCGTAACGGCAACGGGCGGTTTTGCCAGATCTGAAGTCTGGAAGCAGATGCTGGCCGATGTCTTGGATGTCGCGGTCAACATTCCTGAATCATATGAATCGGGTTGCTTAGGTGCGATCACCATGGCGATGAAGAGTCTGGGCATGGTTGATGATCTGGATGCGGTGCAAGACTTTATTGGTAGCGTTGGCGCTTATCAGCCAGACGCCGCCACGGTCCAGGTATATCAAAAGTATCTGCCATTGTTTAAACAGGTTGAAGGATTGCTCAAGCCGGCCTACTCAACGATTGCTCGGCTGCAGCAGGAAAATTAATCGCAAGGGGGAAGTATTATGCCACTGCTTATTGTTTTACTAGGGGTTTTGATTCTGATCTTTTTGATCGTTAAATTGAAGCTCAATACGTTTGTCTCACTGGTCGTAACGTCATTTATCATTGCGCTTTGTCTGCAGATTCCGGTTGCCAAGATACCAACGGCAATTGAAACCGGGATCGGCGGTCAGCTGGGCCACTTAGCAATTATTTTCGGATTTGGTTCCATGCTGGGGCAGCTGGTCTCTGATGCTGGTGGTGGCTACCGAATCGCTACGACATTGATCAACAAGTTTGGTCGGCGCTGGATTCAAGTGGCCGTAATCCTGGCCTCATTTATCATTGGGCTGGCTCTGTTCTTTGAAGTTGGTCTGGTTGTTGTCTTGCCAATCATCTTCATCATTGCTCGTGAGCTGGACATGCCATTGATGTACCTAGGGATTCCAATGGCCGCTACGCTGAACGTCTGCCATGCCTTCTTGCCACCACACCCGGCACCAACGGCCATTACCGACATTCTGGGTGCTACTTTAGGTCACGTGCTGCTTTTGGGGATTATTGTTGCCATTCCAACGATCATCATCTCTGGTCCAGTCTTCAACTACTTCCTGCACAAGCTTTACCCATCTGTTTACCGCAAAGACGTTGATATTTCTGTCCTTGGTGAATACAAGGAATTCAAGCTGGAAGAAACGCCTGGTTTTGGTATCTCAGTTCTGACGGCCATGATGCCGGTTATTCTGATTGCCGTTGCCACGATCTGCTCTTTCGTCCTTTCTAAGACCAACCCAGTCAACGAATTCATTCAATTTGTCGGTGCTCCCGATGCGGCCATGCTCTTGTCACTGCTGTTTGCGGTCTGGACGATGGGCCTGGCGCGCAAA
Organism: Limosilactobacillus mucosae; assembly: GCF_046939755.1. Lineage (GTDB taxonomy): Bacteria > Bacillota > Bacilli > Lactobacillales > Lactobacillaceae > Limosilactobacillus > Limosilactobacillus mucosae_A. The sequence goes on from NZ_JBKZAY010000016.1 coordinate 25,143, forward strand.
GTAAAGATGAGCGAGATTTCCAAGTCGATGACCACTTCCGTTAAGCAGATTGCGATGATGCTTTTGATCATCGGTGGTGGTGGTGCCTTTAAGGAAGTGCTGGTTGAAGGTGGCATCTCCAAGTACGTTTCAACGCTGTTCTCTGGCACCAACATTTCACCAATTCTGGCAGCATGGCTGATTACGGCATTGCTACGGGTATCGCTTGGATCCTCAACCGTTTCCTCAATGACGGCAGCTGGTTTGATTGCACCAATGACGGCCCACATGTCGCCAACGATGAGTGCTTTGATGGTTCTTTCGATCGGTGCCGGCTCGGTCTTCTGTGACCATGTTAACGATGCTGGTTTTTGGATGATCAAGGAATACTTTGGCCTTTCCTTAAAAGAAACGCTGCTCTCCTGGTCGATTTTGACCTCAGTACTTTCGGTTGCCGGTCTGGCCAGCGTCTGGGTGCTGTCGTTGATCGTCGCCTAGCTTATTATCCAGCTGCTCTTCCTAGCTAAAAATTCATTTTCTAAAGTACGTACCAATTATGGCTGCGTACTTTTTTAATTGATGCGTAATTATGGTAAAATAAACGTTACTAAGCAAACAGTCTAAAAGGAAGAATATTATGTCACAGCATGTAACAATCAGTGATGTTGCCAAGGCAGCGGGGGTTTCGGTAACCACGGTATCGCGCTATTTGAATGGTCGCTATCAAAAAATGAGTGCGCAAACCAGAGAGCGGATCGATGCTACAATCAAAGAGCTTCACTATGTACCGGCAGCCTCGGCCAGACGACTGCGACAGACGCAGAGTCATCTGGTTGGCGTCTTGGTTGGGGATATTTCAAACCATTTCTCGTCACTGCTCAGTAAGGGAATCTATGACGTCTTGCAACCAGCTGGCTATGACGTACTCCTGATGAACACCAACAACTCGCAGGAAATGGAGAAAAAAGCCTTAAACGATCTTTATCAGCAGCGTGTTGACGGCATCATCGTTCAGCCGAACTCACGCAGCTTTGCTCAATATCAATCAGTGCTGCGCAATCAGATTCCACTGGTGCTGGTTGACCGGGAAGTCGATGATCAGCCATTGACGGTGGGGAAGGTAACCAGTGCTAACTTTGATGCCAGCTATCGGTTGGGACGCAAGCTGGGATCGCGCGGGTATCAAAACGTAATCACCGTTAGTTCACGCTTTGCCGAGGCGTCCGGTCAGCATCCACGAATCAAGGGCTTTCAGCTGGCGGCTGCCGAAACCGGCTTGACCTACCGTAACATCGAAATCAAAGGGCATGATGATGATTGGCTGGCAAGGGAATTGACGCGCGTGATGGGACAGCTGAGCGGCAGAACAGTCGTCATTTCTTTGATGGGGCCGACTCTGTTTACATTGCTCAAGATCTTCAAGCATGAAAAAGTGACCTTCCCCAAAGATCTGGGCTTGATCAGCTTTGATGATTGGAGCTGGTCGCAATATGTTGGTGAGGATGGCATCTTCTTGCTGCGCCAGGATATGGAACTGATGGGCAATCTAGCGGCGCAAAAACTGCTGAACCAGATTGAGAGTCACTCTATGATCAGCGATACGTCGATTTTACCGGTAACCATTGATGAGCATGCCTCGATTTAAAAATATATAAGCAACGGCTGACCAAACCGGTTGGCTGTTTTTTAATTAAGCGGTAACATTTCTTGATAAATCCCTTAAAATATAAGAAAAGCTTTCTGATAGGGGATGATTAAATGGCACTGATCGAGGTTTCAAACAATACCAAGATTTATCAAACCGGCACGACCAAGCTTTATGCCAATCACGATATCAGCTTTTCCATCGAAAAAGGTGAGTTCGTGATCATCTTGGGTGCATCAGGTGCTGGCAAGTCAACGCTGCTTAATATCTTGGGCGGCATGGATACCAATACAAGCGGTTCGGTAATCGTGGCCGGTAAAGACATTGCGCGCTACGATCGCCGGCAATTGACAACTTATCGGCGCTTGAACGTCGGCTTTGTTTTTCAGTTTTATAATTTAATTCCCAATCTGACAGCTAAGGAAAACGTTGAGCTGGCTTCTGAAATCGTACCGGATGCTCTGGATGCCACGGCGGCTTTACGTGCAGTGGGGCTGGCCGAACATATTGACAAGTTTCCGGCCCAGCTGTCAGGAGGCGAGCAGCAGCGTGTGGCCATTGCACGGGCCGTGGCAAAAAATCCGCAGCTCTTGCTTTGTGATGAGCCGACGGGAGCCTTGGATTATGAAACCGGCAAGCAGGTACTCAAGATTTTACAGGATATGAGCAAAAAACATGGCTCAACGGTAATCATCGTGACGCACAATGCGGCATTGGCCCCAATTGGCGATCAAGTGCTGCACATTCATGATGGTCGACTGGTCAAACAGGAGCGCAATGAGCATCCAACTGACATTGCGACGATCGAATGGTAGGTGAGCGTCTTGAGCAAGCGAATTTTATGGAAAGATGCCTGGCAAGCCATTACGCACTCGTTTGGTCGCTTCGTGGCAATCTTTTTATTGATGGCAGTCAGTGCGCTGGCATTGATCGGTCTTAAGATTACGGGGCCAGATATGCGAAAGAGTGCAACCAGTTTTTTTGCTCAGCATCAGTTGGCTGATCTGACGGTAACCTCAAACTATGGTCTGGATAGTCAGGATCAAAAAATTATTCGTCAACAAAATGGCGTTAAAAAAGTTGATTTTGGCTATCTACAAGATGAAACGATCAAACAGACCGGACAGGCGTTGCGCATCTTTTCAAAAACTAACGGCGTGTCGGGCTGGCAGACGGTAAGTGGCCATTTGCCGCGCTCAGATCAGGAAATTGCCATCAGCTATTTATTAAAGAATCAGTATCGACTGGGGCAGTGGATTACCTTAAAGCAGGCAGGCAGTTTAAAATATCGTCGCTTTAAGATCGTTGGCTTTGTTCGTTCCAGCGAGTATCTGGATCGCAGCGACATTGGTCAGACGACGGTCGGGACGGGGCAATTAAGCGGCGTGGCTCTGGTCAAAAAAACGGCATTCAAATCAAGCAGTACCTATGCGATTGCACGCATCGTTTATACCAGGGCAGCGCGGCTGAATCCTTATTCAACGCGTTATCGTAATTTTGTTGAGACTAAGCAGAACCAGTTGAAAAAATTGCTGGATCAATCAGGTCAGACGAAGTATCAAGCCTTGCAAAATCAGCTTTCAATGGCCGAACAACGGCTACAGGCGGCTAAAAATCAGCTTGTAGTCGCGCAGCAGATGGGGATGACTAATGATGCCAATCCTAGTTTGCAGCTTGAGCAACAGACCGCAGCGCTGGCCCAAAAACGCAGCCAGCTCAATCAGCTTGGCCAGCCTTCGTATATAATCAATGATCGTACCAGTAATCCCGGGTATGCCATTTTCCAATCCAATGCCGAGCGCGTAGATATTTTAGCCAACGTCTTTCCAGTACTGCTGTTTGCGATTGCAGCACTGGTCAGTTTGACGACGATGACGCGGTTTATCGAAGAAGAACGCATCAAGATTGGAACCTTAAAGGCGCTTGGCTATTCCAACCTGGATACGGCCAAAAAATTTACGCTGTTTAGCCTTTTGTCCAGTTCACTGGGAGTCATTGTCGGTGCAGCAGGGGGCTTTTTCGTATTGCCCAAGGTTATTTTTCAAGCTTATGCCGCCAACTCAACGCTCAGCAGCTTTTACGAGCAATTTTCCTGGCCATTGTTGCTGACGACCTGGCTGATTGCAATTCTTTGTACGACTGGGGCAGCACTGTGGGCATTGCATCGTGACTTAAAGGCTCAGCCGGCTGCCTTGCTATTGCCCAAGCCGCCCAAGGGAGGTTCGCGAATTTTATTGGAACATTGGCACTGGCTTTGGAGTCAACTCAGCTTCAACTACAAGGTCACGATGCGCAATCTGTTTCGATATAAGAGTCGCGCTTTGATGACGATCTTTGGCGTGGCAGGCTGTACTGGGCTGTTGGTGATGGGCTTTGGCATTCGCGACTCACTCAGTGGTATCAGCAATATTGAATACAGCCGCATCATCAAGTATGATCTGGTTGCCGTACAAAACAATGCCGCAGCTGCCCAATCAAAGCAGCGGCTGCAGACCGTTTTGAATGATAAGAACGTCAAGGGACATACCGGCGTCTATTATCAGCAGCTGACCAAAAAGGCGGGTGAAGACCATGCCGTTCAGCAGATCTCAATGATTGTGCCGCAAAATAAAAAGTCATTCAGCAGGTATTTTGCCATTAAGAATCGGCAGACGCAAAAGTCACTGCCGTTAAACGATCATGGCGTTGTCATCTCAGAAAAGCTGGCGCGGCTCTTAAACGCAAAAGTCGGCAGTACCATCAGACTCAAAGACGATGCTGGAAACTGGCACTCAATGAAGGTATCCGGCATCATGGAAATGTATATTGGTCATTATGTCGTCATGAGTCCACAAGCCTATCAGCATATCTTTGGTCAAAAATATCAAGTCAATGCCCAGCTGATTACGCTTAAAAAGACCAATGATCTGCAGCAAATATCGCGTCAATTGATCCAGACCGGGGCAGTTTTGGGAATCAATCAAAACGTCAATAACCAGCGGACAATCGACAATATCATGGGCAGCCTTAATCGCGTGATGGTGATTTTGATTGGCATGGCGGCCCTGCTGGCACTGGTGGTAATCTATAATCTTTCCAATATCAATGTTGAAGAGCGCATACGGGAACTTTCAACGATCAAGGTACTGGGCTTTTACGACCAGGAAGTTACGCTCTACATCTACCGAGAGACAGTGATTCTATCATTAATCGGTATATTGTTCGGCTATCTGATCGGCATTGGTCTGCACCGGTTCATTATTCTGAGCCTGCCGCCAGCCAATGCAATGTTTGATCCAGCGATGACGCTGGCCAACTTTATTCTCTCTGCTTTGATTCTAGCTGTCATCACGGCAGGTGTGGCGATAATTATGCACCGCAAGATCAGAAGCGTTGATATGCTGGATGCGTTAAGCTCTGTTGACTAGTTTTTAAACCTTAAAGTCCGTCTCAATTGGGATGGACTTTTTTAAATGACTAAATGAAAAAATCAATTTGCATTGAAGAGAAAATATCCGGATGCAGCCGCGATTTTAAATTTGCAAATCCATTTGACAGCCTTATTTAGCGAATCCAGCGTTTGATAAAAACATAAAAGTTAATGGTTTAGACCACAGATAATTAATAAATTACACAATTATTAGAATATTATTAAACAATCGCCGGGCAGCTGTTATGATTGTCAGCACCAACTAAAAAAGGGGCTGATGAATTTGTTAAGTACATTGATTTTTGCTTTGATTCCAATTTTTGTAACGATTGGGCTTGGCTATCTGGCGGCCAGACGTGGGATTTTTAACGGCCAGGACAGTAAAAGATTCGTCAAGCTGGTTTTGACGTTCATGCTGCCACTGCACGTGTTTGGCGGTTTATGGGGGACCTCGCGCCGGATTTTGATTGAGAACGTGCCTTTGATGGGCTGGCTGATGCTTTCCATGACGGTCTGCTATCTGGTTATGATTCTGGTGTATCGCTTTGGTTTTAAAAACTCGCGCCAGCTGGCCACACTGCGCGCCATGTCGATTGCCAATCCGTCCGTGCCGTTTATTGGCTCCGCCGTTTTGCCATTATTATTCAGTACCAGCAACAGTGCCATTACGATTGGAATCTGCTCTCTAACGGTTAACATCATCATGCTGCCGATTGCATTTGATTCACTGAGCAGTGATCGTTCGGCGGTTAAGCGGCTGGCCGACACGTTTAAAAAGCCATTGGTGATTGCAGCGATTTTAGGATTCTTGCTGACACTGGGTGGATTCAAGATGCCGACTCAATTAACCAGTACGTTTGATCTGCTGGGTAAAGGAGCTGGTGGGGTGGCGATCTTTGCTGCCGGTATTGTTTTAGGGACGCGTCAGCTGTCATTTGACAAAACGATTCTGACCACCGTGATGATGAAAAACATCGTCTTCCCGTTGGTTGTCTTGCTGATCATGATGGCTGCCGGCGTATCGCATGACCTTATTCGGTTGGTAGTGATTGCCCTGGCCATTCCAACCGCAACAATGCCATCGACTTTGGCCATCCAATTCAACGTTAACGAAAAAGAGCTGGCCTCAACCCAGTTCTGGAGCACGGCTTGTTCATTGATCACGCTGTCGGCATTTGTTTTGGCACTGGCTTAGCAAAAATTTACAAAAGAGAAACATGCATGTGATCTATTTCTTTACAATTATTGACTATGCTTAATCATGGAAACAGAAAAACACCTCGGCTTGATACGCTGACCAATCGGGACTTTATTCGTGTGATTCCTCGCCCATTTTGAGTCGCCTTAGGGGTCTGGCTGACTCAGATCATAAATTTCGATTGTTGATCATGCGTCAATTCGAAATCTGTTCGTTTTGCTGTTTCCAAGGCAAGTCAAGAAAGTTCCTAGAATTAGACAAAAACGTACCATACTCTTAACCTGAGCACGCATGCTTCTCCCAGCAGATGCGTGCTTTTATTTTTTAAATCGACCGATGAATACGTTTGTTTAAAAGACGATTTAAGCTGGTTGTGTATTGTTGATGAATCAGGGTCGTGATAAGCTTGAGCCAAACCATCACAGCATATTTTAATGAAATCAAGGAAGGCGAAAGCTTGGTTTGGGAAAATACACAAGGCGATCAGCTGGTGGCCAAGAATCGACACAATATTGCCAAAACGCAGTTAGTTCCTTATTTTAATCTGGTTGTGAAGTCAGCGCGAGGATCGATCGTAACCGATGTTGAAGGCAAGCGCTATATTGATCTATTGGCAACTGATTCGGCAATGAACGTTGGGCACAATCATCCCCGTGTGATTACGGCAATGAAAAGACAGATTGATGAATTTATCAGCTACGATACAGGATATTTCACCAATCCCACCACGATCAGATTAGGTGAACGGCTGGCAAAACTAGCGCCCAATCCAGGTCATAATAAGGTTGCATTTGGCACGTCTGGATCTGATGCGACTGAAGCGATGATTAAATTTGCTCGCGCCTATACGCACCGTCAGTATATCGTTTCGTTTGAAGGCGCCTATCATGGAACGACGTATGGGGCGCTGAGTATGAGTGCCTGCAATGTGGATATGGCTCGCGGAATTGGCCCAATGCTGCCGGGGATCGTTCATGTACCGTTTCCCAATACCTACCATTGTCGACCTGGTGAAACTGAACATGAAACAGCGCAGCGTGCATTTGCTGACTTTAAGCGTCCGTTTGCCGAATTTTTACCGCCTGAAGAAACGGCTGCCGTGATTTTGGAGCCGATTCAAGGGGATGCCGGCATTATTGTACCGCCGCGTGAGTATATGGAGGCAGTCGATCGATTTTGTCATCGCCATGGCATTCTGATTGGGGTCGATGAGGTCAATCAAGGATTGGGCAGAACGGGCAAACTATGGTCATATCAGCATTTTGGTCTGCATCCGGATCTGATTGCCACGGCCAAGTCCTTGGCATCAGGTCTGCCACTCAGCGCGGTAATCGGCTCAGCCGCGATTATGGATGCACCTGGAACCTCAGCCTATTGCTTTACTGGTGGGGGCAACCCAGTCAATGCTGCGGCGGCACTGGCGACGCTGGACGTTTTGCATGATGAGCATTTGATCGAAAAATCGGCCGTTGATGGCGAATATGCCAAAGAAAAATTCATACAGCTGGCGCAAAAACATCCATGCATCGGTGACGTACGCATGCTGGGACTCAATGGCGGCATTGAGATTGTTAAGAATCGCCAGACCAAAGAGCGTGACTCACTGACGGCAGCTAAGATCATCTATCATGCTTTTCAAAAAGGTCTGATCATGGCCAAGTTGGGAGGCAACGTTTTGCGTTTTCAGCCACCATTGACGATCTCACGCAATCTGATCGATGAGGCACTGCTGATATTGGACCAGGTAATCAAAGATGTTGAAGAAAACCAAGTTGAGCTGCCAGACGAATTACGGCACGATGGCTGGTAGAACTAACAAGGAGTGATTTTTTTGAGTGAACTGATAAAAATGAAAAATGGGCAGCTGCGGGTTCCGGATAATCCAGAAATTCCCTACCTGCAAGGTGACGGAATCGGTTCAGAGATCTGGCAGACTGCTCAGCCGGTCTTTGATGCGGCTGTTTTGCACGCCTACCATGGCCGGCGAGAGATTGAATGGCTGCCGTTGCTGGCTGGTGAACGAGCCTTTGAGCTGACTGGAGAATGGCTGCCAGAAGAAACACTGGCAGCATTGAAAAGACATCTGGTTGCCATTAAGGGCCCCACGACGACACCGGTTGGTCAAGGACACCGCTCGATTAACGTTGTCTTGCGTCAGACACTGGATTTGTATGCGTGCTGGCGACCTGTTCGCTATTTTAAAGGAGCCCCTTCACCGGTCAGACATCCGGAACGAGTGAACATCGATGTTTTTCGAGAGAATACCGAGGACATCTATGCGGGTATTGAGGCACCAGCTGGATCAGATATGGCCAAGACATTGGAGAATCTGCTGCAAGAAACTGGTCAGCTGAGTCGCGTTCGTTTTCCAGCTACTTCGGCATTTGGCATTAAGCCGATTTCAAAAGAGGGCTCACAGCGTTTGGTTCAAGCTGCGGTTGAGTATGCCTTGAAGAATCATCGCCATACCTTGACACTGGTTCACAAGGGCAACATCATGAAAGAAACTGAAGGCGGCTTTAAGCGCTGGGGATATGAGCTGATCGAACAGAATTATGCTGAGCAGGCCTTTACGATGGCACAGTTTGCCAGGATCAAAAAAGAGCATGGTCAAGAGCTGGCTGAGCAATCATTGAATCAGGCTCGTAAACAAGGAATGCTGATTATCAATGATGTCATCTGTGATAATTTCTTTCAACAGGCCCTGCTTTTTCCTGAGCACTTTGAGGTTGTGGCTACGATGAACCTAAATGGCGACTATCTGTCAGATGCCCTGGCGGCTCAGGTTGGCGGTTTGGGAATTGCGCCGGGCAGCAATATCAACTATCAAACCGGGCATGCAATCTTTGAAGCCACGCATGGGACGGCACCACAGCTGGCAGGTAAAAATCTGGCTAATCCGACCTCACTGATTTTATCGGGAGCGATGATGTTGGAATATCTAGGCTGGCAGCACGCCGCCGAAATAATTTTCAAGGCAGTCGGTCAGGCAATTGCCGCTCAAAAGGTCACACCTGATCTGGCGCCGGAGAAAACTGCGCTGTCAACCAGTGAATATGGTCGCTTATTGGTCGAACTCATCAATTCTTAATTTAATATTCCAGTTGGTAAAAGTTGCTATGATTGATGCTAAAGGGAAATTTAGGATCTGTTAATGAACTAAAATACGAACAATAATAAAGACGGTAGTATTAAACTTCTTGATAAAATCAAATAATTTTAAAAATTTAAAAAATTCGTGGATTATTTCATTGATTTTAAATTTGAAAATAAATTCGCAAATTTAAAAAATATGGTTGACATCAATCAAGCATAGGGTTAATATAATAATCGTAAATTAAAAGTTGATAAGAAACAAAGCATCCTTAACGGAAAAGATTCGCTTAAAACTGCAATCCTGTAAGCATTAAGGGTCAATCTTATCAGTTCTTAATCTTCCACAAAAAAACTGCGCATAATCTTAACGATCGCGTACGAAAAAACGCCAGTGGCTTTTCGGTCACTGGCATTTTTGTTTTTCAACGAATTTTGGAACGTTTTATAATTCATTATATAAAAATCCCTGTCTGAAATGGGCAGGGATTTTAATCAGTTACGTTGTTTTATTAATAGCGAATCTCGTTGCGGGAGCGGCCGCCATTGGCAATCGTAACGGCATCGTTGGAGGCGATTTGAACCATATTGCGAGCCGCCGTTTCGGTAAAGAAGGCAACGTGTGGGGTGATGACAACGTTTGGCATAGCCGCCAGTTCCTTGTAGTCGCTTGGAACGTCTTGTGCAGCAACGTTGGTTTGGCCAAAGAACGTTGTTTCATCAGCCAGCGTATCCAGACCAGCTCCAGCAATTTCGCCATCCTTTAAGGCCTTGATCAATGCTGGCGTGTCAATTAAAGCACCGCGAGCAACGTTGATCAGGTAGGCGTTTTTCTTCATCTTCTTGAATTCTTTTTCACCGATCATGCCGCGCGTGCTTGGTAAAAGCGGCGTGTGCAGCGAGATGATGTCTGATTCCTTAAAGATGGTTTCTCGATCAACATATTCGGCAAATGGCTCCAGAGCAGGATCGTAGGCAATATCGTTGACCAAAACGCGGGCACCCAAAGCTTTGTAGATCTGGGCGGTAGCCGTGCCAATGTGACCGGCACCGATCAGGCCAACCGTACAGTTGTAGATCTCGTTGCTGATGAGCGTTTCGTTCCAGCTGAAATCGTGATCCTGGTTCATTCGCTGATCAAACACGCCAATCCGCCGCAGCAGGTACATTGCTTGGGCAACACCCATTTCAGCAATGGCGCGTGGCGAGTAGCTGGCAACATTGGTGATGATTAAATTGTTTGCCTTGGCAGCATCCAAATCAACCATGTCAACCCCAACCATGCGGCAGCTGATTTGCCTGATGCCGAAGCTGGCAAGTTTTTCGTAAACTTTAGGACTACCTAATGAACCAGTCTGTAAAACCGTGATGGCATCAAAGTCTTTTGCCAGTTCAACCGTTTCATCGTTAAGAGGCTCATCGATCATCTTGAGCTCAGTCTGCGTCTGTTCAGCCCATTTTTCAGCGTAAGGCTTTTCATATGGGTGCGTACTGTACATTAGCACTTTCATTTTAATAAGTCCCTCCTGAAATTAACTACAAAATGACTAATATAATCATATCACGAGTTGAATAAAATAAATAAAACAAATCGTAAAAAGTGTTGAAAACAGTTGCATAAGGATTAAAACTTAATAATCATTTGCAGTTTGACTTGTCGATGAGTTGTTAAACGATTAGCCAACGAAAAAAACAAGGCGGAATGAAAAAGGGGAGTCAGATCATAAGGACATTTGAGCGCTGTTACAAGCATAGTTAAGTTATCGCAGCGGCATACTTAATTTTGTTAAAAATTGATCAATCATTATTAATAGGCAGCCATGATTTGTTTAATTTTACAAAAATTCGTTTTAAATGATTGACATTCAAAGCTGACTAACTTAATATGATTACAATTCAATTAGAAAAATATTAGAGGAATGGAGGCATTCATTATGGATTTAGTCGTTGTAAATTTCATGGAAGATAACCAAGCAGGTGTCAGCCGACTGATTAGCGAATTTCTGCATCGTCCCGTCACGGATCTGAATCAAGAAATCGTCAATTTAAGTGGGCAGACGATGGATCAACTGACGATGAGCCGTGGTGAGGAAAGCCTCCATCAAATCGAGCATGACGTTTTCGGCGCCAAATTGGCAGAACGAAATATCGTTTTAACCGCGCCCAGTCATGTTCTGACCCGTTACGAAAATCTCAAGATGCTGCAGGAAACCGGTGCGTTTGTGGTCGTCTTGAAAGATCAAAAAGCTGCGGACAAACCGTTTGAAGCAATGCTGGAACAAAGCTTTGGGCATGATCGGATGATTGACGCGGCTAATCTTTCAACTAGAGAAGCTGTTCGACGCGTTGCTGCTTGTTGGAGTACTCAAAAGGCTGCCTAGCGAAATAACTCGATTTCTAAAAAAGACTGATCAGTAAAAAGCTGGTCAGTCTTTTTCTTTAGTATTCATCGTTATTGATTTCCAAGACTTCTGGGAAAAGCGAGAGCAGGTATTCGCGCGGCCCAATCTGGTAATCAAACGTAACATGGATGGGGAAGATCTCTTCATGATCCTTAAGTTTCAAATGCAAGTGGCGTTGGTCAAGCCGTACTTTGATGCCCAGCTCCACGGCTTCACGCAACAAAGACTGCAGACTGGCAGAGCATTTGCCTTTCAGTGCTGCCAGCGGCTCGGTATATTCAGCAATCCGTTTGCGATCGGCCATGGCGGTTGCTAAGCCAAATTCTAAAAGATCGCCTTGCGGACTGATGTGATCAAGTAATTGGCCACTTAGCGTCAATTTGGGATTTTCCAAACGTTGTTCAGCCAGTTTAAGACTCTTGGCGTATTTGTCCTTGTCCGGCAAGGCTAGTTTGGAAGCAGTAGCGTGCATCTGCTCAAGCAGCGGGGTGGCCAACGTTTTGACCCAGGCAAACATTTCGGCGGGATGCTGCAAGGCGATTTGTTCATTGCGCTGGTCAGCAAGTCTTAATTGTTCAGAAAGTTTTTCAGGAAGCGGCTGCAGCAGAGCATTGATTAAAAAGAGTTCCAAGAAATTCAATGCCGCTGGACTGACGCGGGCGGGGGAAAATGGATCCAGGTCAAACGAGCGGAATTCCAATCGTTCGGCACCATTTTTTCGCAGGTCGTCCAAACTGTCGCCACGTCCCTTTAAGCGAACGGGACCATAAAATTCATGCGGTGAGAAAAACTGATGGTGATCGATGCGTTCCTCTAGCTGAGCAAGCTGTTCTTCAAACGAGTCATACGTGATCGCCTCGTCTTTTTGATTGGCATAGCCATATGAGCTGCTGCGAAGGCTACGGACGGGGAAACGCAGATCTTGCGGCATCCCGCTTGGCAAATTGCCAGCAACCGGACTGGCCCCAAAAAAGTAGGTAAACAGCCAGCGCCACAACACAAAACTCTGGGCCAGCTTGAAGTTTAAAGCATTCTTAAAGTCGGCCAGCGTGGCGAAGTCCTCATTAAAACCATGGTCCCACAGTGATTGCACCAGGGTTTGGTTGATGCTGTAGTTGACGTGGACACCGGTAAAAATCTCACGGGCCGTCCCATATTTTTGCTGCAGGTAGTCGTGGTATTCAGCCATCCAAAAACGGGTGTTGAATGAACCGGCAAAGTCTAGGTCATCCTTAGAAAAGACAGGCGCAATGCTTAGTGGCCAGATGACCTCGTCTGCTTGGAGATGATCAGTGACCAGCTGCTGGAGCATTTCAAGATTGGCTAGATTCTCATTGGTGCCCTGTGTTGGTGTTCCAGCGAGCTCCAGCATGTTGTCAGCAAAATCAGTTTTTAAATATGGATTATGTCGCCTTGACAAAAAATCGGCTGGGTAGGGATAGCGGCTGATGCGACCGTCCTTTAGCAGGCGATGCTCCTCCAGCTCTAATCCCATGTAGTTTTTCGCTAACAGACTACTTAGATTGTTTTTAGCAATGATTTGACTTAACTTGCTCATAATGCTTCCCCCATATCGATAAATGGATGTTCGGAGATATTATAACGAAAAAACTGATTCTGTCTAATTATTTATTCATCATATTTTAAATAAGCTGGTTAGCTGCGATGAGCGACAAACTAAGCTGTCTTGCCATTACAGATCGTGACAGGCAAAACTACGGATTTAACTTTTTGACCATTGATGCGTGCCTGCAGCAACTGAACCGCCAGATCAGCCATTTCATCGATGGGCTGCTGAATCGTAGTCAGTCCCGGTAAAAGCAGACGGGTAACGTTACCGCCATCATAGCCGACAATCTTTAGGTCTTCAGGGATTCGCTTACCGTATTCGCCGGCTAGATTGATGATCGTACTGGCATCCGTATCGTTAGCGGCAAAAATACCATCGACTTCGGGATGTTCTTCAAAGATGCGGCGGAAAACCCGTTCCTTATCAATGGTACTGATATTAAAGTCCAAATGGTAGGTAATAGCCGGCAGATTGTTTTTGGCCATCAGATGCTCATATGCTTCGCGCCGTTTTTGCGTTGGCGTGTCCAATCCAAGCGGGCCGTTGGTGTGGATGATGTGGCGACAGCCGTCATCCAATAGGCGCTGAGTAGCAAGCAGACCACCCTGGTAGTTATCTGAGGAAACCACTGGAATATTTTTGCCGACGACCTGATCAATGGCCACGACCGGTAAATTGGCATGTTGATAGCCGATCAGACCACGATTTTGAGTTCCAACGATCAGACCATCGACTTGGTGCGTCAACAGCTGTTGGAGATAGTTTTCTTCTTTTGCTGGGTCATTTTGACTGTTACCGATCAAAACCTTATAGCCATTGCGATAAAGCTGCCGTTCCATTTCGGCTTCAAGCTGACTGAAAAACGGGTTGTCAACGGTAGGAAAAATCATGCCGACCAGATCCGTTCGCTGCTTATATAGCTGACGAGCGATGATGTTGGGACGATAATCCAGTTCCTGCATTGCTTTTTGAACCTTGACAATTGTTTTTTCGCTTAGGTAGCCGCGATGGTTCAAGACGCGCGAGACAGTGGTCTTAGAAACGCCGGCCGCAGCAGCTACGTCTTCTAATTTAGGCCGATGAGTGGCTTCCATATTAGGCATTCCTCCATTATTCTTAAAATTGCTTATTATTCATGTTACACGTTTTCATGAATAAAAGCCATTCGCGAGCGTATATTTGCTGTCGGCGATCAAATAATTACTGACAACCGGTTGACAGTAATTATGGTAAGCGTTAACATGGAACTCAAAGATGAATGAAAGCGTTTTGAAATAACGTTCAATAAGGATTCAGAGGTGACATTTATGTTGTTGGGAAGCATTGAGGCTGGCGGGACAAAATTTGTATGTGCAGTGGGGAACGAAGACTATCGTATCGTGGACAGTACTAAGTTTCCGACAACGACACCCGCAGAAACTTTGCAAAAATGTATTGACTACTTTAAGCAATTTGACGATCTGCAGGCAATCTCGATTGCTTCGTTTGGCCCAATCGAGATTCGGCGCAATTCGCCAAAGTACGGCTACATTACCAACACGCCCAAATCAGGCTGGGCTGATACTGATTTTGTTGGGACGCTGAAAAAAGTCTTTAACGTACCAATTGCCTGGACGACTGACGTCAATGGATCAGCATATGGCGAATATGTCCTTTCAACGCTTTTCAACCAGCGGCTGCGCTCTTTGGTCTACTTTACAATTGGAACCGGTGTTGGCGGTGGGGCAGTTGTGGATGGTCATTTTCTTGGCGATCTTGGACATCCCGAAATGGGGCACATTCGCGTGAAACGCCATCCTGATGATCTCGATTTTAAAGGCATCTGTCCGTTCCACGGTGACTGCCTGGAAGGTCTGGTCAGTGGACCAACCTTTGAGGCACGAACCGGCAAAAAGGGTCAAGATGTGCCGCTTGATGATCATGTCTGGGACATTATGGCATATTACGTGGCGCAAGCTGCTCTTGATACGACTTTGATGATGCGGCCAGGTAAGATCATTTTTGGTGGCGGCGTGGTCAGTGAGCCATTCCTGGCAAAAGTGCGGGATCAATTCGCCAAGCTTTTGGATAATTACGTTGAAGTAGGCGATCTAAAGGATTACATCACGATGCCGTTAGCAAAGAACAATGGCTCAGCGACGATTGGCAACTTTGCGCTGGCATTGAAGGCCATCCTTGAATAAATAAACACGATGTTTCGTAAAGATACTCTGGCAATCCCGAATGCTGGAGTATTTTTGTTTTTTCGAAAATCCAATAATGATATTATTACTCATTAGAAAGGTTGAAAAGGTTTAAAGGACGGAGGAAACGTCAAATGAAAAAGATAATTGTTCGTGCTGACGATCTGGGATACTCATGTGCCGTCAACTACGGCATCTATGAGGCAACGCATCGTGGCATTGTTAATAACGTCTCGCTGATGGTTAACCTGCCATTTAGCGAGCATGGTTGGGAACTGTTAAAAAACGAACCAGACACGGATATTGGCCTCCATGTCGTAATCTGTGCGGGCAAACCGCTCAGCGATCCAAAACTGGTATCGAGTCTGGTACAGGAAGATGGAAGTTTTAAACGTTCGCAGGTTTATCACGATGCCTTTGAACAGGGAAAAGACATTGTTGATTACGAAGACGCGGTCAGAGAAGTTGAGGCGCAATATGAATGTTTCGTGGAGATGACTAAGCGTGAGCCGGACTATCTGGCAGGTCATACGATACTAAGCCTTAATTTTATCCGAGCGCTGCGTGACGTGGCCAGTGAGCATCAGATTCCATATTTAAGTTTTGATGTTGAGCATGACTTTGAGTTCCAAGGACAGAAACTGACGCCATTCATGGAAGATTTCAGTTTGGACTACGATCCGTTGGCAACGCTGGCGCACGTGCTTTCGGCTGCTGAAAAGCGCCCACATGTAATACCTGAACTGATTTTGCATCCCGGCTTTTTGGATCAGTTTATTCTGCAGCATTCGCATCTGGTCTACCCAAGAACGCTGGATGTTGAAATGGCAACCAGTGGCCAGGCGATTGAAATGATTGAGCGGCATGATGTTCAACTGGTTCGGTATTCCGAGCTGGGCGATTCAGCTAAAGCATAATGTTTGATAATGAAGGTGAATGCCTATCAAGCAAAAGATTGTATGACATGAAGCTGGCTTTAGTACGGTTCAACTGAAAATAAGTGTGGAAACAGGTGGCTGAATCAGGCTTAAATATCTCAATTGGTCAAAAATAATATAAAGTAAAGCTTTTGGCTGTAGGTTAGCTGAGCATGCGATGAGTTGACAGATTCATCGCATGCTCAATTTTTTGTGATTAAAATTTTCGTAATTTAAATATCGGCACGACAGTATTAATTTACCTTAACTAAAATTATAAAAAATCAATGAGTTAGGGACAAATAAAGGCACTGTAATGAAAAAAGGAGCATCTCGCTAAGCAGCAGGATACCCCATTTTTCAAAACTTAATAATATTTATATCAATGAGTACTATTTTTGATTTTCCTTTGCCAAATGATCAATCAGCTGCAGGTCGTCTGAGAAGAAGCGATGATAGGCGATGTAGCATGAGCATACCGATCCCAGACTGGTAGCCGAAAGCAGCATGAAAACGACCATGATCTGATATTTGATGGCATATACCGGATCGACACCAGCAAAGATCAACCCTGACATCATCCCCGGTAGGCTGACGATGCCATAGGTTTTAGCAGAATCAATCGTTGGCTGCATACCGGTTTTAATGCAGGTTCTAACAATGTCGCCGCTGGCTTGAAAGGCGGTCGCGCCAAGGGCAAGCCGTTCCTCAACTGATTGATGCATATCATGAAATTTGGTTTTCATCTGTCGGTAGCAAAGGCCAATGGCAACCATTGAATTGGAGGCAATCATTCCGGCAATTGGCACGATCTGTGAAGGGATGAATTTGATGGCTCCAGACCAAACCAAACCGCCCATGGTAATGCCGGTACTAATCAAGATCGCCAAAAAGGATGGCCAAAATAGATTGGGGATGCCGCTGCCACGTCCAGCTGCATTGTGAGCAGCATTGAAGATGATGATTAAAACCATGGCACTGGTGACCCAGACGTTGTCCAAGGCGAAGATATACTTCAAGATGTAGCCGACAATCGTCAGTTGAACGATTGCCCGGACAACGCTGACGATCATGTCGCGATTTAATCCTAGTTTTTGTCGATAAGAGATAAACAGGGCAATCAAAACCAGCCCTGCGGCGTAGAGCAGACTAATGTTATTGACGTGAACGCTATTCATGAAGCTGACCTCCCTCAACCGTAACGATTTTTTCGGCTTGTGTCAGTTCTTCTTGATCGTGAGTGATCGCTAGAATGGTGCCTTTTTGCCGATAATTGTCAATTAATTGATGGACGATCTGCTTGTTTTCAGCATCCAAGCCGGTTGTTACCTCATCCAAAAGCAAGACGTCTGGTTCAAACATCAAATTGCGAATCAGGGCAATGCGCTGTTTTTCACCACCTGATAGACTGGCGATGCTTTTTGAAAGGTAATCGGCAGGCAGGTTGACCTGGTCTAAAAGTGCGTGCTGCTTTTCTTGATCGGGTGCTTGATTGCGAATTTGAAAGGGAAAATTCAGATTGTCGGCAACCGTCTCTCCAAATAGAACCGGTTGCTGAAAACAATATGAGACGTGGCGTCGATAGTCCTGAGGTGCCATTGAAAAGGCATTACTTCCGTTGTATAAGAGCTCGCCGTTGCTGGGGGTTAAAAGGCGGGCGCAGATTTTAAGAATCGTACTTTTCCCAGCCCCAGAAGGACCAGCCAGCGTGATGAAGGATCCCTTAGGAACGCTAAGATTAATATCTTTTAACAGCGTTTTTCCCTGTATGGTCAGACTGATTTGGCGCAGCGTCAAAATATCGGTCATTATATTCACCTCGAATGTTTTTTATCATGGCCTTATTTTAATAGCTTTAATGAAGTCGCTCAATAAATTGAACCTGTAGGCGCTGCCAGTTTTTGATATAATTAAATTAAAAATAGACGACAGATAAAGCTTTGGGGGAGAATCATGCGAAAAACCATTAATAAGAGTACTGGTGAGATGCCGGTCAGTCTCAATCAAAAGCCATTTGAGCCGCTGCAGGATTTGGATCAGGATCCCAGCGGCTATGATCATGTCTATGTACGGGCATTTTCCGGGATTGAGTTTGTTGTTTTGCTCAGCGTTATTATCCTATGTTTGTTTTATCGGTTTGGGTTGGCACTGGCAGTATTGCTTGGCGGCTTACTGTTTTATCAAAAAGTCGGCATTCGTGATCCCAAAACCGGTCAGTCATGGGTCGTTTCGCGTCGGCAATGGCACCAGTATTGCCGATACAATGGCATTGACTGGAAGAGATGGAAAGATCAAAGCCAGGCTGGTGCAGTTACCAAACACATTAAGCAGCGCCAATCAAAGCAGCGATAGTGAGACGGGGTGTTAAGATGCTGCAGTCAATGAATGTAATGGTTTATGTCGATGACGTTGAAAAAGTAGCGGCCTTTTTTGAACGGGTGGCCGGGACGCCGCGAACTGAGGAAAAAACGATGATCGATGGCTCAAAAACAGTGACGGTACCGGTTTTGCCAGAAGTCAGTCTCCAGTTTTACAGCCGCGCGTTTATTCAAAAATACTCGCCGGAAGTGATGCTCAATTCACCTTCACTGATGTTTTATGTTGATGATCTGGCCTCAGCCCATGCCAGATTGCTGCAGATGGGGGCTACGGTCAACGAGATAGTCTTGGTTGGTGATCAGCAGACGTTTAATTTTGCCGATCCTGAAGGCAACTGGTATGCTGTCGCCGAAAAAAACGTCTAGTGGGCTGTCGAAAAATTGATGGCAATTTTTCAGAAAGCGGACTTTGTTAGACAGAATTGATGGTCAGCAGATTTAATCAAGCAGTGCAGTTTCATTTTTTAAAGCAATTCATCCGTACAAACATTTATCTGCTGCGCTATAATTAAAGTACCAATTAATATAGGGGATGGAGACATGGGAAAAAATAAGCTGCCGCTGCAAAATGAGGCTACGATGGAATATGATCGGGTATTTGAACGTCTAATTCCGGTTGGGCAGTTCTTCTTTTTGATGTTGGCAATTGCGTTCGCTTTGTTCATGCAGTTTGCGTTGGCTGCAATATTGCTGGTGCTGGGACTGTTGTGCGGTATTCGCGTTTCGATTCGTGATCCTAAGACAGGCCGATCATGGAGCGTACCGCGGCAAAACTGGCAGCACTATTGTGAGTACAATCGAATCGGTCACAGTCTCAGACAGCAAATGAATGTATCGGCAATTACGGCAGCCATCAAGCAGCGTCAAGCACGAACTGATAAATAAAAAAGAGAGTGAGAAAAAACGCCGAAAATCAGCTTGCAACCGATTTTCGGCGTTTGTCTTCGAACCTCCGCCAGGATGGCTAGGTTGGTCAAACGCTGATTTATCAGCGTTAGAACTGCTAGCCAGCTACTGCGTGATGCATTACTATCTATAAAAGCAGTTGAGAGGTTGAGTTAATTCCCAGCCTCATTTTAATTTATCCGGATCCATTTAATCAAGAATGCTTATGGGACTGCTTTTTGGGTGGCAGCAGCCAGCAGATCAGATTCATCACGACAATGATTGCTAATACGATAATCAGACCAATCCAAAATGCCTTGGCCGGGTGAAATGCACTTAACAGAATCGTCAGCATGATAATCACCTTCCTTAAAGCAGCTCGCCAAAGTGACGAATATAAGCTTTTTTAATACTGGTAGCCAGAATCATATAGCACAGCACACATGGAATCAGATACCAGAAATAGCTGCCTGGTAAAGCAACAAATCCCAATGCCCGACCAATCGCAGTAAATGGAATCAAGGTAGCCAAGGCGATGCCGATCGTGGAGAGCAAAATCAGCTCAGCTGAGGCGCGACTCTGAATAAATGGAATCTTGGGTGTCCGAATCATATGGATAACCATGGTCTGACTCCACATCGATTCAACGAACCAGCCGGCCTGAAACATTCCCACGTATTTAAGCTGCATGGCTGCCAGAGCCGCACCGGTAAAGTGGGCTGGCAGATCGGTATATAAAATGCCATGTGAAACAAATAATGGACAAAAGACAAAGTACATAAACAGATAAGTCGTCAAGTCAAAGACAGAGCTGGTTGGTCCCATCCAGATCATAAAGCTGCCGATTGAAGAAGCATCCCATTCACGCGGTACTTTTAGATAGTCGGCATCAACATTGTCCCATGGAATAGCCGTGCAGCAGCAGTCATAGATCAAATTGAGCAGCAGCAGGTGAATGCTTTTCATCGGTAAGAATGGCAGGAGTGCTGCAGCAATTAAAACGGAGAAGATGTTCCCAAAGTTGGAAGAAGCAGTCATCTTGATGTATTTAATCATGTTGGCATACGTCTTGCGACCTTCTACGATTCCGCGTTCCAAAATCATCAAGTCTTTTTGCAGCAAGATGACATCAGCGGATTCCTTGGCAACGTCAACGGCATTGTCAACTGAGATACCAATATCGGCGGCTTTCATGGCTTCAGCGTCATTGATGCCATCCCCCATGTAGGCAACGGTATGACCCTTGGCACGCAGCACAGAGACGATACGCGATTTTTGGTCGGGGGTCAGCTTGGCAAAAACCTGAGTCTGCTCAACTTGCTCAGCCAGCTCTTGATCAGACATCTTGACCAGATCCTCACCCAACAATAGGTGCGACACGGACATACCGACTTCTTGGCAAACCGTGGCTGTAACCTTGTCATTGTCACCAGTCAGAATCTTGGTTGTTACGCCATGTTCCAAAAGGGCTTTTAAGGCACGACCCGTTGATTCCTTAGGTGGATCGAGAAAGGCCAGATAGCCCATCAGTACCATGTCTTTTTCATCCTTGGCGCTCAAGACGTCGACCGGTGCCGGATCAGTCTTTTGGGCCAGAATCAAAACACGAAAGCCCTTGTCGTTCAGTCGATCTACCATGTCCATGACTTGTTTTTGCAAATCGGGCGTCAATGGCTGAATACCGGCTTTGGTTTCGGCATAGCTGCAGATAGAAAGCATTTCTTCAACTGCGCCTTTGGTTACCATCTGTCGCTTGCCATTTGGATCTTTGACAACGATGCTGAGTCGGCGCCGCTTAAAATCAAACGGAATCTCATCGACCTTAACGTAGTCATCTTCCAGATTCTGCAGTTCAGGATGTGATTCGGTATCCTCAGCCTTGGCGATGATGGCTTTGTCCATGACGTTTTTATAACCGGTTTGAAAATAGCTGTTTAAAAAAGCATGTCTCAAGACACGATCATCGGATTGACCATCAATGTTCCAGTAACAGTCCAAGACGATTTTGTCCTGCGTCAGTGTCCCGGTCTTATCGGTACAGAGAATATCAGCGGCTCCGAAATCTTGAATCGAATTGAGATTTTTGACGATCGTCTTCTTTTTGCTCATGGCAATTGCACCCTTGGCCAGGCAGGTGGTAACGATCATTGGCAGCATTTCCGGCGTTAGACCGACTGCTGTCGAGATCCCAAACAAGAAAGCCTCCAGCCAGTCATGCTTGGTTAGACCATTGATGAAAAATACCAATGGCACCATGACCAGCATAAAACGAATCAGTACCCAGCTGACGGAATTGACGCCTTTGGCAAAGTTGGTTTCGACCTTTTCTTTGGAGACGGCACCAGCCATTGAGCCAAACATGGTATTGGAACCGACCTCGATTACCAGACCAAGGCCGCTGCCTGAGATGACGTTGCTGCCCATCAAGGCGATATTTTCATAATCGGTAATCTGCGGTTTTTTAACCTCATCAGCCGCACTTTTTTCAACGGGACGACTCTCACCGGTCAGCTCAGATCGATTGACGAACAGGTCGGTATTTTCCAAAATTCTCAGATCGGCCGGAATCATATTACCCGCAGAAAGATGGACGATATCGCCAACCACGACGTCATTGAGATCGATGTCTTTTTCTTGACCATTACGCGTTACGGTGCAGGTAGTCTTGATCATTGCCAAAAGCTTGGCCGTTGCATTGCCGCTGCGGTATTCCTGAACAAAGCGCAGTACACCGGAGATCATGATCATGGTAACG
The DNA here is from genome assembly GCF_046939755.1 of Limosilactobacillus mucosae. Lineage (GTDB taxonomy): Bacteria > Bacillota > Bacilli > Lactobacillales > Lactobacillaceae > Limosilactobacillus > Limosilactobacillus mucosae_A. The sequence continues at coordinate 47,557 of NZ_JBKZAY010000016.1, forward strand.
ATAATGACGACCGTCGCGCAGCTGAAGTTGGCCGGCTTGCTGCCAAATAATGAAAAATAGGGAAAGATTATGTCGGTAAACGTTGAGACAATGGCCAAAATCAAGAGAATGGCCGTAAATGGATTGACAAAGGCACTGATCAGCCGCTTGCCGATTGACTGCTGCTTTTGCTGCTGGACTTTGTTGGCACCAAATTGTCTGCGGCTCTGGGCTACTTGAGCATCACTCAGTCCCTGCCTGCTGGTGTTGAAATGCTTTAAAAGCTCAGCTGCCGAATGCGTGGCGGCATAGTCGACGCGGGCCTGGCGAGCCTTTTGTGCCGCAGCTTGCTGTTGGTCAGCTGCAGCCTGCTGTTTTTGATTGCTCATCATTAAAACCCCCTTGTTTAATGAAGATCCTGCACATCCCATTTCGTCTTCATTTTAGCGCAATTTTAGCAAGCGGTTTCAATTAAAGGTGAATAAATAGACAGTTGTGGCAGATTGTATCGCTTTATTCATGACTGCAAGCTGAGAAGTTTTCTGATGTTGCCAATGATGATAAAAATGCAGTTCATAAATTTATGGCAGCGCTATATTTGCCAGTATGGGTCTGGTAAAATTAAAGAAATATTTAAGAAAGCAGGGGAATCAATGAAAAAGCAGACAGCGTGGCTGATGGGAATCATTGCCTTGATGGTCATAATTCTGATACCGCTTCGGGGGCTCGCGGATGGTGATTTTGACATCAAGCAATACCAGGTTGGCATTGAGGTGCTAACAAACGGGGATGCGGATCTGACGCAAAAGATTACCTATGAATTTGACGGTGATTTTCATGGCGTGTACTACAATCAGGATCTAAAGGGAATCGGTAAGGCTGATCAGATTTCGGCAGCCGTTGAGCAAAACGGCTATTTAACCAAGCTGCCAATCAGTCAATCGGGGCAAAATGATACTGTAAAAGCCACCCAAACCAATGATTGGCTAAAGCTAAAGGTTTATCACCAAGTCAGTGATGAGGATGCTACTTTTATATACCATTATCGGCTGCATAACGTGATTACCAGCTATCAGGATACGGCTGAGTTAAACTGGAAAATCATTGGTACTGGCTGGGATGAGCCACTGCACAACGTTTCAATTACGGTGCAGCTGCCAAGCAAAAACATTGATTCACTCAAGGCTTTTACCCATGGACCGCTTAATGGCAAGACGGTAGTTTATAAAAAACAGGGGCGAGTCAAAATGACGGTTGATCGCGTACCGGCGCACCAGTTTGTTGAAAGTCATCTATTGTTTGACAATGCCGTTGTCCCCAATAATACCAATCACGTAGATAAAAAGGTATTGGCTGCTAAGCTTAAGCAAGAACAAGCACTGGCTAAAAAAGCCAATGCCAAGCGGGAACAGCAAAAACGCCGCTTGAAAATTATCAAGATTGGCTATAGCACAGTTAGTATCTTAAGCATGCTGACATATGGCTGGTGGTTTGTCAAAAAACGGCCGCCGATGCCTAAACAACGGTCCTTGGTTCATTCGTTTGAGATACCGCCCTATCCAGTTGAGCAGGCTTATGCAATTGATAAAAACCAGCTGCCCAATGCTCGTGTCCTCAGTGGATACTTAATGCAGCTGGCAGGGGAGTACAAGATCGAGATTCGAAAAATAACAGCTGATGATTATCGTTTTACCGTTAAAAAACCAGCCGTCCTGGCAGAAAATCAACTGCTGCCACTGATGTTTGAACAGTGTGGCGATGGTCAAAGCTTTACGCTCAGTCAGCTTAAAAAATGGAGCAAAAAGCGTCAGCATGCAAAAAAACTTGCCAAGTCCTTTGATCAATGGGCTCAGGACAGTCTTGAAAAAGCTCGCCAGACTGGCTATTACGATGAAAATGCGGATCACTTTAAGCAGCTCAATATCTTTTGGACAATCATCATTGCCTTGCTGATTTTTGGGATGATCTTTGTTGTCGATGGTTTGATATTAAAGATCGTAATCGGCGTGCTGTTTGTACTGACGCTGGGATGGGGCGCATGGTACAGCCATCGTCTTTTGCCGTACACACCTAAAGGACAGCAGATGAAATACGATCTAGATTGTTTTGTTTTGATGTTAAAAGACATTGGCGACTTTAAGCTTAAAGAAGTCGGTGACATCATCTTATGGGAGCAGATTCTGCCATATGCCACCGCATTTGGCTTGGCTAAAAAAGTCATCAAAGAACTGAAATTATCGTTTACCGATGCTGAGCTTAATGACAGCATTTTAATCAGCTACCCGTGGATTTTTGCCAGCGATCCATGGACGGGCACTTTTGAAAGCACCTTTGAAAAGGCACTGGATCTTGGGAACTCGTCTTCAGTATCTGGCGGCTCGGGTGGCTTTTCGGCCGGCAGTTCAGGTGGTTTTGGCGGTGGCTCGGGTGGCGGTGCCTTCTAAAGTGACAAGCAGTTATGGTTGGATGCAGCGAAAAGAGCTTGTTTCAAACTACGGATCAGATCAAGTAATGTGCGACTGATAATAATTTGAGCCAACGAAACGATCTAAAGGTGCTAAAATGTAGCCATCGTAAAGTGAATTGACTAAGGAAGAAGGAATCATTTTGAAAAAAATCGAAGGACACATTCATTTGATCCGTGCCATGGCCGGCTCAAAAGGACAGGGACGCATGAGTCCACTGGGTAACGGCTACGGAATCTGGGATGACGGCGAGATTATCCACTTGTTGCCAGAGGGTTGGGGTGATGATAATTTTTTGGCAGAGAAGTACCTACCGATCATGGACGCCGAAAATATTGAAAAGGCCGTTTTACTGCAAGGAACACTAAATGGCTATCAAAACTATTACACTTATCAAGTCATCAAACGCTATCCAGATCGCTTTATCGGCGCCTTTTCCGTGGATCCATTCGCTGAGCGGGCTATGGCAATCGTTAAGCGACACGTTGAGGAGCTGGGTTTTCGGGCCATCAAGTTCGAGATCAGCCAAGGTGGTGGTCTGCATGGCTTTCATGAACCATTTAGACTGGATGAGGATACGTGTGTGAGCCAGATTATGCATTATCTTGCCGATTATCCGGGCTTTGTCGTAACCATCGATTATGGCGATTATACCCAGACCAGCTATCAGCCGGAAGCCGTCGTTAATCTGGCAAAGCGTTATCCGAAAATGGATTTTGTCGTTTGTCATCTGTCATTTCCCAACGCTGATCACCTAGCTCGCCTTGACAACGTGCTGCAGCAGTTTGCGCCATTTAAAAATATCTATCTGGATATTTCAGCAATCCAAGATATTGATGGGGAAAAGCCCGCTGACTTTCCTTACCCACGCTGTCAAAAAACGGTGGCGCTGGCCAAACAGATCGTTGGGGCACAGCGTTTGATCTGGGGCACTGATTCACCATGGTCAGCGACGTTCAACACTTATCATCAACTGGCAACTTGGCTGGAGCATACCGATTTGTTTACGCCTGATGAATTAGAAGACGTGATGTATAATAATGCCAATCGGGTTTACTTTAAGCCAGCTAACGTTGATGCCGCTAAAACTGCTGATGATCCAGTCATTGCCCGTTTTAAAGGTGAGCATGATAAAAATTGAGTTGAAGGCGTAAAAAAAAACACCTGCCAGTAGACCAAGCGCCTACAGCAGGTGTTTTTACGTATTGTATTAATGTTTGATTAATCGTTGAATTGAGGCTCATTGACGTTCCACTGCGGCTTTTGGCCATTCAGTACCCGCACGACTTCGCTGGCGGCGTCTACAGCCATGCGATCCATGCATTCTTTGGTATTGCCAGCAAAATGCGGTGTCAATAAGACATTGGGCGTGCTCAGCCAAGGGTCGTCTTTTGGCAGTGGTTCTTGATCAAAGACGTCAACGGCGGCCGCAGCAATTGAGCCGGTCTTAAGAGCTGTTTGCATGGCTGCTTGATCAACCAGGGCAGCGCGCCCAAAATTAAGCAGCACGGCGGAATCTTTCATCATGTCGAATTCACGCTGACCAACGCTTCTGGTGGTTTCAGGCGTTACCAGCATGTTCAGCGAGATGATATCAGCTTCTTTAAAGACAGTATCACGATCAACCATCTCGGCATTGCCATCTGAACGATTTGATGGCGTGTAGGCAATGATTTTCATGTCAAATGCACTGGCCTTTTTGGCAATCATACGACCGATTCGTCCATAGCCGATGATGCCAAGTGTTTTGCCGGCCAGATCGAATCCTGGGTGCGCAAACGTCCAGCCCCAGTCACCTTGACGCATATGTTCAGTAGCCGGCACTAGATTTTTAGAAATTGCCATCATGGCTGCTAGCGTGGTTTCAGCAACGGTTGAGGCATTGGCGTTTTTAGCAATGGTGACCCAGACGCCCTGCTTAGCCCAAAATTCAGGGTCAACATTGTCATAGCCAACGCCATGGCGGGCAATTACCTTTAGCTTGGGCAGCTGCTCGGCCAGGCTGTTTGGAAATGGTTCCGTCATCAGAATAATACCGTCTGCGTCCGCGGCTTCCTTAACTAGGGTAGCGGCGTTTTGGTTTTTGGTTTCGATTAATTCAAAGCCGCGGCTGGTTAAATAATCCTTACCAGCTTGCGACATAATGCTTGGTACGGCAACTTTCATAGTTTTTCACTCTTTTCGTGGTTAAAATCAAATCTCAGTGGCCAAATGCAGCCGCTGTTTGCGTAAATATTAAAGAAGATCGCCGTAAAAGTCAATTTGCGATCTACGCTGTCAATGTGGCGGTTAGCTGACACTGATCTGTCTAAAAGCAATCTAAAACTTTACAAAAACAATACCTAAAAAACGAGAGAATCTTTACAAAGCCTAGTTAGACTGATTAATGTTGAGAAAGCTTTTAGCGGTCTCACAGTCCATTTCAGGTTCTCTCTAAACTGCAAGTCCCGCATTCGGTTGGCGGGGCTTTTTTTGTCCAAACAAAAATCGTCGCTGCATTTGG
>NZ_JBKZAY010000017.1:0-51320 GCF_046939755.1 Limosilactobacillus mucosae
CAATTTTAAACCGCCACTTGTTCCTTTAGCTTGGCAACCGTCTTATCGCCAAAGCCATCGACATTTTTCAGCTCATCAACGCTTTTAAATGGTCCATGCTGCTGCCGATACTGGATGATCATATCAGCTTTTTTGTCGCCAATTCCGTTAATCTGACATAGTTCTTCCTTGCTGGCCTGATTAAGATTGATCCTGGGTGCATCCTGTCCCCCAGCTGAAAGACTCGGCCAAGTTTGGTCAGCAGCCATACCAGTCATCAAACTGCCTGGCAGCTGTTCACCTTGTGCTGGAACATAGACGACCTGCTGATCCTGCAGCTGCTTGGCCAAGTTGACCTGTCGCATGTCTGCATCGGTATGGACGCCTCCTGCTGCCGCAATCGCTTCTTGAACGCGGGCATTTTTTCCCAGCGTGTATACTCCTGGACGATTGACCGCTCCTTTTACATCAACGCAGACTTTGGCAGTCGGTGTCTCTGTCTTGTTTTTGTCAACAGCTGCCGGCTTGGTGCTAACAGCCGTGGCAAAAGTTGGATTGGCTGGCGCTGGCCTGGAATACAGCCAGCCGCCGATCAGCAGTGCCACACCACCCAAAACGATCAAAACCGTCTTGCGGTGCAGCTCCCAAAATTCTTGCCAATGCATTTTTTCACCCCCTTAATATGCTTTATGCCAAAAAGACTCATTTGCATTAAAAAAGCCGGAAATCCTTAAAATTTCCGACTCTTGTTTTATTGATGAGTTCTCAGATACTTAACGGCGTCATTAAAGCTCTTAACCGGTACGACTTTCATCCCCGGCGCATACTTTTTGGCCGTCTTTTTAGCTAATTGATAGTTGGTCTGATGGCCTTCTTCATATTTAAGAATCATTTTGGTTGGCTTGACATAAGGTGCGAAAAAGATCGTCGCGCCAGCTTTATGAGCGGCAACAACCTTCTTATCGATACCACCAATCTCACCAACTGATCCATCTGGGGCAATTGTTCCCGTACCAGCGATTTTGCGGCCATGCCGTAGATTCTCGCCGGATACCTGCTGATAGATCTGCAGACTAAACATCAAGCCGCCAGATGGTCCACCCAACTGTCCTGGATCAACCTTCACGGGAATCTTGGTATGAATCTTGACGTTGTCAGTCAGTAAAATTCCAATGCCGGCACGATCGCCCATTATCTTGACCAGCTTGTGCGTTGTTTGATGTTTTTTACCGTTGTGCAGGTAGGTAATCGTAAGGTTTTGTCCGACTTTCTGCTTGGCAATATATTTTTGATAGCCTTGAGCAGTATCAAAATGTCTGCCATCGACCTCGGTGATCGTATCGCCAACCTTTAGATCCTTTTTGAACTTGGATTGCTTTTCGACTTCCAGAACGTAGATACCCAGATACTGCTTGGTGTATTCCTGATGAGCAGCTTTGTAGGCAACGGCAATCGCCTCATTAATGGCACTCTTCATATAAAAATTTTGTACTTTGTTATAAGTAGCACCGCTTTGACCGCCCGTAACGTCAGAAGCCTTCTCAATTGTTGCCTGCGGATCAAAGTGGGCCCAGATATAAGTCGCGGGACGGGCCTGCTGCAAATAAACAGAGGTAATCATATAGCATCCCTTGCGCTTATCCGGATGTCCCTTAACCGTCACGTATGATTTTAGATTATCGGCAGTTCCTGGCGTCTCAATGTAATAGTTCAGCGGCCAGAATAAAAACCAGCCAACAAACAAAACCGCGGCCAGGACTCCCGCAATCCGTTTAAGAATCTGCTTATCTTGTCTGCTCATTTTGTTCTTTTACCTGCTCCAGTTTTTGCTCTCGCAGCCGTTTCTCCAAAGCCTTATTGATGTTGCCCGGCAAATAGGCAGAAATATCGCCACCAGCTGCAGCGGTCTCCTTTAAAAGACTGCTGGAGAGATGCTGATATTTAGGATCGGCTAGAAAGAAAATCGTTTCTGCCTGATCATCTAAAAATTGATTCATCGCTGCAATATCGCGTTCATATTGAAAGTCAGTAACGTTGCGCAGTCCACGCATCAAATAGTCGGCGCCAATTTTGTTCATCAGATCAACGGTTAAGCCCTCCGCCGTGATTACCGAAACATTGGAAAGTCCGGCTACTGCTTCTTTAACTTGGGCAACGCGCTCCTCAACCGTAAACAGCGGCTTTTTAGAATCGTTGCTCATTACTGCAACCGCCAACTGATCAAACAGTGCACTGCCACGACGAATAAGATCTAAGTGGCCCAAAGTTAGTGGATCAAATGACCCGGGAAAAAGTGCAATCTTCATTAGGCTTCATCCTTTCTAAAACGATAAATCGTCAATACCGTAATACCATAAGTCTGCTGTCTCAAAAACTCAAAACTGCCCCAATTCTCAGTCGGCAGCTGAGCTTCTTGATTGGTCTCAGCTACGATTAAAGCTTGATCGTTCAATAGCTCCAAGTCAACCATTTTTTCAAGATCGTCAATAATATGCTGCTTGGCATACGGTGGATCCAAAAAGACCAAATCAAAATGCTGCGTTTGCCGACTCAAAAAATGCAGGGCTTTTTCAGCATCCTGCTTATAGACGCTGAATCGTTCAGGATGCTTGGTAACCTCGATATTTTTTTTGATGGTTTTGATAGCTGCATACTGCCGATCAATCAAGGTCGCATGATCGATCCCCCGCGAAACGGCTTCAATGCTTAGTCCACCGCTGCCGCCATAAAGATCTAGACTGGTCCCGCCTTCAAAATAGGGGCCGATTATATTAAACAGCGACTCTTTGACCTTATCAGTCGTTGGTCGCGTTGCCATTCCAGGTACGGCATTCAAACGCCGCCCACGAAACTCGCCTGAAATAATTCTCATTCTTTTTCATCCTCATCATGTTTTTTATACAGTCCCGTTACTTCCAGATCGGTTAATTCAGGATCAATTTCTGGCCAGTGTGACTGCATTACTTTTCTGACATTCCGCAGCTGTCGCAGTTTTTCAATCGTATTGGCAATATTTTCCTCATCAACGTATAAAATAACGTAATGCATCCGGCGCGACGAATATTGAACATGGCCATACCGCCGCAGCGATTTGACCGTCTTCATGCTGTTCAGGTAGACGATCAAGCCGCGCCGGGGACGAATCGTAAAGCTCATTATCCAATCCCCCTTTGTCTGATTGCCTGCAGTCGCTGTTGGTTTTTACGCCGCAGCTTTTGCCGAATGCTGACATTCATCGCCAAGCCTAGCGCAATGCTTAATGCAAGCATACTGGATCCCCCATAACTGATAAATGGGAACGTTACCCCTGTAATCGGCAGCAGACCAGTAACCCCACCGACGTTGATTGCAGCTTCAACGGCAATAAAAGTACCGACTCCGTAACAAAGCAGCCCCTCATACATACTGTCAGAACGAACTCCAACCCGAATAATCTGGCAAATGATGATCGCCAAAAGCGCAAGCACCAAAAACACGCCGATAAAGCCAAGCTCCTCACTGACGACTGATAAGATAAAGTCGGTATTTGGTTCTGGAAGATAGCCCATTTTTTGGATACTGTTGCCTAGGCCGACGCCTTTTAACCCACCATTGCTGATTGCATAGTATGAATTGACCAACTGACTGCCGGCACCGCTTTGTGTCCCAAACGGATTGACAAATGCCACGAAGCGCGCGACTTGATAATTTTTGATATGACCAGTCGCCACAATCTTAGCTAGGCTAGGCAGGGCAATCATTCCAATCAAAAGCAGGCCATCAAAAATCAGGATCGTCCAGCGTGAATTATAGCCCGATGCCATGATTATCAAAGCAGCAATAGCAAAGTTAATTGAAAAGCCACCGACGTCAGGCTGAATAATGATAAGCAACAGTAAAAGACTAGTTTTAAACAATGCCATGGAATACTCGCGCATACTAGGATGGTGTAGCTCATCGTTAACCTTGGCACAGCGATTGGCCCAATAGATTATCAGATACAGTTTTGAAAATTCGGCTGGCTGAATACTAATCGGCCCGAGATTGATCCAGCCATTGGCACCATTAACGGCGCGGCCAAAGAACTTAACGAAAAACAATAAAAAAAGAATACCCACATAAGTCCACCATAAAAAACCTCGTCCACGAAGTTTATTCAGGTTGAGCGAAGCCAAGAAACCAAAACATCCCCAACCCATCAAAACAAACACGATCTGCTTAACCAGATAGCCAACCGGCGACCCGCCTGTCTGCATTCTGATTGCGGCACTGGCTGAATAAACCATGACTACGCCAATTAGACACAGCACCAGATACGGAATCAAGATCCAATAGTCGATGTTGCGCATTTTTCGATAGATTTTGTTAATCGTCGTCTTCAACTAGCCATTCCTCGCTTTTTGATAAAATCAAGTAACATTATACACCACTATTTATGCAAACATGAGGCAAAACACACAAACATGAGGCAAAACACAAGCCATCGCAAGCTGAGCGATATTCAAAAAAGACTCATCATTCGGTTATTTAGCCGAATGATGAGTCTTTATCAGATCTTAATGCACGCAGCCAGCAACACGACTACTTGCGTGAAGCTGCCCGACGACGCTTGGCTTCCTTTTCACGGGCATTCGTGTTCAGAATCTGCTTACGCAGACGCACGTTTTCTGGCGTAATTTCACAGTATTCATCATCGTTCAAGAATTCCAGTGATTCTTCCAGTGAAAGGTGCGTTGGCGTCTTGATCCGCGCCATTTCATCAGAACCAGCAGCCCGCACGTTGGTCAGGTTCTTACCCTTGGTGATGTTAACGGTAATGTCGTTTTCACGGTTGTTTTCACCAACGATCATACCTTCGTAGACTTCCGTACCTGGGTCGATCAGAAGCGTACCACGGGATTCGATACCCATCATTGCGTAGGTCGTAGCCTTGCCGGCATTCATCGATACCAGCGTCCCCTTCGTCCGGCCGGGGTTCCAGTTCTTGATAACTGGACGGTATTCCTTGAAGGAGTGGCTCATGATCCCATAACCACGCGTCTGGGACATGAATTCAGTCGAGTAGCCAATCAGACCACGGGAAGGAACTTCAAAGATCATCCGCGTTTGACCGTTCTTGGAAGGTTCCATATTCTTCATTTCACCCTTGCGCTTTGCAAGTGAGTCAATGATGCCGCCAGTGTATTCATCAGGAACGTCTACTTGGACTTCTTCAAATGGTTCACAGGTCGTACCATCGATTTCGCGGTAGATAACCTGTGGACGAGAAACTTGCAGCTCGTAGCCTTCTCGACGCATCGTTTCAATCAAGATTGACAGGTGCAACTCACCACGGCCAGAAACCGTCCAGGCACCTGGTTCGTCAGTTGGGTCAACCCGCAGTGAAACGTCAGTGTGCAGCTCAGCATTCAAGCGGTTTTCCAATTGACGAGAGGTAACAAACTTACCTTCCCGACCGGCAAATGGCGAGTCGTTGGTCCGGAACGTCATCTGCAGCGTAGGTGGATCGATCCGCAGTGGCTTGAGGGCTTCTGGGTGCTCGGAATCCGTGATCGTCTCACCAACGTTGATGTCTTCCATACCAGAGATGGCAATCAAGTCACCGGCCTTGGCTTCTTGAATTTCTTCACGCTTCAGACCGAAGAAACCAAACAGCTTGGTAACCCGGAAGTTCTTCTTGGAGCCATCCAGCTTCATAACAGAAACGTTGTCACCGACCTTGATCTTGCCACGGAAGATTCGGCCAATCCCAATTCGACCAACAAAGTCGTTGTAGTCCAAGATTGCCACTTGGAACTGCAGTGGTTCATCAGAATTATCGATTGGCGCTGGAATCGTCTTAACGATCGTGTCGAACAATGGCTTCATCGTGTGTTCCTGCGTCGAAACGTCAGAATCGTAGCTGGAAGTACCGTTCATAGCTGACGTGTAGATAACTGGGAAGTCCAGCTGATCTTCGTCGGCACCCAGTTCAATAAACAGGTCGAGCACTTCATCAACGACTTCTTCTGGACGAGCACCCTTACGGTCAACCTTGTTGATAACCACGATTGGCGTAAGGTGTTGTTCCAGAGCTTTTTGCAGCACGAACCGCGTCTGTGGCATTGTACCTTCAAAGGCGTCAACAACCAGCAGAACGCCATCAACCATCTTCATAACCCGTTCAACTTCACCACCGAAGTCGGCGTGGCCTGGGGTATCCAAGATGTTGATCTGGTACTTGCCGTACTTAACGGCCGTGTTCTTGGAGAGGATGGTGATACCACGTTCACGTTCAATGGCGTTGGTATCCATAGCCCGATCCTGAATTTCGAAGTGTTCTGGCAAAGTGTCAGACTGCTTCAACATTTCATTGACCAGAGTAGTCTTACCATGGTCGACGTGGGCAATGATCGCAATGTTGCGAATATCATCACGTGTTTTCAAAAGTTATCTTCCTTTCGTCTAATCAATACTCTAAATTTTGTGGGCAGCGGCCTTGTCATAAAAAAACTGTGACCGCTGTCACAGTCTTGGGCTATTCAGCGATGGTCAAAAGGTCTTGACCGGCTTGCTTTGTCGCTACTAATACAAGGTTAGATGATAACACATTGAGATGATCATCGTCAATTGGTTTCACAACTAATCCCAGTTCTTCGGCTAAGACGCGACCAGCTGCCAAATCCCATGGATGCAGGTGCGAAACATATGCCCCCAAGCATCCGGTCAGCACATAGATCATTTCAATGCCGGCACTGCCATACATTCTCAGGCCACGTGCTTTTCGGGCCGCTTTTTGCAGGCCATGAACGTTATTCATGGTCAAATACCCATTCATTACCATCAGACTATCGGCCAATGATTTGTTTGCAGGCGTACGCAGCCGCTGCTGGTTGGCAAATACTCCCATGCCTTTACCGCCATGATAGAGCGTTCCTTCAACAACATCCATGATGTAGCCCAGGGCTGGCTGACCATCAATGTACAGTCCCATCATAATCGCAAAATTACGCTTCTGCATGACAAAATTCATCGTACCATCAATTGGATCGACAATCCAAATATGTCCCTTCAAATCGTCAACCTGATCGCCAAAGCCTTCCTCACTGACGATGCGGCAGGTCGGATCAATTTCTTTAAGCCGATCATCAATCATTTTTTCGTTTTGTTTATCAACGGTTGTGACCAGATCCCGAGCACTGGTTTTTTCAGCAACGTTAAATTTTTTGGTCATCAGCTGCAGCGTTTGCTGACGGACTTCCCACATCAGCCGCTGCGCCTGCTGATCAATTTGTTCGAGCATTCCTACACCTCTATTATTTTACGCTTAGCTTAATCTGTCCCGCCTTTTGCTCACGGGCAGCTTTGACGACATCATAGAGCTGATAGCCGCCTGTCACCTTGGCAAATTCTTTGCCCAGCCTTTTTTCTTCACTTTTGGCTGGCACCACGTTCTTGAAACCCCGATAACAGTCCATGATCTGCTGACGATTGATGCCCGTTTCGTAAGCATCCTCCACAACCCGAAACATTGCAATCACGGTTTCAATCTCAGCCGTACTCCAGCTAGGATCCAGTGGATAGGAATAATTTTTATCGTGCACTGTCTTCACTCCCCTTTTTACGGTATTCTGCTTATCTTATTTAGTATATGCCTTCATTATCAAATTGACAGGCTTCTACCCTCTTTTTTTCGAGTTTTTATGATAGACTATTCTTTGAACGTTTAATATGGAGGCGAAACCAAGTATGTTTCTAATGAAAGACATTGTTCGTGACCCCGACCCCGTTCTGCGCAAGCGGGCAGCCAAAGTCGAGTTTCCTCTTTCTGAAGATGACCAGAAGCTGGCCAAGGACTTGATGGAATACCTGGTGGTCAGTCAAGATCCGGAACTGTGTGAAAAATATAAGCTGCGGGCTGGCGTTGGGCTAGCGGCTCCTCAAGTCGGCGAATCCAAGCAGATGGCTGCTGTCTTGGTTCCTGGCGAAGAGCCAGATGACAAGCCAGTTTTTAAAGACGTTATCATCAATCCAGTAATCGTCAGTGAATCGGTTCAATATGGTGCTTTAACTGAAGGCGAAGGCTGTCTGTCGGTTGATCGTGACGTTCCCGGCTATGTACCGCGTCATGATCGTATTACCCTGAAATACCAAGACACGACTGGTGAAACGCACAAAATCCGGCTCAAGCATTATCCAGCCATCGTCTGCCAACATGAAATCGATCACCTACATGGGGTCTTGTTCTATGATCACATCAATAAGGAACATCCTTTTGAGGCACCTAAGGATACGATCCTATTCGACTAGGCTTAGCTGATTCAAAAAGTCTGAGCACACCGCTGTTAGCGCGCTTGGGCTTTTTATGTTGCCCAAGTTACGTCTGGCAGGCAATATCAATTATTCTGATTCAGCTTGCGCAGATCCATTACGTATTCACGCGTGGCCTCATTATAAATATAGGCTACGTCAATATGCAGCATTTGTTCGTAGGTCCACCAATCTGTCACGACAAACGCTTTGACTGCTGTTGGCAGATGATCTAGATGCTTTTCTTTCGCGTAGGCATTCAGCGCCTTTTCAACGTCTTTTTCCTTTAGTTCCGTTACTTTTTTAGCTTTGAGCGTATATTCAAATGCCAGCACACCCTTTCCCCAAACATCGGCTACCAGCTGTGATTCCGGCATTGATGGCAGCTGCAGCAGGTTTTGTTTTAATGCATAAGCCATTGCCGCATCGGTTGCCGCTTGAGCCTGTTTGCGCAGCATCAGGGTTGCTCGGTTGATCATCGTCCGGTGAATCAGCAGATAGATTGCAATGACGATAATTGCCGAGACTAGAATCATGATGAACAGTCGCATTTTAGATTCCTCCATTTTATTATTCTTATCTTAAGAATACCACATGGTTCATTAAGAATGGCGACACTGCTCGTTAGTTGTGATAAAATAAATTGGTGATTTATCGAGATCCAATATCTAAGGAGAGAAAAAATGACTTTTAAAGTTTACTATCAACCAGATAAAACCATGACTCCTCGACGTGAAAACACCAAGTCGCTTTACTTGGAGGCTGACTCTGAAGCAGCAGCACGTCAACTCGTGGAAGCTAAGACCGAATACCAAATTGAATTCATTGAACTGCTGGATGAAAAGTCTTTGGCATACGAAAAGCAAAATCCAGACTTCAAGATTACCGAATTTTAGGCTGAATAGTCTTTAATGGCTGGGACGGCAAGTCTGTCTCAGCTTTTTTATTATTTTTAAGGAGCATTGCATGGAGTATTCAATCATTGTTAATCCATTAGCAGGCAGCGGCCGTGCTAAAAAAATCTGGCAGCAGCTGCAGAACCGGCTAAACGAGCTGAATATTGTCTATCAAGTCGTTGAAACCCGCTATCATGGACATGCCGTTGATTTGGCCGAACGGATTGCTCATCGTTTTGCTTCTGATACAGCGACTCATGTGGTAATGGTAGTTGGCGGCGATGGCACCCTGCACGAAACACTCAACGGGCTGATTAAAGCGAATTCGTCATTACCGCTGGCTTATATTCCGGCTGGCAGCGGCAACGACTTTGCTCGTGGCTACGGTCTGTCGCAAGATCCCATGACCGCCTTGCAACAGGTACTGGACGCTCAACAACCGACATTAATCAACGTTGGTCACTATTACGATGCAATCAAGCAAGAAGAAGGCTACTTTTTAAACAACCTCGGAATTGGCTTTGACGCCGCTATCGTCAGTCAGGCCAACGCATCAAAAGCCAAGAAACGGCTGAATCATTGGCATCTGGGCAACTTATCTTATTTATCGCAGGCTTTGGGCGTTTTATACAATCAAGAGCCCTTTGAGACGATGGTTCAAGAAAAAAGCGGTCACCATCACCTTTTTCCCAAAACCTTTATTCTGATTGCCAGCAACCACCCCTACATCGGCGGCGGTTTTAGGGTTGCTCCCGATGAATCCCTGCATTCTTCAACTCTAGAGCTTTTAGTAGTTGAAAGACGCAACTGGCTGATTACGTTTTGGTGTCTGCGACAATTTGCACGCGGTAAGCTGAATCATTCTCGTTTTGCAAAATGTTTCCGCGCATCCAGACTGCATTACGTTACGACCTCATTAGAATTTGCACAAACCGATGGCGAGGAAATGGGCAGTCGTTTTATGGATCTGACACTGGATACCAGTCAATATCCATTTTGGGGCACTTCGCTAAAAGAGCAATTTAATTAAAAACGTGCGAGCAGCAGGCATTATCGCCGCAGCTCGCACGTTTTTAACATCTTCGCGTCTACAGTCAGAAACGAAAAACGATTATTCAAGCCAACTTGAATTAATCGTTTGTTTTTATATCTATATTTAAGTTTATTAATCCTCAGAAGCTTCCATCGCCTCAAGAATAATGCTTAGCTGACTGCATTCCTCACGCAGACGCTGCATTTCATCCCCAAATTGAGGTTCGATCGTTATCGTTTGCGTACCGGATTGAGCGGCATTGAGCTTAGATTCTGCCTGACATAACCGGTTAAGCTTGTTTTTGGCTTCAACTAAATCACGTTGAATTTCAAACTTGTTGCTCACTTTAAACAACCTCCAATAATGAAAATATTTAAAGCTGATCCGGATTGGATAAACATAATTTAACACTCTCTTTAAAAAATGTTAACCTTTTTCGTTTTACAAGTTTGTTACGTTTCAATAAGAAAACTTTTAGTATTTTGGATCTTCAAAACAATCAATTATTCGATTCAATTAGAAAAGCAGCCCGCAGATCAAGCCAGCTGCTCTTTTATTTTATGGATTAGCGAATTACCGTCCCTGCAAAGCTTGGCATAAAGTAAGGACTGATCGTTTCAATCTCAACGTTTTGTCCAGGTTGTGGTGCCGCTACGTACTGATTGTTGCCAATGTAGATAGCGCAATGATAAGTACTTCCATGATTGCCCCAGAACAAGACATCGCCTGGCTGAGCTTCAGCGACTGAATGCTGACTGACACAATTTTCCAAAGATACCGTATAGTGTGGCAGCGAGATTCCTTCCGCGTTTTGGAAAACATAATCAACCAAACCAGAGCAGTCCATTCCGGAAAGCGAAGCCCCACCCCATACGTACGGAATGTTGGCATTGGCCAGCTTAACAGCCAGACTTACTACCGAGCCGGTCGTCAGATCTGAACCGCTGTTTGTCGAAGCAGCTGCACTATTGGTACTTGCTTGTTCTGACATACTCGTTGAAGCAGCCGTAGTGGCAGTTGCACTATTGGTACTTGCTTGTTCTGACATACTCGTTGAAGCAGCCGTAGTGGCAGTTGCACTATTGGTACTTGCTTGTTCTAACGTACTCGTTGAAGCAGCCGTAGTGGAATAGTCAGTAGTCGCAATCTGAGCACTTGCCGCTGATGAATCGGTGGCCACCAGATTGGTCGAATCTGCTTGCTGATTAGTTGATTCTGCAACTGATGAGGTCACTGCCGGCTGCGTTGATTGTTCAGCTGATGTGCTTTCGCTGATCGCATCTGCCGAACTGATCGTTGCCGTTGCTGATGCCGTACTAGATGCAGCCGCCTGCTCAACGGGTGCTGCATCACTGGTTGAGCTTGCAGCCGCAGTTGAAGTGGATTGATTATCAAGACTGGCAACCGCATCTGCTGAAGCCGTATTAGCAGCTAACGATTCTGCAGATACCGTCTCTGATGATCCAACTGCAGGTGACTGTTCAGCGCTGCTGGTCGAGTCCGGTGCTGGAGTCACTGCAGAACTGATCGCTTGACTTGAAGCTGCTGCTGGTTCATCAGTTTGACTTGCCTGTGACGCCGCATCGCTGATTGAATTAACACCATCTGAGGCGGTCGATTCAGCTGAGACAACTGGTGCTGTCTGAACGACCGGTTGGCTGACGGAACTTGCATCAGCCGTTGATGATACGCTGACAGCAGTATTTGATGTTTCAGCTGCTGAAGTTGAAACTGGCGTCTGACTGGCAGTTGCCGTCCCCTTGACGACCAGTTGCTGACCGATCACCAGCTGGTCTGGATTACTCAGATGATTCCAGTTTACCAGGTCAGCAACCGATACATGCAGCTGTTCACTGATCTGACTCAGCGTGTCGCCGCTTTTGACCGTATAAGAATCACTGTCAATAGCTGAAGTTTGACTGACAGCACCTTTTTTTGACAGTTCCAGTTGTTGACCAGCATAGATCAGATCAACGCTGCTGCTGATTTTTTTGACATGCGGATTGGCATCTTCAATTGCTTTTACACTGGTTTGGTATTGATTGGCCAGATCCCAAACAGTATCACCGTCTTTAACGGTAACCTGATCAGCTTTGGCATGAGCCGTTGCCAACAGGCTCAATGCACTGACCGTTCCCAACAGCCATTGCCGGCCATGCCGGTGATGCTGAGCTTTGATCCGTTTAACCATTAATTTAACACCTCTTTGAGCTTTACTCGATTGACGTCAAGACGCTACAGAAAAAATTTATACTCTCTTAATTTAACATTTTTTAACGCATATTTGAAGACGCCACCGTGTTCGCTTTATTGGTGATAATCAGTCAATCGCTTGTTAAACACCGTGTTAAGCCTTTTCAGGAAGATTAAGACTTTCTAAAAAAAGTCATATTTGATAAATTTTATTTAACAATTGGTCAATTAGTCTTTATATTATTGTCAAACTTGCTAAAATGTCTTTTAAAGCACATAAAAGGTGGTTCGTTCAAATGGTTAATCTGTATTTTCATACTAATGATCCTTCTAAGCGCAAAGCCGTTCAATGGTTTGCCAAGCATGATATTGCGTTGACACAGCGCAACATTGAAAAAGAACCATTGAGCGCAGCCGAAATTCAACAGTTGCTGATGATTTCTTTAAATGGCACCGATGATCTGGTATCTCAACGCTCTCGTGAAACCAAGGCCTTAAAGATTGATCCCGATCAAATGACGCTCAACGAATTAACCGCGGCAATTCAAAAAAGTCCACATATCTTGAAAAACCCGATTATTTTCAGTGAGAACAAGTTGATTACGGGCTTCGACAAAGAAAAAATGGGACTCTTTATCTCCAAACAGCAGCGACGCAGCGAGTTAAAACGACTTCTGCAAAGTTTTGCAACGCCCAGTCCTCAGGCTAAACCGGCTTAGGCTACCCAATACTAAATATAACTAAAAAGGATTCGGCATTGAAACGCTGAATCCTTTTTAGTTTAGTCTTCAACCGGTTTAACTTCCGGCATGTTGTAAAGATAGTGAATCGATTCGTGATTGTGAATACTTGCAACGGCTCCTGCCAACAAATCAGCAATTGACAGTCGCACCAGCTTATCGATCCGTTTTTCTGCTGGCAGATCGATCGTATCAGTAACCACAACGTTTTTGACGGCGGAGTTTTGAATACGTTCAACGGCTCCTTTTGATAAAACTGCATGCGTGGCCACGCCATAGACTTCTTTGGCGCCACAGCTCTTGAGCAGTTCTGCTGAGTTGGCGACTCGGACACCGGTATCAACGATGTCGTCAACTACCAGAGCTGTCTTATTGGCGACATCCCCAATAATTGAGGTTGGCGTTTCCGTAGTTTTGGCACCACGCTGCTGTTCAAGATTACGATTATCGATAATAGCAATCGGCGTACCCAAAAATTCAGCAAAACGCCGCGCCAACGTAACCCCAGCATGATCTGGTGCCACAATGACCGTATTTTTCAAGTCAAGATCACTTTGCGCAAAGTAGGAAGCCAAAATTGGTGCTGCCTGCAGGTGATCAACCGGAATATCAAAGAAACCTTGCAACTGCGGCGCATGGAAATCAATCGCAATCAAGCGGTCAATCTGGTCCATTTCCAACAAGTTGGCAATCAGCTTGGCCGTGATCGGTTCCCGACTGCGGGCTTTTCGATCTTGACGAGCATACCCATAGTAAGGCATGATCACGTTGATCTTTGCTGCGCTGGCCCGCCGCAAGGCATCAACCATGATCAAAAGCTCCATCAGATTGGTGTTGACCGGCTGAGAAACAGATTGTAAAACATATACTTCCCGACCACGAACGCTTTCATTGATGGTAATCGAGATTTCGCCATCCGCAAAGTGCGTAATCGTAGCATCCGACAGTGGCAATCCCAATTTTTCAGACAATCGCCGTGCCAATGGCTGATTGGAGTTCAGCGCAAACAGACGAACGTTCTCTGCATTTTCAATCTTGCTCATTTAAATCCTCCACGCAATTATGTTAAACATTAAGAATATTATCGCAACAAATCCCTTGTTGTGCAAGCCGTATCTGATTTAATCATCGTTAGGCGTAACGTTTTGCATTCCAATCATCGGGTCAATTGCCTCTTGTTCAATCAGCTGTGCAGTCAGACGATCAGGCAACTGTGCGGTTGGCTGTGACTGGGCCTGAGAGTCGCTATTTTGGCGATGATGTTTTAAAAAATCAATTGCCTCTGCTTTAGGAACGTTGGCAAACAAATTGATTCCTTCATCATCACTGACCGGTTCAGGTGCCTGATAAAAGTCTGGACGCTGCCAAACCTTAAACAGACGGTCAGGCAGCATCGTATGCCGAGCCAGGGGCGGCTGTTGGATACAATCTTGAAAAGCTTCGGGCTGACCAAGCAACAGCAGGAAGTCAGTCGCCCGTGTGACTCCCGTATAGAGCAGATTACGCTGATACATCAAGCGGTAGTTGGCCAGCATCAATAAGATCACCATTTTAAACTGACTCCCCTGTGATTTATGAATCGTTACACAGTACGCCAGCTGCAGATTGGCCAACTCTTTGCGATTATAGCTAACCTCATTGTCATTGTTAAAACGGACAGTTACTTTGAGCGGCTTTTTAGCTGATTTAGTCTGCGGAGCATTGTCGCCTCCTTCAATTGCGGCAATGATTCCCATATCACCATTATAGACGTTGTTGCTTGGATCATTGACTGTTTGAATTACCTTATCGCCTTTACGAAAAACAGTCTCGCCAAATTTTACCTCCTGCCGATTAGGACTAGCGGGATTCAAATGATCCTGCAGATTACGGTTTTGTTGGTCAATGCCAGCAATTCCCTTATGCATTGGGATCAAGACCTGCACATTCATTAGATCGCATCCCGGCTGGCTTAGTCCCCAATCCATCAGCTGATCGATAAATCGGCCGGCATTTTGAGCATCGGTTGGGATAAATGAGCGATCCGGCAAGGCTTGCTTAAACAGATCTGTTGGGACCTGACCTTCATTAATGCTTTTTGACAGCGGAATGATCGTTGACTTAGCCGACTGACGGTGAATCTGTGTCAGACGAACCTGTGGCAGTTTGGCAAAGCTTAAAAGGTCCCGAAAAACCTGGCCTGGACCAACTGAAGGCAATTGATCCTGATCACCAACCAAAACCACGTGCATCGTTTGAGGAATCGCGGCAATTAAAGTCTTAAACAGCAACGTGTCAACCATCGACATCTCGTCAACGATCAGCAGACTGCCTTTCAAACGGCTGGCCGTCATTTTAGATGGCGTTTCTTGTCCAGTCAGCCCCAGCAGATGGTGAATCGTGCTGGCTGGCATCTTAGTTGCTGCCGCCATTTGCTGGGCAGCTCGACCAGTTGGGGCCGCTAAAATGATTTCTTCATCATCGACACCATGCAGCTGAGCAAAGCTGTTAACGATTCCCCGAATAATGGTCGTCTTCCCCGTCCCTGGTCCTCCAGTAAGTAAAAGCACCTTGGATTCAAGCGCCATTTTGATTGCTTTTTTCTGCTGCTCGTCATAGTCGATCCGCGCTGTTTTTTCTGCAGTCTGAACGGCTTCATCAACCCGTTTTTCATCGACCTTGGTCTCAGTAAATAAAATTCGGTGCAGATGTTCGGCAATCAGCCATTCAGAATTATACAAGAAGCGTGGATAAATATGTTCAGCATCCTCGGCTTGCAGTTGATGGGTTTTAATCAGCTCAGCCAGCTCATTTTCAAACAACGCTGAATCTGAAATGTTGCCCAGCTGACCCATTGCACGCGCGATCAGTGTTTTTTGACTGACATAAGTAGCACCTTGATTCATGGTTTCTTGATTTAAGACTTCCAACAAAGCAGCCGCAATTCGCCGCGGGTCATCAGGAGCAAGCCCCAAGACCCCCGCGGCAAAATCCGCCCGACCAAAACCGATTCGATCGATATCCAAAACCAGCTGATAGGGATTTTCCTTGATGATCTTCATTGTATCGGCACCGTATTTATTAATGATCCGCTCACTGAGACGATCCTTAAAGCCGAGCTTGGCCAACCATTCCACGAGCTCATCATTCATTTGGTGCTCATCATGACGGGCATTGAAATAATCAGCAGCCAGCTTGCGATCAGCCTCATTGGCAATCTTGATTTTCTCCAATCGCTCGGGATCAGCAACGGTTTTCGCGACTGCTTTTTTGCCAAATTTCTTAAACAGACGGTGACTGATCTCGGCTGCTTCCGTAACTGCAATTCCAGCCTGATTTAAGGTCCCAGTCAGCTCATCTTCTGACTGTGGCAAAGCAATCTGACATCCGATCGCTTCAAATTGCCGGCCATAATTGGCATTGTCGACCAATCGCCCGGTAAATTCATACATTTGGTGTTTTTTTATGTCTCCCAGTGGTCCCTTGACTGTAATCTCCATTTCTGACCAGGGAAAACTGGCCTCTTCTACATCAACTGCGCAGATCCGAAAAGCTCTGGGTCCTTCTTCTTTAGCAAATTTGATAAAATTAACCGTCCCCCGCAGACGCTCTTTAGCTGATGCGCTTTTACTCTTGGCCATGCAAATCCTCCCTTACTTCCTGGTAGTCGACGGCACGAAACTGATTGCCAAAACGGGCGCGCGTCTGCCAGTAGCCAATGAAGCGATAGGCCTGACCGACTTTTAGCTGGCCAAAGCGTCCGACCACGGTAATCTCAACTTGCTTCTTGACAAACGGTGCTTCCAAAACCTGCACGTATAAGACTTGATAAAAACTGTTCGGCGCAACAAAAGCCGCCCGACGCAGGACGCCGATAAATGACGTTGCTGCCGGACGGCTTTTTTTTTGAGCAGCAATCATTTATCTTGACCAGATTGCTTTTGCAAAAAATGCTCAATATCTGAAATACGTTTTTCGCTTTGTGCATAATAGTCTGGATCAAGCTGCTGTGACTGGTTCAAGTAATCCTGATAAGGCTCGCCTAAGACCATTGCCACCAGTCCCCGGTTAAACTGCGTATCAGCACGGCCTGGGTGGCGCTTTAAGATCAGGTCATAGTAGTTCTTGGCCTGTTTAAACTCGCCCAGTGCCAACAATGAATCCCCAATTGCCTGATTGATTTCAGGATCTTGCGGACGCAGATCATGAGCCGTCAAACCGTATGCTACGGCCTGCTGATAGTTTTTCTGCTTCATGTAGCTTTGCGCGAGCATCAAATAGGCATCGGCCTTGAGCTTGGCATTATCAATCTTATTGTACTGCTTGATGGCTTCGTTGATTTTACCAACTGAATAATAGACGTTACCCAAGCCATAGTTTAATAGATTGACGGCTTTAGCATCGTTTTTCTGTTCAAAGATTCCCAAAGCCTTCATAAACAGCTCTTCTGCCTGTTCAAAGTCGTTGAGACGCGTCAAGAGTGCGCCCAAGTCATAGTAATTGTTGAATTTGTCTGGTTCTTCATCGATTGCCGTTACCAAGCGGTGAACCAGCTTCTGAGTCTGTTTTTTCTGTTCTTCGCGATTGATTTCTTGGTTGCTCATATTATTCACCCCATTAAATCGTATCAGTCGGATCTAGATGTTCTTTATGCAGATAGGTGGTATCGTTCCATTTTTCCAATTCAAAATGCTCAGCATCATCGGTTCTCAAAATAGTAGTCGACGTATTGCTAAGTCCGCCGCGATCCTTTAGATGGGCCATTGGAACTGCAAGCAAACCATTGATGGCGGCATTTAAAGCGGCCCCATGGGAAACGATCAGTAGATTTTGATCACCTGGATAGCAGCGTGCGTATTCTTTAACAGCCTGACCAACCCGAGTAATTACCTCAGGAAAACTCTCGCTTTGCACGATCGAGGCATCATAGCGATCGGGATGATGCCGAAAACTGTCCAAAACTGCGGGCCACTTTTCAGCAACGGCACTGAAATGCATTCCCTCCATCAGTCCCAAGTCAAATTCGCGCAACCGACTGTCAATCGTAAACGGCACCGTCTGCTCTAGATTATCAAGCAGCGTCATTGCCGTAACGCGGGCTCGCCTAAGCGGACTGGCATAAGCATGGGCAAAAACGGTGTTAGTTAATGATTTTGCTAACAACTCAATTTCTTGATAACTGCTTTTTAAAAGTGGTGAATCACCATGGGCACCCTGATAGCGCGATTGGAGGTTCCACTGAGTCTTACCATGTCTGATAAAATAGATCCTTGTCATTTTTCTCTTCCAAATATCTGCCTTTTTTGATGTGTCTGCTTATATGATACCAAAAATAACTGGGAGATAACTAATATTTATCATTATAAATATATAAATAAAGATATTCATTAAAATGCTCAATGATATCAAAAAGCCGCTCGCAGTTGCCTGCAAGCGACTTTGTCAAAAACAGTCTTGATTAGACGTATTGAAGCTGATGATCATGATTGTAGGCACGATCGATAATTGCACTGCCCAGGCATTCTTGACCGTCATAGAAAACTACGGCTTGACCTGGCGTAATTGCTCGTGCCGGCTCATCAAACTCGACCGTTACCATCTGATCATCATCGCTGATCGTTACCGTAACGCCCTCATCGATCTGACGATAGCGGAACTTGGCCGTACAGTGGAAATGACGGCCATAGCGACTGACCACGTCATCAACCCAGTGAATGTCGCTGGCTTCCAGATGGGTAGCGTAAAGATGCTCATTTTCATAGCCTTGACCAACGTAAAGCACGTTTTTGGTAATATCCTTGCCAATTACAAACCAAGGCTCATTACTTTCCTTATTGCCGCCAAGACCCAAGCCGCGTCGCTGACCAATCGTGTAGTACATCAGACCGGCATGCTGCCCAACTATCTTGCCATCAACGGTTTCCATATTGCCAGGCTGTGCTGGCAGATACTGGCTCAAAAATTCACGGAAATGCCCATCTTCCCCGATAAAGCAGATTCCTACCGAGTCTTTTTTATCAGCAACCGCCAGCCCTGCTTCCTTGGCAATCTCACGCACCTGCTTTTTGGTGTAGCCAGCCAACGGGAACAAAACGTGATCCAACTGAGCATGATCCAACTGACTCAAGAAATAGGTCTGATCTTTATGAGGATCGGCAGCCCGCATCAAATGCATATTGCCATCAGCGTCTGCTTTCAAATCAGCATAGTGACCAGTTGCAACGTACTCGGCACCCAACTGATGGGCATATTCTATAAAAGCCTTGAATTTGATCTCTTTGTTGCAGATGACGTCGGGATTAGGCGTACGGCCCTTTTTGTATTCTGCAATGAAATACTTAAAGACCCGGTCCCAATATTCCTTTTCAAAGTTTACCGAATAATATGGAATTCCAATCTGCGTGGCAACCTTAGCTACGTCCTTATAGTCCTCGGTTGCGGTACAGACGCCGTTTTCATCAGTGTCATCCCAATTCTTCATAAAGACGCCCACGACATCATAGCCTTGCCGTTTCAGCAAAAGCGCCGTGACTGAGGAGTCAACGCCGCCACTCATGCCAACGACAACGCGAGTCTTAGAGTTGTCTGTCATTTTATCACCATCATTTTCAATAGATTCTGGAACAATCTACGAGTGAAGGTCGCGTGTTCACAGTGCTTTTCATTGTAACAAAGACACGCCCGGTTTGACCAGTAAAAAACATTATTGCCGATCAAAGATATGCCGCTCCACCATTTCATTCAAAATAAAATGATACTGCGTCGTCAATTCATCAGCGCGGGGATGCTTAAAAATATTGACTTCACGAAAGCCATTAGTATTGACGGTTTCCATTTTAAAGCCCGTCATTTCGGGATTGATGCGAATCTTCAAACGAGCAACCGGTTTGAACGGATTTTGCCGATCCAGGCTGCCCAAGTAGGTGTAGACCCCCCGCGCCGACTGTTCGAACCCTAAATCAAGCAGTGTATATTTTTTTATTTCCGGACTGATTGAATATGTGTCAGTATCACCAGGAAGCTTTAGCTTAGAAACAAATTCAGCCATCCTATCCCTCCTAAGCGTTTAAATCGCTAAACAGCTGCAAAAGCATCTTAGCTGAGCGCTTACCGGCATCGATAATAAACTCATCAAACGAGACGCCGGCTTTTTCATCACCAGTATCAGACATTGCCCGCACGACTACGTAGGGAAGCTTATGGTCGCAGGCTACCTGTCCCACGGCAGCACCTTCCATTTCAGCAGACAGAGCATCTGGGAAGTGCTGCTTGATCTTGGCAATCGCAGCTTGACTGGCAACAAATTGATCACCTGAAACGATCAGACCACGCTTGACGTTCAAGCCAGTCTTTTCCCCTGCTGTCATCAAGGCACTGCCCCATTGCTGCGAGGCTTTAAAACGAGGCGTTTTTTGTGGCAACTGGCCGTATTCATAGCCAAACGCAGTCGCATCGACATCATGGTAAGCTGTCTCTGAAGAAACCACCACATCACCAACATGCAGGCCTTCGCCAATGCCGCCAGCCGAACCAGAGTTGATAATGACATCAACGGCAAAGTCTACTGCCAAATGCTCCGCTGTAATCGCAGCCTCAACCTTGCCAATTCCAGATTCAACCAGTACGACGTCTTGACCATCAATCTGACCGGCAAAGTACTCTTTATCGCCCAGCGTCTTGGTCTGACCATTTTTTAGAGCTGCTTTTAGTTCCTTGATCTCCTCTTGCATCGCACAAATAATTCCAAACTTCATTAAAATCTTCCTTCCATCAACCTACAAAAAACAAAATTAGATAGACGATGATAATCGCCAGACTAAGTCCTAGAATTGCCCAATTTAGTCGGCGCTTCAAGCGAGCGGTCTTTTCTTCAGCCAACAGCTGCGCCTGAGCCTTTTTTACCGTTTGACGCGGCTGCAGCGGCTCTGGCTCACTGATATTATCAAGTGGCGGTTCAGTGTTCTCCTGGTGCTGCTGTTTTTGCCATTCACGGTACTGCTGACGCGTCATCTTTTCTGGATCAATCTGCTGATTTTTCATTATTATCCTTTAATTTCTGAGCCATTGTCTGAGCCTGCCAATAATAAACCGCTACGATCGTCTTGGAGTCTTGAATTTCGCCATTGGCAATCATCTGTAAGGCCTCATCAAGACTGAAGCGATAGAGCTTAATATCTTCATCTTGATCCTGCGGCAGGGCATGTTCAACTGGTTTAAGGCCTTTAGCTAGATAAAGCGTCAAGAATTCATCGCAAAAGCCAACGGAACTGTAAAATGAAGTAATCTTGGTCAATTCATCGGCTTTAAGGCGCGTTTCCTCGTTCAGCTCACGAACTGCTGCGTGTCTTGCATCGCCTTGATCACGCTCATCCAGCTTGCCGGCCGGAATTTCCCAGGTAATATTCTGCACTGGGGCTCGCCACTGCTTTTCTAAAATCATCTTCTGATCATCATCAATTACCAACAAAGCGATTGCAGGAGCATGACGAACGATTTCGCGCGTGGCAGTATTTCCCTGCGGCGTTTTAACGTGCTGAAGCTCAACATCGACTACATGGCCTTTGAAGACCGTCTGCCGATCAATCGTTTTTTCTTCTAGATCCATTGTCGTCCCCCATTTCTAAAAACTATCCAATGGTCGAACATGAGCGGCTTGGGGCCCTTTTCTTCCCTGTACGACGACTAAGGAAACCTGCTGTCCGGGCTTTAATTCACGGTGGCCGCTGCCTTCAATACCATTAAAGTGAACAAAGACGTCTGGCTCGTTTTCAACCTCGATAAAGCCCCAGCCTTTTTGGGCATCAAAATTTTTCACGCGTCCTTTTAGCAATTTTTTCACCTGCCATTTCACTGCAAAATAAAAATGCATCAAACAGTTAAATGCTGCTTGATACATTTTACACCGTTTATTGAGCCTTGTCTTTAATGGGTCAATAAAGGTTCGCTTAAGATTATTTTTCCAAGCCAGTGGCAACCGTTTCAGGGAAGTTTTCCCGCACCAGCTTTGCACAGCGCGCACAAAGCATTGGGTAGGCGGGATCGCTGCCAACGTCTTCTTTGACCATCCGGCAACGTTGGCAAGTCTCGCCATCAGCTACGGCAACCTTAACGGCAACGTTATCATTGAACTTCTCAGCATCTGCTGGCGCTTGGTCTACATCATGAACGTGCAGTGCCGAAACCCCGAACAGCAGACCGGCATCTGCATTCATGCTGTCTAAGAGGGCTTTTTGGCTGTCAGTCAGGTACAGATCAGCCTGAGCTTCCAGTGACTTACCAATCAGTTTAGCATCACGTGCTTCTTCCAAGGCCTTCAAAACATGAGAGCGAATCTCCATAAAGTCGTCCCACTTGCTCAGCAGGTCTTCTTCATTGGCGTAGGTCCGTGGTTCAGGAATTTCAGTCAGTTGAACGAATTCTTCTGGTTCATCCATGTATTCCCAAACTTCTTCGGTCGTGTGTGGCAGAATTGGCGTCAGCAGCTTAACCAGCGTTACCAAAATGTCGTAAAAGACCGTCTGCATTGAACGACGCGCATGAGAATCCTTGGCTTCGACGTACAAGACGTCCTTGGCTACGTTCATGTAGAATGCTGACAGATCGTTGTTGACAAAGTTGATCAGCTTCTTGTAAGCCGTCATAAAGTCATATTCATCAAACAGATCGCGCATTTCCTTTAAGAAGCGGTTCAGCTTAACGACCATGTATTGGTCAACGCTTTCCAGCTTTTCATAGGAAACCGTGTCATCGTTGGCGTCAAAGTCAGCCGTGTTGGCCAAAAGGAAGCGGAAAGTATTGCGCAGCTTCCGGTAGGCATCTGAGATCTGCTTGAACGTATCCATTGAGACCCGCACATCAGCTGAAGTATCGGCACTCATTACCCAAAGACGGATAATTTCGGCCCCCATCTGCTTAACGACCTTGTTTGGATCGATAACGTTACCGATCGATTTGGACATCTTCTTGCCATCTTTGTCCAGCGTAAAGCCTTGCGACACGATGGACTTGTATGGGGCATGACCAGAAAGCACGACGCTGCAGATCAGACTGGAGTTGAACCAACCTCGGTATTGGTCGGAACCTTCCAGATACATGTCGCATGGATAAGTCAGGTAGTCACGCTCAGCCAAAACGCCTTGGTGACTGGAGCCAGAGTCGAACCAAACGTCCATGATGTCGGTTTCTTTCTTAAACTGACCATGTGGTGAATGTTCGCTGGTAAAGCCTTCTGGCAGCAGGTCTTTGGCATCGCGTTCAAACCAAACGTTGGAGCCATATTCACGGAACAGGTCGGAAACATGGTTGATCGTTTCCTCAGTCATGATTGGCGTACCGTCTTCAGCATAGAAGATTGGCAATGGTACGCCCCAGACCCGTTGACGCGAGATAACCCAGTCGCCACGATCCTTGAGCATGTTGTGCAGTCGAACCTTGCCCCAACTTGGGTAGTACTTAACTTCATCAACGGCATTCAAGATTTCATCGCGCATCTTGTCAATCGAGACGAACCATTGATCAGTAGCTCGGAAGACGATTGGCTTTTTGGTCCGCCAGTCAAATGGATAGCTGTGCTTCAGCGGTTCCTGCTTCAAAAGCGCGTTATGCTGCTTCAAAAGATCCAACGAAATGTCATCTGCATCTTGGTAGAAGACGCCATCAAACTCAGGACCATTTTCAGCAGTCAAGACACCTTGATCGTTCATTGGCGCAAAGATTGGCAGGCCATACTTCTTACCTACTTGGTAGTCATCATCACCATAGCCAGGCGCAGTATGAACCAGCCCTGTCCCCGCTTCAAGCGTAACATGATCCCCGTTGACGACCAGCATTTCCTTGTCGTTGTATGGGTGCTTGCTGGTCATGCGATCCATGTCCTGACCAGACAGCCGATCAACGATTTCATATTCGTCCCAGCCGAACTTTTCTGCACACTTGGCAACCAGCTCATCGGCAATTACGAACTTGCGATCATCATTGGCTGGCTTAACCACGGCATAGATAATCTTAGGGTTGACGGCAACGGCTTCAGAAGCTGGAATCGTCCAAGGCGTAGTCGTCCAGCCAACCAGATAGGTATCGTTGTCCAAGCGTCCCTTGCCATCAATGACCTGTTCACAGAAGTAAGCCGTCTTGGCTACTACATCATGATATTCAACTTCGGCTTCTGCCAATGCTGATTCAGACGACCATGACCAATAGACTGGCTTTTTGGCTTGATATAACAGCCCCTTCTTGGCAAAAGCACCAAAGACTTTGATCTGCTGTGCTTCGAACTCTTTAGCCAGCGTCAGGTATGGATTGTCCCATTCACCCGAAACTCCCAGCCGCTTAAAGTCGGTCCGCTGCTTGTCAACTTGTTCCAAAGCAAACTTGCGGCACAAATCCCGAAATTCAGTCGTGCTCATCTGCTTGCGATCATAGCCCATCTTGGTCAGCTGATGCTCAATTGGCAGGCCGTGCGTATCCCAGCCTGGTACGTATGGAGCCCGAAAGCCAGCCATTGACTTGTAGCGAACGATGAAGTCTTTTGAAATCTTGTTCATGGCATGGCCAATGTGAATGTTCCCATTAGCGTATGGAGGGCCATCGTGAAGAATGAAAGTTGGCTTGCCCTGATTCAATTTTTGCCGCTGTTCGTAGACTTTGTTGTCTTCCCACAGTTTTTCGCGTTGTGCTTCGGTTTCCGGCAAGCGTCCACGCATAGGGAACTTAGTCTTGCCGATGTTCAAAGTGTCTTTGACCCGCATCTGCGAATTCCTCCTTGTCAATTCTCTAAACTTAAAAATCGCGTCCAAACGACAAAACGCTCCATCCGCAATGGGACGAAGCGTTTTCGTGGTACCACCCAAGTTCAAATCAGTTGTCTGATTCCTTAAGTCATTTGGTAACGGCAATGGGCCGGCCAATGCTACTGAGTTCGCATTGACGTTCAGAGATGATAGCTACCCAGGCCTTAATTGCCAACCTCTCACCACTTGTTGGCTCGCTGAAATACGACACTGGGGGCGTGGTTCTCCTCAACAGTTTGTTCGCGATTATATATCAACTAGTGTGCTGTGCTGTCAGGAAAGATAACAACCGTTTCACCATCGTTTTTAGCAACTGGCTTGGCAGAAGCTTTTTGATCCTGCTTTGGTGCTTGACTTTCCTGCGACTCTTCAGCAGCTGGTTGATCAATTGCTTGTGATTCTACACTGTTTGTCGAATGATTGTCAAGACTGCTTCCCAAAATCTTTTGAATTTCGTCATATCTGCTCAGATCATCATTAGCCAGCAGCTCATCCCAATCCTTGCTCTTAACGACTTCCAGCTGTGATTCCAGCATTACTTGCAGCCGCTGTCTGAAAATCCGCGTCTGTTTTTTAAGATCATTGGTTTCTGTAGTCAGTTTCCGTGTTTCATCGGCACTGTTTTCAACAACCTGATTTGCCTTGGCATTGGCTTCTGAAACGATATCGGTTGCCTGTTTTTGGGCTTCCCGAATCATAATTTCAGCTTCGCGCTTGGCATTGTTCTTAACCTTGTCAGCAGCTTCTTGAGCAACCAAGATCGACTTGTTTAAGGAATCCTTTAAGTCCGTGAAGTATTTCAGTTTTTCTTCATTAGCCTTAATGGTTTCCGTTAGTTCATGATTCTTAGCCTGCAGTGACTGAAATTCACTAGCCACCTGACGCAGAAAGTCATTGACCTCGCTGGGATTATATCCCCGCATTTTATTGTCAAACTGCTTTTTGCTGATTTCTTCAACGGTTAACGTCATTTGCTTTTCCTCCAAACTAAGCATGCACCACTGACATGGCGACGCGAATCTTATTTTTTCTTGTAGTTCCTTGAATCTCATCAATTCGAATTCGGCCTGCATGCCGCACCGAAAGCAGATCATGAGCAACCAACGGGTAATCGGGACGCGTCTCAGTCTCCCAGTTTACTCGCGCGTCGCCATGTTCAATCAGCTGCTTGGCACGGTTGCGTGAATAGTTAAAGCCGGCCGCAATCACAGCATCCAGACGCATCGATGAAACCGTATCAGTCATGGCTTCCCAATCTTCTTGCGGCGTCACGATCATTTCCGGTTCGACTGGCTTCATTTTAACGTGGATCTTGCCAATTTGACCAACCTGCTGCCGCAGATAGTCGGTTAGACCACAACTGGCCACCACCTGCCAGCGCATTCCCTCATTGAGCACATCGCCAAATGAGGAGCGCGCCAAGCCAGTGCCAATCAATGTCCCCAAGATCTGCCGATGATGCAGCTCGGTAAATTTAGTTGGATAGTCGATTTCAATCAGCCGCAGTTCAAAATCAGCCAGCTGCGGCTCATAATAGCTGGGATAAAACAAGACCCGCTGCATCTCGGCATGCGCCCAGCCACCATTGGCCCGCATTTTAACATCATCACGACGATTGGTCAGTGTTTGAGCGATATAGACCTGGCGCGGATTCAAAAAATCAGTCAAAATCGGCCGGTACTGATCAGCAGCCATATTCAGCCAGTCCTCAACCTTAGCAATCAAAGGCGCTTCATCAGGACGAAAATGCTGCTTAATGTTTTCTTCATCCGTCATTTTCCTGCTCCTAATAGCCTATCATTCTGGTCAGCATAATAATGCCATACTGCACCAGATAAAGCACGAATACGGCCACCACCGGCGCAAAACTGATTCCTCCCAGTGGCGGAATGTGTTCGTCAAAAAAGCTCAGATAAGGCTGAACCAGCTTAGTGATTAATTCGCCTAAACGGCTCTGCATTGCACCCGGAAACCAGGTTAAAAGACACCAGACAACAATCAGTAAAATGTAGGCATCAATAATTTTATTAATCAGCCATGCAAGATAAGCAACCATATTTCTCCTTAAAGTCGTTCACTGTTATTTGAATTAAAATCACCAGCCAGCTTGCCAGCAACATCAACGTCTCGTGGCACACACAAAAAGATCTGCTCACCAATCCGTTTAATTTCACCATCAATCGCATAGATGGCTCCATTTAAAAAGTCAACAACCTTATTGGCGGCCTTGTTGTCCATTTGAGTGAAATTAACGATAACGGCATGATGACTCAGCAGCTCATCAACGATTTCCTTGGCCTCACCATACAACCGCGGCTCAAACAGCGTAATTTTACCGTTTTCAGCAGGCGCGCTCTTGGCCGTGGAGTGCGCACGGTCAATTGGCACTACCTTATTATTGGCAGGTGCAATCGGAGTTGTTGGTGCAACTGGCTGTGGTTCATAACTTTCTGTTTCCGATTCGGAGCCGATTCCAAAAAAATTATTTAAAAAATTAGCCATTTTTGCTCCTCCTTTAATAATTCTGAGCTGAAGATACAGCAAAAGGGAGCGCCTTTATTAGCTCCCCCAAATCACTAATTAATCATGACGACGATTCTTAAAGAATGGCGGCATCGTCAGATTATCATCGTCTTGGTCGTCAGATGCGGCAACATCCCCATGAAAGACATTAAATTCTGGCTTTTTGACGTGATTAAATTCATCATTTTGTTCACGCGTATCGGTTAAATGGGTGCCAGCGGTTGGATCATCCCAACCAGCAAATGGATCTTGAGAAGCTGCTCGCTCACTCCGTTGATTTTCAGCTGGACGTTCTTCGGCAGATTGTTCAGTAGGCTTGCTTTCAACCGGCTTGGTCTCTGGTTCGACACGGGCAGCGCGCTGCTCACTGGCAGCTGGCGTGCTTACTGGGCGAACAGCGGCTGCTTGTTGGCGCTGCTGCTTGGCTTTATCGATTCCAGTAGCAATAACCGTTACACGAACTTCATCGCCAAGCGTGTCATCCATAGCCATCCCAAAGGCAATGTCAACATTGGTATTGGCGGCTTGACTAATGACGTTAGAAGCTTCTTGAGCCTCAAACATTGACAGATTCTTGCCACCAGTAATGTTCATCAAGACGTGTTCGGCACCATCAATTGATACTTCAAGCAGCGGTGAAGAAATAGCCTTCTTCGTGGCCTCGGCAGCCCGATTTTCGCCTGTCGAAGAACCAATTCCCATCAATGCAGAGCCCTGGTTTTCCATCGTATGGCGAATGTCGGCAAAGTCCAGGTTAATGTAGCCAGGATTGGTAATCAGATCGGAAATCCCTTCTACACCTTGGCGCAAAACGTTATCAGCTTCTTTAAAGGCTTCCATCATCGGCGTCTTCTTGTCGATCATTTCCAACAGTCGATTATTGGCAACAACAATCAGCGTATCAACGTTTTGTTTTAATTTTTCAAGTCCTTCACTGGCCAATTTAGCACGACGCTGACCTTCAAAGGTAAACGGACGCGTAACGACACCAACCGTCAGCGCACCAGAGTCCTTGGCAATCTTGGCGACGACTGGAGCAGCACCAGTCCCGGTACCACCACCCATGCCGGCAGTTACGAATACCATATCAGCACCTTCAAGGGCTTTTGAAATTTCAGACTCGCTTTCTTGAGCAGCCTTGGAGCCGACTTCCGGATTAGAGCCGGCACCCAGTCCTTTGGTCAGCTTGGGGCCTAATTGAATCTTGGTTTGTGCATGTGAGGCATCCAGTGCCTGCAGGTCAGTGTTGGCAACGATAAAATCAACGCCGGACACTTTATCGTTGATCATTTGATTAACTGCGTTGCCGCCACCGCCGCCGACACCGATAACCTTGATCTTCGCACCTTCTAATTGCATTTGGTCAGTTTCATTAGTTACATTGTCCATTCGTTGGTTCCTCCGTCACTTTAAAAGTTAGTCTAATTAGTCAAAGAAGTTCTCAAAGAAGCGCTTAAAGCCACCCTTGCTCTTAGGCTTTTTGACAGGCTTTTCTGGCGTCATTGGCTCTTCTTTTGCTTGCTGAGGTTCTGACGAGGCATCAGGCATCGTCGTTTTTTGATATGACTGTTGATAGTAGCTGCGAGCCGTTTCCAGCTTGCGTGGCTGCTCGGATTGATGAGGGCTCATAATCAAGGCACCTTGCTGAACTGTTTGCTTCAGCAGACGATCGATATCATTTAGGTGATCCTCGTACATTCCCAAGGCAATTGCCAGCGCAAAGCCAGGATGCCGAACTCCCATCTGTTCGGGAACAAAAGTCTTCACATTGGTCGTAAAGTATTCTTTGGCCAATTCGACCACACCAGGCAAGGCCGTCACCCCGCCAAGTAAAATCACGCCGCCAGGCAGATTAGGCGCATGCACCTCTTTTAAACGATTACTGATACGTTGGAAAATCTGCCGAATCCGCGCCTCGATAATTTCTGCCAGATATTTTTCTGAATATTCGACTGGCTGATTTTGGCCAACGACATCGACTGCCAACTGCACGCTCTCATCAGCCATGCGACTATCGGCATAGCCATGATCCCGCTTTAGGCGCTCGGCATTGCGCATCGAGGTGTTTAACACCGTCGAGATATCGCGCGTTACCAATTGACCACCTTCAGGATCAACATAGACAAATTTCAGCTGATGATCATGAATGATGCTAGCCGTAGTCTGACCACCACCCATGTCGACAACCAGCGTGCCAAAGTCCTGCTCGCCATCGTTGAGAAGGTTAAAGCCAGTGGCAATCGGCGAGACAACCAGATCTTGAATCTGCAGTCCAGCTTGTTCAACAGCCTTCTTAGTGTTGTGAACGATCGTCTTTGGACCGGTATAAAGGGTAGCTGCCAATTCCAAGCGAACGCCAACCATTCCCCGCGGATCTTTAATTCCCTTAAAGCCATCGACCGTAAATTCTTGCGGAACCAGGTCAATGATCTCGCGTTCGGGTGGCAGATTCTGCGTCAGCGTTGACTGAGCAACATCGATTACGTCTTGATTGACGATCTCACGCGACTGACCTTGACTGGCGATCGTAATCATGCCATGAACGTGACCCATTTGCAGATAGTTGGCTGGTAGAGCAACGACGACCTTTTTGATGTCAATACCTGACTTGGCCGCAGCTTCAGCAACTGCTTTTGAAATTGCCTGCGCTGTTTTGTCAATATCGACGATCACGCCACGATTCAGCCCAGCAGATGGTTGAACGCCAGTGCCTACGACTTTTAATTGTCCTTTTACGTTTTCGCATACCAATACTTTAATTAAAGTGGTTCCGATATCTAAGCCTACGTAGACTTGTGAATTTTCCATCTGCTTGGAACCCTCCTGTTTTCTAAAATTCAACCCGGATTCAGATTGTAGCCATAAACTGTACTAAATTTTACCACACTTAATACGATACAAAAAAGGTCCAAACCATGTTTATTTGGCGCTTGATCAATGAACCTACTCATCTTGGGCGCCATATGAGTACGAGAAAGCCCCATATTGCAGATCAACTACGCCGTTTGCCTTCATTTTAGAGGCAATGGAAGGATAATAGCGCATTTTTTGATTAAGATTATCAGAACGAACCAAAATCTCATTGCCATCATTCATATAGATACGCAAGCGCTTAGCATCTGATGTCGTTGGTGCAAAGGTTACTTCTGAGATGCCATCCCGGATTGCGGGGGGAAGCTGACCAATCTGACGAGCCGTCTGCTGCATGATCTTTTTATGATGCTCAAAACCGGCATAGCGGACAAAATTGGAGATTGAGCGATTCTTGACCGGCGTTAATCGGCCATTGCCAATCAGCAGCTGATTGATTCCATTATGCTCAATAACACCAATAATTGGATATTCAGCAACCTTGATTCTGATCGACTGCGGTCCAGTTAGGCTGACTTTGAGTGATTTAACTTGGGGATTGGCTTTTTTGGCCGTCCGTTCAAGCTTTTTTTGCTGAATCAAGACTCGCCAGATCAACGCTCCCTTTTTAATCTGGGTAGCTGATTCTACGTTAGTGGCTGACAGATCCTGATTACCAGTTACTTGGATGCTTTTAATCTTGCTTAAAGGAGAAACGATATACAACGCGAGCAGCATAATAATTAAAAAAGGAATCAAGATACTGAGTACACGCCGTGAGTTATCAACGCGCTGTGCACGTTTGATGCCCACGACACGACTCCCAATGCCTTGTTTTTGATAGCGACGACGACGATCAAAAGCCGCGGCGCTCTGCGCTTCTAATTTTGCCAAACGTCGTGCATATCGCTGATGCTCTTGATTTCGTTCTTCGTCGCTTTTCATGTTTTTCCCCCTTTATTTTTGGTGATCAGCAATCGCCTTATGCAGAATCTTAATCAAGCGATCAGCTGCATCTGGACGCCCCATCTTTTTTGAAGCCTGTGCCATCTGATCACGAGCAGCTTGATCTTCCATCAGACGATCAGCTTGTACCAGCAGTGAGCGACCATCAAGCTGATCTTCGGTAATCATGGCTGCGGCACCGTTTTTAACCAGTGCCATGGCATTTTTAACTTGGTGGTTAGCCGTTACGTAAGGACTGGGAATCAAAATCGTTGGAATACCCAGCGCCGTAATCTCAGCAATCGTGGTTGCACCAGCTCTTGAGACCAAGCAGGCAACTTTAGGCATTTTAGCCGGCATGTCTTCAATATAAGGAACGATCTTGATGTTTGACCCGACCTTAACGTCTTTGAGCGCCTCTTTAACCTGATCGTAGCGCTTTTGACCTGTGGCAAAAACGACCTGATAATCGCGTTTGCTGAATTCGGGAATGGCCTGGACAACACTGGCATTGATCTTAGGTGCTCCTTGGCTTCCCCCAAAAATCATCAGAACCGGCTTATCATCGCTTAATCCATAGCTGGTCCAGGAAAAATCAGAATCTGCATTAGCAGCTGCCTGCTGCGCACGTGGATTGCCACACATCGTAACCTTGGCTGCTGGAAACTGATCTTTGGCAGCATCAAAGGCAATGGCAATTTCATCAACGTAATGGCTTAAAAATTTATTGGTAATACCCACAACACTATTTTGTTCATGGATAACCGTTGGCACGTGCAGTTTGGCTGCCGCGTACAAAACGGCGCCACTGACATAGCCGCCCGTTCCTAAAACCACGTCCGGCTTAAATTTCTTAATAATTTTTTTGGCATCGTGAACGGCTTTCAAAAATAAATATGCCGTCTTAAAGTTTTCCAAAGACAATGAACGCTTAAAGCCTTGCGTATGCAAAACCTTTAGTTCAAGTCCTGCTGCTGGAACGATTTTATTTTCCAGACCGCGATCAGTACCGACATATAAGACCTGTGTATCTGGCTCCACTTGCTTTAGACGCTCAATCAACGCCAATGCAGGATAGATATGGCCACCGGTACCGCCACCGGATACGATGATTCTCATTAGTTCTGCTCCTTTTGTCCAGTCAGTTCTTCAACCGCCTTGATGAATTCGTCGCCGCGTACTTCAAAACTTGGGAACTGATCCCAGCTGGCGTTGGCTGGCGAAAGTAAGATGACGTCACCCGGCTCGCTAAGTTTCCAAGCTTCTGGAACCGCCGTAACGGCATTTTCGGCTTCAACGATTTTGGCAATGCCGGCCTGTTCAGCGGCATCCTTCATCTGCTGCTTGCATTCACCAAAGACGATAATTGCCTTAACATGTTTCTTGAAATATGGTACCAGACGCTCAAACGTATAGCCACGATCCAAGCCACCAGCAAGCAGAATCACCGGCTGCTCAAAGCCCTGCAGTGCAACTTCAGTGGCTTCGATATCCGTCGACTTGGAATCGTTATAGAAACGCCGCCCTTGATAGTCCATTACATACTGCAGACGGTGACGTACCCCAGAAAAAGTTGTCAGTACGGCAACGATATCCGCATTAGAAACACCACTCAGCTTAGCAGCGGCAATTGCTGCCAGTGCATTTTCAACATTTTGCGGTCCAATCAGGCGAATATCCTTAGCTGCCATAATTGCTTCATCCCGCCAATAAATCATGCCATCTTGCTCATAGGCTCCCGCATGGCTCTTGTTAAGCCGTGAAAAAGGAATAATCGTTGCATTGGAGCGCCGAGCAATTGCCTGCCATTCATCGCGATCCCAGTTGATGATCAGGTAGTCATCCTTGGTTTGGTTGCGCGTGATGTTGAGCTTAGCATTGATATAGTTTTCCCGATTTTTATGATAGTCGAGGTGATTGGCAAAAATATTGGTAATAACGGCAATATGTGGGTGAATCGTTGGTGCTCCCAGCAGCTGGAAACTGGACAGCTCAGCAACGATCGTATCATCAGCTCCCATCTTTTCAGCGGTCTTGCTGAATGACACGCCAATGTTGCCAGCATAAGCGGTCTGGTGCGGATTGCTCTTGGCAATCATTTTTTCAATCAAGGTCGTGGTCGTAGTCTTTCCATTGCTGCCCGTAACAGCGATCAGATGACCCGCAAAAATCTCGCTGGCTAGTTCAGCTTCAGTAATGATCGGCGTTTTTTTGGCCATAAATTTTTGAACCAGCGGCACATCATAAGGGATACCAGGATTTTTGACGACGACGGCAAAGTCCTCATCAGCCAGCCATAAAGGATTTTCACCCGTAATCACTTCAATACCGTCTGCCTTAAGATCAGCTACGACCGCCGGATCATCAGGCGTTTTTTGATCATTGGCGACCACCTTGGCTCCCAGTTTGACCAACAGATGTGCGGCATTAATGCCACTGATTCCAAACCCCAATACTAATACCTTTTTGCCTTGATACTTCGTTACTTGTCGCACGAAAATTCACCTCGTATTTTCATCAATTATAAGAGCAAAAATTATTTTACCTAGTCTTTATCAGCATAAACAATCATAGACCACCTATGCTGATTTATATTTAAAATTATCGTTAAAACCAGCTGGCTATTCAAACAGCATGATCGTACCAATCGTCAGAATCGAGAACAACAGCGTAACGCTCCAAAAGACGATATCGATCTTCCATTCACTCCAGCCCTTCATTTCAAAACTGTGGTGAATCGGCGTCATCGGAAAGATTCGATGACCAGTCGTCTTAAAGGCTGCTACCTGCAGAATTACACTCAAGGTCTCAGCAACATAGACGATTCCGATAAACAAAAGCGACCATTCATGATGAAGAAGCAGCGCAACTGCAGCCAATGATCCCCCAATTGCCAGGGAACCCATATCACCCATGAAAATTTTAGCGGGTTTGTGATTATAAGGGAAAAAGCCGGTCAAAGCCCCCACCATTGCCAGACAGAACAGAGCAACCTCATATTGACGCTGCATAATTGCCAAGAACAGGTAAGCTAAAAAGGATACGATGCCGCAGCCAGTTACCAGACCATCCAGTCCATCCGTCAGATTTACGGCATTGGAGAAGCCAACCATCCAGAAAATAATAAACAGGCCATAAAACCAGCCGATCTGTGAGCTGCCAAATCCCATTTGAAACCCTTCATGCTGATAGATAACTGTAAAGATCATGGCAGCAACAATTTGGCAAAGCGCTTTTTGCCACGGCTTAAAGCCCTCATTTTGATGATTAAAGATTTTGATCGAGTCATCCCACATACCAATCAATCCATAGACCACCAAAACAAACAGCAGGGCCCACATCGTATTGGTCAATAATCCTTGCCAAGCCGCAATCCACAAGCAGGTTACCAAAGCAGCAATGATAAACAAAAGTCCACCCATTGTCGGGGTCCCAGCTTTTTTTGCATGCCAGGTCGGACCTTCCTCACGAATCTGCTGTCCTTCCTTTTTGGCCCGGAAATAGCGAATCAAAGACGGCATCAGCAAAAAAGTAATTAAAAACGAGCTGAGCAGCGTCAAAATGACAACTAATATACTCATAATATCCTCCTAGAATCAATTCTCATATGGTTTTATTTTGCCTTGTAGCGAACCTGCAAGGCGGCTCCCTCTTTAAGGATCGTGTTGGCCTTAATACTTTGTGAAATGGCATAGCCACCACCAGTCGATTTTAATTTGAGCCCCATCAGCTGAGCGAAACGACTGACATCGGCCTGCGACCAGCCAGAGATATCCGGCATCGTAACCTGCCCGCCCGTCAGCAGAAAGACGCGCTCATTGATAATCACGCTGCTGCCTTTAGCGGCCGACTGCTTTTTAACTTTTTTGCCATTGCCTAAAACAACCACGT
Source organism: Limosilactobacillus mucosae (assembly GCF_046939755.1). Taxonomy (GTDB): domain Bacteria; phylum Bacillota; class Bacilli; order Lactobacillales; family Lactobacillaceae; genus Limosilactobacillus; species Limosilactobacillus mucosae_A. The sequence goes on from NZ_JBKZAY010000017.1 coordinate 35,087, forward strand.
TCAGTTTCTTGTTCTGCAGCTTCTTTTGCGCATCAGCCGCACTCAATCCGACAACGTTTGGCAGCTTGACGACGCCTTGATGCTTAGAATCCTTAGCCGCCGCTCGCTCCAAAAGCTGCTTGGTAACCGGATTGACTACTTCAGCCATGTACTGCTCGGCGGCTTTGGTAATATGCTGCGGCTGCTTCATCGTAATGTAGACGATGTATTTTGGATTTTTAGCTGGTGCCATCCCAACAAAGGAATACAGATAGTTGGTACTCCCGGTTTCATAACCATGCGAACTGCCGATCTGGGCCGTCCCAGTCTTGCCGGCAATGCGATACCCGCTGATCTTATATACTTGACCGGTCCCATTCTTGTTATAGATGACGCCCTGCATATAATGGAGCACCTTTTTGGTCGTTGCCTTGCTGACTGGATGACCTACCGTTTGCGGTTTGGTTTTTTCAATCGTCTTTCCATCGCTAGCTACGACTTTTTTAATGAAGTAGGGCTTGACCATCGTACCATTATTGGCAATGGCTGAAAATGCCTGCATCATCTGCATCACGTTGACGGTAATTCCTTGACCAAATGCAGTATTGGCCTGTTCCAACGCCCCCTTATAGCCTGTATAGCCTTTGGATTCGCCACTCATGCCGTAAACGCCGACATTTTTTAACAGACCGAACTTTTGGATGTACTTTTTCCAGGTAGCTGATCCCATATCCTGCTCAATGTGGGCAAAGGCAACGTTACTGGAACGATAAAATCCTTCCTTATATGTAATATTGCCCCAGCCGGCCGTATTCCAGTCAGTAATCTTACCGCCGCCAAGCTCCCAGGTTCCCGACTTGTACACGGCCTCGGGGTTAAAGTTGCCAGAATCAATCGCCGCTGCTAATGCCAAAACCTTCATCGTTGATCCCGGCTCATAGGTATCCTGTACCAAAGCATTGCGCCAGACCGGAGTTGATGAGTTGACATTGGGCCGCTGCGTTGCTGCCAGAATCTTACCGGTCTTGGCCTCCATAACCACGGCAGTCATCGAACTGGCCTGTGTTTCTTTTTCAGCTTTGGCAATTAAGGTTTCAAGCTGCTGCTGCGTCCGATTGTCCAACGTCGTATAGACATCGGCACCATCTTTGGCAGGGCGTCCCTTTACCTGACTGTCAGCCAGCTGATATCCATAGACGTCCTGCTTGATTTCTTTTAGGCCGTTGATACCAGTCAAGTTCTTATTGAAATAGCTTTCCAGTCCCAGTCGCCCAACCAGCTTGGTCTGACCGGTCTTAGCATTGGTCTTGGCAGTTGCCAGACCAATCAGCTGACTGGCAAAGTCACCAGCTGGATATTGACGCGCTGGTGTTGCATCAAACTGCAGTCCCGTAACGTGCTGAGCTTTGATCTTTTTCATCGTGCTGACGGAGATATTGCTGCCAGCCGCGCCAAATTCGACTTGATAGACATTTTTGCGCTTTGGCGACATGATCGACAAGGCCTTTTTTTCCGTGATATCCAGATACTTAGCCAAGACTTTTGCTGCCTTTTTTTTATTGGTTACGTAATTGGGCTTTCCTTTGGCAGTCAAGCTTTGATGGCTCAAAACCGCGGTTACGGTATAGGTTTTGGTATCCTGAGCCAGTGCATTGCCTTGCGCGTCATAGATTGTTCCTCTTTTGGCCTCAATAATTCGTTTCGAAGTGTACATTCGACTGGCCATTGTCTGTAAATTTCGATTTTGGACATCCTTAGTGGTTGCAATGACAAAAAAACGAACGACAAACAGAACAAAAATACAGAAAAATGTTAGGAATAATGCGATACCGAACATTTTGCGATTTTTTTGATTCTTTCCAATCGTTCGTTGTTGTTGGTTTTTCATTACTTATTAACGTTCCTTACGCTTGAATTTGCATCCGTGAGGCCATATTTTTGCGCGATCTGTTCCAATCGTGCCTGGCTGGTCAGCGTAGTAACTTCCTGCTGATCGCTGACATTTTGCTGTTTAACTTTAGCTACCTGCGTTTGCAGATTCTGCAGACGGTGCTGTTGCTTGACGACTGACAGCTGCGTGGTTACGACCATGATCATCATCGAAAATGCAACGAGAGCGCCAAAGATCATCAAAATCTTTTCAAACGGCGAAAAAGGCAAGCGATGCTGATGAGACTTTACTTGTGGCGTCGGCTGATTAGGGCGCGGCGTCAATTGAGGCGTTGGTTGATTTAATTCTCTTGCCGCATTTGAGGCCATATAAAACACGTTCCTTACTGATTTCTACTTAGTTTTTTCAATAATCCGCAGTTTGGCACTGTGTGAACGATGGTTGTCACGCAGTTCCATATCACTTGGCAGGATTGGCTTTTTGTTTACCAATTTAAAACTAGGTTCCATGTCCGGTGGAACCACTGGCAATCCTGGCGGTAATTCCGGCAATGATGCCTGTTCTTTAAACATCGTCTTGACCAATCGATCTTCCAGTGACTGAAAGGTAATCACACTGATACGGCCGCCAACGTTAAGCATCTCAAACGCCTGCTCCAATGAGTCCTCTAAGGCGCCCAGCTCATCATTGACTGCAATGCGAATCGCTTGAAAACTTTTTTTAGCCGGATGTCCGCCGTGCCGCCGAGCTGCCGCTGGAATTGCATTTTTAACGACATCAGCCAGTTCAAGCGTGGTCTTGATTGGAGCCTGCTTGCGCTGACGTTCAATTGCCCGTGCAATCTGCTTGGCAAACTTTTCTTCGCCATAGCGGTGCAGAATCTTGACCAGCCGTTCATATGGCCATTCATTGACAACTTCCATAGCTGAAAGCGATTGGCTCTGATCCATGCGCATATCCAACAAAGCATCATGCTGATAGCTAAAACCGCGCTTGGCATCATCAAACTGTGGCGAAGAAACGCCAAGATCATAAACGATTCCATCAATGCTAGTTACGCCTTGAGCATTCAAAGCCTGCTTTAAGTGGCGGAAATTATCCTTGATAAAGGTTTCCCGACCGGCCGTTAAGTATGGCTTAAGATGCTCTTGATTATAGTCAATCGCAGTCTGATCCTGATCAAACGAATACAGATGTCCTGTCGTGAGCTGTTTTAAGATTGCCTCACTGTGACCGCCACCACCAAGCGTTGCATCAACGTAAATACCAGCCGGCTTAACGTTTAAACCGGCCACCGCTTCATTGAGCAGCACCGTAACGTGGTTGAACTCAGTCATTAATATACCTCCTTTCTGACAAGTTACAGATCGAAGTCAAGATCCTCGGCAATCTGATCAAAATCAGCAGCTGTATTGTCCATATACCGCTGCCAGCGTTCTGTATTCCAGATTTCCAAATGCTCTGATACTCCAACGATCGTGCACTGTTTATCTAAAGCAGCATGCTGTCGCAGTGCTATTGGCAAATTGATCCGTCCTTGCTTATCGAACTGGCATTCGGTCGCGGCAGCATACAAAAAACGCACGAAAGCTCGTGCATTGCGTTTTGTCATTAATAACGACTTTAATTTTGTTTCCAATTCATGCCAGACACTCAGCGGATAACCGGTCAAACAGCCATCCAGACCACGAGTAACGACGAATCCGTCTCCCAGTTGCGAACGAAATTTGGCGGGGATGATCAGACGACCCTTATCGTCAATCGTATGTTCATATTCACCCATGAACATACTAATCCCCCCTTTTGGACCAATGTTACAGATACAGTCTACCACAATCCCCCACTTCTCACCATGGATTTTAATAATTTTGTACAACCTAAAAAAGCCGCTGTCTCTTGAAGCGAGACAACGGCTTTAAAGCTGTCAACATTATATTTATTCTAAACGACCGGCAGATACGATCCGGTTAAAGAAACCAGAAAAGCCACGACTGAAACGACCAGCGTTACACGCCAAAAAGCCGGCCAATACTGCCGATAGATGAATTGGTGCGCCACTGTCAGTTGTAAAAAGATCAAGCCGATACTCAGCAGCATCCAAACAATCAAAACATAGCAGTACCAATAAAACCCCAGATTCCAAAAGCTCAAGATCATCAGCAGTGTGGCCCAAAGCCAGGTATTCCGCCGCTTTGGCAGTTTAAACAGCTTAATCGTTATCCATTCCAGCGTGCCATATCCAATCAAGATGACGAACTCCATGATCAGTTGTCTTACCATTCAAACTGCCTCCGCTAAATTTAGTTAAATTTCATTCTATCACAGATTAACAACAGATTTGAATTTGAGTGCTAAGATGTGTAAACTGATAAGGATAAATTGAAAGGCGGGATTAGTTACCGATGCAACGCAAGAAAAAAACCCGATTCCAAAAAATTACTATGGTGGCCGTTTGGCTGATGCTGATCGCAATGCTGGGCTCTCTGATTTTAGGAGCCGTTGCTTCACTTGGCTTCTAGCTGATCGGTATAAATATAAAGAGGTTTTGGCCAAACAGCTAAAACCTCTTTTTTATTCTAGGTCAAATTTCAAGCAGCTTATTATTGCGCCGGCACATCTGGCTTCTTATAGACTTCACGCGGCTTGGAACCGTTGGCTGGGCCAATATAGCCGCGCTGCTCCATGTCATCAATAATCCGCGCCGCCCGATTATAGCCAATACGAAAGCGACGCTGAATCAATGAGGTTGAAGCTTTTTGCTCTTGGGCTACAAACTGCAGAGCCTCGCCAAACAGCTCATCTTCGTCTTCTTTTTGTTCTTCTTGCTGAATCTCGGCATCGCTAACCATCATCTGATCATCATACTCAGCTGGCCGCTCATTTTTGATAAAATCAACGACTGCTTCAACGTCATGATCGGAAATAAACGCTCCTTGAATTCGAATCGGCTTGTTTTGGTCAATTGGCTCAAACAGCATATCGCCTCGACCAAGCAGTTTTTCAGCTCCATTGGTATCAATAATCGTACGCGAGTCGACCCCACTGGAGACTGCAAAGGCAATTCGCGAAGGAACGTTGGCCTTGATCAAACCAGTAATGACATCAACGCTGGGCCGCTGGGTTGCTAAAATCATGTGAATTCCAGCTGCCCGTCCCATTTGAGCGATTCGTACGATGGCATCCTCAACGTCTTTAGAAACGGTCATCATCAAATCAGCCAATTCATCAACGATTACCAAAATCAACGGCATTGTCGGCTGCTGTTCGTTAGGATCGACATGACTTTGATTTTCTTTTTCAACCATTCGATTATAGCCATCCAGATTGCGCACGCCTAAAGCAGCAAACAGTTCATAGCGCCGTTCCATTTCACCAACTACCTTGCCTAATGCTCGAGCTGCCTTTTTCGGCTCGGAAACCACTGGGCTGAGCAGATGCGGAATCCCGTTATACACGCTTAGCTCTACTTTCTTGGGATCGATCATCAGCATCTTGACCTGACTGGGCTTAGCCTTTAACAGGATACTGGTAATGATCACGTTAATGGCAACCGACTTACCGCTCCCAGTTGCCCCAGCAATCAACAAGTGCGGCATCTTGGTCAGATCAGCCGTCATTACCTGACCAGTAACCGTACGACCAAGCGGCACATCAAGCGGTCGATCATCATGGGGAGCAGCCTCGATCATATCGCGAAAGCCTACCGTGGCAATCTGTTGATTGGGCACTTCAATCCCGATCAATGACTTGCCGGGAATCGGTGCTTCAATCCGAATGTCTTTGGCAGCCAACGCCAAGGCCAGATCATCAGCCAAGTTCGTAATCCGACTGACCTTGACCCCGACTGCTGGACGCAGCTCATATTTAGTCACAGAAGGTCCAAGGTTGACGTTTTCAACTGTGGCATCGACGCCAAACGATTTTAACGTATCCTGCAGTTTTTGCGTATTAGACTTAATGGAATCAAGATCAGCGCTTTGATCAGTCGGCTTCACTTTGGTCAAAAGATCCAGCGGCGGGAATTGATAGTCCTGATCCTCTTTAGCTTCAACGCGATTCAAGGACAGCTCAACATCAGCCTGATCCTTGGCACTCAAGAATGCTGGTCGCTCGTTCTCACTGGCTACAGTAATCCGGGGTTCGCTGTTTTGACGATCAGGCGCGGCTGTTTTCTCAGACGCTGATTGACCGATCTCAAATTCTGGCAATTCTCGTGATTGATGCTCACGTTTCCGCTCAGCATGCGGCGTTGGCAGATTTTTTTCAGCACTCGGCACTGCCATTGGCTCTTTTGGCTGACGTTTTCGGTGTTCCTCTTGACGAGCCCGCCGATCAGCCTCTAATTGATGGAAACGTTCTTTAAGCTGCTTTAGCATTTGGGCAATTGTCAACCGCAGCTTTTGCACTGGCAGATCAAAAAAGATCACAACGCCGATAATCATCAGCAGGACAGCCGCTGCCTTGGTTCCAGTACTGCCAAGCAGATAGCCGCTGCCAGAATATAGCGCCGCCCCCAGCATTCCGCCCCCAATCGGCATACTGGAATCATCATTTAAGACCGCCTCGCTTACGCTGCTCCAGGTCTGATTCCAAAAATCGCTGTGGCGGCCTAACTGATCAAACATCCGTGCATGCAGTATCAACAAGCATCCCAGATAAAAAATCAGCATCCCCCAGACCCAGCGTTTTCTAAAGCGCGGCCATTGAGCATAGATCGTCAGTCCCAGACTGTACAGGATTACGATTGCCATTAACAATGGATAGCTTTGACCAACCAAAACCTTAAAAATGTCCTGCACGCCGGTACCTAAGATTCCCAGTTTAAACAGACCGGTCAGCGTTAAAAGAATGATGGCCAGACCGCTTAAGCTGCGAATAGCTCGCTCGTCACGCGCTGTTTTTCTTGATCGCCGTTTGGCTGCGGTTTTATTGGAACGGCGTCGGGTCGTCGTTTTTTTGCGGGCCATGCAATTCCTCCTTTATCTTACCGATTATTTCAGCTTATCGTCCGAATAGCGATGTACACGGGCTAATTTAGGAAATCCTTGTTGACGAAGCGCTTCATAAATAACAATCGCCGCGCTGTTGGAAAGGTTAAGCGCGCGAATATTGTTATCGTCTTGCGGAATCCGAATGCAATTTTGCGGATAGCGCCGCATAAACGGTTCCGGCAAACCAGTCGTTTCCTTGCCAAACAAAAAGTAGTGGTCGCCAGGCAAGCAGTAGTCAACTTCAGTATAGTCGCGTTCGGCAAACTTTGAAACCAGATACAGCTGATCAAGGTTAGGCACCGTTGCCATAAAATCAAGCAGATCCTCATGATAGACAACCTTAACCTTGTCCCAGTAATCCAAACCAGCACGCTTCATATGCTTGTCATCCGTCGAAAAACCAAGGGGCTTAATCAAATGCAACACAGTGTCGGTTCCGGCGCAGGTTCTGGCAATATTGCCGGTATTAGCTGGAAACAAGGGTTCAAACAGCACAATATGATTAGTCATAATCAGTCTTCTCTCTCCTAAAAAAGGCAAATAAAAAAAGCAGGGTCTCGGTGTGGGCACGGCGAAACGCTGCTTTAATGAAGTACTCTTTGACCAATGCCAACGATAAAATCGATGTCCTCAGTCAAACGATTTCTATAAAATAATATACTACCATCGCTTAAAAAAAACAATTAATTAATCAAAATTTTTTACCGATTAACAAGCTGACGTCAACGGTAACTTGTTTTAATGATGATAAATCGCTTTCACTAAGCTGTTTCGCATTTCGTCCCCAATGCAGCGGCGACATCTCTACCAAATCTTTAGCCAACCCCAGTGGAATCTCAAACTGATATCGAAGCGGCACGATCCTGGCCTGTTGGTAATGCTGCATAAAGCGCTCAACTACTGGTGTATTGTCATAGGCTGCATGCTGATCGCTCTGATCGTATAAAAGATGACGCAACTCAATTAGATAGTTAGCATTGGGAATGATTTTTAAAAGCTGCCCCCCTGGCTTGAGGACCCGATCAAATTCTTGATAATCAGATGGTGAAAAAAGCTCCATCACCTGATCAAACGACTCATCAGCAAACGGTAGCCGGCGCAGATCCGCTACGCAAAAGAACAGTTTGCCTGGCAGTTGAGTGGCTAATTGAACGCCGGCCTTTGAAATATCAAAACCAATGGCAGCATCTTTTTGATTCCGCAAAGTCTCTAATTGAAAAAGCGGCGTTCCTTCACCCGTGCCAACGTCTAAAATCGTCTGCGGCTGGTCTGGCATTGCTGCATTGATCTGCTTAAGCATTGGCAGAAACAGTCCCGCGCTCAGCATGCGGCGTCTGGCTTCAAACATCGTCCGATCATAGTCGGTACCATTGCCGTTATTCAAAAAATAAAGATAGCCATGCTTGTTAAAATCAATGGCATGCCCCTGTTCACAGATCAGACTGTTTTCAAAAACGCCCTTGATCGGTGCCTGACAGACTGAACAGCAAAACAGCTGCCGATGCTCAGCGACCCATTGTTTCTTAATTACTATTTTTTTCATTGATGATCCTTTCGATTTGCTCATAATTTCTCAATTCTAAGCGAATAGTTTCTGCTATTATATAGGTGTACATTTTTAAAGGAGGGCTTCGTTTTGACTGAAGACTTTTTAATTGGAACCTACACCAGTAAATCCAGCCGTGGTATTTACGGTGTAACCTTAGACACGGAAAAAGAAGAATTGACCAACGTTCGCCTGGTAGCTGCTTCTGGTAAGCCAGCCTATCTGCAGTACGGTGAACAAAAGCGGCTGTATGCCTTGAAACAAGATGGTGAGCGTGGCGGCGTAGCGTCATACGATCTGTCCGGCGACAAGGCTGAACTGATCGATGCCAAATTGGAAAAGGGGCCTACCCCTGCCTACATTGGCGTCGATGACCAGCGTCACTTGTTGTTTTCTGCCAATTACCATACCGGCGAACTCAAGGTTTTCAAGATTGCCGCTGATGGCAAGCTGACCCAAACTGATTCTGTCGTTCATCAAGGTGCAACCGGCCCCCAACCAGAACAGGATGCACCACACGTTCACTATATCGATTTAACACCAGACAAGCGCCTCATCGTCTGCGACCTGGGAATGGATCTGGTCGTTGTCTATGACGTATCCGATGAAGGCAAGCTCACGGCTGCATCCCGCTACCAGTTCGAACCGGGTTTTGGTACACGTCACCTGGTCTTCCATCCAAATGGCAAGATCGTCTATGTGCTTGGCGAATTAAGCAGCAAGCTGGCCGTAATGCGCTACAACGCTGCAGACGCTTCTTTGACCCATCTGCAGACCATCAAGACTATTCCGGCTGACTGGACCGCTCATAACGGGGCCGCAGCCATTCATATTTCTGCTGATGGCCGGTTTGTCTATACTTCCAACCGTGGTGAAAATACGATTGCAGTTTTCGCCGTGCAGCCAGACTTTACGGTTGCCCATGTTCAATCAATCAGTACGGAAGGCGATTTCCCGCGCGACTTTGAACTGAGCCATGATGATGCCTATCTGGTAGGTTCAAATCAAAACAGTGATAACCTGACGCTTTACAAACGCGATGCTCAATCCGGACTGCTGACGCTGCTGCAAAAAGACGTGGCCTGTCCAGAACCAGTCTGTGTCAAGCGCTGGCCAAAATAGGCGCTGATAATTCAATAAATAAACGGGGTGCTTGATCAACATCCCGTTTTTTATTGCGTCATTTTTTCAATTATCGGAGTCATGTCGCTTGGGATCGGTGCTTTTAGCTCAATCTGCCGGTTTAAAAACGGACTGTAGAAACTCAGCCACTTGCAGTGCAGCGCCTGCCGTGCCATTATGTCTGGCCCGCCATACATGGCATCGCCCAACAGCGGGTGACCAAGATAGCTGAAATGAACGCGAATCTGGTGCGTACGCCCGGTATGCAGCCTAATTTTGACGATTGAAGCATTTAAACCAGCATGCTTAAGCCAATACTCGGTAACGGCCGCCTTACCATCCGGACCGACTTGACGCTGAACAAACGATTCTGGATCACGCTGGATCGGTGCATCGATATAGCCATGCCTGGTTGCCACCTGACCACTGACCAGGGCAATATATTCTTTTTTTACCAAATGCCGCTTGAGCTGATTATCCAAGACAGCATGAGCAAAACGGTGCTTAGGAAAGATCACTAGACCGCTGGTATCTTTATCCAAGCGCGTGGCGACATGAGTTACCTGATTTTCATAGCCTTGTTTTTGATAATAGTATTTAACGCGATTGACCAGACTATCCTGTTCAGCAACATTATGAGCAGGTACTGTCGCCACGCCAGCAGCTTTGTTGATCACCAAAAAGTCCCGATCCTCATAGATGATGTCAAATGGTTTAGAGCAGACCGGAACATGATCATTAGGTACTTCTGGCGGCAGCTCAATGGCAAAACGGTCACCCGGCTCAACCAAATCGACGGCCCATTTTACCTCATGATTGATCGTCATCTGACCACCATGAAAGATTGCCACTTTGATCAATGAACTGGTAACGCCACGCTGTTTGAGTGCAGAACGCAGCTTGATCGTTTTTTCTCCGGTATAGACCCAGGAAAATTCCATTATTGAATGCCTCCAATAAATGAATCCTTAACCCGATCCCAGAAGTTGGTATGCCGGTACTTAGCGAAACGAATCACCTTGTCGGATACGCGATAGGACACATCGACCAACCGATGCGACTGCGAATCCATCATTATCTGATCGCGATCGCAGCTGAGCACCGTCCCAGAATCATCAGGCAGTCGCAGCGTCAGTTTGGTATCTGAGCCAAAAACGACCGGCGAGCCCAGCGTTCGAAAAACCCGGTTGTTTAACGAGGCCATTTCACCCAGTTGGAAGCCGATAATGCGCGGATCCAAAATCGCGCCGCCAACCGATTTATTATAGGCCGTTGACCCAGTCGGTGTTGAAATGACCAGCCCATCGCCACGAAAACGTTCAAACAGCTGATTATTGATGTATACGTCACAAACCATTGTCTTGACGATATTGCGCAGCGTTGATTCATTCAGCGCCACGCGTCGTTCAATCTCTCCATCATCATAAGTAGCACTCATTTCCAATAATGGATAGCTGACGGATTGGCCACTGTCGTTTTGCAGACTTTCGACCAGGTCCTCAACTTCAAAATTACGCCAATCGGTATAAAAGCCCAGGTGTCCAGTATGAATACCAACAAACCGAATCGTCGACAAGCGATCCTCATAGTGATGAAATGCCGAAATCAGCGTGCCATCGCCGCCAATTGTGATAACGACATCTGGCTGCTGCTCATCATAGGTAATTGCCGTTTCCTCTTCCAGACGATTCAGCAGCAGTTTGCGTACTCGCAATGACTCCGGCGATTCATAGTTAAAAATGGCTACCCGCATTGATTAATCCGCTCCTTTTTTATCTTCCAGCGATGAGTTCAGCAGTTCATCGGGTGCTTGTTTACGGCCAAACAGCGTCTGAGCTTCTTGAATTTCTTCTCTGATCTCAGACATCTCTTCATCCAGCTTAAAAGCAGCCTCTGCCGCCCGCTGCAGACGATCAGAAAGTTCTTTAGGAAATGCGCCTTGATATTTATAGTTTAATGAATGCTCAATCGTTGCCCAGAAATTCATCGCCAGCGTTCGCACCTGGATCTCGGCTAAAACCTTTTTTTCGCCGGTAACCAGCTGAACGGGATATTCGATCACAATATGATATGATCGATAACCGCTTGGCTTAACGTTGGTCACATAGTCGCGCTCTTCTAAAATCGTCATGTCATTGCGCTGACGCAGCAGGTCAACGACTTGATAGATATCTTCGACAAACTGACACATGATTCGCAAACCAGCAATATCTTGCATATCTTGCTCCAAGCGTTCTTCTAAGACATGCCGTCGAACCATTTTTTCTTTAATGCTGTCAACCGGCTTAACACGACCAGTAACAAATTCAATCGGTGAATGTTGGTCTTGATCTTGGAATTGTTTGCGCATCCCTCGCAGCTTGACTTTTAGTTCATTAACTGCTTGTTGATAAGGTAATAAAAAATGCTGCCAATCTTCAATCATTGCAATCCCACTTCCTTGACAATCTCTGTTTATTTTATCATAGTTTCGTAATGACTTAACTAAAGACTGCCTGGTTCAATTGGAAATCAAGTCCAGGATTTTTATAGATGTCGTAACTGATCCGCTAAATGATTGATTCAAATTATTTTATGCAAATTCATCCAAAACAGATTGCTTTACATCGTGCCCATTCTTTGTAAAAATAGCATTGTTCAATAACCGATTATTCTGCAACGAACAGGAGGAGCGGCTGTGCTCGAAATTCACCTTTTTGTTAATCCATTAGGCATGCGCTGTTTTCGCTGCGAACAGGATGTTTTGCGCATTGACCAGCAGTTGCGCACCAAAGTCAATTATCAATTTATTCCGCTGTTTAACATGGAAACGATTCAGCAGACCATGAAGCTTTATCATCTCAACGATCATGATCTCAGTGTTCGGCAACAGACTTCGACTACGCTTTACCAGATTATCTTGGATTATAAAGCAGCACTGTTTCAAGGACGCAAGCGTGGTCGCCACTATCTGTTGCGGCTGCAATCAGCACTGATCAATGAAGGTGCCGATTATTCAGAAGCCCTTGTTAAAAAAATTGCTCAACAGGCGCAGCTCGATTTGGATATGTTCTGGGAAGATCGTAAATCAGAACTGGCAATCAAGGCATTCAAAAAAGATCAATACATGGCTGATGAAATGGGCGTTACCCAAACCGCCACGGCAGTCGTTTTTGATTCTGAACAGCCTGTCTATGGATATATGATCAATAACTTTGACTATGAGTCGCTGATCGAATCATACCGTAATCATCAGTTTTGCCTGCAGCAGACTCCCGAAGAATTTGCCCAAAGCTTTAATGATAAACATCATCAATCAACGCTGCGGATTCTTTAGCTGGCTGCCAGTTTTTCCAGGTAGGCCAGCTTGCGTTCATAGCTGCTGAACCATCGCGGTGGCTGGATCAATTCAACGACTTGCTGCTGATAGCAGATCACTCCAGCCAGATTCAGCTCTTGGGTATAGCAAGCCAAGATTCGATGATGAACCTGCTCGACTTGAGGAGTACTCAGACATGGCAAAGGAAGCCAGTTGGCAGTTTGATTTAAAAAGTCATACCAGGCTGGCCAATTCCAACATTGATGAGCTGGACACTGCTCAAGCCTTAAAATAACCGATATACGCCACTCCAATGGTGTCTCAGTCATTAAGCTCCATTGAAAATGCGTGTCATGAGCAACCAAGGGACAGGTACTGATTGCCCCGTGGCCCATTAGATAGGTCTGATTAGCTAATTCACAAAGTCGCGGCGTTGCCATGCGAATCTGTCGCTGCAGCTGTTGAGTTTGCCAAATTAAAATCTGCCAGACGTCTTGACGACTTTTTCCCAATTTCGGGCCAAGAAGCCGTCTTTTTTGATAGTCAGGCTGCTGCTGTTTTAAATTCCAAAACGGCAAGATCAGCTGTTGATGATGCCATTGTAAAAACTGTGCTGCTTTTCTCGGTTGCAGCCGATGCGCATAGGTTGGTCCCAAAAACCAGCGATAGGCAATTCCCAGCTGTTCGTATCCCTGATTGCGCTCAACTAGCCGCGTCAAGCCAAGCGGACTGCACTGAAACTCAATAGCTGCCCACTGATCATTAATCTTGGTCAATATGTCTGGTCGCTGCTTGATTGTCGGCAAATAAACCTCAGAATAGCTCGGCCAGCCTTGCTGATTCAGCCATCTGCCAATCTGCTGCTTGCCCAGTTTATGAATGGTGGTTTCGTTGGCATCACATCTACTTTTGGCATAATGGGCAAAGTATGGACGATGACCAGTTCCTTGACATAAATGAACTTTTTGACCACAGTCCGGACACCGATACATTCGCTGCGCTTTTTTAGCTTCATTTTGGGCCCAGACTAGTTGACCATTCCACAAAGCGGTCTGCATAATTACACCTCCACTTTGCTATATGCCAAAAAACTGTAATTGTTATTAAAAAAACTGGGTCATTGTTATTTCAATGACCCAGTTTTTCAGTTTTAGTCGATGGTGGTTGACTTAATCAAAATACGTTCGCACCAGTTCTAAGGCAGCCTGTTTCATCAATGGCTTGCCGTGTTCTAAAATGACATCCGGCGTCAGATTGGTTTTTTGACCATACTCATATGCCAAAGCCAGCTGATCCTTTAACTGACTCAATGACAGCGAGCCATCATCAATAAACGTCAAGAGCAGGTAGTCATTGTTCTGGTAACGATAAAGATCAGATACCGCATTAATGTTGTCACGTGCTGATTTGGCCAAAGCTACCAGATCTTCAAAATCATCAATCCTTAAGACACAAACGTTTTTTTCAATAGCTGGATTATCAATGGCAGCTTCTGGCTCATCACCTGCGGACACACTGTTCTCTTGATTGCGATTGGGTTGCGGTTCTTGACGATCTCTGCCAACCAGCTCTTTTTTTATCAAATTGGTAATCTGGTCTTGATCCAATGGCGGCTGACCAGCGGGCGTGCCCTTTTTTAGGCTGGCAGGATCCGTTTTGGTAATGTAAAGCTCTAAACCATCTTGTTGGGGACGAACTTGGAATGTAACCAGATCATTATCCTGAAATTGATGATCAGCATCGACTTCTTCTAAAATACTGTAAAAAAAGTCTTCAATCTGTTGATTATGATTCAGCAAATCAAGTACGGTAATACCACGCTCATTTAGATCCTCATTATTGAGCAGCACGCGAATCGTATTTTCGTTAATGCGTTTCATTTCCATATGCATCGCGCCCCCTTTGATTCGCTAATTTTTCATACGGTTGCTCCAGCTTCGATTTAAATTTAAAAAGCCGAACGATATCAAACGTCTAGTTTTCATTATAGCATTCTTTTTCCAATAACAGTTCGATAAAAAATAAAGGCGACGAAAAATCGCCACCCCTTTAGTTTAAGTTTGCTTTTCGACGCGCTTCAGCCAGTTCCAATGCTCTAACTTCGCGTGGCAGAAACCGACGAATCTCATCTTCATTATATCCAATCTGCAATCTTTTATCATCCATAATGATTGGTCGTCTTAACAGGCCTGGATTTTTACGAATTAAATCATAAAGCTCAGTCATTGACATTTCATCTAGATTAATGTTTAAACTTTGATAAGCTTTAGAACGTTTTGAAATGATGTCTTCTGTGCCGTTTTCCGTCATTCGTAAAATATTTTTTACCTCATCCATACTCAGAGGTTCAGAAAAAATATTGCGCTCGGTGAAAGGAATGCCATGCTCCTTCAACCAGGCCCGCGCCTTACGGCAAGATGTGCAACTTGGAGACGTATATAGTGTAACCATTTGTTGGGCCTCCTTTAAATCAAAAACATGTTTAACCTTGATCACTCCATAAATAATTATAACCTATTTTAGAATGGTTTTGAACCACTGTCAGTAATTTTCTTGACTTTTTGTAAGTAAAATTAAAAATAACGTCTGATTTGCTCGCCGGTAATTATCAAACTGCCATCGTGAACTACACATTTATTGATATAATGGGCATCTTTGATTAATTAGTTGCGCTTTCCAACTCGTTATTCCCAATTAATGTTAATGAGCGGTATAATTAAGACAATTAAGATAAGGAGGAGACAATCATGCTATCACAAATTAGTTTTACTTTTGGCTCAATGCCAGTTCTGCTTGAAATCGTTAAAAAACACCCAGATCGCGACTTCCGGCTGTTGCAGGCAACTGGCGACAATAGTAAGCTGGCTTTATTTGACCTATCAGGTAAGCCAACCATCTTTAACAGTCCAATTACCTTAGAGACTTTATACAGTGTCGGAAACGATAAATTCAAAGGAATTCTTCATTTTGAATCATTTGAGCTCGGTACTGAAGATAAGAACCTGTTACGCAAACAGGCTAAAATGGCCCTTGATAGTGCCGATCATTCTAAGATGACGACTGGCTATATGTTCTCACGTCCTGATCAAACCAACGCAACTATTTTGATAACAACTTGGACAAATGCGGCAGCCATTGATGACTGGACCAACAGTGCCGACTTTGCACCAATCGCCGGATACATGGATCACAGTCCGCGTAGCGTTTACTACTATGAGGATTATCGTCCGGCTAAATAGAAAAAGTGCAATGCAGTTCAATGCATTGCACTTTTGTTTTATCCAGAGATTCGCATTTGCGATAATTACAATTAACAAAAAAACATGTTGCCAATATAGCAACATGTTTAATCATACGGTCCGTACGAGACTCGAACTCGTGATCTCATCCGTGACAGGGATGCGTCC
>NZ_JBKZAY010000018.1:0-44630 GCF_046939755.1 Limosilactobacillus mucosae
TGCATTATTCCGGCATAGCTCAGTTGGTAGAGCACCTGACTGTTAATCAGGTTGTCGTCAGTTCGAGTCTGACTGCCGGAGTCATTGAAATACTTACCGGTATTTCTTTTGCCAACTTAGCTCAGCTGGTAGAGCATCTCCCTCGTAAAGAGAAGGTCGTAGGTTCGACTCCTATAGTTGGCATAATAAACATTCGTTAAATGTTACAAAGCTTGATTTATCAACGTTTTTCGTGGGTGAGTTAAGCTTTGTTTTCGTTTATTAAGAAAAGTACTGCACACGGTTCTGCACATCAAAATAAAAATGTGCAGCCAAAATCTTAATTGGTTTGATCTGGCTTCATGTCTGGCTGATTCCACGCTTAAGAAACGTTTCGGGCTTTATGATGTTGTTTAACGGCTATACTTTGATTGCAATCAGCATCTATTGTTGGTGGAAGCTGAAAATCAAAAGGCAAAGTCAGGGGATTGTTAAAGAAAATACGGCAATTGGGCAAAATATCCAGCGAATTGTGATTACTTTACCTAAGCGAGTAGAATATCATGCCGGTGATTTTTATTTTCTTTCCTTTCAAAAACAAAATAACCGCTTCAGCGAACCACATCCATTTTCGGTAGGTTCGGCACCATCTGAGCATCCAAATGAGGCCATTTGGTTTGTTTGATCAAGAGATTACAGAGGCTAATGGGCCAATCGTTCTGTATGGAATGGGAGCAGGGATGGTTCCGTTGCTTGGTTTGGCACAGCAGTATGCCAATAAAAAGAAAATTCATCTTCTCTGGACTGGTCGATTGGCCAAAGAAGATGAATATCAAAAAATCTTAAGATCACTGGCTGACAAAGGTGTTCAAATTGAACTCAAGGATCACCGTTTTTCAAAAGATGAGTTGAAAAGTATTTTTGATCCAAATGAGGTACAGACGGCACGACTGATTATAGTCGGTCCTTCGTCAGCGGTACTTTCAACGCGCCGGATCCTAAAAAAAATCGGTTTTAAAAATAATCAACTAATTGATGAACGCATGACGCTGTAAAAGTTTTGAGGATTAAGCAAATTGCCTACCTCAAGGCTTTTTATTTTGGCCAGGCTTGACTAAGGGCCTTTAACAGAGGCTGAACGACGCGACGCTCACTTTTAAGGTAGGTACCATAGATCTCCATTTCATTTTTAGGATCATCAATATCAACTGTGACGCGCGGATCGCCATTGAAACGATTTAACGTATCCGGCAATGCCTGGGTAAGGTTAGAGACGAAAAAAGAGAACCGTGAGTACTGACTGATTGTATTCATTGCATTAATGCTGTTTTGATACAGAAAGTCGGCCTGGGGGATGTTGTCTTCAACAATCTTGCGCCAAGTACCGATGTCCTGGAGCACCAAAAAAGTCATTCCAGTCAAATCCTTAAACGAAACGGCCTTTTTTTGTGATAGGGGATTAAATGGATCAATTTCGAGTTTCAGATATTCGCGGCCAAGGTAAAATGACTCTAGATCATCATTTATAATCTCATGATCGGTAAAAATCAGCCGCTCTTTTAGATTCTCCAGATCTGAGGCAACGTTATCTGGATTGACCAGTTGCCAGTTGATGACTGGTCTGGTAGGCATTTGATCTTTTAAAAAGTTCAACAGACCAATGGGGCCGGGAATTATTGAAGCTACGGTAAACTCATTTCTTAATCGATCATAATTAAGCACTTTATCGGTAAAATCATCAACGTTTTTTAAGAGCTTGGCAGCTTCATTGGCAGCCAACAGACCAGTATCATTAAGCTTGATATGATTACTAACGCTGCGATCAAATAGAGTGACACCTAACTCTTCTTCCAAACGTTTCATGCCGCGTGTCACGGTTGGCTGCGTAATCATCAGGTGCTCCGCGGTGGCGCTAAGTGTACCGTAGCGCTTAAAGGCCACCAATTCCGCTAGCAGTTCAAGATTGACTGTCAAATTGATCACTCCAATCATTGCTATTCTCTATCTGTATAGTAGCATACTTAATCAGTAATTTTTAAATTTTATTGCAGGCGTTATATTAAGAACATAATCAATAAAGCAAAATCAATTCAAAAGAACAAGGAGATTTTTTATGGAATACGTAACTTTAAATGATGGTAACAAGATGCCACAATTGGGCTTTGGCGTTTTTCAGGTTCCTGATTTGAATCAAGCTGAACAGGCAGTCAGCGATGCACTTGATTCAGGCTATCGACTGATTGATACGGCGGCTGCCTATGGTAACGAAGAGGCGGTTGGTGCCGCCATCAATAAGAGCAGCATTAGTCGTGATGAGATTTTTGTTACTTCCAAGCTTTGGGTTGATCACTTCACTTATGAAAAGGCTAAGCAGGGAATTGATGACTCACTGCGCAAGCTGAACCTAGACTACATGGATCTTTATCTGCTGCATCAGCCATATGGTGATACAGCCGGTGCATGGCGCGCTTTGGAAGAGGCACAAAAGGCTGGTAAGATCAAGTCAATTGGGGTCTCCAACTTTGCCTCTGATCAAATGATGAATCTGGAACTGATGGCTAACGTCAAGCCAGCTTTGAACCAGATTGAGGTCTCACCTTGGTATCAAGAAACGAATGAAGTTAAGTTCAATCAGGATCAAGGTATCCAAGTTGAAGCCTGGGCACCATTTGCGGAAGGCAAGCACGACATCTTTACTAATGAAACGATTGCAGCAATTGGTGAAAAATATGGCAAATCCAATGGTCAGGTAATTTTGCGTTGGCTGCTGCAGCGTGGCATTGTGGTCATTCCTAAGTCGGTTCACAAGGCTCGGATGCGTGAAAATATCGATGTTTTCGACTTTGAGCTAAGTTCAGCTGATATGCGATTGATGGCAAGTCTTGACAAAAATGAGAGTCAGTTCTTTGATCATCGTGATCCAGCGGCTATTGAAAGCATCTTTGGTCAAAGCCTCAAAGCATTACGTAACTAATGTATCAACTATATATAAGGAGGAAACTTTTATGAAGGCAGCTGTATTTATCGCTCCTGGTCAGATTGAAGTTAAAGAAGTCGCTAAGCCGGTAATTGATGGTAAGAATCAAGCGATTATCCGTGTAGTGCGGGCAAGTGTTTGTGGATCCGATTTATGGTGGTACCGCGGTATTGCCAAGCGAGAAGCCAATACGTTGGTCGGTCACGAGGCAATCGGGGTTGTTGAGCAGGTCAGCGAAGACGTTAAGCAGGTTAAGGAAGGCGACTTTGTAATTGTTCCGTTTACTCATGGCTGCGGTCATTGCGTGGCCTGCTTAAATGGCTTTGAAGGTAACTGTCTGAATCAAAAACCAGGTTCTAATGGCGGCTATCAAGCAGAATATATGAAATACGAGCCGGCTGATTCTGGATTGGTTAAGATCCCAGGTATGCCTGCTGATTATACTGATGAGCAGTTGGCCTCTCTGCAGACGCTTTCCGATGTTATGGCAACCGGCTTTCATGCAGCTAAGAGTGCCGAGGTTAAGCCAGGCGATACGGTTGCGGTAATTGGTGATGGCGCAGTTGGTCTGTGCGGCGTGATCGGTGCCAAGCTGCTGGGAGCTGAAAAAATAATCTTACTCAGTCACCATGAAGATCGCGCGTCGTTGGGCAAGGAATTTGGTGCTGATGAAATTGTTGCTGAAAAAGGTGAGGATGCCGTCAAGCATGTCTTGGCACTGACTAAAGAAAATGCAGGTGCCGATGCCGTTTTGGAATGCGTAGGTGCCGACAGCTCCATTGAACAGGCTGGCCAAATTGCTCGTCCTGGAGCAGTGATCGGTCGGGTAGGCGTGCCGCATGCCGAACCCAAATCCAACCTGCTGTTCTGGAAAAACATTGGTTTGCGTGGTGGCATTGCTTCAGTAACCAAGCCAGACAAAGAAGTGCTGCTCAAAGCCGTTTTGGATGGTCAGATCAACCCAGGCAAAGTCTTTACCAAGAGTTTTGATCTCGACCACGTAGCTGACGCTTATGCTGCCATGGATCAGCGCCAGGCCATTAAATCGCTGCTGGTCATTGGCAACTAGTAGCAGTCTGCTAAGCGCTGCTTTTGAATTATGAAACCCTCAAGATGTCTTTCTTAATCAAATTAAATTTTGATGATATAATCACCTAAAAGACATAAGAGGGGCGAAACTAATGAGCAACGTGGATGTGGATATTGAAGAGATCCGCCAGCTGACGCAAAGAGGACTCAATGAGCTGTTGGAACAGGCTAAACTGGAGTCTGGTGATCTGTTTGTCTTGGGATTGAGTACCAGTGAGGTTCAAGGCAAGATGATTGGCAAGCATTCCAATATTGAGATTGGCCGCACAATCGTCAAAACGATTCTAGAAACGCTAACGCCAACGGGGATTCATTTAGCCGTGCAGGGTTGTGAGCATCTAAACCGAGCATTGGTAGTCGAAAAATCCGTCGCCAAAGAAAAAGGATTTGAGATCGTCAACGTTTTTCCACAGATCAATGCTGGGGGAGCCGGTCAGATAGCCGCTTTCGAGAATTTTGACGATCCAGTTGAAGTTGAGCATATTATTGCTAATGCAGGTATGGATATCGGCGACACGTTTATCGGCATGCACGTCAAGTTTGTTCAGGTGCCGGTACGTACATCAGTCAAAGAAATTGGTCAGGCTCATGTGACCTACCTGCGCTCGCGGCCAAAATACATCGGCGGGCCACGAGCAAAGTATGAGTGGGATCCATTTAACGAAAAGTAAAAAAGCAGTCTTGAAATTGTGCATCTGCATGATTTTAAGGCTTTTTTTTAGCAAAAATCGCAACAAATAATTGTTATCGCTTACAATTGTCTTTAATGATAGTTTTATTAACTAACAGTATAGATTAGCATTCAATTTTAAAATTTTGTGAATATTTATTACTTTTTAAGATGCCGTGTAAGCGATTTCAAAAACCTGTGATATCACGATTTACCTTTTGAAATACCGGCACTTGGTTTGACGGAATGAAGATAAACAGTATATAATAGTAAACGTTATTTTAAGGAAATTATTACTTTCCTTTAATCTTTTGACTTTTTCAATAATTTGACTGAGCTTTTATTAGATTCAATCAAAATTTGGAGGAAATGGAATGGATAAGCAAAAACAATTAGACACGTCCTTCTTTGGGCAACCAAGAGGACTGGCTACGCTGTTCTTCACTGAAATGTGGGAACGGTTTAGTTACTACGGGATGCGTGCCATCCTGCTGTTCTATATGTACTATGCCGTCAGCAAAGGCGGTTTGGGTATGGACCAGGCAACGGCTGCTTCAATTATGTCAATCTACGGCTCACTGGTATATCTTTCCGGTGTAATCGGCGGCTGGCTTTCTGACCGGCTTTGGGGACCAAGAAAGACCGTCTTTATTGGTGGAGTTTTGATCATGTTTGGTCACATTGCCCTGTCACTGCCGGCAGGAACGACGGCGCTTTATGCTTCGATTATTTTGATCGTTATCGGGACGGGGCTTTTGAAGCCAAACGTTTCTGAAATGGTCGGGGGTCTGTATAGTGAGGAAGACCGGCGACGGGATGCCGGGTTCTCAATGTTTGTCTTCGGGATCAACTTTGGGGCGGCTATTTCACCAATCGCGGTTCCTTGGGCTGCCAACGGTTTTGGCCTGCACCTGTTTGGCAACGAAATGAACTTCCATGCTGGTTTCTCGCTGGCTGCGATCGGGATGTTCTTTGGCCTGCTGCAATACTACATTGACGGTAAAAAGTATCTGTCAAAAGACAGCCTGTATCCAGATGACCCGATTGACAAAGAAGATCTTAAGCCAATTATCAACTGGACGATCGTTGCTGTAGTTGTCTTGGCAATCATTCTTGGTCTGATGGGAGCCATGGGTCAGCTGAACATCAATAGCATCATCAATTTGATTACGGTTATTGCAATTGCTTTACCGATCATCTACTTTATCATGATGCTCAACTCCAAGAAGGTTACCAAAGTCGAAAAATCACGGGTCGTAGCTTACATTCCGTTGTTTATCGCTGCTGCAATCTTCTGGGCAATTGAAGAATCCGGTTCGGTTGTGCTGGCATTGTTTGCTGCTCAACGGACGGTTCTGCACATTGGTGGCTGGCACTTTGCTGCTGCCAACTTCCAGACGCTGAACCCGCTGTTTATCATGATTCTGACGCCATTCTTCGTTCACCTGTGGAGTCACTGGAAAAATCAGCCAAGTGCTCCTGGTAAGTTTGCTGCCGGTCTGGTTATCGTTGGCCTTTCATTTGTCTGGATGGCACTGCCTGGCTTGATTCACGGTACGACTTCTGGTCGGGTCAGTCCATTATGGCTGGTCGGTTCATGGTTTATCTGTGAAATCGCCGAAATGCTGATCTCGCCAATTGGTTTGTCAATTACGACTAAGCTGGCACCAGTTGCGTTCCGCTCACAAATGATGAGTATGTGGTTCTTGGCCGATTCTGCCGGTCAAGCCGTCAACGCACAAATCGTTAAGTTCTACACGCCAGGTACGGAAATCCAATACTTCCTGATCGTTGGTGGCGTAGCAATCGTCTTTGGGATTGTGCTGTGCTTCTTTGTTAAGCGAATCCACGGCTTGATGGAAGGCGTTGACTAATAAAATTAATTAGCGTTCGCGATTTGTTTCGCGGACGTTTTTTATTTCATCTCGGATTATGTTATCCTTACTTTCAAGGGGGGATCGAGAATGATTAAGCTGGCAGTCAGCAGCGATAATCACCTGGATGTCAATCGGATTTTATCAACGCGAGCTTTGCATATTCAAGCAAGCTGGCTGTTAAGGCATGATATCGACTACTATCTGTATGCTGGTGATCTTTACAATAATTTTGGACGAACGCGGCGCTATTTTGCTGCTTTACAACGTTTGGTTGGAGAACGGGTTCAGATCTATTATGTCCTGGGAAATCATGATATGCTGTCGCACGCGTCATACCAAGACGTTGAGCACCTGGCGGATCCAATGTATCTGCACAATCAATACGTTGATCTGCCAGGGACAGACTGGCGTCTAATCGGCAATAATGGCTGGTATGACTACTCATTTTCTGACTATGCTCAGCAGCCACAGAAAGTAGCTCAATGGAAAAAGATCTACTGGGTTGATGCTGCAGTCAAACAGCCCATGCCTGATTCGCAAAGAATGGGGTTGGTGCTGAATCAGGTTGAGCAGCAGCTGGCGATGGCCCAGGCGGCTGGCAAAAAAGTGATTTTTTTAACGCATTTCGCACCTAGAAAAGCTTTGCTGAGTCCCAAACCGTCATTTGTCCAAAGCCAACGACAGCTGAGAATCTACCAGATGATCAATGCAATGATGGGCAGCGAGCGTTTAGGCGAGCTGTTGGAAAAGACCCCAAACGTAAAGTATGTCTTTTATGGTCATCTGCATGGCATTCATGATCCATTAAAAGCAGCCCATCTGGTTTATCTTAATCAGGCGGTTGGCGTCAAAAAAGCCAAGCGAACCGAGTGGCAGTATGATAAGTTTGCGGAGCAATGGGAACATCGTTTGAAGATAATCGAGTTAAATAATTAAAAAAGGGCTTGCTTTTATTGGCTAAATTAGTTATTATAATTATTGTTGATTGTTACTGATTGTTTTCATTAACAGTTAAGCTCTTATGGAGGAGTAGCGAAGTGGCTAAACGCGACGGTCTGTAAAACCGTTCCTTCGGGTTCGGCGGTTCGAATCCACCCTCCTCCATTATTATTGGGCTATAGCCAAGTGGTAAGGCAACGGTTTTTGGTACCGTCATGCGCTGGTTCGAACCCAGCTAGCCCAACTGATAAAGCATCGCGCTGGCGGTGCTTTTTTTGTACGCTTTTTTATATTTTCGTGAAAAGAGGGTTAAGATGCCGAAACAGGGACAGTTTGCCAAATCGTTTCGTCCAAAAAAACTGAATGATTTTAAGGTTAAGCGTCATAGTCAAGGAGCCGTGATTGATGAGACACAGATGACAGATTTCTTGACGATCCGTTTTGCCTTGACGATTAAAAAGAAACTGCCAATCGTCCAACGCGAGTCTGCACAACGACTGTTGCAGGAGATCGCATCGCGTTTGCGGAATCAGGATGGCCGGCTGACTGATTTAATGGCTGAATTGATTGTCGAGCTTAATGCCAAGACGCCATGGCAGTTTTTTTGGCAGATCAGCGATTTTTGGCCGGTGCTGCAAAAATTCTTGCAAAAAGAGGTGCCAGCCGTTCCGCTTAGTCAACGGATTTTGATTAAGCAGACGTTGAGTCAGGCTGAATTGGAACGCTTGCTGGGCCAGGCTCTGGCTAAAAAAACGGCAGCTGCGATGCTGCTAGGGCAGGACCAGGCTGAGACAGAAAAGATTAACCAACTGGCCGTGATGATGATGGCCGATTTGTACGAGGAAACGCATTTGAATTGGCAAAAGGTTCGCCAGCTGCTGGCTCCATTTAAATTTTCGATTGACAATGAGCTTGATGAAACAACCAAACAGTGGCTGCGGGATTTGACTGCATTGTGAAAATAAAAACGTGCATTCTGGCTTAATTTGATTTATAATACTAATACTAATTTTAAGTAAGTTAATAAAGGGCTGTGGCGGAGCTGATTGCCATAGCCCTTTTTGCGTGCTTTTTTAAACTTGAGGAGGGATTTCTTTGCACGACAGACATCCATACTGGGCCATTTTTTCAGTGGCCTTAATGACTTTTATTGGTGTTTTGAACGAGACCTCGATGAACGTTGCCTATCCAGTCTTAGCCAAGGAATTTGGCGTCTCGCTTGATGTTGTTCAGTGGATTACGGGTGGCTATCTGCTGATGGTGACGATTGTAATGGGGACCACGGCTTATTGCTTAAGACAGTGGGCCGCGCGCTGGCTGCATCTGGCAGCGGTTTCGGCATTTATGATTGGAGATCTGCTTTGCGCTTTGGCCGTCAGTTTTCCAATGCTTTTAGCCGGACGGTTGATTCAAGCAATTGCGACGGGTTTTTCAACTCCCATGATGTTCTTTTTGATTTTTACTCAGATTCCGCGTGAGCGCTTAGGTGTAATGAATGGAATGGCGGGAATGGTAATCTCTTTGGCACCAGCTTTAGGCCCGACTTATGGCGGCGCCGTACTGGCGACTGGATCTTGGCGCGTCATTTTCTGGCTGATTCTGCCGCTTGCACTGTTGAGTCTGATTGCTGGTCAATTGACGATTCGCAACCAGCCGGTTGGTAATTCGCAACCGTTCAGTTTTTTAGCACTGCTTTTGTTGGCTGGCAGTCTGTTCAGCATCATCACTGGCGTTGCTAGGTTCGGTAATTCGGGCTGGACAAGTTCATGTGGGATGCTTTTATTACTTGGCTTGATTCTATTCGTCGGATTTGTCTGGCAGAATAAGCGTGGCAAGACACAGTTGTTTGACTTAAGCGTTTTTTCGCAGATTACCGTGCGGTTTGCGGAATGGACTTATTTCAGCCTGCAGTTCATCAATATCGGTGCATCGTTGGTACTGCCGATCTATTGCGAGTATGTTTTGCACGCGTCATCATTGACTGCGGGAATGGTCTTACTGCCAGGATCGCTTTTAGGGGCGGTGATGGCACCACTCTCTGGCTTTTTGGCAGATCGTTATGGGTATGGATTGCCGACTCGCATAGGCAGTGTGTTGATCGTTTTAGGGACAGTAGGCTTGTTGGTCTTCCAGGCTTATTTGACGCCGCTGTATGTAATGGTACTTTTCATCGTAATGCGACTGGGCTTTAATGCGGCTTTTTCCAATACGATTGCCAATGCTTCAACGTTAGTATCGAAAGAAAAATCAACCGATGTTAATTCAATCTTTAATATGACGCAGCAGTTTGCTGGTTCATTAGGGGTTGGGGTGATGACGGCTTTAATTGCTCTCAATCAAAATAACGGCCAAGGATCAATGGCAATTAGAACCTTTAAAGGCAGCCGGCTTGATTTTGGACTGCTGGTAGTCTTGGCCATCAGCGTCTTAGCTGCTGTCTGGCTTAACTTTTCTCGCCAGCAGCGATTGAAGAACGCCGCCGCTAAATGATACGTCAATAAAATAGCCAAGCCGTTCGCTTGATGATCATCAAAATGATATAATTTTATTTGACACTTAAATCGGCAAAAACTTGCCAGAAAGAAGAAAAATTGCCATGATTGCGCAGATACAGCATTTTTTGGTTGACCAACAGATTTTCACTTTGTTTATCTGTTTGGCGCTCGGTTATGTCCTGGGAAATATTAAACTGTTTGGGAGCAACTTTACGCTTGGCTCAACTGTAGGTACGCTGGCAGTGGCATTGGTTGTAGGTCAGGCCGGAACCTTTCCACGTGATAAGATGCTGGGAACGATCTTTTTTGGCGCCTTCATGTTTTCAATCGGTTACCGAATCGGCCCTTCGTTTTTGGTCAGTATGAAGTTGTTTGGAGGGCGAATGATTGCCGTGAGTCTGTTTTGGCTGTTGGCTGCTTTTCTGACCTCATGGGGCTGCTTTATCCTGTTTCATCTGGGACCGGGCGTGGCTACCGGAACGATTGCCGGTTCATTGACACAGTCGGCCACGGTTGCCAGCTCGTTGCAGGCATTGGAAAATCTGCCAATCAGCAAGACACTGCGACTGTCTTACGAGAGCCAGTTGCCGGTAGCCTATGCGCTGACATATGTTTTTGGAACCCTGGGCGTGATTATCCTGCTGCGCGATGTTGCGCCACGTTTGTTAAAGATCGATGTTCCCAAACAGGGAGATCGGATGGCTAGAAAATATCATTTTCACGCGCCCGCTCCTGATCCTACCTGGCGTCGAACCTACCGCCTGGCTGCTGAGTCGCCGCTGGTTGGCAAAAAGATTCGTGAAATTAACGAATTCTTTGATTTGCGCTTGATTGCGCTGGCAGCCTTTCACCAAGATCGCATGACTGACAAGCTGGAATACGTTGTGCAGGCAGGTGATCGCCTAACTTTAATTGGTTATGCATTGCATTTTGATGATCTAACGGGAATCGCTGGGCTGACGGAGGTTTTAACGCCAACCAACGCCCCGCGAGAACGTAAATTCGTCCTTGGTAAAAACTTTGATCCCGGTACACTGGCCAGGATCCGGCAAAATGGCGTCTTTGTAAACATTCACGATCCGCTGAGTGGTCAAGAGCATCTGATCAATCAGCTAAAGCCCGGTGATGTGATCTCATTGACTGGTAATACCAGTAAATCGGCACCCTTACTCAAAAAGATTGGGCGTTGGCATACCAGTGAACAGGCCATCAACTATACGGTTTTTTCTTTGGGAATTGCTGGGGCTTCGCTTTTGGGCCTGGTCGGGATCAAGGTCAATGGCATGCCGCTGCAGCTGGGCAACGGTACAGCGGCCTTGATCATGGGGCTTTTGCTCAGCAGTTGGATCGATCGGCATCACGATTATCGCTCGATTCCAGCAACGGTAACTTCTTTTTGGCAGAGCTTTGGCCTGACCGTTTTTGTCGGCAGTGTTGGTCTGGAGTCGGCCCAAGCTTTTACCGGTGCGATTAAGTCGTTGGGCTTTGGCATTCTGCTGATTGGTGCCCTGGTTTCAGTTGCCCCGCATCTGCTGACTTTGCTGTTTGGCCGCTTCGTACTGCGCGTTGAACCACTGGCCCTATTAGGAGCGCTATGTGGTTCGGGAACCGTGGCAGCCGCAATGAATGATCTGGCTGAACAAGCAGGCCTGGAAGGTGGGGCTTATCTTGCTTCTGCATTTACGCCGGCATTTGTTGTTGGTAATATAGGTATTACGTTATTGGGACCTTTGTTTGTGGCAATTTTGTCATGATGGTCATTATCAGAAAGGTTGAGTTTTTTTATGAAACAGTTCTTTACCGTTTTAGGCGGCATGGGTACGTTGGCAACCGAAAGCTATTGTCGACTGCTGGACGAGCGTACGCCAACGCATCGTGACCAGGATTATCTTGATTACATGATTTTGAATCATGCAACGGTTCCCGATCGAACGGAATGGATTTTAGATCACCACAAGCCTGACTATAATCCGCTCTTAATCGAAGATATCCAACAGATCACGCCGCTACAGCCGGAATTTTTTGTCTTAATCTGCAATACGGCCCACTACGCTTTTGATCGTCTGCAGGCAGCGACTTCGATTCCAATTCTTAACATGCTGCAGGAAACGGTCAATGAGATCAAAAATATTGCGCCGCATGCCAAGCGAGTCGGCGTTTTGGCAACGCGAGGCACGATCGCATCGGGCCTGTATGATTCTTATATTCAAAATGCTGGCTATGAAGAGATCAAGCCCACGCCAGCAATTTTGGATGCTACGGAAGATTTGATCTACCATGATATTAAAGAGGCCGGTCATTCCGATGGCAAGAAGTTCCATGAATTGGTTCGGACGATGATTGAGGATCAAAATTGCGATGTGGTAATCTTAGGATGTACTGAGCTTTCATACGCCAATGAAATGAATCCTGAAACTAAATTTCCCGTTGCCGATTCGCAGTCGATCATTGTCGACCGTTCATTGGAGCGAGCCTTGGCGATCCGCAACGGCAATCAATAAAATAAAACGACAGTCCATGCAAATTGGCTGTCGTTTTATTTTTGTGCAAAGATTTAATGCTAAATTGGTCTAGGCTAACTTATATTCGTGTTAAAATAAAAAAGATAAACCGTGAATGAATGGTCTGAAAAGAGGAAAAAATATGGGATCACCGGTATATATTCAAATTCATAATCAATTACGTGAAAATATTGAAAATGGTCATTGGAAGGTTGGACAAAAAATCCCAGCTGAACGTGAATTGGCAGCTGAATTTGGCGTTAGCCGCATGACGCTGCGCCAAGCGATTCAAACGCTGGTTGATGAAGGGGTCTTAGAACGGCGCGTTGGCTCAGGAACGTTTGTCGCCAGTCGTAAGGTCCAAGATAAGATGGCCGGTGTAACCAGTTTTACCGAATTGATGCTTGCTGCGGGGAAAAAACCCTCCAGCAAGACGATTTCCTATCATTTGACGACACCTTCGCAAAGTGAGATTGAAAGACTTAAATTGGAACCAGATGAGCGCGTTTTGCGAATGGAGCGCATCCGTTATGGCAATGAGATTCCAATCTGCTATGAGGTTGCGACTGTCCCGGCAAAACTGGTGGAAGATTTCAGTAAAACCGAGATCACCTCATCGTTTTATCGTACCTTGGAAAAAAAGGCCAACCTTTATCCCGGCCATGCCGTACAATGGGTTTCAGCAATCAGTGCGACTGAAAAGATTGCCGAGTATCTGCGGATCCGGCGTGGTGACGCACTGCTGCATTTGATTCAGCTTTCCTATCTGCAGGATGGCCGGCCATTTGAGTATGTCCATACCCAATATGTCGGCAGTCGTTTTGAATTCGTGTTAGAAAAATAAGAGGAATTTATATGAAGTTTGATTATCCAGATGACAGTATCGCTCTGCATACCGATGCCTACCAGCTGACCATGATGCAGACTTATTGGCAAAAAGGCATTGCCAATCGTCACGTGGTTTTTGAGGCCTTTTTCCGTAAGATGCCGTTTGGAAATGGCTATGCGGTTTTTGCCGGTTTAAGCCATATTATTCGCTATTTGAACGCTCTGCATTTTTCAGATTCCGATATTGAATATCTCAAGTCGACGCAGCAGTTTGATCCGAAGTTTATTGAATATCTGCGCGGCTTTAGATTTAAAGGAACGCTGCGCAGTGCGGTTGAAGGTGATCTGGTATACAGTCATGAACCGATCATTCAAGTTGAGGGGACGCTTTTAGAATGCCAGCTGGTTGAAACGGCCCTGCTCAATATTATTAATTATCAAATTATGATTGCCACTAAGGCTTCCCGAATTAAGTCAGTCGTTGGCGATCAGCCAGTAATGGAATTTGGATCGCGGCGGGCGCAGGAATTTGATGCGGCAATCTGGGGAACGCGGGCTGCTTATATTGGTGGATTCGATGCGACCAGTAATCTAAGGGCTGGCAAACTGTTTGGCATCCCAGTTTCTGGTACGCATGCTCACGCGCTCGTGCAGGCCTACCGTAATGATTATGATGCTTTTAAAGCCTACGCGCAGACCCATCATGACTGTGTTTTCTTGGTTGATACCTTTGATACGCTTAAAAGTGGGGTTCCCAATGCAATCAAAGTCGCCGATGAGTTTGGGGATGCTATTAATTTCCAAGGCGTCCGAATTGATTCTGGCGATATGGCCTACCTTTCTAAAAAAGTGCGGCAAATGCTGGATGAAGCCGGCTATCCAAATGCTAAGATTTTTGCTTCTAATAATCTTGATGAACGAACGATTATGGATCTACAGCGGCAAGGCGCCAAGATCGATGTTTGGGGAATCGGCACCAAACTAATTACCAGTTATGATCAGCCAACGCTAGGAGCAGTCTATAAGATGGTTTCCTTAGAAGATGAGCATGGTCAGATGGTTGATACGATCAAGCTTTCCAATAACGTGACCAAAATGTCGACGCCTGGTAAGCACCAGGTTTGGCGAATTACCGATCGAGGCAGCGAAAAGAGCGAGGGCGACTATGTAACACTGGCTGATGAGGATCCGCGCCAGCTGGACTCGCTTTATATGTTCGATCCTAACTATCCATTCTTGAACAAAACAGTTGAGGATTTCATTGCACGACCATTACTAAAAGATATTTTTGTTGACGGTCAGCAGGTCTATCAAGAACCAAGTATGAATGAAATTCGCCAGGCTCGGCAGCGGCATCTGGATCGTCTGTGGGAAGAGTATAGGCGAAACCTCAATCCAGAAGTATATCCGGTTGACTTATCGCAAAAGTGCTATGACAATAAGATGAAAATCATTAAAGACGTTAAGGACTATATTAAGCATTTGAACTAGGATCTAGACTAAAGAGGGAAAAATATGCGCAAGTTGCAAGAAGAAATCATTAATACCTTGGCCGTAACGCCATCAATCGATCCAGCAATCGAGGTCAAGCGACGCGTTGAGTTTTTAAAGGACTATCTGAAGAAAACTGGGTTAAAAACGCTGGTGCTTGGCATCTCCGGAGGTCAAGACTCGAGCCTGGCAGGACGGCTTTCCCAGTTGGCGGTAGAAAGCCTGCGAGTAGAAACCACAGATGATGCCTATCGTTTTATTGCTGTCCGGCTGCCTTATGGCGAACAGGCCGATGAAGCCGATGCAATGCTTTCGATCAATGAATTCATCAAGCCTGATCAGACCATGCGCGTTAACATCAAGCCTGCAGTTGATGCCATGGTTGCTGCGGTTGAACAAAACGGGCTGCAGATTAGCGACTTTAACAAGGGCAACGTCAAAGCTCGGGAGCGAATGATTGCCCAGTATGCGATCGCCGGTGAATTCAGCGGGGCAGTCGTTGGTACCGATCATGCCGCTGAAGCAGTTACTGGCTTTTACACAAAGTTTGGCGATGGCGGGGCCGATATTACGCCGTTGTCACAGCTGGATAAGCGCCAAGGCCGCCAGTTGCTAGAATATCTAAAGGCGCCAAGAGTGCTCTATGAAAAGACGCCGACTGCTGATCTGGAAGAAGATCGGCCAGCTCTGCCTGATGAAAAAGCATTAGGCGTTACGTACCAAGCAATCGATGACTATCTGGAAGGTAAGCCGGTTTCAGATCAAGCAGCCGCCAAAATTGAAGGCTGGTATCTTAAAACCAAACACAAGCGTCACCTGCCAGTCAGTCCCTTAGATACCTGGTGGAAAGATTAGCCTTGATATAGGGTCCAGGATCGGCCATTGCCGAATGCTGGGCCCTATAATGATTAATTGACCATTGAAACAAAATATTAAAAAGAAATGAGTTACAGATTGCTATGGAAAAAAATGATCTTAAATTAATGAGCCAGCAGCTGCCAGAATTAAGAGATCGGCAGATTGAAGCCGCTTTGAGCCTTTTGGAAGCGGGCAATACGATTCCATTTATTGCCCGTTATCGAAAAGAGGCAACCGGCAGTCTTGATGAAGTTCAGCTGCAGGGGATTCAAGAACAGTGGCATCGGGTAAAGAATCTGCGCGATCGTCAGCAGACCGTGATCAAGGCAATTGAAGAACAGGGCAAGCTGACATCAACTTTAAGAACACAGATTGAGACGGCTACCGAGCTAAACGTTGTCGAAGACCTATACCTGCCTTATAAGAAAAAACGCCGAACTAAGGCGCAGATTGCTCGTGAACAAGGCCTGCAGCCACTTGCCAACTGGATTTTTATGGCTAAGGGTGATGATCTGGACGGGAAGGCTGCTGAGTTTATCAGCCAAGACGTTCCCAACGTTCAGACAGCCTTGGAAGGGGCCCATGAGATTCTGGCCGAAACGATCAGTGAAAGCAGCACGATTCGCGCCTGGCTGCGCAGCTATACCAAGCAGCATGGCGAATTGATCGCGACAGTAAAAAAAGACGGCCAAGAACTTGATTCAGAAGGCGTCTATCAACAATATTATGATTTTTCCGCGCCGTTATCCGCAATGAACTCCTATCGTGTCCTAGCCATTAATCGTGGAGAAAAGGCCAAGATTTTAAACGTCAAGATTCTTGCTGATGAGCAGATCGTGCAGAACTATCTGAATTTCCGGCTGGTGAAAAAAGGCAGTGCCCAAAAGGCCGCTGAGTTTGTCAAAAATGCGGCTGCCGATGCCTACAAACGTTTCTTGGGGCCAGCAATCGAACGGGAACTGCGGCGAGAATTGACTGATCAGGCTGATGAGCAGGCAATCAAGGTTTTTGGTGAAAATCTCTATCATTTACTGATGCAGGCGCCAATCAAGGGCAAGGTGGTTTTGGGCTTTGATCCAGCATATCGGACAGGCTGCAAATTGGCGGTTTTAGACCCAAATGGCAAGCTGCTCAAGGTGGCTGTCATTTACCCGCACAAGCCAGCACCAGAAAATCAGCGTCAACAGGCGGAAGGACAGCTGCTGCAGCTGATTGAGGACTACCAAGTTGAGATGATTGCAATCGGTAATGGGACGGCCAGTCGTGAATCAGAACGTTTCGTGGCGCAGACAATCAAAAAAATCAAGCGCCCCGTTTATTATGTAATTGTCAATGAATCTGGCGCGTCAGTCTATTCAGCCAGCCAAGACGCACGTGACGAATTTCCAGAACTGACGGTAGAAAAGCGCAGTGCCATCAGTATCGGCCGGCGTCTTCAAGATCCATTGGCCGAGTTGGTAAAGATCAGCCCAGAAGCCATTGGCGTTGGTCAGTATCAGCATGATCTGCCTAAGACGGCACTGAAAGTTGAACTGGATGCCGTAGTCGAGCGGGCCGTCAATCGGGTCGGCGTCAATCTTAATACAGCAAGTTATCAGCTATTGGCGCACATTGCTGGGCTGAATACCACACTGGCAAAAAACATCGTGCGGTATCGCAATGAAAATGGCCGTTTTACCAGCCGCATGCAGCTAAAATCGGTTCCCCGCTTAGGACCAAAAGCATTTCAGCAGGCAGTGGGCTTTTTGCGAATCGTGGATGGCGATGAGCCGTTGGACAACACCGATATTCACCCTGAAAGTTACGTGATTGCCCGCCAGCTGCTGCAGGCAGCCGGCATCGCTAGTGAACTGGGATCAACGACAGCTGCCCAGCGGCTGCGACAATTAGACATCAATTCGTTTGTTAGTGAAAAAGTTGGACCAGCAACGCTTAAAGACATCATTGCCTCACTTTGTGAACCAGGACGAGACCTGCGTGACTCATTGCCAGCACCGCTTTTGCGTCAAGACGTTTTGACGATTGAGGATCTAAAGCCGGGAATGCAGCTGCAGGGGACGGTTCGCAACGTTGTGGATTTCGGTGCCTTTGTTGATGTGGGCATCAAGCATGATGGATTAGTTCACGTCTCGCATCTGACCAGGAAGTTTATTAAGGATCCGCGTCAAGTCGTAGCAGTTGGCGATATCGTTGACGTCTGGGTGCTGAGCGTAGACTTAAAACGTCAGCGCGTACAGCTGACGATGGTTCAGCCAAATGAGTAACCGAATGACTGACGAAGAACTGCAGAGGCTGACTCAGATCTGGTCGTTGCAGGCTTTTCAGCGGCCGTTTAAGCACCGGATCTGGTTTAATCGCCGTTTAAAGACTACCGGTGGCCGCTATCATTTAAAAGATCATCATATCGATATCAATCCCTTAATGTATGAGAGGTTTGACCTGGCCAATCTGCGCGGCGTCGTACTGCATGAGCTTTGTCACTATCATCTGCATCTAGCTGGTCATGACTGTCATCATACCCCTGAATTCAAGGCGCTTTTAAAACGCGTGGGTGGTCTGCGCTATGCTCCAGCAGTTAGGCAAGCCGAGAAGCAATTTAAATGGATCTATCAATGTAGCGGCTGCGGCATTCGAATTGGTCGCATGCGGCGTTTTGACGTGCAGCGTTTTGTCTGTCGGCGCTGCGGCGATCATTTTGAACTTTTAACTCAAAAATAGTTTGCCAACAAGTAGCATTTCTGGTAAAATGTTATTTGTTGATGCGGCAGTGGCGGAATTGGCAGACGCGCAAGATTAAGGATCTTGTGGTCGTTTTAGACCGTGGAGGTTCGAGTCCTCTTTGCCGCATTATTATTGCACTTGGCGATAGTCAGGTGCTTTTTTTAATGATTTTGAGTTCGCCCTTGAAAAGCAGGGGCGGACTTTTTTATTGGTGGATTTTTAAGATTTAAGGTGACCTTCCAATTAGTTTAGTAAATTTTTTAGTGAAATAATACTGTTTTACCGTTCATGAAAGCGCTATACTAAATAGACAGAGAATAATTTGATTTGAGGAGGCGCTTTTTAATGCAAGCAGATTTAAAATGGCTGGATGATCCACAGACGTTCCGGGTCAATCAGTTGCCCGCCCACAGTGATCATCAATGGTATCGTGATTATGCCGAGGCTGATCAGCAAAACAGCAGCTTTACCCAGAGTTTGGATGGTCAGTGGCGCTTTGCCTTTGCCAAGGATCCGCAAAATCGCATTAAGGAATTTTATGCACCGGACTATGATGTCAGCAAATGGGATCTAATCAAGGTTCCCAGCATGATTGAATTAAACGGCTATGCTCAAAACCAATACACCAATATCTGGTATCCATGGGCCGGCAAGATCTATCGGCGTCCGGCCTATGCCTTGAGCCCTGATGATCTTCAAGAAGGATCGTTCAGCCAGGGGACTGATAATACCAATGGCTCATACGTCAAGCACTTTGATCTGAGCGAATCACTGCGTGGAAAAAGCGTTCGGGTTAGGTTTGAGGGGGTTGAGCGTGCGATGTACGTCTGGCTGAACGGCCATTTTGTCGGCTACGCAGAAGACAGCTTTACGCCCAGCGAATTTGATCTGACGCCTTATTTGAAAGACACGGACAACGTTTTGGCAGTTCGCGTATATAAACACAGCACGGCTTCTTATCTGGAAGACCAAGACATGTTCCGTTTTTCAGGAATCTTTAGAAGCGTCAAGCTGTTGGGTCAGCCTAAGCTGCATTTGGAAGACTTGGATCTTAAGCCGCGCGTGACCGATGATTTTAAAAACGGCATCTTTAACGTGGATCTAAAGCTGCAGGGGCAAGCTGGTCAGGTTTTGATCAAAGTTCTTGATGCACAGGGCAAGTTGGTTGTTGATGAAAGTAAGCCCGCCGCAGAACGCGTTGCCGTACATGACATTAAAGTTAAGGATGCTCATCTTTGGGACAATCATCACCCTTATCTTTACCAATTGTTTGTCGAGCTGCGCGATCAAGCTGGTCAGCTTCTAGAGGTCGTTCCTTATCGATTTGGTTTTCGGCGCGTAGAAATCAATGCCAATCACGTGGTCCTGCTCAATGGTCAGCGCTTGATCATCAACGGCGTTAACCGTCACGAATGGAACTGCCGGACGGGCCGCTGCGTAACGATGGCCGACATGGAACAGGATATGGCCACGTTTAAGGAAAACAACATTAATGCCGTACGAACCTGCCATTATTCAGACCAGATTCCTTGGTACTACATGTGTGATCAAAACGGAATCTACATGATGGCGGAAAACAATCTGGAAACACATGCGACCTGGCAAAAGATGGGGCAAGATGAGCCGTCGTTCAATGTTCCTGGCTCTATTCCACAATGGAAAGAAGTCGTAGTTGATCGGGCGCGGACCAACTATGAGACGTTTAAGAACCATACTTCAATCTTATTCTGGTCGTTGGGTAACGAATCATATGCCGGCGATAATCTGGTTGCAATGCAGGAATTCTATAAAGAGCATGACGACAGCCGCTTGGTCCACTATGAAGGCGTCGTGCACACGCCAGCCTATCGCGATCGGATTTCTGATTTGGAAAGCTGGATGTATCTGCCACCAAAGAAGGTTGAGGAATATCTGCAGAATAATCCCGACAAGCCGTTTATTGAATGCGAGTACATGCACGACATGGGGAATTCAGATGGCGGCATGGGGTCATACATTGAATTGATCGATAAGTATCCGCAATACGTTGGCGGATTCATCTGGGACTTTATCGATCAGGCACTGCTGGTTCACGATGAGATCAGCGGTCAGGATGTAATGCGCTATGGCGGCGATTTTGATGATCGTCACAGTGACAATGAATTTTCCGGCGATGGGCTGATGTTTGCCGACCGGACGCCAAAACCAGCAATGCAGGAGGTAAGATACTACTATGGACTGCACAAATAAGATTCACGTCGTTTATGATGATGGCCTGTTGGGACTGAACGGCCAGAACTACCAATATCTGTTCAGCTATGAAAAGGGCGGTTTGGAGTCAATGCGTTTCAACGATAAGGAATGGCTTTATCGACCGCTTTATCCAACCTATTGGCGAGCAACAACCGATAATGACCGTGGTAACGGCTTTAACTTTAAGAGTGCCCAGTGGCTGGGAGCAGATCTGGCACCTAGGTGTATCAATATTGACCTGACCGTAGATGACCGTCACTTTGATCAGCTGCCGATTGCTCCATTGACCAATCAGTTCAGCAACCATGAATTTGCTGATCAGGTTAAGATTGAGTTTACTTACGAGACAGCAACCAATCCAGCAGCGCAGGTCAAGGTAGCCTATGCGATTGATGCCAGCGGTAAATGTCGGATTACGGCTCATTACTTTGGTCAGGCGGGGCTGCCAGAACTGCCCGTCTTTGGTGTGCGGCTGATCATGCCGACTTTGGCAACTGAATTTGAATATGATGGCTTGTCTGGTGAAACCTATCCCGATCGAATGGCAGGGGGAATCAAAGGTACCTGGCATGTTGATGGAATTCCGGTAACGCCTTATTTAACCCCACAAGAAATGGGGATGCACATGCAAAGCTCACGGCTGAAAATTATCCGCAATCAAACCCAAAATAACGCCGACCATGATGAGTGGCCGTTTGCCCTGACTATCAAGCAGACCGAGCAGCCATTCAACTTTAGTCTGCTGCCATATACCGCTTCAGAATTGGAAAATGCAACGCATATTGAAGAACTGCCGCTCAAACGTCGTACAGTCTTAGTAGTGGCAGGGGCCGTGCGTGGCGTTGGGGGAATTGACAGTTGGGGTGCCGATGTTGAGGAACGGTATCACCTGCCAGCTGATCGCGACTATCAGTTCAGTTTTGAAATTGAGCCAGCAACAATTGAATAGATTTGATGAAAATGGGAATTTGATTAAAGAAGTTCCCATTTTTTATTTTTGCAAGCAGTTGGCGGGTGTAAAATTGATCATGTTAGTTTGCATAAAGAGAGGGAAAAAGATGTTAAGCATATTCTGGTCAAGCCTGTCAGGAGTCTTGATCATCTTAATCATGATTGCAGCAGGATTTGTTATGAATGAGCGGCACTGGTTTACGCCTGACTCACCCAAGGCTATTTCAAAGATTGTTACCCAGGTTGCCTTGCCGACTTATATGATCAGTACGATTACAACCAAATTTACGGCTGCCGAGTTAAAGACGCTTTTGCCGGATCTGCGCTATCCGGTTTTATCGATGCTGATCCTGTTTGCATTGTCATTTGCCGTTGCTAGAGCATTGGCTATCAAAAAGAGCCACATTGGTCTGTTCAGTTCGATGTTTTTTAATTCCAATACGGTTTTTATCGGCCTGCCGATCAACCTGGCTCTGTTTGGCGCGCGTTCAGTTCCATACGTGCTGGTCTACTACATGGCCAATACGACTTTCTTTTGGACGCTAGGCGTTTGGCTGATTCAGCATGACGGTATGCAAGCAGCTAAGATTGATTTTAAGCAGGCGTTGGGCAAGCTGTTCTCGCCACCGCTACTGGGCTTTATGCTGGCGGTTGTTTTGGTGGCATTGCATATTCGGCTGCCTAAGTTCATCATCAGTACCTGCGCTTATCTGGGCAATTTAACGATTCCAATGTCAATGCTGTTTATTGGTATCGTGTTGTCCAATGCCGGCCTGTCAAGAATTCGTTTTACGCGCGATGCCTGGGGGATTTTGCTGGGCCGGTTCTTATTGGCACCGTTGCTAATGACGATTTTGGTACTGCCAAGCAACATGCCGATAATGATGAAGCAGGTCTTTATTCTGCAGGCGGCAATGCCGGTCATGACCAATGCACCGGTCGTTTCGCGAATGTATCATGCTGACTATAACTATGCCGCGATTATGGTAACTGAGACTACCACGCTTTCAATCATTGTGATTCCAATTTTAATGGTAGCAATTAAAACCTTGGTCCATTAATGAATCAAGTCGCTGAATCTTTTAAGCATAGATAAAAATAAGCGGTCAGCCTGTCGAGTCTAGACAGGCTGGCCGTTTGGCATTTATCTTTAAGAAAAAGTTTTATTGGTCTGATTAGTCGTTTCAATTGGTGATTTGCGTTATAGTTAAAGAAGCAGCATAAGGGGGAAGGTTAGTGATGACGGCAACACTGGTAATCGTTAGGCACGGTCAGAGTCAGGCCAACAAGGATAACGTTTTTACGGGATGGAGCGACGCACCGCTCACCAAGTTGGGAATTCAGCAAGGCAAACAGGTTGGCGATCAATTGGCAAAACTGGGCCTGCAGTTTGATGACGTGCACGTTTCTTACATGCAGCGGGCCATTATTACGGCCAATTTGATTTTAGATAAAATCGATCAGCTTTGGTTACCGATTCATAAAACCTGGCGACTGAATGAGCGTCATTATGGGGCCTTAAGTGGCTTAAACAAAGATGCGGTCAAAAAAGAGGTCGGCGCGGCAACTTTGCATCATTGGCGGCGCGGCTTTTTGGAGCGGCCGCCAATGCTTAAGAAGCGTACCCATGAGCGACGCTATGACCGTTTAGGAGTAAAGGTACCGCTTAGCGAAAGCCTCAAGATGACCCAAGAGCGGCTATTGCCATATTGGCAGGATCAGATTGCCCCACGACTTTTAGATGGCAGAAATCAGCTGATCGTTGCGCATGGCAGTTCGTTGCGAGCTTTGATCAAATATCTGGATTCGATTGCTGACGATCAGATTGATCAAGTTGAGGTCCCAAATGGTGAGCCGATTTTATACCGGTTTGACGATCACTTGAACATTATCGAGAAAAAAATTATTACGGATGGTGAACAGCATGTCAATTAAAGAAATTTCCAACAATCCTACGCTGGCTGGTCAAGTCAGACTGATTGAAGATATCGTCTATTCAGCTGCTGATGGCGAGGCGCAGAAAATGTCGATTCTGGCACCGTGGACGCAACGCTACAAGGATCTGCCACAGGAAAAACGACCACTGCTGGTTTTTGTTCAGGGCAGCTCTTGGACGACCCCGACCTTGGGTGAAAAGATTCCTCAATTAGTTCAATTCGTCCATGCCGGCTATATCGTGGCAACCGTTCAGCATCGCAGCGCTTTGGATGGCCATGCGTTCCCAGCTTTTTTGCAGGATGTCAAAACCGCGATTCGCTATCTGCGGGCCCATGCAGCTGAATATCAGATCGATCCTGACCGGGTTGGCATCTGGGGAACTTCATCCGGTGCCAATGCTGCTCTTTTAACCGCACTGACGCCGAATGATCCGCGCTACCGGACAGCTGACTACGCTGATCAGTCGGATGCCGTTAATGCCGTAATCAGCTGCTTTGCTCCAACCGATGTCGAAGATACCTTTAAGTTTTCTAAAAACGTGCCTGGCTCTGATGCCATGCAGTTTTGCCTGTTTGGCACCGATCCGGCGAAATGGCCAGCCATCAAGCGGGAAATGAGTCCATTATATCAAGTCAAGGATAATCAGCAATATCCGCCATTTCTGCTGATGCATGGGGATGCCGACCAGACCGTGCCATATCATGAAATGGAAGATATGTATCATGAATTGGAGAAACATCATGTTGCCGTTGAGGCCTACCGAGTTCATGGTGCCGTTCATGAACGCGACTTCTGGAGCCAGCAGATCTATGACATTGCTCGCGAGTTTTTGGATCGCAACGTTAAATAAACAAAAACTCATTGCCTGATTGGACAATGAGTTTTTTATTGCAGATATTTAGGCTAAAGTTCCCATTGGATCCCATGGCTTAAGGACGATTGGTTCTTGAGCCTGGTCAGCCTTGAGCTCATCACTGAGATATTTTTTATTGACGACGATCTGGTAGACGTATTGATCCATCCATTCATCACTCATAACGAAATAACCTTTTTCACCGACTTTTGGCCCCCATGAGTTCTCAACTTTCCATTTGGCTGGCTTGCCATCGACCAGATCAACCCCAGTCAAGACCATGGCGTGATCCATCATTGACTGATGATAGTCCAGCATGTCGGCTTTGTTCATGGTCAGTTTTGTATCAAACAGATCTTCATAGCCATACGTGTTGAGCGCCAGGATGCCCAGTTTGGTCTCAGAATATTTGACAACGTCAGAGCCAAACCAGACGCTTTCGCCGTTTTGCAGTTGCTTGATGGCCAGTTCTTTTAATTCCTTCATTGAAAGGTTTAAGTGCTTGACTTGACGACCGCCAACCACGTTCCCCAGCATCTCGATCGTATAGGTCTTGTGGTAGGCCTTGTCCTTAGTTGGGGCTTGGATAATGGAGACGTATTCACTTAGATCCCAGCCAACGTACTTATCGAAGAATTCAACCGGTGTCAGATTGCTGTCGCGATGGAACTGCTTGTCTTTTTTAGTTCGATATTCAAAATCAAAGGTCTGTACCGGTTCGCCAAAAGCATAGGCCAGCATGCGGTAGACAGTGTTGAGCATTTCTTTGCGCGTGGCATTGATCTGAGCTTCGCTGGCCTGATCATGGACCAATTGGCGCAAAATTACGGCATCATGGCGCAATTGATTGTTCAAAACGGCATTGATTTCGTTTGAGCGACTGGAATTGTAGGTTTCGGGCTGAGCTGATTTAGGTACGACTCCGTATTTTTCAATCAATGCGCACAGCATATCCCATTGACCGCCATCAGATTGGGGCGCGTCTAAAAGCCAGGCTACCTTGCGATCGTCAATATCCAGATTGGCAGTTTGAATGATGTTTTCATAAAACCAGTTGGCCTTTTCAAACTTGTCCCAGAAAAAGGCATAAGATTGCGACAACTCGAAATCATCCGGCAGATTAAAGCGATTCTGCATGTTGTGACGCATCGTGTTTAAAGCGGCAAACAGCCAGCAGCGTCCCGACTGCTTTTGATCGGCGACGTCACCGGTTGCCAGATCGATTGAGAAGTGCTGATCATTGTCGGCGATGGCGTGCCAGTCAAAGCTGGCAGCCTTGACCCCGTTTTTGGCTACGGCCCGTTCAAGAATCCGAGTATCCTGGCGGTTGGCATAGTCTTGCTTGAAATCTTTCAGTTGGTCGGCATTAATGACAAAACTCAAAAAAATCACTCCTTTAAGATATTGATTTAATTATAGTCGAATGTCCGATTCAAGCCAAAAAAGTGATCAAAAAAAGGCTCACCGGGCATTCTGCGCGGTTGAGCCTTTTAATATTAACGGGCATGCAGGATTTCTGGCCCGTTTTGACGACCAACGATAACGTCATTGACCCGGTTTAAGAATAAGCCGTGCTCAACAACGCCAACCATGTGAATCAGTTCTTCAGCCATGGCTTTTGGGTCATCGATTTTGCCCAGATGCAGATCAATGATGTAGTCATTTTCATCGGTACGGTAGCGCTGATCGCCATCCATTCGCCAAGTTGGCTGGTAGCCCTTGGCAGCCAGCTTGTTAAAGACATGCTGAGCACCGAATGGGATCACTTCAACTGGCAGTGGAAAGGCCCCCAGCTGGTGAACCATTTTGCTTTCATCAACAATCCACATGTAATGTTCGGAGATGTCGGCAACGATCTTTTCCCAAAGCAGGGCGCCACCGCCACCTTTAATGCCCTGGAAGTCATCGCTGATCTCGTCAGCACCATCAATCGTAAGGTCGATGTGGTCGACTTCATCAATATCTTTGATGGTGATGCCAAGACTTTGCGCCTGCTTGGTCGTACGGTTGGAGGTGGTGACGCCGATGATGTTCAAGCCTTCATTTTTAACGCGTTCGCCCAACGCGTCAACCATATAGCGAACAGTCGAGCCAGTACCCAAACCAACGATCATGCCGTCTTTGATGTATTCAACGGCAGCTCGGCCAACAAGCGATTTCAATTCATTTTGGTCCATATAGAACGCTCCTTTATTGATTAAAGCGATCCTCCGGTAATAGCAGATCCTGGTATTCCGGATGATCACGGAATGCCGCTTTAACATATGGACACATCAGTTTAACCGTCAGATGGCGTTCATGGGCACAATCAACGAAGCGCTTGGTAAGCTCGGCTGCCAGTCCATGGCCACGACCTTCAGGAGCGACAAAAACACGCTCTGCGACGACGCGGTCAGGATAGCCGGCAACCGGCGGGAAGCTGATGTCGCCGACCCATTTGCCATTATCATCGATAGCACTGATGCGGTGCGGTTCCGTTACAAATTGCATTTTTGTCCCCTCCATCATTAATAAATTTAATCCAATTTGATTTTCCATGGTTCTGAAATGATTGTCAAGGATTAACATGCTACAATTAAATGCTGGACTAGTTTAAAGATAGATTACGATTAAAATATAAAAACTGAACGTAAAATTTCTAGAGGTGAAGAAATGAAAAAAAGAGGATTTGAGATTGTTGCCAAGTATGCTGATGCCGGCCTAAACCTGCCGCAGCGGCAAACCAAGCAGGCAGCTGGCTATGACTTTGAGGCCGCTGCTGATTTTGTGGTACCTTCAATCTGGAAACAGGGCCTTTTTAAAGCGCTGCACGCCATCAAACATGGTGCCAAGCTTGGCGAAGATGAGCTGAAAGCCGGTGATCAGGCACTCAAACCGGTTTTGGTGCCTACTGGAATCAAGGCCTACATGCAGCCAGATGAAGTACTGATGCTCTTTAATCGTTCCAGCGGCCCCTTAAAACGGCGGCTGATTCTGCCCAATGGCGTTGGAATCATTGATGCTGACTACTATAACAATCCAGCCAATGAAGGCGAGATTTTCGTACAGCTGTTGAACTATGGGCTCTTTGACTACCATGTAAAAAAAGGTGAGCGAATTGCACAGGGAATCTTTATGCCATACTTAACAGCTGATGATGAGTCAATGCCTAAAAAAGATCGGGAGGGCGGTTTTGGCTCAACTAAAAAATAATTCCAAATAATCAGCTTTTATCAAGAAAGGAAATGCATATGGCGAAAGTCAAAACCCAGTATATCTGTCAAAACTGCGGCTATAATTCGCCTCGTTACCTTGGTCGCTGTCCCAACTGCGGTCAGTGGAATACTCTGGTTGAAGAGCGCGTTGAAACGGCAAACACGCAAAGCACGACACGGCATTCTTCGACATTGACGGGAATCGTTGCTAAACCGCAGCGCGTTAAAGACATCGATGCTCAAAAGCTGCCGCGCGTCAAGACCAGGCTAAATGAGCTTAATCGGGTTTTAGGTGGCGGCATCGTGCCGGGTTCGCTGATTTTGATTGGCGGGGATCCTGGAATCGGCAAGTCAACGCTTTTGTTGCAGGTTTCAGGCCAACTCAGCGATGAGGGGCATTCTGTCCTGTATGTTTCGGGTGAAGAAAGCGGCGCGCAGATTAAAATGCGGGCAGAACGTCTGGCAGTAGCCGGCGATGATTTTTACATCTACCCAGAGACCAGCATGGACAGCATTCGGGCAACAATCGATGATTTAAATCCTGAATATGTGGTGATCGATTCGGTCCAGACTATGCAGGCGACTGATGTCAACAGTGCGATTGGAAGCGTGTCACAGATCAGAGAGGTTACCGCGCAGCTGATGCAGATTGCCAAAAGCAAGAACATTACGATTTTTGTCGTTGGTCACGTTACTAAAGGCGGCGCGCTGGCAGGGCCTAAAATTTTGGAACACATGGTTGATACCGTTTTGTACTTTGAAGGCGATCTGCATCATACCTATCGAATCTTACGGGCGGTTAAGAATCGTTTTGGCTCGACCAATGAACTGGGCATCTTTGAAATGCGTACGGCGGGGTTGGCAGAGGTCAAAAATCCATCTGAGATCTTTTTAGAAGAGCGGCTCCAGGATGCTACTGGGTCAGCCGTCGTGGTTTCATTGGAAGGGACGCGGCCAATCTTAGTTGAGATCCAGGCCCTGGTTACGCCGACTGTCTTTGGCAATGCTCAACGAACGGCGACGGGCTTGAATCGGAATCGGGTCTCTTTGATTATGGCAGTTTTAGAAAAGCGCGCCAATCTTATGCTGCAAAATCAAGATGCCTATCTTAA
This sequence comes from Limosilactobacillus mucosae, assembly GCF_046939755.1. GTDB lineage: Bacteria > Bacillota > Bacilli > Lactobacillales > Lactobacillaceae > Limosilactobacillus > Limosilactobacillus mucosae_A. The sequence continues at coordinate 28,706 of NZ_JBKZAY010000018.1, forward strand.
GGCGGCCGGGGGCGTTAAATTAGATGAGCCGGCGATTGATTTGGCGATTGCCATCGCGATTGCTTCCAGCTATCGTGATAAGGGTACGCGCCCTGATGATGCTTTTGTCGGCGAAGTTGGGCTGACTGGTGAGATTCGCCGCGTCAGCCGCATCGAGCAGCGGGTTGCCGAAGCAGCTAAGTTAGGCTTTAAACGAATTTTGGTTCCCAAAAATAATCTCCAGGGCTGGAATCCGCCAGCTGATATTGAAGTGGTCGGCGTTACGACTATAAATGAAGCATTACGGCTTGCATTAGCGTAAAATAGAAATTACGACACAGTAACGATTTATCAAAGGAGGGTTGCAGGTGAGAAAGAGAATTATCAGATTGCTGTTCGTAATTGTAGGGGCAGCAGTTGGTTTTTACTATCTACCACCGATTTGGATTGCCATGCGCAATCAGTTTGGCGTTCAGTTGGCACGGCCCATTGAGTCAGTAATTGATTTTTTGATTGGAGCACTTGTTTTTTGGCTGATTTCACTGCTGTTGACTGACTGGACGATTAAGATGCTGAAACAGGCAGAAAACGCACTGACTAAAAAGAGTCTGACTTATCTGCTCTTTGGGGCAATTTCAACGATTTTTGGCTTGATCTTGGCGATTTTGGTCTCAATTCCTTTGTGGCGATTGAGTATTCCCGTCGTTAATAATGTCTTGCCGGTACTTTTGATGATCCTGTTCAGCTATTTAGGGTTTCATTTAGGGACCACGCGTCAAGACGAATGGCGTAAGCTTTTAACGCGACGCGGGCGAGATGAACAAGAAGCCCAGGTAATCAAGCGTCAGGATGAAAACTATCATCACTATAAGATTTTGGATACCAACATCCTGATTGACGGCCGCATTTACGATCTGGTCAAGACCGGTTTTTTGGAAGGAACGCTTTTGGTACCGAATTTTGTGCTTTATGAGCTGCAATATATCGCAGATGCCGGAGAAAGCATCAAACGCGTACGGGGGCGGCGCGGCTTGGATATCTTAAACAAGCTGCGCAGCGAAAAGATCGTTCCGGTTGAGATGTATAAAGGTGACTTTGAAGATATCAAAGAAGTCGATGAAAAATTGATTGCTCTGGCCAAAAAGGTTGATGGCGTGATCGTTACCAACGATTACAATCTAAATAAGGTCATTCAATTCCAAAACGTACAGGTGCTTAACATCAATAATCTGGCCAAATCATTGCGGCCACGTGTGATTCCTGGCGAGCAGCTGACGGTCGTCGTCGTTAAAAAAGGGACCGAGCGTCAGCAGGGAGTTGCCTATCTGGATGATGGCACGATGGTCGTGGTTGAGGATGGCCGCTACTACATGAATGAACAGCTGGACGTTGAGGTAACCAGTGCGCTGCAGACTGATGCTGGTCGGATGATTTTCGCGCGTCCGGTACATTCATCGTCATCGCATGGTATTGACGGCAATGAGCGCCAGGAGCAGAAACGATTGGCAGAATCAACCAAAAAGACAGATCATAAGCATAACGATCACAATAATCACAAAAACTAGTATTTGCAATTTAAGCATTGCACGGTACACTAGAATAGAAATATTTTCAATTTTTATGAAAGAGGCGGAACAACTTGTCAAAAAACGAAATTCGGGTTCGCTATGCACCTAGCCCGACTGGACACCTGCACATTGGTAACGCACGGACGGCACTGTTCAACTATCTGTTTGCACGTCACTACCATGGTAAATTCATCATTCGGATTGAAGACACTGATACGAAGCGTAACATCGCGGATGGCGAACGCAGTCAGTTGGATAATCTGAAGTGGATGGGACTGGACTGGGATGAAGGTCCTGACATCGGCGGCGACTACGGTCCATATCGTCAATCAGAACGCAAGGACATTTATGAAAAGTATGTTCAGGAACTGATGGACAAGGACCTGGCCTACAAGTCATACATGACCGAAGATGAGCTGGCTGAACAACGGGAACGGCAAAAAGCAGCCCACCAGATGCCTCATTACGAATATGAATATGCTGGCATGACTGATGAAGAAATCAAGCAGGCGCAAGCAGATGCTGAAGCAAAAGGCTTAAAGCCGGTTATTCGGTTCCGCGTGCCAAAGGATCACACGTATGCCTGGGATGATATCGTTAAAGGGCCATTGTCATTTGACTCGGCTTCAGTTGGCGGCGACTTTGTCATCATGAAGCGTGATGGCATGCCAACTTATAACTTTGCCGTCGTCGTTGATGATCATCTGATGAAGATCAGTCACGTTTTCCGTGGGGATGACCACGTTTCCAACACGCCTAAGCAGATGATGATCTACGAGGCTTTAGGCTGGGAAGCGCCAAAGTTTGGTCATATGGCACTGATTATCAACAACGAAACGGGTAAGAAGCTCTCCAAGCGTGACGAATCCGTGCTGCAGTTTATCGAACAGTACCGTGACCTGGGATATCTGCCAGAAGCCATGGACAACTTTATTATTTTATTGGGCTGGTCACCAGTTGGCGAAGACGAGATCTTCTCGCTCAAAGAATTCGTCAAGATGTATGATGAAACGCGTCTGTCCAAGTCGCCAGCGGCCTTTGATCGTAAGAAACTGCGCTGGATTAATAACCAATACATGAAGAATTCTGATGTAGATGAAGTCTTCAATGTTGCCATGCCGCTTTTGATCAATGCCGGTTTGATTGAAAAACATGCTGATCCATACAAGATCGAATGGATGCGGCGGATCGTTGAAATCTTCAAGCGGGAAATCTCGTATGGTGAAGAAATTCTTCAATATGCTAAGCCATTTGTCGAAGAGCCACAGATCCTGACTGACGAAGCTAAAGAAGAAATGAGTGCTGAAACGGTTGCTGTAGTGCTGCGCGATTTCCGTGACAAGATTGCTGCCTTGGACTTTATGGATGCGACGTCCATTCTGCGCTGCATCAAAGGCGTACAAAAAGATACCAAGGTTAAGGGCCGCAAGCTGTGGATGCCGCTGCGGATTGCGATTACGCATGAAACGCATGGCCCACAACTGCCGGAAAGCATTGAGCTGATTGGTCAAAAAGCAACGCTGGCTCGTTTGGACGACATGATCGACCGGGTAGAAAACGGCAAGCTTTAAGATTTTAATGCCTAACGACCAGCTTGGCGTTAGATCAAACTAAAAATGGGATCCGATATTCGGCTTGACCGAATAAGGATCCCATTTTGTTTGAGTTGAATGTTTAGATAATTCAAGAAGATGCAAAGTGGCAAAGGAGGAAGACATGCGAATCACTCCCGCACAAAACGATGCACTGCAGATGCTGGCAGCCTTGGTGACCTTAATCTTTATGAGTTGGTCATTAAAATACTGGCCGGCTTTTCATCGCTTGGATCAAAGACTGCATGACCAGGTACCCAATCGGCAAAACAGTCCTTTTTGGCGCGGCGTGGCGTGGATTGGCCAGCCTAAGCTCACGGTCGGCTATGCGTTTGTCTTAGCCGGTGTCTTGTGGCTGAATGCTGATTCAATCACGGCGTTTTGGGCCTTGGCAACGCTGGGCAGTCTGGATGCGTTGGGAATTGGCGTTAAATTGTATTTTAAGCGCAAGCGGCCTGACCAGCATTTGCCTGGTGACGGTGGCTATAGCTTTCCCAGCGGACACGTTTTGGGAACGACGGTTTTGGTGCTGATGATCTGGTCACTTTGGCCAACGCCATGGACTGGTATTTTAGGCCTGGTCTGGCTATTTTTGGTTGCTTCATCCAGGCTGGTCTTAAGAGCTCATTATCCAAGCGATGTCTTCAGTACGATGGTCATGGCTGCCGGCTGGGTGGCGCTGTTAAGAAGGCTGTACGCACCATTAGCTGAGCTGCTGACCAGGCTGTTTTAGCATCAGGTAAAGAAAAAGCAGCGGCCGGGGGAGCCGCTGCTTGAGGAGTATTACGAAGATCTTGGGGGAGATTTCGTAAAAATGTGTATTTTTCGGTTACTATTGGGAGGAGTAATTGAAAAATAATAGGTTTCGGTTAAATTGATTGCAGCCAAGCTATCTCGTTTGACTACATCTGTAATATTAGCACCCTTTTATGAAAAAAGTATGAACAAAGACTTAACAATTTATTTTTAATACGTCAATCAGGAATCGCAGTGAATTGTGGTAAAATACTGTTATTGCAACTACTTTTACAAGGAGGATTACGGCGTTATGTTGACTATTTATAATACGTTTACCCGTAAAAAAGAAGAATTTAAGCCTTTGCACCCTGGAGTTGTTAACATGTACGTCTGTGGTCCCACGGTCTACAACTACATTCATATCGGCAACGCTCGCAGTGCCATTGCCTTTGATACCGTGCGCCGTTATTTAGAGTTTAAAGGCTATCAGGTCAACTATGTCTCCAACTTTACCGATGTTGACGACAAAATGATTAAGGCGGCTGCTGAACAGGGAATTACGGTTCCTCAGCTGGCCGACAAATTTATCAAGGCCTTCATGGAAGATACGGCTGCCTTAAATATTGAACCAGCTACCAAGCGACCGCGCGCGACAGAAAGCATTCCTGAGATCATTGACTTTATCAAGGTTCTGATCGAAAAAGACTATGCGTATGTTAAAGATGGCAACGTTTATTATCGGACGCGCAAGTTTAAGCATTATGGCGAGCTTTCCGGCCAATCAATCGATGATTTGGAAACGGGTGCTAGTGAGCATATTACAGCTGAAGAGATTCACCAAAAAGAGGATCCTTTAGATTTTGCGCTTTGGAAGGCAGCCAAACCAGGCGAGATCAACTGGGATTCGCCATGGGGGCAAGGACGGCCTGGCTGGCACATTGAATGCTCGGTCATGTCAACGCGCTACTTAGGGAAAACGATTGATATTCATGCTGGTGGTCAGGATCTGCAGTTCCCGCACCATGAAAATGAGATTGCTCAAAGTGAAGCCGAAACAGGACAAAAGTTTGTTCGCTACTGGATGCATAATGGCTTTGTCACGATCGGCAAAGATAATGAAAAAATGAGTAAGTCGCTGCATAACTTTATTACGGTACACGACATCATCAAGCATGTTGATCCGCAGGTATTGCGTTTCTTTATGGCAACCACTCAGTATCGGCGGCCGATTCAATATAGCGAGGCCAACCTGCAGGACGCGCAAAATAATCTGGAGCACATCCGCAACACCTATGACAATCTGACCTATCGCCAGCGTGATGCCCAGGATGGCAGTGACGATGAAGCTGCCCAACGAGTAGCGGCATTTACGCAGCAGTTCATTACGGCGATGGATGATGACATTAACGTCCAAAACGGGATTGCCACGGTCTATGAGTTGGTCAAGTATGCTAATGTCTATGCCCAAAAGCCGGTTGTTAAGACTGAAGCGCTTAAGATGCTTAAAAAGGAGCTGGAAACGCTGCTGGGAATCTTTGGCGTGCGTTTGGAAACGTCTAATTGCGAAATTGATGATCAAGCCATCAAAGATCTGATCAGCAAGCGTAATCAAGCACGGGCTGCTAAGAACTTTGCCTTAAGCGATCAGATTCGCGATGAATTAAAAGCGCAGGGGATTATTTTGGAAGATACCCCGCAAGGAACGCGCTACAGAAAGGAATAAAATGGAAAAAGCCGACTATCAGCAACTAAATGGCATTGCCCTGGCTTATCTGGGGGATGCCGTCTATGAGGTATTTATTCGACAACATCTATTGGCACTAGGAATGAGCAAGCCCAATCGTCTGCAGCACCAGGCTACTCATTATGTTTCAGCCAAAGCACAAGCAGCTTTGATTGAGCTGATGAAGGCCGATGAACTCTTGACTGAGGATGAATGGAGCTATTTTAAGCGTGGTCGTAATGCCAACAGCTATACTCATGCCAAACATACCTCAGTTCTGACGTATCGCATGTCAACCGGATTTGAAGCCTTGTTTGGCTATCTGCAGCTATCAGGACAGTTTGAGCGAATCAATGAATTGGCGCAATGGTGCATTAAGCAAGTAGAAACAGGAAGAACAAAACATGAAAACTGATGAACCAGAATTTATTATTGGCCGTCACCCAGCGGTAATGGCACTGAAATCTGATCAAGAAATCAACAAGGTTTTTATTCAAAAGGATTTGAAAGCCGATATCATTGGTCAGATCGTCAAACTGGCCAAGGAACGGCATTTGGTGATTTCAAACGTCCCCAAGAACAAGCTGGATCAAATGACCAATCATCAAAATCACCAGGGGGTTGCGCTGGCAATTGCGGCTTACCGGTATGCAACGATTGACGATCTGTTTGCCAACGCCGAAAAACATGATGAAGCCCCGTTTTTCTTGATTTTAGACGAGTTGGCAGATCCGCATAATCTAGGATCGATCCTTAGAACGGCTGACGCAGCAGGAGTTCATGGTCTGATCATTCCTAAACGGCGTTCCGTTGGTCTGACCTCGGTTGTTGCCAAAACGTCAACTGGAGCAATTGAACATGTTCCCGTAGCGCGGGTAACCAATCTGGTACAAACGGCCAACGAGCTAAAGGAACGCGGACTGTGGTTATTTGGTACGGATATGCAAGGAACTGACTACCGTCGTTGGGATGCTAAAGGACCGGTTGCTTTAGTAATTGGCAATGAAGGAAAAGGAATCTCACCGCTGCTGAAAAAAACATGCGATGAGATGCTGACGATTCCAATGATTGGCCATGTCCAGAGTCTAAATGCCAGTGTCGCGGCCAGCCTTTTGATCTATCAGGGCTTTAATTCGCGTCATCCGCTTTAAAATCATGCCGTAGTGTTGATTGACACTGCGGTTTTATTTTTATTGAAAAATTGAGGTGATTATTTTATGAAACGACGCAGATTAGTAGTAATTTCTCTCGATTCGATGGGATTTCGCGATCTAAATGAACTGCGTGAACTAACGCCTAATCTAGCCGACTTGATCGCACAAGGCACTTGGGTTAAGCGCGTTCGAGGGATCTATCCAACCTTGACCTATCCATCACACACATCGATTATTACCGGGCAGTATCCGGCAGTTCATGGAATCATCAATAATACCAAGCTGCAGCCAGCTCGGCAGTCGCCGGATTGGTATTGGTACCAACGCAAAGAGATTAAAGCTGCGACGCTGTATGACATTGCTCATTCGGCAGGACTGAAAACAGCAGCTTTCCTATGGCCGGTAACAGCTGGCAGCCGCATCGACTGGAACGTTGCCGAAATTTTCCCCAATCGGATCTGGACCAATCAGGTATTGGTGTCTTTAAAAGCCAGTTCACCATGGTTTTTGTACCAGATGAATCATAAGTTTGGTCGCTTGCGCAAAGGAATCAAACAACCCTGGCTGGATGACTTCGTGACGGCAATGGCATCTTGGACATTAGAACATAAAAAGCCGGATCTAACCTTAATTCATCTAGTCGATATGGACAGTATGCGGCATCGCTATGGCGTAAGATCAGATCAAGCCAGACAGGCATTGCAGCGTTTGGATCAAAGAGTCGGTCAGCTGATTCAGGCGACTAAGGATGCTGGTACATTTGACCAAACCAATTTTGTCTGTCTGGGAGATCATTATCAGATTGACGTCAGCCAGATGATACATCTTAATACGCTGTTTGCTAAAAAAGGGTGGCTGATCCCAATTAAGAATCGGCAAACCTTTAAAAATAATTGGCGGGTGATGGCGAAAACCTGTGATGGCGAAACCTACGTCTACGTGCGACCAGGAGTCGATCGCGATGAGGTTAGACGGGAAATTGCCGGAATTAAGGGAATTGAGAAGATCTATGATGGTGCTCAGGCAGTTAAGCTAGGGGCTGATCCGCACTGTGCATTTTTAGTTGAGGCCAAAGCCGGTTGGTACTTTACTGATGAAGCGCAGCGTCCAGCAGTCGTTGAATCAGTCTTGCCATCAATGATGGGAAAAAGTGATCGCTACCGTGGTGTGCATGGCTATGGGGCCGATAAGCCGGACTACTTTACGACCGCTGTTTTTTATGGACCGGATATCAGAAAAAGAGCCCAGGTTGAGCGGGCCGAACTGGTAGATGAAGGGCCGACGTTTGCTGAGCTGCTTGGCTTAAGCTATCCCAAACCAACTGCCGGCAAGCCGATCAAAGGAATTTTTAAGGAAGTGAAACATGAAATTTAACAAACAGCAGTGGCAATGGATCTTTTATGACTGGGCTAATTCCGGCTACGGCATTTTAGTCGTAACCGCAGTTTTGCCGGTATATTTTAAGGCAGTTGCTCACCAGAATGGAGTCTCAGCGGCACTTTCAACGGCATTGTGGGGATATGCAAACAGCGCGGGGACTTTGGTTGTTTCGCTTTTAGCACCGTTTTTGGGAGCAATGGCGGATTATCCTTATGCCAAACGACGCTGGCTGAATTGGTTTGCAGGCTTGGGCATCATTATGACGATGATCTTGGGCATTTTATCACCGAATGCCTGGCGATGGCTGCTGATCATCTATGTCTTGTCAGCCATCGGCTATTCAGGCGGCAACCTTTTTTATGACAGCTTTTTGACCGACGTAGCCGATTATCGCCAAATCGATGCTCTGTCATCAACCGGATACGGAATGGGGTATCTGGGCGGCGTCATGGCTTTTTTGATTTTTTTGGCAGTTGAGCTTGGTCATGGATTTGGCTGGCTGAATGCTTATGGAATTGCACGTTTCAGTTTTATCTTGGCTGGCCTTTGGTGGATTATTTTTGGCTGGCCGTTTCTAAAAAATGCCCATCAGCGCTATAGCGTGCCAAAAGAGGCAAAACCGGTTGCTGCCAGCTTTGCCCGCGTGATAAAAACAATGCGGCATATTCGCCAATACCGAGCAGCATTTTGGTTTTTGGTTGCATACTTCTTTTACATTGATGGCGTTGATACGATTTTTACGATGGCTACTTCGATTGGATCCGATATGGGCATTGATACTACCATGCTGATGATTATTTTGCTGGTCGTGCAACTGATTGCCTTTCCGTTCTCAATCTGGTACGGCTGGCTGGCTAATCGCACATCAACGCGGCGGGCCTTGTTGCTGGGGATCAGCGTCTACTTGTTTATTTGTCTGCAAGCGCTGCACTTGAAAACGCTGCGTGATTTTTTGGTTCTGGCGGTATTGGTTGGTACCAGCCAAGGCGGTATTCAGGCATTGAGCCGTTCTTATTTTGGCAAGTTGATTCCTAAAGAAAACAGCAGCGAGTTTTTTGGCTTTTACAATATCTTGGGGAAATTTTCAGCAATTATCGGTCCGATCTTAGTCGGAATCGTAACGCAGCTGACGGGCGAATCAACCAAGGGAGCTGCCTCATTGGCGGTCTTATTTGCAATTGGACTCTTGATCTTTTTGAGACTGCCGGTACCTTCAGATTAACTTAGCTTTCCATTTGTAAGTAAAAATGGCGTAAATGTAAATATATGAAAGTTTGTTTGCTGCTTGTAACCGCTTTACTTATCGTGTATATTAAAAATAACAAGCAAGGGTGCGAGCCTGAGACGGCAATTGTCGGAGCAACGCATCAGGTAAAGGTGCGCTGCTTTTCTATCAGTTTACTGATCAATCAAGGCAACCCGAATCTATTTGCTAACGAGAGGGAGAAAATGACGAAAGCGAGAATCGGTGACGCTGATTTTCAAGCGTCCGCTGCTGAAGAGGCAATTTTGCGCGAAGCAAAAAGTGGCAATCCATTGGCAATTCAAAAACTGTTCGTTAATTATCAGAGGCTTTTTTGCTATGCCTGGCAAAAATATCATCCAGCTGATCTGTCTTTGCATGATTGGCTTTCAAATATGTATCAACTGCTTTATCAGGTCGCTTTGCATTATGATGGCCAGCAGAATGCATCGTTTAGCCATTATCTCTATCGTTCTTTAGAAAACTTTGCCAAGGGTCAGTATCGCAAGTGCCGTGCCAAAAAAAGGATTCCAACGGATTGCTTGGTGAGTCTGAGTGATCAGCTGCCAATTGCCAGTCAAGAGTCAATGGAAGAACGAATCTATTGTCGTTTGATTTTTGAAAATTTTTTAGATTATGATCTTTCAAATTTTGAGCGTGAGGTTTTAATAGCCAGCCTATTTATGGATATGCCGGCATTATGCAAAAAATTCGGCTGCCATCAGCGTACGATTCAATCCGCTTTATCACGGTGTCGAAAGAAATTGATTTTGGCTTTGCGGGCTTAAGTGAGTTGCTTTTATACCTGGGTCCATGATAGGCTAGACAGGTATAATTGGAGGCATCGGATGACTCAGAAAAAAGCGGCACTGGAATGTACCAAATGCGGTGCGCGCAACTACACGATAACGGTTAAGCCTGATCGTGAATCGCGCTTGGAACTAAGCAAGTTCTGCAAGCACTGCGGTGAATATACTTTGCATCGAGAAACAAAATAAGGGACGATTTCAATGAAACTTACAAAATTCGTAAAGAGCGTTAATACTGAAATGCATAAGGTAGTCTGGCCAACTGCTAAAGAAACGCGGCGGGACACGACTACGGTAGTTTCGCTGACGATTTTCTTTATTATCTTTTTTGCGATTATTGACTGGCTGCTGCACCAGTTCATGCTGTTGATTGTTGGCTAATTATTGGTCAAATTGCGCGGAATCTGGTATACTGCTGTTTGGTTAAGAAAACTTCGCTTTAGGCGGGGTTTTTTATTTTGAACTTTTTTGGTTTTACAAAAATGGAGGAACAACGTGGAATCAACTGAAAAGCGCTGGTACGTGCTGCACACGTATTCTGGCTACGAAAACCGAGTTAAGAGCAATTTGGAATCCCGGGCTCAGTCAATGGGAATGCAAGACTACATTTTTCGGGTTGTTGTACCCGAAGAAAAGGTTCGCCAGGTTAAAGATGGTGAAGCTAAAGAAATTGAAGAAAAAACTTTCCCTGGCTATGTCTTAGTAGAAATGGTTATGACTGATCAGGCATGGTACATCGCTCGGAATACTCCAGGCGTAACCGGCTTTTTGGGTTCTCACGGTGGTGGTTCTAAGCCAACTCCACTGCTGCCTGAAGAAGTCGATCGCATTTTAAAGCGGATGGACGACTCAGAAGAAGCACCACGTACTGATATTGACGTTAAAGTCGGCGATACGGTTAAGATTATTGCTGGACCATTTGCTGATATGGTTGGTAAGGTAACCGAAGTTGATCATGACAAACTGAAATTACGGGCTGAGATTGAAATGTTTGGCCGTTTGACTTCAGCTGAGGTTGGCTTTGACCAAATCGATTCAATCGAATAATCAAGATGTTTTTAATGACTGTCTATTGAAAAAACAGTAATTTAGTGGTATCCTTTTCGAGTATGCTATTTAACGCATACAGTGGGAGGGGCAAATTTTACTACCCCATCATTACCACAACACGGACTAAGGAGGTTTTGTCTCGTGGCAAAAAAAGTAGCTAACATTGTCAAGTTGCAAATCCCTGCAGGTGCCGCTACGCCGGCTCCTCCAGTGGGTCCTGCACTTGGTCAAGCAGGTATTAACATCATGGGCTTCACTAAGGAGTTCAACGCACGGACTGCAGATCAAAAGGGCATGATTATCCCTGTTGTAATTACGGTATACGAAGACCGTTCGTTCGAATTCATTACGAAGACGCCACCTGCTGCTGTACTGCTGAAGAAGGCTGCTGGTGTTGAACACGGTTCCGGTGAACCTAACACGAAGAAGGTTGCTACTGTAACCAAGGATCAAGTTAAGCAAATCGCCGAAACTAAGATGCAAGATCTTAACGCCGCTGACGTTGAAGCAGCGATGCGCATGATCGAAGGTACGGCGCGGAGCATGGGCTTCGTCGTTGAAGGCTAAGCTTTCTCGTACCGGACTGATTCATGAAAGTGAACAGTCTTAGTGGGAGGTATACACTCCGTTAGACCACATTTGCAAGGAGGAAAACATCAACATGGCTAAACATCGCGGTAAGAAGTACCAAGACGCCCTGAAGAAAGTTGATTCCAAGAAGGAATACGCTGTCAGCGACGCGGTACAATTAGTAAAAGACATTGACTTTGCAAACTTCGATTCAACCCTCGAAGTTGCATTTAACTTAAACGTAGACACGAAGCAAGCGGACCAACAATTGCGTGGTGCCGTAGTGCTGCCAAACGGTACTGGTAAAGACCAAACCGTTATTGTGTTTGCAAAGGGTGAAAAAGCTAAGGCAGCTGAAGCTGCTGGTGCAGACTTCGTTGGCGACCAAGACCTGGTTGACAAGATTCAAGACGGTTGGTTGGACTTTGACGTTGCTATCGCAACGCCAGACATGATGCCACTGGTTGGTCGTCTGGGTCGGGTATTGGGTCCTAAGGGCTTGATGCCAAACCCTAAGACGGGCACGGTTACGATGGACGTAGCCAAGGCTGTTTCTGAATCCAAGGCCGGCAAGGTTACCTACCGGACTGACCGTGACGGCAACGTTGCCGTTCCATTCGGTAAGGCATCCTTTGACACGGACAAGCTGGTTGAAAACTTGAAGACGATTGAAGAAACAATCGTTAAGGTTCGTCCAGCAGCTGTTCGCGGTGCTTACATCAAGCACGTTTCTGTAGCTTCGACTTTTGGTCCTAGCGTAACGATTGACCTGGCTAGTTTCTAAGCTGACGGTTTAAAATCGATAAAAAGTCATCAATTGATTTTGATGACTTTTTTATTCAAAATCTATGTAAGCGCTAACAACATGTGCTATAATATAGACGTAGCAAAGGTAGCAACCAAATGAGGTGATGCCTAATGATTAAGATGATTCGAGCAGTAATAAAATAGCTTCACTGCAGGACAAAAGAATGGAGCTGATACCAATGGGCTGTGAAAGTAATTAGTCATTTCAGGCGAACAACCGAGGTGGTATCTGATGGTTAAGATGATTCGAGCAGTAATAAAATAGCTTCACTGTAGGACAAAAGAATGGAGCTGATACCAATGGGCTGTGAAAATAGTTAGTCATCGCTTAGCTGATCAGGTAGGATTGATGTTCACTTAAAACGAGGCGATCTTATGTTTAAACCGCCATAAAATTTAAAATGATAAAGAAGATTGACGAATCAATAAATTAATTAGAAAACAATATGACAAAAGAAACTGAAATCAAAAAGCGATCGTGATTAAAACGCGATCGCTTCTTTAGTTATTAAGGTTAATCATTAGCTGATTGATCGATTTTTTTGACAATCCAAAATACAGGCAGTCCGATTATGACCACGCCGACAAAAAGCATGACACCGGCTGGATCATTGATGATCTCACTGACCAAGACAAAGATGCCACCAGCAATTGCAATAATTGGAATCCAAGGATAAAGTGGTGTGGAGAATGGACGGGATGCTTCATTGGTCTTGCGAAGAATGAAGATGCCAAAGAAAGCCAAAATATAAAAACAGTAGACGGTAAATACGCATAGATCCGATAAATGATCAGGATCAAAGAACAGCATCATAATGGTAGCTAACAGAATAATGAAAAGCGTTGCGACGACCGGAGATTTTCCTTTAGGAGTTAGATAGGATAAGGCCCGGGAAAATGGAATGTCGCGCCGTTTAGCCATGGCATAGACGATTCTTGGGAAGGTTAGCATCTTGCCGTTGATCGTCCCCATCATTGAAATGATAATACCAATGGATAAAAGCTTGCCGCCGATTGTCCCAAAAGCCTTAACCGCGAGATAGGCAGTCGTATTCTCGCCCAAGCGGTGAATCGTTTGGACTGGTAAAAAACGGAGAACGCCAATTGTAATTAAGGTATAGATCAATAAGACAGCGCTGATTCCTAAAATAATCGCTTTGGGCAGCAGTTTTTGCGGGTTCTTCATTTCACCACCTAAATTGGCGATTAGAATCCAGCCATCGTAGCCAAATAAGGTTGCTAAGATGGCAACTCCAAAATTACCGGTCGATTGATGTACTTGGCTGAGTGTCTGACCAAAAGCGTGCTGATGTCCCCAAAACAGGCCAAAAATAATAATTGCGGCAATTGGAATCATTTTGGCGATCGTAGTAATTACGGAAAATGCTGCCCCAACTCGGTTTTCCAACATGTTCATAGCGCCGATGGCAAGAATTGTTATGACGGCAAGGGGGATTCGCCAAGCAGAACTGAGGCCAAAAAGATTAGCCATCAAAATGCTCATAAATCCAGCTACGGAGGCAATAATTGCAGGACCGTAAACGATGATCTGCATCCAGCCGGCTAAAAATCCCCAGATACGACCGTAAAGGTTCTCGATATAGACGTACAAGCCGCCGGTATAGGGCATTTGCGAACCGATTTCAGCAATCGTCAGGCCGGCCGTTAAAGTGATGATACCTCCTAAAACCCAGGCGAGGATAGCCATGGTTGAAGATCCAGCACTATCTAAGACTGATCCTTGTTTAAAGAAGATACCAGAGCCGATAATGGTGCCGATTACGATCGAAAGTGCTGAACCGAAACCGAGCGAGCGTTTCAACTCTGTTTGTGGCTGTTTTTCCATATAGAATCCTCCATTCATTTTGCCAACAAAAAACCGAGTTGATCAACTGCTGAATTCTAAAGCAGTTAAGCATACTCGGTGTTGCTGGTGATTTGAGTACGTCAAAATTCCTCAACTGCTTTTAAATTAAAGCTGAGGATGAGGATTGGCTGATTTTAGAATAATGTTGAATCATTAAACGCACCTCTTGACGTTGGAAAAATTTACAAATCTTACATTAACATGAGAAAAAATCAAACGCAACTAATTATGATCGGAAATAATTTGGAGAAATGTTATTGCAATCTTTATCTAATCCTGTTATACTAGCAAAGTTGATTAAATATGACTCTGCCTAAGACTCAGGTGGCACAAGCCTTAATTAATGCCTGCCGAGGAAGAAATGAAATGTTCCTTCTCTATGTCTGCCGGTCATAGGGATTTTTTTAAATCCGATCAAAAATACATCGCAGGAGGTGAAATTCATGAGCGAAGCAACGATTGCTAAGAAGGCTGAAGCAGTTAAGAACGTCAACGAAATGCTGACGAACGCTGAAACGGCCATTGTTGTTGATTACCGTGGTCTGACGGTTGCCGAAGTTACGGATTTGCGTAAGCAACTGCGTGATGCAGACATCAAGATGATGGTTATCAAGAACAAGATTCTGGAACGTGCTGTTGAAGGTACGGACTACGAAGATCTGAAGAGCACGTTCGTTGGCCCAACGGCCGTAGCATTCTCTGATGAAGATGCTATTGCTCCAGCAAAGATTCTGAAGAAGTTTGCTGACGACCACGAAGCTCTGGAAATCAAGGGTGGCTTCATCGAAAAGAAGGTTCAAACCCTCGACAAGATCAACGAATACGCTACGATGCCAAGTCGCGAAGACCTGCTGTCCATGCTGGCAAGCGCTCTGCAAGATCCAATGCGGAAGATTGCCCGTGCAGTCAAGGCTGTTGCCGACAAGAAGAGCGAAGAAGAAGCTGCCTAAGCTTCTCAGCGTACCCGCTAAATTTAAAAATCTGCGCTTAAGCGCATAAACCGAAATATTGGAGGAAAATAAACATGGCTTTTGATAAGGATGCTATCATTGCTTCTCTGAAAGAAGCATCAATCTCTGACCTTAACGACCTGGTTAAGGCTATCGAAGAAGAATTCGACGTTTCTGCTGCTGCTCCAGTTGCTGTTGCCGGTGCTGCTGGTGGCGAAGCTGCTGCTAAGGACAGCTTCACTGTTGAACTGACTTCTGCAGGTTCTGCAAAGGTTAAGGTCATCAAGGCTGTTAAGGACATTACTGGTCTGGGCCTGAAGGACGCTAAGGACCTGGTTGACAACGCACCATCCGCTGTCAAGGAAGACGTTAAGGAAGACGAAGCCAACGACATCAAGGAAAAGCTTGAAGCCGCAGGTGCTACTGTTACCCTTAAGTAGTCTCAGCTTAATAATAAGAAGTGACGATCGCAATGCGGTCGTCGCTTTTTTTTAT
>NZ_JBKZAY010000019.1:0-41864 GCF_046939755.1 Limosilactobacillus mucosae
ATTATTTATTACAGGTTTTCATCTGTGTTAAAATTCAAAGGACAGTAATCCGTCATTTTGGTGATTAATTCTAAGCTTAACTGACGATAGGCGTTTAAAACATCGGTCGCGAAGTTTTCCGACTGACGCGTCAAGTAGTTGGTGAGTTTGGCGCCGGCCAGACCAGCTGCCTTTTCATCAGTGGCTTGGATCATGGCAATAGCTTTAGCGTTGCAGTCTTTTTGGACATCGCGCAGCATTGGCAGAAAGTCATGCAGGTGACTGTCGACCAAAACGCTGGCGTGCTTAAAGATCCAGTATGCGGAATTGAGCTGAGCCGGCAGCTTGCCCCGTTTGTATGGCGCCGGCGTGTCGTTGATATTGCTGAAGAATGGGACAAACGTTGATTCATTGGCAACGCCCATGGCAATCCAGTGAATGCTGTTTTTGGAAGCTCGCGACGTCTGCAGAATATGGGCTTCCTGTGTCTTGGCCAGGCTGATCGGGCGGTAGCGGTGCTTTTCTTCATCTGAACCGGTACCAATTGGATCAAATGGCGTTCCTTCATAATGCGAGCCAAGGTAGGCCTGGGCGTCAAAGATTGACAGCTTGCGTTCGGGCTTCATCAAAAATGGCAGGTCGGTAGCTTCCGGCTGCTCGTCTTGTGCGGCTTTTGGGCTGAACATTTGATGACCATACCAAACGCGTGGTTCACTGTAGACGGCATCTGAGCGGTCAGCCGTACCAAAAATCTGGCGGAAGTTAAAGGTACCAGGGTGCGGATTAAGATTGTTTTTTTCAACGAATTCCTGAATTCCGGGATGATACATGAAGTTCTCCGAATCGTCAAAATCAATCTCTTGAATGGCTAATTGATTGGCAACGACAGCATAGCAGTCATCAGGAATCCGCTGAGCAACCCAGTAGTGACCAGCACCAGTCTCGAGGTACCAAGCTTCATCGTCATCAGCAAACAGAATGCCGTTGGTTTCGCCAGTTCCGTATTTGGCAACCAGCTCGCCAAGTCTTTGCACCCCTTCGCGAGCAGTCTTGACGTATGGCAAAACGACCGTAACCATGGCCTCTTCATTTAAGCCTTCTTTAACGAGTGGATCATAGCCTAACACCAGATCGTTGGAATAGGCGCTTTCGGTTGCACTCATGGCCACACCGTATTCATTGATGCCGGCTTCTTCAAACAGGCCGTATTTGTCGGTCCATTCTGGTGTTGCCGTATAGCGAGCACTGATCTTAGGCAGCGTCAGTTCAAGTTTGGTATCCTTAGAAACGAATTGAGATGGCATTTCGCCGCGTGCGTGGACAACCAAGCGTTTGGGCCAGGCTGCCTTGGCATCTTCATTGCGGCCGATCATGATTGAGCCATCGCGACTGGCCTTTTTGCCAATCAGAATGCTGGTACATGCCGATAGTTTTTGTGACATTTTCAGGTCCCCTTATCTGGATTTTGTAACTTCATGTATTTATTTTAACCCAAACAATCAATAAAATTAAACGAAAAGTGGAGGAAATTAAATAATGGAACAGCTTTCAATGTTTGTTATTATGTTTTCAGCCCTGCTGATTCCAATCTTAATGGCGCGCTTTAAAGTTGCCAGTGTGCCAACTGCTGTAGCGGAAATTATCGTTGGGATTATCTTGGGCAAGAGCGGCTTTAATCTGGTCGTCCAAACTCATGACTTGACTTTCTTATCCAGTCTGGGCGTGATCGTCTTGATGTTTTTATCAGGGATGGAGATCAACTTCAGCCTATTCAAGAAGCGGCCTGGGGCACCCAAGGACAAAAAATCACCGGTTAATCTGGCCGTTGCTTCATTTGTTGGTATCATGCTAACCGCGTTTGTTCTTGGAATGGCATTGAAGACAACGGGGATGTTCAATGACGTTCTACTGGCAACGATCATTTTCTCAACGGTGGCGCTGGGCGTAGTGATTGCCACGCTGAAGGAAAAAGAAATTCTCAGCCGGCCGATGGGACAGACGATTCTTTTGACGGCCGTTTTAGGCGAGGTCGTTCCCATGCTTTCGCTGACGGTGTATGCGTCGATCAATGGTGGCAATGCCGAGCGTTTATGGATGATCGTGCTGCTTTTTTTGGCGGCAATCGTGCTTTTGAATCGGTTCAAGCAGCCGTTTATCTGGTTTAACAAAGTCACCAAGGCAACGACACAGCTGGATATTCGGCTGGCTTTCTTTCTGATCTTTACGCTGGTGACGCTGGCTGAGACGGTTGGGGCCGAAAATATCCTGGGAGCCTTTTTAGCCGGGATGGTAATGAAGCTGCTGGAGCCAAGTGAAGCTACCCAGGACAAGCTTACCTCAATCGGCTATGGCTTTTTCATCCCGATTTTCTTTTTAATGACCGGTGTCAAGCTGAATCTGCGCACGCTGCTGACCAATCCGCATGCTCTGGCGCTGATTCCGGTACTGGTAGTCTGCTTTATCCTGGCAAAAATTATACCAATGCTGGTCTTTCGGCAGCGATTCAACGGTCGGAATGCGTTTGCTGGCGGGTTCCTGCTGGTTACGACGATTACGCTGGTTCTGCCAACGCTGCAGGTCGCGCGCAATCTGCATGCCATTACTGCGACACAATCAGATGCCTTTGTCTTGGCGGCCGTGATCGTCTGCATTATCGCGCCAATCGTCTTTAACTCAGTCTATCGTCTTGCACCAGAAGACAAGCTCAAGCAGCGTGTCGTCTTTTTGGGGACCAATGTTTTCAGTGTTCCCGTTGCTCAGCAGCTGTCGCGTAACTGGTATGAGGTACGAATGGTTACGGACAGTCAGGACAACTATAAAACCTATGACAGTGAAGTTAAAAATCTGACCTACCTGCCGGAACTAAGCGAAGCAGCCTTAGAGAAGGGTAAGTTTTTTGACTGCGACATCATGGCGATTGACTATCTGGATGATGCCAAAAACTTCCGGCTGGCCAAACTTGCTAAAGCGCACCACGTCAACCGCGTGATTGCTGGTCAGAATCAGCGTAATCTGGATGAGGATCAGCGCAACAAACTGCAAAAACTCGGGGTTGAGATCTTTAATGTCTACAATGTGCAAACAAGTGTGCTGCGGGCCTTGATCGAGTCACCATCCATTATGACGATGCTCAATAGTACCGAAGCCGGGCTTTATGAAGTCGTGGTCCGCAATCGCCGCTATACCGGTCAGCAATTGCAGGCACTGCCGTTTATCGATCAGATGACGGTCAGTCGGATTCGTCGTGGGACGCAGTGGCTGATTCCAAGGGGGACGACGGTGATCGAACCTGGCGACCATTTGATCTTTACTGGTAAAGCCAGCGATGTTGCCAATATTCGGGCCGAACTGCGCAAACGCAACTAGGAAAAATCAAAAACAGTGCCATGGCAGGTTGATGATCAAATCTGCAATGGCACTGTTTTATATTACTGAAAGCTGCCGATAACGGGATGAACGGGATGTCAGTTTGATTATTTTTGCTCAAATAAAAGCGCGCAGACAATCATGACGGCAGCCAGACCCCAGGCAGCTGCTTTAAAGATCAGCAATCCCTTAGGCGTGGTCTTAATTTCGGGATGGCGTTTCCAGTAGATCGGCATTAAAACGGCCAACAGCACACAGCCGGTTGCAATTATCCAAAACATATTAATCACCTCACGTATATTCGTAAAAACTTTACCATATATCCAGCAGGTTTTGACAATCATTAATCATTTTTTGGATAATTTGGGATTGATAAAACGAACATAAAAGGTAGCCATTAATCAATAAAGCAATTAATTGCACTGGACAGCGAAAATCGATAAACTAGGTTACGTTTGCAAGATTTCATATTGTGGGGGAAATTTAATGGAAAAAACATATATCGTTGCTGCGCGACGGACGCCAATTGGTAAATTTGGCAAGTCTTTAGCGGCCGTTTCTGCCGTGGAGCTTGGCGCAGCCGCAATCGCAGCCGTCGTCAAGGATAGCGGCGTGACCAAAGAGGCAATTGATCAAGTTTTGATGGGCAACGTAATTCAAGCTGGGGCTGGCCAGAATCCAGCTCGTCAAGCCGCAGTTAGGGCCGGGTTGGACTATGCCACGCCCGCAATCACGATTAATGACGTTTGTGGCTCAGGATTGTCAAGCGTTAATCTGGCAGCCAGTCTGATTCAATCAAATCAAGCGCGGATTGTGATTGCCGGCGGGATGGAAAGCATGTCGCGGGCGCCATATATCTTAAATCAGGCTCGTGGCGGCTATCGATTTGGGGATGGACAATTAATCGATGCTTTACAAAAAGATGCCCTGATTGATGTTGAAAATAACTATCCAATGGGAATTACCGCGGAAAACGTTGCTGAGCTTGATCAAATCAGTCGTCAAGCGCAAGATGAATTTGCCCTGCGCAGTCATCAAAAAGCAGTTGCGGCACAAACCAGTCATGCCTTTGATCATGAAATCGTCCCAGTCGAGGTTCCGACCCGCAAAGGCACCATGCTCGTTAAAGAAGATGAGTCCCCGCGCGCGGATACCTCACTTGAAGCATTACAGAAGCTAAAGCCGTCATTTACCAGTCAAGGAACGGTTACGGCGGGGAATGCTTCGGGACTTAATGATGGGGCGGCAGCCGTGATGCTGGTCTCGGAATCGGCAGTCAAGCAATATGGACTGCAGCCTTTAGCCGAGTGGCAGGCCGCAACCCTGGTCGGTATTGATCCGGCCTATATGGGACTAGGGCCAGCCTACGCGATTGAAAAATTGTTTAAGGATAATGGGATCAGCCGTGATGATATTGACCTGTATGAAATCAACGAAGCCTTTGCCTCACAATCAGTTGCCTGTCTGCGGCGGCTCAAGCTGGACGAACGGCGTGTTAACCCTCGTGGTGGTGCATTAGCGTTGGGGCATCCGGTGGGCTGTTCCGGAGCTCGAATTCTGGTGACGCTGATTCATGAAATGCATGATCTCGATGCACAGACTGGGATTGCCAGCCTGTGCATCGGTGGCGGCATGGGCGTGGCCTGCCTGGTTGAAAAGGCATAGAAAAGATTAATCTTAAAACAGCCAAAGCTCTTTTAACGAGTCAGGCTGTTTTTTAGACCAATGATTGGTTGAGAGATGAGCCTTGCCAGCGTGTCTGAGCAGCTTGGCTCAAAAGAAGCAATCAGAAGTAATGACTGGTCGAGAATAAACATTGGTAAAGGAATGGAAAAATAGTAAAATACTAATTTAGATGCTTAGTTTTGAGAGGATTTTGATTATGAAAAAGTCGCGTTGGATTGATTTTGGCGTTGTCTGTGGTTTGTTTTTTCTGGCTTTCATGTTTGCTGTTTTGCGTCATGACTCCCAGATCAAAACCATGGACCAGGCTGGCTTTGCTTTAACGATGCCAATTACGGCTATGAAAACTCGCGTCATGCTTTTCATTACCGCATTCGGCTCGCCACAGTTTCTAGGACCGGTAACGCTGGTAATGATGCTGATTCTATGGTGGAAAAAACAGCTTGGCATCAGCATGTGGTATGGCGCGATGCAGTTTGTGGGGTATCTGCTGGTAATTTTCTTTAAGACCAGCGTTATGCGGCCTCGTCCTGCTCATCGATTAGAAAAAATCGGCGGGTATAGTTTTCCTAGCGGCCATACCTTTGCAACCGTAATTTTTGTCCTGACGATTTTGGCTTTGCTTTGGCCACTCTTCAAGTCGAACTGGAGCCGACTGCTTGGCAGCGTTCTTGGCGCTTGCTGGATTTTTCTGATTATGTATTCGCGCGTCTATCTGCACGTCCACTATGCCAGTGACGTCTGGGCTGGTTTGTTGCTGGCGCTTTGCTGGTGGCTGATCGCCAACTCGCAAAAAGAACGCTTTATGAATTGGCTGGCTGAAATTCAAAAATAATTACTTACTACTCTTGTCAAATCTGTAAAAATTCGCTATACTAGTTAGCGTTGACTTATGGAGAGTTGGCAGAGTGGTAATGCACCGGACTCGAAATCCGGCGAACCCGTGTTGAGCGGGCGCGCAGGTTCAAATCCTGTACTCTCCTTTTTCAAGGTTTTTAACGAAAAATAATAGCCTTCAAACGTTGATATATCAGCATTCTTGATTTTGCTAATATCCGTTTGAAGGTTATTTTTTATTAAATCCACGACAATTTCACGACAAAATAAAACCTCTTGCTGGCATGGATAGGCCGCCTTTTTTAAAGGGTGGTCTTTTTTTATTTTGCCGTAATTGCGGGGTTCGATTTAAGGCTTCAAAGTCAAGTTTTGACTGGTTTTAATGTTAGGTTTTGTTAGGTAGCTAAGCCCCTTGTTCATCTCTTGAAAGCTGCCTATTAGGTGAGTCCAAAAATGGATTGTCCAAAAAAAGGGCCAAAACCGGAAATTTTTGGAAATTAGGCAGCTTGTTCCTGGTTGTTATTTCGCCATTTTCTCGGCTGCGGGATTTTCCGCAATCGAATTATTATCTTTATATCTGATTGCGTTGCTAGGTTCACAATTAAATCAATCAGAATTATCTGACTACCTTTATTTCATCCCTCGCAAGTCGCTTTGCCTATCCCTTAAAAGCCGCTTAATTGTGTAAAATTGTGAACTAACAACCGTAACTGTTCCCACTACTGATTCCTTTTTATACCAGTCTAATCTGCCACTTTGAGTAGAAAACTAGCTGCTTGATATGGCTTTGCTAGTTTTTGATAACTGCTAAAATGTCCAATTTTGTCCAGCCTTTGCTTTGTGTCCAATTGTGGACAATCTAATCATTTTGAGTTGTCCAGTTGTGGCCAACTTTTTTCAGGTTTTATCAGGTTTCAACCAATCCAGTTTTGGCTTGGTTCATCCCTGCCACTTGTTGGGTTTCCTTATTTTTAAGGTGGCCCAATCCAGTTTTGGATTCGGCTGCTTTCGGCAAAAGTGTCGAAAGTGCAATATCTGCTACTTGTTGGGGATGTCATTCTCCACTTGTGGTGAAAGTTTATTTATGGCCTGTAATGAGCGGACTTTAAAGTACGGTCGTTACTCAATAACAAAACGTTATTGAGTTTCAAAACTCTTATTTAACCGGGCTCAATTTTGATCTGGGCTTTTGATAGTCCATTTTTGGGCTCTCCATTTTCTCGACTGTCGAATTTTCGACTGTCGAATTAACATTTAGACTCATTTAAGCGGCGTTTTTCCCAATATGTTGAGAAAATGATCGCTCTGCCAAGCCTTGATGTCTTTCATCAAATTTGTAAAAAGGGCCGTTTTGTCCAATTTTGTCCAAGTCAATCATGGTAAATAGATAAAACCAATACTGGATTCATTTTCGCTTGTCTATGTTGGGCTTTATCAAACATGAATGGTCAACTATAAGCGGCTACTGCTTTTCATTGCGTTTAAATTGCGTTTAACCCTAGCATTTCCTAGCTTTTAGCGTTTAAGGTTAACATTAGTTAACAAAGATAGGCTCAATTTTGATCCTTTCTCTTTTAATGATCATGAACGATCAACTATTAACAGATACTGCTTTTCATTGTGGCTCAGTGCCGTTTATAGCCCCCCTACACTAAAATGTTTTTAAAAGCCGTTACCGTTAAAAGCAATGGCAATGTGTGCGCTCTGCCAATTTTTAGGCAGGGCGGGGGGATGTTTGTTTTAGGTGGTTTAGGAACAATTTCTTTATTGCTATATCCGTCTTCAAAGTCAAGCCTGACAATGGTTTGCTGATCTTTTGTCAGCCTTGAAAAAGGGTCGTTTATTGCTCCATCTTGCTTAAGCCAATTAAAAAAGGGGTCGGTAAAACGCCGATCCCTTTTAATTCCTACATTTTCCTACATTTCAAACAACTAATTCAGTTTTCAGCAAATACTCTTAATTCTCTGCCGTATCTAGCATAATTTTCGGCAAACTCGCAAAGGGCCTTTTGTTGATACAAGCCATATTGCGACTTGCTAAGGCAAAAATATTCCTCCATTTGTCGGTGTGGCCGTTCTTCAATGCACCTCATGATAATTATCTTTTTAGTTTTTTCGCTACACGTGTTAATGGCTGCCGCTATGGTTTCTAATTCTTGGTCAGCATTAACTGCCTCTAAATAGCATGATTCAATGCCATTGATTGCGTGGTTGCTGCTGCCAGTCTTGGTTAAGTTTGGGGATGTAATAAAGCCGGTTAGTTTTCTGCCAGCCATTGCTTGCAATTCTTGCACGTCATTTTTAAAAAAGGCTCTAACGTTTGCGCCGGTCTTTACTTTATCTACCGGTTTTGTTTTAAACAATACTCCCAAAGTTTCATCCCCCTTAACTCAAAACAAAAAGCACGGTTACACTTATAAGCTGCTACAAGTGTTATAATTAGGCGTGCTTTTTACTTACTATGCTTTAATTTTAAGTTTTTCCCCGTTGCCTGCTGGTAGCGGGGTTTTTATTTTGTCCAGCTGACCGCTGACCATAGCCCGCAATAGATTAGCAGCAATATTTGTTTCGTCCATATTGGCTAAAAAGTCATTGGCTCGCTGAACTGCTATTGATTGATGTTGTGTTAGATGTAAGGCTGCTAGGCTATTACCGCTAACGGTTCGCTTTTTGCTCTTTGTATTTCTGTAAATCGTGTCCAGTCTTTCAACCGCTGACAATGTTTTGAACGTATCACCATTTAATGCCAGCAAGTCCATTACTTTCTGATATACGCCATTGTTTAGGCTCAATACAAGCCAATAGCAGGCTTTGATGTTATTCAGGTCATGGCCAAGTAGTGGCAGCATAGTTTCAGCAATATCATTTAGTTTCTTGTCGCCTTGCGTTAACTCATAGCGATATAGGCTTTTAATGCCTTTTAGTGCCGTGTGGTAGTCATATCGTAAGGCGTGGCCGTGTTGGTCGCTGATTGTGATTAATCTCATGTTCATCCCTCAATTCTTTCTATTAATTATTTGCGGTGCAATTCTAGCTTATTTTGCACTGATAAATATATTCTTGATAAAAAGGCGGCCTTAATAACCGCCTTTATTTGCTTAATACCATTCGTTGTTGTCTGAATCCTCTGCATCTGCTAACCGGTCTAACAAGCTCCAAGCAATGTTCCTTTGCTCCTCTGTTGATGTGGGGTCATTTAGTACAGTACTAGCTGCCATCCTAACTGCGTAACCATCCATTAATACATGGCCATCTTGTACTTTAAAATGCTGGTCGGGGATGTTACCAAGTTACTGTTTTTTGTCTGCTTCTCATTCCTATATATATGGATAGGGGTATAGCTTTTTTACTATATATTTATTTACTTTATATAAATAATAGTAACTTGGTAACTCGCTTACTGTCGCAAGGGTTAACGTGGCAAAAATAGCGGTAACCGGGTAGTAACTTCGGTAACTTTTACACTTTTTCAGACTGGTTTAATTTGATGTTGATGTAACTCTTATACGCTCTACCATCAATTTTTGCGGTGGTGTCATATATTTTAGGTGTAGTATCCAACCGCTTTAATTCTTTGGTAAATTGAACGCTGGAAAGTGGCTTATAACCATTCTCAAAGCAGAAATTCTTGTACGCTTGATAAACGTAAACTTTCTTTTCTCTTGCATCCTCTTCAACAGTGCAATAATCATCTACAAATTCAATAACATGGTTGTTTGCCCCGCTCCATTCATCATTTAGTTTGTCCATAGTTGGGGATGTTTTAATACGTTCCTGGTTGTGAACTTCCCAAAAAGCCCGCATACACTTATAAGCAAACTGTGGAATTTCACGATAGATAGCCTTTAAACTGAAACGCTCTCTAAAATTAGGAATCTTTTTAAAAGGGATGATGATTGCCCGGCGTTTGAAGCCACCAGAATTGTCTTTGAAGGCTGGTAAGTCATTAGCTGCAAACATTAACTTAGTAAACAATTTGACTTTATAGGCGTCCTTCCCTTTGTTTTCTACGTCTATTCTGTCATTACCAGATATTTTTTTAAGTTTATCTGGCTTTCTGATTAGTGCATTGGTAATGTCTGCATCATAATTTAGTTGCATTCCAACAAGGCGGGAAAGTGCAAACTTGTTGTTCTCAATAGCTAAGTTTTCCAGTGATACCGTGCTAGTATTTTCATCCCCAATTAATTCATCTAGCCAATTAAAGAATGTACTTTTACCATCCCCGCCATTAGCAAGTAAAATAATGAATGCTTGCCAGGTTATATTGGTTCGATAAAACAGATAGCCGATATATTGCATTAATAGGGTATAACCATCTTCCCCTACGCTTTCGATTAACCATTTATCTGTGTTCGGTGTAGGCCGCTTGCTAGGATTGAGTGAGTAGTTGCGACCTCGTGAAAAATAATAATTAGGTGAGTGGGGTAGCATTTTATCTTCTGCAAAACTATAAACACCATTTTTAAAATGTACTTTGTCAACGTCCACAACGTCATTGATGGTATAACTAGCATTAAGCGTATCAATTGAACTAATAACAAATGTTGTTGTGTCGTGCATTTTACGGCTTGACCAGTCATTAATTTTGTTAAGTTGGTTTGTAACCTGTTTGTCTATTTGCTGCTTAGTGATAATCTGCCATAGTCCTAGTTTTGAATTGTAAGAGTATAAATCTAAGTTTTTGCCATGCTGGAAGTACATAAACTTATTACTATCTAGGATATGTTTTCCTAGTAATGGCGGGGTCGTATAAATTCCATTTTTCCCTTTGATAGCCCACGCTGGGACTGTGGGGGATTTTTTCTTTTTGTTGTCTAATTCATCAAATAAGGCATTAACAGTGGAATCATTAATTTGATGGTTGTTACTGCTCATTTTTCAGCTCCTCTCTTAATACACTGGCAACAATTCGGCTTAACTCTTTATCATTCAGTGGTGGGGTATTGAATTGATTAGCATAATTAATTAGCGTCCAAACGGTGTATTTTTCTGCGCCGGCGTGAATCATCTGCCCGCATAACCGGGTCATGTAATCATTCCTCTGGCCTTCTGGTGCGCCTTGTACAATGTTATCTAAAACAATACCCGTCCATTTCTTGCCAGGCTCATAGTGCCATTTTTGGTGGCTTGTTTGGGGATGATAATTGCTTATCATATCAACTAGTAGCTTGCTGGGTTTTCCTATTGGCGTATATGAATTAATCCAATGATAATTGCCTTTATCTGTTGTTGACGGTGGAACTAATACATAGTTGTTTTTATGTGCCTTAATATCTATGCCAGGAAGTAATCCAATTACTTGTTTAACCTGGCCATTTTTGGGCTTGCTATAAAACATTTGAAAGCCACCGCTTGATGTTTGCTGCGTCTTAGTCGGTAAAATAGTACCTTGTGGAAGGTTCTTAATTGATGTCAGCCCATCATGCCCGTGTGCTTTCTTGGTATCAATATCAACTACAAAAAAATCAATGGTTCGCAATGCAATGTTGGCATTAGGCCACTTCCCCCAATAATATTTAATCTGGTCAACGGTCAGCGGTGGACGGTTAGCGAACTTAATTAACGGCTGCTTGCCATTCATTGGCAGAACTGAAAAACCTAATTCAGCATATTTAATAGCGGCGCTTAGCTTATTCATTGGCTTTCATCCCTTCTAGCCGTGTGATTTACCGTCCGCTTTAACTGTTGCATGATTCAGCAGACTTTTAATTTTGTTGATGGTTTCGCCATAGTCTTTAAAAAATCGTTCATCTGTAATGATTCCATTGTTTCCTAATTTTTCCATTTCTTTAGTGAAATGCCCTTGAACCGCTACTAGCGCTTTGTTGCCTTTGTGGTCATCAGTCATGTAAAATTTGTATTCTTGTTCAGCCATGTTTTACCTCTTTAATTTCTTGTATTAGTTAGCATTAAGGGGTCGATACTTCATAGACCCCCAGATAAATATTGGGGATGTCCCCGCTAAAAGTGATTCATGATAAAATAGGCAAGGCGGTTTAATTACTGCTTTATCTATTTATTTGGCCTGTTAATGCTGTTTGATGTGGTAGTTAGTCAGCATTAACGGCTTTTTTTGTTTCATGAAGCATTATTCTTGGTCCTCTAAATTAGCGTTACTGATTGCTTCTGCCCGCCGGGTGATTTGTGCAATTTGTGATGTTAACGGGGCTAGGGCTGCCATTCGTTCATCATTGTTAGTAATTTGAAAATAACCGTTATTTGGATATTCATACTTTGCACCAATAGGTTGATGATGTACAACTATCAAACGGTAAATGGTGGCCCGGACTTTGCGACTATTCCAGCCGGTCAGTGTAACCAGCTCTTTTAATGGTCGTGGTCGGTCCATCCCTTTTGGAATTAGCGTTAATAATTGCTGCTCTTCTTTGTCCATATTGATATTTCATCCCCTTAATCAAATACTAGGAACAGTAAATCTATAATCAAAATTACGGCGGGCATTGTTGCCAGATATGCCCAAAACCTATCTTCTGGATAGGCATACCAAAAATTTAAAATCTGATTGTCGATTGCTTTTAATAGTTTCATCCTCATTACTCCTAAAAACTCCATGCCGGCAAGCTGTGGAATTGTTATTTTTCGATAGTATCCATAAAGTTATCTAGGGATGTACGCTTGTAGCGTTTAACGCCTTCAATCTGAACAACAGGGATGTTATAAATCCTTTGCCATTTATTAAAAGTGCCTGGTGAAACGTGCAAATATTTACTAGCTTCTTGTTGTGTCATATACGGCGGGAAGCTGTTTTTATTTCGGGCTTCTGCTATTGCTGATTTAATAGCGGTGGCCACCATTTCACGGGTAGCCTGTTCCAATTCCGGTGGCAGCTTTAATCCAATATCCATGACTTTCACCTCGATTGTTTTTTCAGATTGTCATAAATAGTCTTTGATACTGAAATATCGAGGTTGAAACGTTTTTTAGCATTCATTAGGTCCACAACGTCATTGAGAACAGTAGGCCGGTCACGTTTCATGTTAGAAGTCATTTGATTTTTACTAATCATCTTGGGCAATCCATATTTATTGGCAATTGCCTTATTTGCAATGGAATTGGCCTTGATGTAGTCCACTTTGTTGTTAGCGTCCAGCCGTTGCATGGCCTGTTTTTGAATACGAGTATCAAGCATTTTAAAGGCTTCATAGCCCTGTAAACCCGTTTGCCTTCGTAATTGCTTAATTACCTGGTAAACCCAGTCTTGGAACTGTTCAGCTTCTGGTTTATGGCTGCCAAACACAGCTTTATAAATGCCCGGTTCAGTTAATAAGATGATTTTCCCGCCTTGACTATTAACCCCCAGTTTGGGGGTTAACTTATATTTAGCGGGGATTCGCCGGGTAAGGTGTTCAGCGTCTGAATAGTCAAGCGCTGCTGCTACGTCTTTAGCAACAACCGGCCAATCATTATTAATCTGAACAAAATGAATAGGGAAGTCATCCCAATATTCAACCTTGATAGTTAAATCATGTTTCTTTGCTGCGGCTTTAATAATTTCTTCTGTCATAAATCGCCATCCCTTTTATTTGTCTTGCGTTGTCACTACACGATGGTCAGTCATGAATTTATCTATGTCAGATTTTGCAATACGTTTAGAATTACCTACTTGGATAGTTGGCAAACCGTCTTTGATGTATTTTCGCAATGTGGTAGGTGACTTAATTCCTAAAATTTTCATAGCTTGTTGATAATTAAAATATTCAGTCATTTTTCTTCCCCCTTTTCTTCCGTTTTTAGTTAAAAGACAAGTATTGTTGTCTTTTAATGTTGAAAATCATAGCATAATAAAAAATAAAAGACAACTATTATTGGCTTTGAATGACAATAATAGTTGTCTTTTGACTGATAATGCTTTATCTTTGATAAAAAAAGAGGTGCTTATAATGATTCGGAACAGATTAAAAGAACTAATGGATGTACGAGGGTTAAAAGCTACTCGTATAGCTAACGATATTAACAATTTATCCAGAAATACTATAAACGCAACTGTTAGTAATAGCGGAAAAATGATTCAGTTTGAAACCGTTAACTTATTATGCCAATATTTAGGCGTTACACCTGCTGAATTCTTTGAGTATCTACCATTTGATGTGGATGTATCTATTGATGCTGATAACGACCCATTTATCGATTCTTCAGACCTTAATGTTGCTGCGTCTGACTGGTATATCGAACCTTTTTATTTAAATCTTTATCTAACAAAAACTAATAACAACTATTCAGCAGGGGAAAGTAAAAAAACATTCGAATTATCAGTTATTTCTGAAAATAAAATTTCTTTTAATCCTTCTAATGAATTTGGAAATAATAATCTTATTATGGATATTCCCAAACTTAAAGTTGTTTTGGGGAATCCACCAAAAGAGGAAAATATGAAATTACAGAAGGAAAACTTTTTAAATTTTTGGAATAATGATTTAACAGAAGGTTTTAGGCAAGTAATTCAAAGTAATATAAAAAATTCAATTGATAACTATCTCATAAAATTTCAATCACATATTGCTTCTGTTGAACTTCCACAATATATTTCTGTAAGCTTTAGGTTTGATGATTTTGAATCTGATTATTCAAATTTATCTAGCGGAATAGTTATGACGTACCAGCATCAACAACTTCCCTTTTAATTAAAATAAATCTTGTTTTCTAAGTAATATTTTTAGCTGCTAGGGATGTACTCGTTTATCAATAAGGGCACAAAACTGTGCTGTTCTAACTCTGCCACTTTTGGCAGAATTGTTTTTGCATTCAGTCGTGGCCATAAAATTCACGTAAGCAATCAAAATCCATTTTTGGTTTTTGAATTCGTGCTGCTAGGGATGTAGCAATTTGTAGTAGCATAGCCGTTTAGATAGCTAAATATAGTTAGTGAATAGCTTGAATGTTCATCCCCTACTATTGCCCCAATGTTGTTTTTTCGTTGGGCCTTCTTCATATTATGGACTGGACCGGGTAAATGTCCGGGCTGGTCCGCTCATAAAAATAACCTTCAATCCATGCCGGCAAGCTGTGCGATTGAAAGGGGTAATAATATGAGTTATGTAAGAAAAGCTAAAAAAGGCTATTACGGTTATGCCAGCTTTCGGGATAGCAATGGCAAATGGCGGCAAAAATCTGTTGGCTGCTTCAAGCTAAAACGGGAAGCACTGAAAGCTGCTGCTGATAAAGAAAACGAACTGGAAGCCGTGAACATAGATTTAGCGTCAATGTCCTTTGTAGACTATTACGAAAGATGGTACAAAATCTATAAAGCTAACCAAGTTTCTAGTATTTCTTTAAGTCGATATAGGACAATTCAAAAAGTAATTGGCCAGTATTTTGATAATACGGCATTGGTTGATATTAAACGTTCTGAATACCAGGAATTCATTAATTGGTTTGGGAAGAATCATGCTCAAAGTACAGTTTCTAAGTTGAATAGCATTATTAGGGCTTGTATTGGCTACGCAATTGATGATGATGTTATCACCAAAGACTTCACTCATAATGTTCAGCTTGTCTTTAACATGAAAAAAAGGAAAGTTGAATATTTAAATAACGATGAACTGATAAAACTTAAAACGGCCGTTATTGAAAGCCTTAATCATTACAATACTAGCCGCTATATGATATTAACTGCCATCTATACAGGGATGAGAAAGAGTGAAATACAGGCGCTTACCTGGAAAGATATAGACTTCCTTCACGCTACGATTACCATAAATAAATCGTGGGATGATACAAAAAAGGCCTTCAAACCAACTAAAACAGAATCTAGCAACCGGATAATCAAGGTTAACCGGGAATTGCTGAAACGATTAGCAGATTTGAAGGCTAATAATACAACTATGGTATTTCAAAATGTGCTAGGGACTATTCCAACTAGCAGCGCTTTAAATAAAACTCTTTTATCTATTATGAAGGATGTCGGCATAGAAAAACAAGGCTTTCACTTCCATTCATTACGTCATGTTCATGTGGCCTATCTGTTAAGCAAGGGGATAGATATATACGCCATTAGCAAGCGTTTAGGTCATTCAGATATTACTATTACACTACGAGCCTATTCATACTTGATTGATGAGTATAAGGCCAAAAATGATAGTTTAATTATTGATAAACTTGCGGAACTTTAAGCTCCACGACAATTTCACGACAAAACAAGCGACAAACGTTGATATATCAATGACTAGTTTTCCTGTACTCTCCTTTTTCAGAGACATCTAAAACTGACTAAAAGCCCCAAAGCCTTGATATGATAGGTTTTGGGGTTTTAGTAATCACTAGAAATTGCAAAGTGTAGACACCATATAGACACCTAGACACTTAATAGTTTTGGGCCTTTGTTAAATCGGATTGGTGAAGATCAATTCCCTGCTTCAAAAATGAAGTGGGGATTTTTTTACTGCGAAACTGGTTGATACACCGCTCAAATTTTCAAAATTATGTCGAGGCCGTGGCTGAATTTATTCAATAATGAATTTAAAAGCTGAAACTTGAAAGCACAGAACCGTGGGATTTTACCTTCGTTCTGTGCTTTCTTGCTCTAAAAACAAAAAATGCAGTTGCCCATCAGCAATAATGCAAGGTTGAGATGCTTTCTGGACGTTTTTGCACATTTTAGTTAATCTGGTTCATTAATAGACAGACTAGTAATCTGAACTTGTTCCAACGATTTGTAAGCGCTATAATAAACGTATGAACTGATGTTATCGCTTTCGCAAGGTTTATTTTACACTGGAGGGGTTTTTATGTATTATTCCAACGGTAATTATGAAGCATTTGCACGTCCTCGCAAACCTGAGGGAATCGAACAAAAACACGCCTATATTATTGGTGGGGGGCTGGCCGGCTTGGCAGCGGCCGTTTTCATGATTCGTGATGCTCAGATGCCTGGCGAAAACATTCATATCTTAGAAGAGTTGCCGGTTGCGGGGGGCTCACTTGATGGTGAGAAGCGTCCCGGCGTTGGCTACGTCATTCGGGGCGGTCGAGAAATGGAAAACCACTTTGAATGCCTTTGGGACATGTATCGCTCAATTCCTTCCCTGGAAATCCCAGGCGCCTCTTATCTGGATGAGTACTACTGGTTGGACAAGGATGATCCCAATTCATCAAACTGCCGCCTGATTCACAATCGCGGCGATCGGGTACCTAGTGATGGCAAGTATGGCGTCGAGAAGTTTTCAAAATATATCGTTAAGCTGGTCTTGACCTCAGAAGACAAATTAGAGGGCAAGACGATTGGCGACTGGTTCCCAGATGAGTTCTTTGACACTAATTTCTGGCTGTACTGGTCTACTATGTTTGCCTTTGAAAAGTGGCACTCCTTGATTGAAATGCGGCGCTACTGCATGCGCTATATTCACCATATCGATGGGCTGCCAACGCTGAGTGCCTTGAAATTCAACAAATACAACCAGTATGAGTCAATGACTAAGCCGGTCTTGGCATATCTGCAGGATCACAATGTCGACATTCAATACGACACCGTGGTCAACAATGTCTTGGTTGATACCAGCAATGACAAGAAGATTGCCAAAAAGATTCTGCTGACTAAGGATGGCAAGGATGAAGAAATCGTCTTGACCGACAACGATTATGTCTTTGTTACCAATGGCTCGATTACTGAGAGTTCAACTTATGGCGATCAGAACACGCCGGCACCGATTACGCACAGCTTAGGGCCAAGTTGGAAGCTGTGGGAGAATCTTTCCTATCAGGATGCCGATTTTGGTCATCCCGATGTCTTCTGCAAGAACGTTCCTGACCGGGCCTGGTTCATCTCAGCTACGGCAACGCTTAAGAACCGCAAGCTGGCACCATACTTTGAACGGCTGACCAAGCGCAGTCTTTATGATGGCAAGGTCAACACCGGTGGGATCATCACGGTTACCGACTCAAACTGGATGCTGAGCTTTACGATTCACAGACAACCGCACTTTAAGGATCAAAAGCCGGATGAAACGGTTGTCTGGATCTACGCGCTTTATTCCGACACGGAAGGCAACTACATCAAGAAACGGGTCGTGGACTGTTCAGGCAAAGAGATTACTGAGGAATTGCTCTACCACCTGGGCGTTCCGGTTGATGACATTGAGGGCTATGCCGAAAACGACGTCAATACCGTACCAGTATACATGCCTTATGTTACCAGCTACTTCCAGCTACGTAAAAAGGGTGATCGGCCGGCAGTCGTGCCAAAGGGATCGCAAAACCTGGCCTTCTTGGGCAACTTTGCCGAATCGCCAACTCGCGACACGGTCTTTACCACGGAATACTCGGTTCGGACCGCGATGGAAGCCGTCTACACGCTCTTTAACGTTGATCGCGGCGTTCCTGAAGTCTTTGATTCCGTCTTTGACATCCGCCAAGAACTGCGGGCCCTGTACTACTTGAGTGACAAGAAGACATTGCCAGAGATGGATCTGCCGGTACCAAAGCTGGCTGCCAAGACCGCGCTGCGCAAGCTAAAGGGAACTTGGATCGAAGAAATTCTCAAAGAGCAGCATCTGCTTGAATGATTGAAGCAATTTAAATAACCAGAACGTCAAAAGACCACCAGCGCTGATCTGCGGGTGGTCTTTTGATATTGAGCAAATAAATTAAGATAAGTGAGTCAACTTATGGCTGCTGATTGGGCGGACTAGTCGTGATGAATCAAGCGGACGCGAGTGATGGCATCGACTTGGCTTAAACGGTCAATCACTTTTTGCGCGGTTGCCGGCGTGAGGTTTGAAACATCTAGCATCGTATAGGCATAATTGCCGCGCGAACGGTTGACCAGGTTTTCAATGTTGATGCCTTCATCGGCCATAAACGTCGAAATCTGCCCCAGCATGTTCGGGATGTTTTGGTGAATCAAGGTGAAACGATCAGGACTGGCAAATGGCGCGGCTACATCCGGCAGATTGACCGAGTTTTTGATGTTGCCGGTTTCCAGATAGGTCATGATTTCATGAGCCGCGATCTGTGCACACTTGACCTCAGCTTCGACCGTTGAGCCGCCGATATGCGGCATGATGACGATATCAGGATTATTCAGGATCTGAGCCTCGCTGAAGTCAGTGTAGTACTTTTTCAGCGTGCCATCAGCCAGGGCCTTGACGGCAGCGGCATTGTCAACGATTCCTAAACGCGAGTAGTTGAGCAAAACGGCGCCGTGCTTGAAATGCTTTAATTCTTCCGTGCCGATCAGTCCAGTGGTTTCTTCATTTTTAGGAACGTGAACCGTTACGAAATCGGCGCCTTTGATAGCATCGGCAATTGTCTGTGCGCGTTTGACCTGACTTTCCAGCTGCCAAGCCGATTCAACGGAAAGATAAGGGTCATAGCCGATGACGTCCATGCCCAGATCAACGGCGGCGTTGGCAACCAGCGAGCCAACGTGGCCCATGCCAATGACGGCGATGCGCTTGCCTAAAAGCTCAGTGCCGTTGAAGCTGGTCTTTTGTTTTTCGGTCCGCAGCGTAATATCAGCACCAGGCTTGGCATTGGCACTCCACTGAACGGCCGCGATGATGTTCCGGCTGGCCATAATCATTGAGGCAACGACCAGCTCCTTAACGGCATTGGAATTGCCGCCAGGTGTATTGAAGACGACCGTGCCGTTTTCAAGGGCTTTGTCCAATGGGATGTTGTTAAAACCGGCCCCACAGCGCGCGATGACTTTCAGACTCTTGGGAAACTCATGATCATGCAGATCCACGCTGCGAATCATGTAGGCATCGGGCTGGGCTTCAGGATTATTGATCTGGTAGTCAGTCGTAAATTCATCAAGTCCGGCTTGAGCAATAGCGTTATAGGTTTTGATCTGGTACATGAAAGATTCCTCCTAGCGATTTTCTTTTTCGAATTGCTGTATAAAGTCACACAAAGCAACGACACCATCATATGGCATGGCGTTATAGATACTTGCCCGCATGCCGCCAACGAGTCGGTGACCTTTTAGATTCAATAGACCGTGTTCCTGAGCTTCTTTGATGAATTTGGCATCCAACTCAGCATTGCCGGTTACGAATGGCACGTTCATGAGCGAACGATAGCGAGGATCGACATTGTTTTTAAACAGCTTGGAGTTATCCAGACAGTCGTACAGCAATTGGGCCTTCTTGCGGTTGCGAGCGTCCATGGCCTTAACGCCACCTTGTTCATCGATCCATTTCAAAACCAGCCCGGCAACATAGATTTGGAAGATAGGCGGCGTGTTGAGCGCGGACTTTTTGGCGGCCTGCTTGGTGTAGTCGAGCATGCTTGGCAGTCCCTTGACATGACCCAGCAGCGATTTTTTCAAGATTACGATCGTGACGCCAGCAGGAGCCAGATTTTTTTGCGCACCGGCATACATCAGGGCGAATCTTTCAAACGGATAGTCTTGACCTAAGAAGTTGGAAGAAAGGTCGCCAACCAGCGGCGTACCGTTAGTTTCCGGCAGTTCTTGCCAAGCCGTACCCATGATGGTGTTGTTGGTCGTAATGTGTACGTAGTCATAGGTATCTTGTGGAATGGCTGGTACTTTTGGCAGGGTGGTGTAGTGCTGGTCTTTAGAGGAGGCCAGAATATCGGCTTCCACGCCTTTGATCAAGCGTGCTTCTTCAACGGCGCGTTCAGACCAGTGACCAGTGTCGATATAAGCGGCACGATGATGCTGACAGGCAAGGTTCAATGGCACGGCCGTAAACTGCGTGGTACCACCGCCCTGCATGAACAAAACGTCGTATTTCTGATCATCCAGATTCATCAATTTGTAGATGCGCGCCTTGGCATCCTCATAAACGTCAACAAACAGCTGAGAGCGGTGCGAGATTTCCAGAATGCTCATACCGGAATTATTGAAATCTAATAATTCAGCCTGCACTTTTTTCAAGACTTCTTTTGGCAAGACGGCCGGACCAGCCGCAAAATTATAGACAGTCATTGTCATTCCTCCAAATCTTAAACTAAAAAAGCACCCACTTGATTAAGTGAGTGCCCTTCAAATTCAGTCTCGGATTTGAATTGACCTCACTTATCGCGAAGGCCAACTCAAAATACGGCCTTCTAAACGCGGGAAGACCATGATGAGGAAACCATCAATGCAAAATCAAAATTGTTTAACAGCATATTCAGTTCCCTCCTCATCAAATTATTAATTATTGTTAACAAAATTATAATCTGATTGCAAAAAAACGTCAATAATAAATTTGATTCTGGTATAATGACCAAAAACCAAAGTCGAAAGGAAAAGAATATGACCGAATTTTACATCGTTCGCCATGGCCGCACTTTTGCCAATGCGGCCGGGCTCAAGCAGGGAACCATTAATACGCCGCAGACCTATCTGACTGACGAGGGACGCGCGCAGGCACAGCTTCTGGCCCAAAATTTTGATCTGCGTGATTTTGACGCGCTTTATGTTTCGCCTTTGGAACGCACCAAGCAGACCGCGGCGATTCTAAATGAGGAAGCGCGGCTGCCGGTCATCGAAGACAGGCGTTTATTGGAGATTTCTTATGGGGACTGGGATGGTCAACCGAATGCTGATCTGATGAATCAATATCCAAAATTGTTTTCGACGTTTGTCAAGGATGTACGTCCCGAATATGCTGCGGTTGCCCATGGCGAAACATTTGAACATGTGGAAAAGCGCGTTCAGGACTTTATAAAAGACGTTACGGCTCAGCATCCAGACGAGCGGGTCGTTGTTGTTACGCATGGCTTTACGGTCCGTTCGTTTGCGGCCAGTGCCACGCATGCGCCAGGCTTGACGATTCTGGAGCCAGAAAACTGCAGCGTTACTAAATTAATCGTTGAGCCCACCTCGCTTGAGCAGCATCTGATCTATTACAACCGTTCTACTCAAGGATTCTAAAGCATCAAAAAGACTGATCACGCGCAATGCGGGATCAGTCTTTAATTGTTTGCTGACGTTTAAGAACAGCCGTCAAAATTAGCTGAACCGCTGAAAATGCTGCTAGTTTTGTTTTTGCATACCATGCTTAGGCTTTTGACCAAGGTTGGCGAAAAAGTGCTCGTAAACCAGATCCGTCCAGCGCGTCAGGTGGGTCAGACTGGAATCGCCGGTCAAAGAAAGTACGAAGGCAAATCCCAGAGCAACTGCCGAAACGTGGTCAATGCCAAACAGACTGCCAAACAGCGACGCACAGACTAAAAGACCCATGATGCAGCCATAAAAGATGATGCTGCGGAACTTGTTAAGTGGATGACAGATCTGGTAGAGCACCATGAAGCCGACCGCGGCCAGAATCATGGTTGAGGCCGTTGAGATGTCTTGGCGGCTGAGGCCAAACAAGGCTCCGCAAACCACAATGACGCCAACCGTAAACATATCGGTGATTCCACCAGGCAGGGCCCGGCGCAAAACGTTGGGCAGAAACTTGCCATGGATGCGCTGATGATTGGTTTCCAAGGCCAGCAAGAATGAGGGCGTCCCAATCGTAAACAGGCTGATCAGCGTGATGTGAGAAGGATCGAGCGGGTAGTTGAAGGCAAAGACCAGCGTAAAGATGGATAAAAGCAGTGAAAAGATGTTTTTAACCAAAAACAGACTGGCCGACCGTTCAATATTATTGACGACTTGCCGTCCTTGCGCGACAACCTGCGGCATTTTGGCAAAGTCAGAATCAAGCAGAACCATCTGAGCGGCATTCATGGTGGCCTCGTTGCCTGAAGCCATGGCAATACTGGTATCTGCCCGCTTCATGGCTAAAATGTCATTGACGCCATCGCCGGTCATGGCAACGACTTCACCTTGTTTTTGCAGCGCGGTGACGAACTTTTGCTTTTGATCTGGCGTCACTCGGCCAAAAACCGTGTATCGCTGTAGGGCACTTTCATATTCGCGATCAGTTAAGGCAGCCGCGCTTACACAATTTTGCGCGCCTTCAATCTGCGCCTGTTTGGCTACGCTGGCAACCGTTAATGGATCATCACCCGAGATAACCTTGATCTTGACGCCTTGTTCGGCGAAATAGCGGAAGGTGGCAGGGGCAGTCTTGCGGACGGGATTTCTCAGCAAAACGAATCCTAGTGGGATAACTGGGGCGCTAAGACTAGCTTTGCTCAACTGACCTTGATACTTTCCGAATACCAGGACCCGATAGCCTTGCTTGGCATATGGCTCAAATTCATTGCTAAACATGGCGACACTGTCTCTTAGTACCATTTCTGGGGCGCCTAAGACGTAGCTTTCATTGCCAAAGCCCACGCCCGAGTACTTCCAGGCAGAACTGAACGGCACGATCTGATTAGCTTGGCGGCCGCTGCCTTGCGCAAAGTATTCTTTCATGGCTTTCATCGTTGAGTTGTCGCCAGGCATGACCGCGCAAAAATCACTGATCAGGCTGCGCAGCTGATGGTCGTTGATCGGAGCCTGCTGGGCAATAAAGAAACGCTGAACCTGCATTTGATTTTCGGTGATCGTCCCGGTTTTATCAACGCACAACACCGTAACACGGGCCAGGGTCTCAATGCTTTTCATACTGTGCAGCAAAACCCGCTGCTGTGCCAAGCGCATGGCACTCAAAGCCAGCGCGACGGTTGCTAAAAGGTAGAGCCCTTCAGGAATCATGCCGATCAAGGCTGCTTCCATGGAAACGATGCTTTGCTTAAGCGGGTTGCCATTATGCACGTATGATTCATAAAACAGTGCGGCACCAATTGGAATAATAATGATGCCGACGAATTTGATCAGCCGATTGAGTGATTTGATCATGGCTGATTCTTCGGTCGTATCCATTTTTTGTGCCTTGGCTGTCAGCTTGGCGGCATACGAATCAGCACCGACATGCGTCAAGCGAACCCGTGCCGAACCGGAAACGACAAAGCTGCCTGACATCAGATTGTCGCCGGGATGTTTGGTGATCTCATCAGCTTCCCCAGTCAGCAGCGACTCATTGACGTTGAGCGAACCGGTTAAAAGCTGCGCATCGGCTGGAATCTGCTGACCGGTTTTCAACTCGATGATATCATCCAGCACCAGCTGATCAGTTGGCAGCTGAATCGTTTTGCCATCACGAATTACCGTTGCCTTGGCTGCATTTAGCACTGTCAGCTTTTCCAGCACCTTTTTAGAGCGTAATTCTTGGATAATGCCAATTACGGTGTTGGCAATAATTACGGGTAAAAAGGTCATATCCTTGTATGAATGAACCAGCACCAGTAAGACCGCCAAAACAACGAAAATTAAATTAAAAAAGGTAAACGTATTGCTATAGACAATCTGCCGCGTGGTTTTGAAGGTCGTATTGATGGCGGTGTTGGTCAAGCCAGCCTGGGTGCGCTGCGCCACTTGATCTTTAGTCAAGCCGGTGTCGGGAGCGGCATTGAAGTGCTCAATCTGCTCATCTTTAGTGGTTGCTGATTGTTGATGATGTCTGCGCATCCAATCATCCCTTTCTGCTTTATTTTTAATTTTATTTTAGCATTCTTTGCGATTTGGTACGGTTACCTTTAAGATAAATTAAGAACGATTTTGAGAGGATGGTTGATATGAGCACAGAACCGACTTTTGAACGCGGCGTAATCACGTTTTTAAGCGGCCGGCTGACGCTAAAAGAAGCCGCGGCAATTTTTGCCCACATGCCATATGAATTGGATTACGTTAACAAAAATGATGAATATGTCTGGTATTCGCCCAACCCGTGGCGCGACAACGACCGGCTGCAGAAACGCTTGACGCATTCGGTGCTGGGCTGTCATCCTAAGCCTGTACAGCCACTGGTCAAGCAGGTTTTAAAAGCTTTGCATACCGGTACAAAAGACGTGGTTGAATCGCCACAGGTTATGGGCGGTCATCGCGTGCTGATTCGATATTATGCGATTCGTGATGCTCAAAATCAGTACCTGGGGGCGTTACAGGTTACCGAGGACGTTGAGCGGATCTGCGAGCTTTGTGAAGCCCATGATTTTGAACATGGGATAGTTGATGGTAAAATAATTGATGGCGTATCGGCGGCTTCAATCCATGCCAATCGTTTGCAAAAAGGCGAGCAGCTTGCCGACATCCAGACGCCGGACAAGACGCAGGACGCGGTTTCTGGCGCTTCAGTAGAACAATAGCAGGGGGAATTGATTTGGCTTCAAAAAAGTTTTATGCCGTGCGCCGTGGCAAAAAGCCCGGCATCTACACCAGCTGGCCGGAATGCCAAAAACAGGTTGCTGGCTTTGCTAATGCGCGCTTCAAGGGATTTATGACCAGAGAAGAGGCTTTGGCGTGGCTGCAGCAGCCGGAAAAGAGCAAGCCGCGGGCCGTCAAGCATGCAACACAGACCAGTCTGGATCTATTCGGCGAGGAACAGGGCCCCCGATTTATTCCGACGATTGTTTTTTATACAGATGGCGGTTCACGCAATCATGGCAATCGACGGGGCGATCACGTTCATCAAGACGATCTAGCAGCCTGGGCTTATCTGATTCGGTTTGAGGATGGCTTAAAAATCACCGATTCAGCTGGTGAATTGGGTGCTACCAACAATCGGATGGAGGTCATGGGGCTTTTAAAGTGTCTGCAGCGTCTGCTTGAGTTAAACCTGCAAAACGAGCCGATTGAGGGCATTCTCGACTCGCAATACGTTTTAAATGCGATCAATAAAGGGTGGCTGTACGGTTGGGTACGGCGCGGCTGGAAGACTTCTGGCGGTAAGCCGGTTGCCAATCAAGAACTGTGGGCCGAGGTGAGCGTGCTGCTGCCTAAATTCAAGCAGCTGCGCTTTAAATGGACCAAGGGACATGCCGACAGTCACGGCAACGTTACGGTCGATCAGTTGCTGAATAAAACGATGAATGATTTCAAAGCCTAGGTATCAATAAAATAGAAAACTCGCTTGATTTCGCTGACTGCGAATCAAACGAGCTTTTTAATTATGTATAAATAAAAAAAGCTATCAGATGACGATCCCCCGCAGTTTAAAGAAACGGAATCGCACCAAATAGCTGGTAGTCAAGAAAGAAGTGAATGTCGGCACTCCTTACGATTAATTATATTACTATACTGGATCGAAAATGAAAACCCCTAAATTGAAATTTTATAAGAAAAAACGTGAATATTTTTCACATTTCAGTTTAAAGTTGCAATTACAACCGACAGTCGATATAATATTGATCATGAAAGGAGGCGGGACGGTGATTGATGTATTACGCGAGATGGGAATGGCATCGCGAGCCTTGGATGCCATGGCCAACGCGGAATTTAAAAAAATAGAGCTGGCACGGGGACAGTTCGTATATTTGGTTCGAATCTATGAGCATCCTGGCATTATTGCGCGGGATTTGGCCAAATTAATTTTGATGGATAAAACGACGATTGCCAGAGCGGTTGCCAAATTGGAAAAAAACGGCTTAATCGTGCGACGTTCTGATCCGGCCAATCATCGGATCAAGCGAATGTATGTAACGAAAAAAGGAGCGGAACTATACCCGTTTATTATTCGTGAAAATGAACATTCAAATGAGGTCGCTTTACAAGGCTTTTCGCCCCAGGAAGCTAAGCAGGCTCATGACTATCTGCAGCGGATGCGCCAAAATCTTGAAAAAGACTGGGATTTTGTTAAAGCAGGCGGTCAAAGAAATTATTAACGATATTTAAGAGATAATAGAGACATTAAATGAGTAAAGGAGTTTTATTATGAAACGTGTCGTAGTAGATGAAAGTTTTTGGGAAGTCTTTCCTGATGCAGAGATTGCAATTATGTACGTTGATGGGATTGATAACCATGATACGGATGAGAACAAGGCCGAACGTGCTGAATTATTAAAACAGGCAACCGCGGAATCAGCCAAGTTCACCAAAGAAGAAACTTTCCGTGATAATCCAGTCGTTGCACAGTGGCGTGAAGCCTATGCCAAGTTCCCTAAGCGTAAGGGTGCCCGAGCATCAATTGAGGCACTGCTCAAGCGGGCCAGTCAAGGACACGTTTTTGAACCGATTGAGCCGCTGGTTGACGTCTACAACAGCATCTCGCTGCGCTATGGCGTTCCTGTTGGTATCGAGGATCGTGATAAGATTGCCGGCGATATGCATCTAGGCAAGGCCAAGGGTGGCGAAAGCTTCCAGCCGGTCGGTGCTGACAAGGATGATCCAGCCCGGGAAGGCGAGATTCTCTATTATGACGATGCCGGTGCCGTTTGCCGCAGTTTGAACTGGCGCGATGCACAGCGTACGATGCTGACCAGCGATTCTAAAAACGTGGTCATCGTTATGGAAGCCATTAATGAAGAACAGATTCAGCGGACGCATGCGGCCATGGACGAACTCAAGCAATTGATTGAACACTACTTCGGTCAGACGCCAAGCGAACCGCACTACCTGACTAAAGAAAACCCAGTGGCCGATGTGGATTAGGTAAGTGCAGATGAAGATTGGAATTGATAAGATGGCGTTTGCGACAACGTCAGAATATATTGATTTGACTAAACTGGCTAAAGTGCGCGGTGTCGATCCCAATAAATATCTAATCGGGATTGGTCAAAGCGAGCAGGCAGTTTTACCGCCTACGCAGGATATCGTGACAATGGGAGCTGCTGCTGCCGACAAGCTGCTGGATGAAGATGATCGTGAACGGATTGCTACGGTTATCGTTGCTACAGAATCAGGAATTGACAACTCCAAGGCCAGTGCGATCTATATTAAGCGGCTGCTGAATCTGGATGACTACGTAAGGACCGTTGAAGTTAAGGAAGCCTGCTATTCAGCAACGGCAGCGATTCAGTTTGCCAGAGGTCAGGTCGCGCTGGAACCAGAAAAGGCGGTTTTGGTAAT
Source organism: Limosilactobacillus mucosae (assembly GCF_046939755.1). GTDB lineage: Bacteria > Bacillota > Bacilli > Lactobacillales > Lactobacillaceae > Limosilactobacillus > Limosilactobacillus mucosae_A. The sequence goes on from NZ_JBKZAY010000019.1 coordinate 27,619, forward strand.
TGCAGCTGACGTAGCGCGTTACGGCTTAAAGACGGCTGGCGAGGTTACGCAGGGTGCTGGAGCGGTTGCCATGCTGATTGCGGCTGAACCAGGGATCTTGGCGATTGAACGGACCAGCGTTGCTTATTCGCAAGACGTGATGGACTTTTGGCGGCCGCTTTATGCTACTGAAGCCATGGTTGATGGCAAGTATTCGACCAACGTCTACATTGACTTTTTCAAGCACACACTGAATCGCTATGAAAAATTAACGGATCGCAAGCTGGATGATTTTGGGGCAATCGCTTTTCATCTGCCATTTACCAAGATGGGCAAAAAAGCTTTGGAAGCTGTCTTGGGTGAACGGGATGATCAAACGGCCTGGCGCCTGCGTAAAGCATTGTTGGCCAGCCAAAACTACAGCCGCCGGGTTGGCAATCTCTATACCGGGTCGCTTTATCTAGGCCTGATGTCGCTTTTGCAAAATGATTCTGAGCTAAAGCCTGGTCAGCGCATTGGCCTGTTCAGCTATGGATCGGGCGCGGAAGGCGAGTTTTACAGCGGAATTCTGCAGCCGGGATATCAAGAACGGCTCAGCAACGTAGCCGGTGATCTCAGTGAACGCCAGCTGATTTCGATCGCAGCCTATGAGCAGCAGTTCAACGACCAGCTGGGGATGAATAAAGAAGACGTTGAATACGACATCAGCGCGGATCCGGCTCGTTTCGTCTTAGCCGGCCAAAAAAATCATCAGCGTCAATACGTGGACAAGCACCAGCTGTAAAGTTTTTAAGCTGACTGAGATTGTAATTTAAGCTTAGCCTGTTTATAATTTATTAAAAAATGATTATAAAAGAGGCGGCTTTGATGAGAGATGATATTTATTTTGACCCCAATACGGTTGAATGGGTAATGACACATTGTAATGTTGCCCAAATCGGCGTACAGGATGGTGATTCGGTTTATATCGTACCGGTTCACTTCGGTTTTGAATTGGATGAGCACCAGCATTTTTGCCTTTACTTTCATGGCAATGACGCAGGCAAGCGGGCGCGCTTAATGAAGGCTGATCCGCATGTTGGCGTAGAGATGTGCAGTGATTATCAGCTACTTCCGGCAGCGCGGGACTGCCTTTTCAGTGCCAGTTTCCATAGCGTAATTGGCAAGGGGACGGTTAAAGAATTGACGGCAGCTGAAGACAAAGTACACGCACTGACCGTAATGATGCACCATTACGTGGCACGTATGCCACATCCGTTAACCGCAGCGATGGTTGACCAGGTTCATGTTTGGCGCGTGGATCTGGATGAGGTTGCCTGCAAGGTGAAAAATCCTGACGAAAACGACCAGCAGATCTTAAAGGAGTTTGGGCATCAAGTTGACGTTCCCGATGCGGTCAGTTCCAGCAGTCAAAAAGCTGATGAAAAAGAGCCGACAGATTAGCAAAACAAAAAAGAGGTGGGAATTGCCCCATCTCTTTTTTAGTAGATGCTGTCGCGGAAAAGCCCGACGACTTTACCTAAAATGGTTACCTGATCCAGAATAATCGGTGCCATCGTGTCGTTTTCCGGTTGTAGGCGATAATGACCGTTTTCCTTGAAGAAACGCTTGCAGGTCGCCTCGTTGTCATCATTCATGGCAATGACGATGTCGCCGTTTTTAGCGGTATCCTGCTTCCGAACAATGACTTTATCGCCGTTTAAGATGCCCATGTTGACCATGGAATTGCCTTGGATCTGCAGCATGAACAGGTCGTTATGGTCCGGGATCGAAGGCGGGATTGGGAAATAATCCGTTGCATCTTCAACCGCGAGAATCGGCTCACCGGCAGCTACGATCCCTAATAATGGAATCTTTTCCTGCTTTGGCGCAATTCCTAAGACGTCCATGCCGGCGGGCGTAATCTCTAGGGCACGCGGCTTGGAAGGGTCCTTTTGCAGATAGCCCTTCTTAATAAGCCGATTGATATGCCCGTGAACGGTAGATGTAGATGAAAGGCCGACAGCTTTACAGATTTCGCGAACGGTTGGCGGATAGCCGTGAGTGGCGACCTGTTGATGAATGTAGCTGAGAACGGCCATTTGCTTGCTGGCTGCTGTTTTTACCATGTTGCCACCTCATTTTCAGATTTAGAGCAATTATATCATACTTGCCAAGCATTTTCAAACATACGTTCGTTGAAACTTAACGACACGGATTGCTTGCTAAATAATGCGGCGTTCGCTACACTAAATAACGTAAAAATCACTGTTTCAGGCAGAGGGGAAGAAAATTATGGCTGATTCAAAAGCACAAGAAAAGCTGCTCAAACGAATTAATGAGCTGGCACATAAAAACAAAACAGAAGGACTGACCGTGGCTGAAAAAGCTGAACGCAAACAGCTGCGTGATCAATATTTGAAGAATTTCCGGGAAGCTTTTCGCTCAAACATTGAAATGATGCGGGTCTTTGACAAAAACGGCAAAGAGGTCACGCCGGAAAAAGTTCGGCAGATTCAACGCAAAAAAGGGCTGCGTGACGACTGATTCAATGATTAATTCATCGAATGCGTCTTTTATTTGACGCCGATATCGTGTAACATTAGTATCGTTATCTAAAATAAGGGGGAAACATCCATGAGTACTGGGCTTAGTATCATGTTGATCATCCTGGCACTGCTGGTTGGCCTTTTGGTTGGCTTCTTTGGTGCTCGGAAATACATGGAAAACTACCTGCGTAACAATCCGCCGATTTCTGAAGATATGCTGCGGACGATGATGATGCAAATGGGCCAAAAACCTTCAGATCGCAAACTGCACCAAATGATGCAAGCGATGAAGGCTCAAGCGCGCAAGGCAGGTAAATAGCAATTAAAAAGGACCGGTGCACTGCATCGATCCTTTTTGATTAGTATTGACAAAAATCCTGGTCAGTCTGACTGATTTTTAGTGGCCAGCTGTCAGGCTAAAGCCAGGACTTAATTTAAAATTAATAAGCCCGATTAAAAATCGTCGTCTTTTGGTTTTTCGGGCATGTAGTAGTGGTAATTGGGATCAAGCTCGTTATCCAGCTGATCGAATGCGATCTGCATCTGGCGTTCCAGTTCCTGTTGATTCTCATCGGTTAGGCGCAGCTTGCGGTCAATATAGATGGGCTCGCCGAAATTGATCTTGCGTTTTTGTCGTTTGAAGATGCTGCTTAGTTTCAACGGTCCCTGGTAGACGGCTGGCACCAGCGGCACGTTGGCCATTTTAGCAATGATCAGCGCGCCGCCTTTGATTTTGCTGGAATAGCGCGAGCCGGTCGGAAAGATGATGGTTGAGCGATCGCCGTTTCTAAGCAGTTTGACCGGTGTTTTAATAGCGGAAGGGCCTGGATTTTTGCGATTGACGGGGAAAGCTCCCAGCTTGCGCAGAAACCAGTTGGCAAACCGGCCTTTGAAAAGCTCTTCTTTAGCCATGAACGTAAATTTCTTAGGGTAGACGGCCAGAGCCAATAGAACCGGGTCCATCCAGGTACGGTGCGGTGCGACGATAATATAGTTGCCCTCAGGAAGGCGATCTTTATGTTCAATCTGAGGCCGACCATTAAACAGCGTTAACAGCGGATTGACCAGATGAACCAAGAAATCATAGAGCATTTAAACAACTCCCAATTTTTAAAGTAATTTTATATATTTAGTATGACGAACCATACTCAAACATGCAAGCAAACATATATAACTACAGCAAATTATTAGCAATTAAGTGAGGAAAAATATGACAACCGTTCAGCTTAAACCAAACGAGCGTATCGATCAGCTCAGCGCGCAAGGAGTACAAATCATTCAATCCAGTGAAGTTTTTGCTTTTTCGTTAGATGCCGTGCTGCTGGCTGATTTTGTGCGGCCAAATCGGCGTCAAAAAACCAAAATCGTGGATCTGTGTGCTGGGAATGGCGCGATCGGTCTGTTTTTGCATCATAAGCTGGGCGGGCATTTTTATGAGATCGAGCTGCAGGAACGGCTGGCTGATATGGCTCAGCGATCAGTGGCCTTAAATGATCTGACGGCCCGCTATGACGTGGTCAATGACGATGTTGCCAACGTTTACCAGTACGTAGCTAAAGACCATGCCGATGTGGTTGTCTGCAACCCGCCGTATTTTAAGAACGCGCCAGCCAGTCAGAAAAATCCCAACCGCTATCTGGCAATTGCCCGCCACGAATTAACGATTAATCTGGCAATGGTCTGTGATCGCATGAGTGGCCTTTTGAAAATGAATGGGCGCGGCTATCTGGTACATCGGCCAGATCGGCTGCCGGAAATTCTGGCTACGATGACGACCCATCGCTTGGCGCCGAAAAGAATCAAGTTTATCTATCCCAAACCGGGGATGGAAGCCAATATGGTGCTGATCGAGGCGATTAAAGACGGTAAGCCAAATGGGACGCGCATTATGCCGCCATTGATCGTAGCGGGTGAAGATGGTGAGTATGGACCGGAAGTGCAGGCGATGTTTAATGGTCAAAACGTCTGAGCGGCATTATTATTTTTACGTGCTCTATTGCGCGGACCAAACACTGTATGGCGGCTACTCCACGGATGTCTGGCGGCGTTTGGCAATGCATCAATCCGGCAAGGGAGCCAAGTATACCCGACCACAGAAACGCCGTCCGCTCAAGCTTTTGTATTATGAAGAATTTGATAACCAGCATGATGCGCTGAGTGCGGAATGGCATTTTAAACATCAGTCGCGCGCTAAGAAAATTGCCTACTTGCGAGCACACGATATTAAAATTTGATTAAAAAATCTTCCATTCAATTAAATCTGTCTGTATAATCTTTTTTGGAGATAAAGATTTGTTTATGTAGTGGAGGAATTTGAGATATGAAGATTATTGCGTACGGGATTCGTGAAGATGAACGTCCTTATGTTAAAAACTGGCAATGGGCCAATCCAGACGTTGAGCTGATCTGTACGGACAAGCTGCTGGATGTTGAGTCAGCTGAATTGGCCGCGGGCTGCGATGGTGTGGTTGCCTACCAGCAGAAAAGCTACTCGGCTGACCTATTAAAACGGCTGCATGAAATGAATATTCACAACCTTTCTTTGCGTAACGTTGGCGTTGACAACATCGATGCTGAAGCGGCAGTCAAGTATGGTTTTAAGATTACCAACGTGCCGGTCTACTCGCCAGCTGCCATTGCTGAATTTGGCGTCACGCAGCTGCTGAACCTATTGCGGCGAACTAAGGAATTTCAGAATAAGTTTGCCAAACGCGACTATCGTTGGGCGCCAAATATTGGTAAGGAACTTAATCAGCAGACGGTCGGCATTGTCGGGGCTGGGCACATCGGCCGCGTTATGGCGCATATCTGCCGAGGATTTGGCGCACGCGTCATGGTCTACAATCACCGTCCTAAGCCAGATTTGGTTAAGGCCGGTGTATTTACGGATTCTTTGGATGAGCTATACAAAGAATCTACGGTGATTTCGTTGCACGTGCCAGCTGTCAAATCAACATACCATATGCTCAATCGGGATTCTTTTGCCAAAATGCAAAAGGGTGTTTTGATTATTAATATGTCGCGCGGCTCTTTAATCGATGAGCAGGATCTGATTGAAGCGCTCGACAGCGGCCAGGTTGGCGGGGCGGCCTTAGATGTTTTGGAGGATGAAACCAAGATTTTTAACAAGAATATGGCCAACCAACCATCCAATTATCCAGCGTTTGATAATCTTGAATCGCGCGAGAACGTTTTGATTACACCGCATACAGCATTTTATACGGATGAGGCCGTGCGCAATATGGTCGAACAGAGTCTGGATGCCAGTCGCGAACTGATCTTGACGGGAGCCAGCGACAAACTGGTTAAACTAGGATAATAATTTTGACACGATGTTTTGCAGACATCGTGTTTTTTTGAACGCTAAATTAGATTTTTAGAAGCGTTTTCGCGCTGAGTTGGTTTCTTTTAAAGAGCTTTCATAAACAAAAATAGCTAAAATTGTTAAATTATTAACTTTTGGGTTATACTGGAAACAACGATGAAAAACAACTAAGCCAATCGGAGGTATGAAATCAATGAAGATCTTAGCTTATGGTATTCGTGAAGATGAAAAACCTTTCGTTAAGGAATGGGAACAAGAAAACCCAGAAGTTGACGTTGAAATCACCGACAAGCTGTTGGATGAAGAAACGGTCGCAATGGCAAAAGGATTTGATGGGGTAGTTGTTTACCAGCAAAAGCCATATACCGATGCGGTTTTTGAAAAGCTGAACGCTTATGGCATTCATAATGTTTCACTGCGTAATGTTGGGGTTGACAACATGAATCCAGCTACGGTTAAGAAGTATGGGTTTAAGGTTACCAACGTGCCAGTATATTCACCAGCCGCCATCGCTGAATTTTCTGTTACGCAATTGATGAATCTGTTGCGGCGGACCAAGGAATACTTCCATAAATTTGAACGCGGCGACTTCCGCTGGGCACCTCAAATTTCTCAAGAACTGAACCAGCAGACGGTCGGCGTTATCGGTACTGGTCACATTGGCCGGGTTGCGATCGATATCTACAAGGGCTTTGGCGCCAAGGTGATCGCCTATGACGTTTATCACAACCCCGAACTTGAAAAAGAAGGACTCTATGTTGATACTTTGGATGAACTCTATGCCAAGGCGACGGTGGTTACGCTGCACATTCCGTTGTTCCCATCAACTGAGCATATGCTGAACCAAGAAGCTTTTGATAAGATGCGTGATGGCGTCTTTATCGTTAATGCGTCTCGTGGCCCGCTGATTGACGAGCAGGCATTGATCAATGCGCTTGACTCTGGCAAGGTTGCCGGGGCAGCATTGGATGTTTTGGAAGACGAAACCAAAGTCTTTAACCACAATATGGTAGGCAAGAACATGTCCTATCCAGAATTTTGGAATCTCAACTCGCGTGAAAACGTTCTGATTTCGCCACACACGGCTTTCTACACCAATATTGCTGTCAAGAACATGGTTAAATTCAGTCTGTCAGCCAACAAGGACCTGATTGAAACCGGGACCTCTGACAAGCTGGTCAAGTTTGACTAATTCAAATAATTGAAGAAAAAAAGGCTTGCGGTGGCAGGCCTTTTTTTGTATACTATCAGTCGGTGCTAAATGCCCAATTCACACCTGGCGGGATGTCAGAGGAAGTGCCAACTGGTGCCCCTGACAGATGAACGGCAGGGAGGAAAAAACTATTTGGAGGTATGATTCATGTCTGTTGTTAGCATGAAGCAATTGCTTGAAGCCGGTGTCCACTTTGGTCACCAAACTCGTCGTTGGAACCCTAAGATGAAGCCATTCATCTTTACGGAACGCAACGGTATCTACATTATCGATCTGCAAAAGACGGTTAAGATGATCGACACGGCCTACGACTACATGAAGGACGTTGCTGCTAAGGGTGGCGTTGTTCTGTTCGTTGGTACGAAGAAGCAAGCACAAGACTCTGTTGAAGAAGAAGCTGTGCGTGCAGGTCAATACTACGTCAACCACCGTTGGCTGGGTGGTACCCTGACCAACTGGAAGACGATCCAATCTCGGATTGCTCGCCTGAAGGAATTGAAGAAGATGAGCGAAGATGGTACGTTTGACGTACTGCCAAAGAAGGAAGTTTCCGTGCTGACTAAGCAACGCGAAAAGCTGGAACGTTTCTTGGGCGGTATTGAAGACATGCCACGCATCCCAGACGTTTTGTACATTGTGGACCCACACAAGGAACAAATCGCTGTTAAGGAAGCTCAAAAGCTGCACATTCCAATCGTTGCCATGGTTGACACCAACACTGATCCTGACGATGTTGATGTTATCATCCCATCCAACGATGATGCTATTCGTGCCGTTCGTCTGATCACGGCTAAGATGGCAGATGCTGTCATCGAAGGCAAGCAAGGCCAAGACGATGCCAAGCAAGCTGAAGAAGCCGTTGAAGCTGCCGACGAACCAAAGGAAGTTTCTTCAGACGATCTGCAAAATCTGAAGAACAGCGTTGAAGGCAACAACTAACCAAATTAGTTAACGCTTGGGCTGTTTTGCAGTTTGGACCATTTTGGCCTAAGCGCAAAACAGCCTTTTTTATTAAAAAACATCTATTTTTAAGGAGAGACGTACTCATGGCTGAAATCAAAGCTAAGCAAGTAATGGAACTGCGGAAAAAGTCCGGTGCCGGAATCATGGACGCTAAAAAGGCCCTGGTTGCCAGTGATGGCGACATGGACAAGGCAATGGACTGGCTGCGTGAAAAGGGGATTGCCAAGGCTGCCAAGAAGAGCGACCGTATCGCTGCTGAAGGTCTGACCAACATTGCGGTTGATGGCAATACGGCAGTTATCGTTGAATTGAACTCAGAAACGGACTTTGTGGCTGCTTCTGACCCATTCAAGGAATCACTGGCTGACGTTACCAAGGTGTTGCTGGAAAACAAGCCAGCTGACCTGGACGCTGCTTTGGCTTCCAAGACGGCTAACGGTACGCTGAACGATGACCTGATCTCCACGACTCAAAAGACTGGTGAAAAGGTTTCTCTGCGTCGTTTCGCCTTTGTTAACAAGGAAGACGGCGACAACTTTGGTGTTTACCTGCACCAAGGCGGTCGAATTGCTGCGCTGGTCGTTTTGCAAGGCGCTGACGAAGAAACGGCTAAGGACGTTGCAATGCACGTTGCTGCCGTTAACCCAGAATTCATGACTCGTGAAGAAGTTCCAGCTGATCGTCTGGCTCACGAACGCGAAGTCTTCAAGGAAGAAACGCTGAACGAAGGCAAGCCTGAAAAGATCGTCGACAAGATCGTTGAAGGCCGTCTTAACAAGTTCCTGTCCCAAATCTGCCTGGCAGACCAAGACTTTGTCAAGGATCCAGACGTTACGGTTGCTGAATACGTTGAATCCAAGGGTGGCAAGCTGAAGAGCTTCATCCGCTACGAAGTCGGTGAAGGTATCGAAAAGAAGCAAAGCGACCTGGCTGCTGAAGTCAAGGAACAACTGAAGTAATTCGTTAATTGACGAAATGCGCACTGGTCGATGACATCGGTGCGCTTTTTTTGCAAAATCATGCATAGCAGGAAGGAATTTCAAATGTCTAAAGTAAAATACAACCGGATCGTTTTGAAGCTCAGTGGTGAAGCTTTAGCGGGCGAAAAAGGCTTTGGTATCAATCCACCGGTAATCAAGAAGATCGCTGAAGAAATCAAGCAGGTCTGCGATTTGGGCGTTCAAGTCTGCATCGTCTGCGGCGGTGGCAATATGTGGCGCGGCGTTACGGGCGAACAAATGGGAATGGAACGCGCTCAGGCTGACTACATCGGCATGTTGGGCACGATCATGAATGGTCTGTCGCTACAGGATGCTCTGGAGTCAGTCGGCGTGCCAACCCGCGTTCAAACGGCGATTGAAATGCGGCAGATCGCTGAACCATACATTCGTCGCAAGGCCATTCGTCACCTGGAAAAGGGTCGCGTCGTAATCTTCTCTGCCGGTACGGGCTCGCCATACTTCTCGACTGATACGACGGCGGCATTGCGGGCTGCCGAAATGGATGCCGATGCGATCTTGATGGCTAAGAATGGCGTTGACGGCGTCTACTCTGCTGATCCAAATAAGGTTAAGGATGCCGTTAAGTTTGATCATCTGACGCACATGGACATTTTGGATAAACACCTGCAAGTGATGGACTCCACTGCCAGCTCGCTGTCAATGGACAATCACATTCCATTGGTAGTCTTCAATCTAAACACGCCTGGCAACATTGTCCGTGTTGTTAAAGGCGAAGAGATTGGAACCACGATTGAGGGGGAATAAATAATGGCTGAAGGTAAACAAATCCTAGCAGAAGCTAAAGAAAAAATGAGCAAGTCCGGCGATGCACTGCGGCGGTCTTTGGCTGACATTCGAGCCGGTCGTGCTAATGCCAGTCTGCTCAACTCAGTGAAGGTTGAGTACTATGGTGTGCCAACACCTTTGAACCAAGTAGCCGGAATTACGGTTCCAGAAGCTCGCCAGCTACTGATCTCGCCATATGATGAAAGTCTGCTTGGTGAGATCGAAAAGGCAATCTATGCTTCCAACCTGGGCTTGACACCGCAAAACGATGGCTCGGCAATTCGGCTGGTAATTCCACAGCTGACGGAAGAACGGCGTAAGGAACTGGTCAAGCAGGTCAAGGCGGAACTGGAAAAGGCCAAGGTTGCGGTTCGTAACGTGCGGCGCGAAGCCATGGACGACTTGAAGAAGGGCAACAAGAACGGCGACTTTAACGATGACGAATTCCACAAGCTGGAAGACAAGGTTCAAAAAGAAACCGATGAAGGAATCAAGAACCTGGAAAAGATTGCCGATGAAAAAGAAAAGGAACTGATGGAAGGCTAATTCTGTCAATAGGTTTGATTGAGGGAAATGGTTGCGTTAAGCGATCATTTCCTTTTTTTGTTCAATTGGTATATTTATAAAATGTTGATAATCATCATAAAAATGAAATTAAATGTATACATAGTTACCAATAAGATATATTCTCTATGTTGAAGTTTTGTTTAATGGAGGCATTAGCAAAATGAGGGAGAGATATCAAATTGGGAAGAAATTTATAACTGATGAAATTTGCCGAATTAAGCTGTATAAGGCTGGCAAACATTGGGTAAGCGCACAATCCAAAATACTTAGTATCTTGAATCATGGCATCCTGGTCAAAGGAATGATTGGAGTAGCTGGCGCACTGTTGATGGGCAGTGTTTCAACTATGCCGGCCGCTGCCGATAGCATAGCCGTTAGCCAGTCTTCAACACCAACGGCTGCGGTTGTAGAAACCAGCAGCAGTCAAGCAGCATCGGGAGCAACACAAAACGTTTCGCTAAAATCAGCAACATCGATACCCGTGGATGAATCTTCAGCAGTCGCACCATCTGAAATGACATCCAATGAGTCGCAATCGGCTGAAAATACGGATCAGCTCGTTAATGAGAAAGAATCATTATCCAGTTCGACGATTATACAAACGTTAGCGATTAATTCCGCAGATGCACCAGCAAGTTCAGCGCCTGGCAGCACAGGAAATGCTGCCGATACGACAAGTAATGCTGGAAGTTCGACTGACGGTAATTCATCGTCTGCAACAGTCCAGCAGATTGCTGATGATGATCCAATGAATCACACATCGCTTCAGCTGACGCTTCACTACAAAAAAGCTGGTCAAGATGATTATTTTATGCCCGATACGGTGATTACTACCAAATATAAGCGGACGACAACTTATAATTCGGAAACAAAGGAATACACCGCCACGCCGTTCGTGCTTGATTCAATTACGCAGACGGGCACTAAGATTGAAGGCTTGGAAACGCCAACTGAATCTACCAAAAACGTGCCGGCTGGATGGCAGTATTTTGTCTACTTTATCCCGTATGTCAAAGTCGATGGCTGGAGTCCTATGAATAGCGGTAATGTTTCTTCAGGAGTAAGCTACACAGATTCTATTTCTCTAAAAGCTGGTCAGTCACCTACTAAGGTTGCAAGCAGAGAATTAACGGTTACATATTATTCAACAACGCATATCATATATATTGATACTACTGGTAAGACAATCAAAACTGATACGATTTTTGGCCAAGTCGGGGAGACGCAAACGATTAGCAGCACGGTGCCAGCTGGCTGGAAAATGACAACACCACAGCAGATTCCAACTAGCATAACGTTTGGTAGCGAGATTATCCCAGATACGATAATTAAAATTGAGCATGATCACGTTACCGTAACGCATGATAATCCGCAGACTGCTGGGACGCAGATTCCAAATGGTGCGACAACCGCGAAATTTAAAGGCGTTGATCAAAGCAATCTGAATAAGACGGTAACGCGGACGGTAACGATCACCAATCCCGGCGGTACAGCTAAGACTACGAAACAGACCTTTACGTCGACACGAGACGCGGTCGTTGATATGGTTGATGGTTCCGTTGTTTACGGTGATTGGACTAAGGGCCAGTGGGACGCCGTTGACATACCCGCAATTGAACACTATACGGCCAGTCAGACCAATGTCCCTGCTCAAACCGTTGATGGCTCAACAGCGAATGCCACGGTTAATATAACCTACAAGTTGAATACCGAAACCGTTACGGTACAGTGGGTTGATGATACCGAAAATGGCAAGGTTGTTTATTCGACCAACGTTTCCTTACAGCCTGGTAAAACCAAAAACGTTTGGATTTTCGGCTTGGACGATAACGGTCGCGCATCAACGGACGCCGTTGCTTTAAGCAGCATGTACAATCTCGTTGGCGTTTTGGATGCAAACGTGCTGAAACTTTATAAAGGAAAATACTATGATGTCGTTACGCTGACAATGCCGGCTATTGACAGTTGGATTGATGGTAACACCTACACGATACATTTAACGCACAAGATTAGTAAGACTGATGGCTACTCATCCCCGACTAAAGTTGCCTTGCGGACGACCAATTCAGAACGCTACCCTAATCTGATGTACACCGATGACGCGGCTTGGGACAAGACACATAGAACTGTTAAGCGGACGATTATTCTACATAAGCCAACTGGGGATGAAACAATTGAACAAACCGTTAGTTTTAGCCGTCAAGCCCAATACGACATGGTAACCGGTGAGTTTAAGGGGTATACGGATTGGTATTCTAAAAATAATTCGCTAATCAAATATAGCGTACCTACAGTTTCAGGCTATAAAGCCTATTCTGATGATGGAAAGCCGATTCAGACGATTGATGAAGAGAGTGTTAATGCCGATTCGCCATCATCAACGGTCGAGATATTCTATCGGTCAGAAACCATTACAGTGCAATGGATTGATAAAGATGAAGAGGGTAAAATCATTTATTCAACGTCAGTCGTGGGCAATCCGGGTGAAAATAGTACGTCAGTTTATGTTTATGGATTAGATGATCAGGGTAAAGCCTCTGAAGATGCAATATATCTTCAGCAATACTATGAGCTGGACAGCGTATCAGATTCAAGTGTGTTGACTGATTGGATTGCGGGGGAAGGTTATTTCAATGCCTTTAAAGTTGCTTTTCCAACTCAGTCAATTAACGGGAACACTTACACAGTTTATTTGAAACATAAAGTTGCATCTTTTAACGGGCCAGAGGATCCAACAAAAGACCCAACGAAAATTGCTTTACGGACGACTAATTCAGAACGCTACCCTAATCTGATGTACACTGATGACGCAGCCTGGAACAAATTGCATAAAGACGTTACCCGGACAATTACGGTAGTTAAGCCCGATGGTTCGCAGTCAACTACGACACAAAAACTGACTTTCAGCCGTCAAGCTCAATACGATATGGTAACTGGCGAATTTAAGGGTTACACGGATTGGAAGGAAGGCACGCAGACGTTCGCGGCCTACACGCCAAGCGCGATTGCGGGTTATACGGCCGAAACGGCGCCAACGGCAACAGTGACGAGCGATTCTGACAACTCAACGGTTACTCTGCACTACACGGCTGATCCACAAACGGCCAAGATCGTTTATGTCGATGAAAATGGCAATACGGTCAAGACTGACACGGTTAATGGCGTTACCGATCAAACCGTTGACACAAATAGCACCGTACCAACGGGCTGGAAACTGGTTGACGGTCAGACGATTCCGACAACGATCAAGCTGGGCGTCAACACACCAGATACCAAGATTATCGTTGAACATGATCACGTAACGATTACGCCCGACAATCCACAAACTGATGGCACTGATATTCCTAACGGAGTGGCTAAGTTCAAGGGCGTTAGCGATAGTGATTTGGATCAAACGATCACACGGACGATTACGATCAATGACCCACATGAAGGCGTTAAGACAATTACCCAGACGGCCAAGATCTATCGAAACGCCACGGTTGATATGGTTGACGGTTCGGTTGTCTACGGTGATTGGTCAACGGCGCAGTGGCCGGAATATCCCGCGCCAACCATTGATGGCTACACGCCGAGCCAAGCCACGGTTGAAGCCAAAGCAGTTGCCAATGGTGACAAAGACGATGCAGTTACGATCAACTACACCGCTGACAAGCAAACGGCCAAGATTGTTTACGTTGACAAAAACGATAATCCGGTCAAGACGGATACGGTTAATGGCGTTACCGATCAAACCGTTGATACCAACAGTACCGTGCCAACGGGTTGGAAACTGGTTGATGGTCAAACGATTCCAACAACGATCAAGCTGGGGGTTGCTACGCCAGACACGATTGTTAAAGTCGAACACGATCATGTTTCAGTCAGTCACGACAATCCGCAGA
>NZ_JBKZAY010000020.1:0-39077 GCF_046939755.1 Limosilactobacillus mucosae
ATTGTTTGTTTATTTTAAGCAAACAACTTAATTAGTTTAACAAATTGTCAACTACCTGTCAAGAACTTTTTATTTCTTTTTTCTCAGCAGTTAGACGAAAAGTCGTTAATCTCAAGTGATCAGCAACTCATCGCCGCGACAACGTTATCTAATATACCGAGATTACAAACGAATGTCAACGACAAATTCAAACTTTTTTGAAAAAATCAATGAAGCAGAACAACTTCACAACACATCAGCAAAACGTTGCTCAATTACCGAAGATTGTAATCGTTATCCATTTTCAACCATCGTTAGATTATGTAATCCCAATCCAGTCCATTTTTCAAAAATCAGCTGCTTCGCTTTTTTAGCAAGCCACCTGAAACAAAAAACGTGCCACCATCATCGATGACACGTTTAGAACTATTTTTGATTTTCAACAATTGGTTCACTGTCGTCAACTACCACCGGCTCATCGGCAGCATCGTCATAGGCCTCGCCAGTCAATACCTCAACTGGCTTGAAGGTCTTAACGAAAGCATCCTCAACCGAGATTGGCGATTGCGGCTTGCTTTGTTCATAAAATTGAGCCGTTGCCAGGTAGACAACCGGAGCATAAGCGCAAAAGCCCAGCAGCATAATGATCAAGCCAGCATACATGACAAAATAGATTGCCGTGTAGTTGCCGTAATAGGCTACTCCACCAAAAATCGCGCCCCATACCAGCATTGGCAGGAAACTAACGACCAATTCAATCGTGAAAAACGACAGCTTCTTGCCACCCATAAAGCGGCGACTGGCCGTTAAAGCATGGCGCATCGACTGCCCCAAAAAGGCTGGCTGCTGATCGCGATATAGTAATGGTGCTTGCGAGTATTCCAAGGTCTTCCAGAACGTAATCAAGAAGTTAACGATCCGAACTGCAATTACCAGTGCTTGATTCTTAGCTACTAAGACGGCCACGATATCCAACGGCAGTGTCCACAAGAAGATGAACAGGCTGCTGTAAAGTGTCAGCCGCAGCAGCTGGTTTTTGTTCAGATGCTTAAAGTGCTTCCAGATCGTCGTTGCACTGACTTTTAGGTTCGGGTTCTTGATTTGATCCTGGTAGCTGTACAGGATACTCATGTTGACAAAGTACATGCCAAACGTTACCAGGAACCACAGAATCAAGATACCTAATGCCTCAACCACGGCAAGCAGCACTTGGCTGATCATGCCGTACATAATCAGCATCGTGGCATATCCCAGCATCATGGCGCTGCGCGTGAACAGCAGTGCCAAAAGAGCCGTCAACGCCAGGTAAAGCAGCGTGATGCCGGCAATTGGCCAAACTGCGGCGTTATATTTGCCCTTCAGCGTACTCTTTAATTGGTTGATGAATTCTTTGAGAGGCAAGTGATTGCGTTTCATTAATTCAATTCTCCTCTTTTGCTTAATATCTTTAAAAATGTTCTTCGTGTATCTTAACACATCTTGGAGATTGTACCACCGTCAACGTCTATGCTTTACAAAGTCTTCACAAAATCACGAACCCATTCCTTAAATAACAAGTTTTTTACGAAGCCGCCAGCTGATCACCATTACTGAACCAAAACGTGCAAATCAAGCGCGATTGCCGATGTCAAGCACAACCGCCCCGCTTGTCTACTGAACTGTGAACAAAAAAAAGACCCGCGAGCGATTCGCGAGTCTTTAAAGAACGTTTAAGAAATTATTAGTACTTTTCCTTGCTCAAAACGTTCAGCTTTTCGTCGAAGTCATAAACAACTGGTTGGCCAGTAGCCATTTCCAGGTTCATGATGTCTTCGTCAGAAATGTTTTCGATGTACTTGGAAAGGGCACGCAGCGAGTTACCATGGGCAGCAATGATAACGTTCTTGTTGTCCAGCAGCTTTGGTGCGATTTCATCTTGCCACAATGGGATAACCCGTTCCAACGTAACTTTCAGGTTTTCACCACCAGGAATGGCGCGTGGGTCCAGGTTAGCATAGCGACGATCCTTAGCTGCAGAGCCTTCATCATCGGCACTCAGCAGTGGAGGCAGCACGTCGTAGGAACGACGCCAAATGTGCACTTGTTCGTCACCGTACTTTTCGGCAGCCTTCTTCTTGTTCTTACCTTGCAAAGCGCCGTAGTGACGTTCGTTCAGACGCCAAGTCTTGAATTCGGGAATCCAAAGCTGGTCGCATTCTTCCAGTGCGTAGTGCAGCGTCTTGATTGCACGCTTCAGAACAGAAGTGTAGGCGTAGTCAAATTCCAGACCGTGTTCCTTCAGTGCCTTACCGGCAGCCTTTGCTTGTTCAACACCTTCTGGAGCCAAGTCAACGTCTACCCAGCCAGTAAATTGGTTGGACTTGTTCCATTCACTCTTACCGTGACGAATCAGTACTAATTTAGCCATTGTTCGTTTGACCTCTTTCTTCTTTTAGTGAGCCGTATATAAAATACACAACAATTCAAGCTATATTTTAAATCAGATTTTTGCTCGTGCCAATAGAAAGCACTCATTTATTATCGTGATGTTCGCGATTACTTTGCCAATGCATCAAGATCTCACCAATAATCAAGGCCAAAATTGCCAAGCATGTCAGCACGTTTTGCATTGGCGCCTCATGCTCGGCAATCAATCCCCGCAATAAGGCCGTGATCCCTAAGCTGATCAAAAAGTCCGCCGCCAGATGGCCATGATTCTGCATAGCGGCAGCTGCCATCGCCAAAAACTCAAGCAACAAAAAGAAATTGATCAAGCTGCTTAATATCGAGTCGATCGATATCTTAGCACCACTCAGAAACGGTGTCAGTTCAACCAAGTGCCATAATTCTACAAAAATAAAGCAGATCAGACACAGCCCTAGAGTTGCCATCGCTGCTTCCATAAAGCCTTCAAAAAAATTGCCAACACGCTTTGCCAGACGATCGAATTTTTCCATTGTCACCGCTCCATTTTTATTTTTTTGACCTTATCGTATCAAAATTTCAACGGCTGCGGCAGGTTTTTAATAGCTTTCGCTGATGCCCAAAGACCACACTTTTAGTTAATATGGCGCAGTGTGCCGCTTATTTTGCAAGGGCACCAATGTATGGTTGACCTTTTTACCTAATTTCAGCATTCTTTTAATTCGTCATGATTTTAAAACCAGCTCAACCGCCTAAACCCAGCTGGCTGCTGCCTAAGCGCTTTTAGGACTCGCCCAAAAAATCCTTGGCAATCTGCAGATAGACTTGATCTGCCTGCAGATACTCCGCGACTGACAGCCTTTCATCAACCTGATGCGACATTTCTTCTCGACCCGGTCCCCATTCGACGATCGGAAAACGGTGCTCATCCAGTATATAGCGCGAAGCATCCGAGGCACCGTGCGAAACGGCAAGCGGCAGCGATTGCTTGGCAACAGTTTGATATGATTGCTGCACCATTGAAACGAATGGATCAGCCGGATCAGTCGCCATTGGCATAAAACTAGCTACGACCTCTAATTCAAACCGACCATCCGTCTCGGCGTTCAAGCGATCTACCAGTGTCTGCAGCCGATCTTGTACTGCCGTATTGTCAAATTCTGGAATTGTCCGCACGTTGCCTTCCAGATAGGCGTAATCAGGGATCGAATTGAGCTGCCGGCCGCCATGAAAGACCGTGACACTGTGAATCAGGCTGCCTAAACTGGGGCTTGCCTTCACATCATCAAACGCGTGCCGTTCGTATTCAAAAAAACGGGCCAGATTAGCTACGGCATTAACGCCTAGACTGGGATCTGAGCTGTGTGCCAGGTGACCGTAAGATCTCACGCGATAGTCAAACGAGCCGCTGTGCGCGTATTCCAAGCGATTAGTCGTCGCCTCGCCAACAATCATGGCATCAACGTCATGCACTAGTCCCTGTCGCGTCAGTTCAAGCGAACCCAGCCCGCCAATTTCCTCGTCAACCGTTGCCAACAGGCGGACCTTGCCATGTTTTGGCAGGCCGGCTTCCTTCAGCTCAATCAAGGTGTTGACCATCGCTGCCAAACCGCCTTTCATATCGACGCTGCCACGGCCATAGACGGCATCACCAATTACCTGGCCGCAGAATGGATTGTGCTGCCATTTGTTCGAATCGCCAACGTCTACGGTATCGAGATGTCCCGCCAAAGCCAACACTGGTCCTTCCTGTTCGCCAACCTCGGCAACCAGATTCGTACGACCAGGCGCCAAAGCAATCAAATCGGCTTCGATGCCATGATCGCTCAATACCTGTTTAAGATATTCGGCAGCTGGCTGTTCATGACCATTAACCGTATTGATCTGGATCAGTTCCTGCAAAATGTTGAGCTTGACGCCATCTTCCATTTTTTCCACGTCCTTTTACTCTCATTTTATTTTAATCTATTTTTAATTTTAACACAGGAAGCCACAATCGCCAATGATTAAACTGCGTTACTGCCAAACTTCAGCAAACAGCCAATCCATTTATTCAGATGCCACAATCAGCACCATGCTTACCAACTTTTTTGCCGACAATAAAACGGCCGCCAATTCAAATTGAATCGCCGACCGTTTTAATTATTCACTTTAGTTAGTTTTTCAAAGCCTTATCACCAATATCATGACGATAGAAGCATTCTGGCTCATCTAATTTAGCCAGGTAGTCATAAACCTTGTCTTGAGCTTTTTGCAGATCAGCATCTTCGCCAATTACCATTAAAAGCCGACCGCCGTCTCCATGCAGATCGTCAAGCTGGCCCTTGACGTTGGCATAGTCAATGGCAATGTCTTTAGCTGCTGGGAACGAACCAAGCGCCTGACCATGTACCGGCTTTTTAGGATATCCCTTGGACGCCAAAATCACGCCCAAGACGGCCATATCGCGTTCCTCAATTGCCGGCATTTGTTGATCATTAACATTGGCATCGATCAGTTCGACCAGGTCCGTTTTCAGCCGTGGCAAGACGACCTGCGTTTCTGGATCACCCAGCCGCACGTTATATTCAATGACTTTAGGGCCATCCGCCGTCAGCATCAAGCCAATGTAGATAATGCCATGGTAGTTGTAACCTGCCTGGTGCAGCCCATTAACGGTTGGTTCAACGACATCATCAATCATGCGCTGACGTTCGGCATCGCTAAGCTGTGGCAGTGGACTGTAGGCACCCATACCACCCGTGTTAGGACCTTTATCGCCATCGTAGGCCCGCTTATGATCCTGCGCCATTGGCAAAATCCGGTATTGATCATCCTGCACTACAACAAACATTGAGTATTCAGGTCCCACCAGACATTCTTCCAAGACCAGCTTTTCTTCCCCTAACTCAAACATTTCCGTAATCGTGTCCTCAGCTTCTGGTGTTGTCTGAGCGATCACGACTCCCTTGCCGCCTTGCAGACCATTGGCTTTGATGACTACCGGCCGAGCAAAGTCGTTTAGCCCCGCCAATGCCGACTTCAGGTCCGTAAACGTCTCGTGCTTGGCAGTTGGCACGTGGTATTCGTTCATAAAGTTCAGCGCGTAGTCCTTAGAGCCTTCCAACTGAGCCGCTTCTTGATTGGGCCCAAAAATCTTCAGCCCGGCTTTTTGGAATGCATCCACGATCCCCGCACACAAAGCATCCTCAGGGCCAACAAACGTCCAGGCAATGGCTTGATCCTTGGCAAACTGAATCAGCGCTTCAAAATCGTCTTCTTCAATGTTTAAAGGCACGATTCCCGCCGTTACCATGCCGATATTGCCTGGCGCACAATAAACCGTGTCAACATGCGGACTTTCATTGAGCTTCTTGGCAATGGCAAATTCACGACCACCGGCGCCGATTACCAGCAATTTCATCTTTTCCATTTTTAAACCTCTTTTACCCCAAAAAGTCCGCGAAAATCAATCCGCGGACCTGCAATTGCAATTAGTGGCGGAAGTGACGAACACCCGTCATTACCATGGCAATGCCCATTTCGTTGGCCATGTCGATCGATTCTTGATCTCGAACCGAACCGCCTGGCTGTACGATGGCCTTAATCCCATGTTCACCGGCAAACTTGACACAGTCGTTGAATGGGAAGAACGCGTCAGATGCCATTACCGTCCGATCATCAATGGCATCCCCGGCATGCTTGACCGCGATCTTCAGAGAATCGATCCGGTTAGGCTGACCAGAGCCCACGCCCAGCGTCCGTTCGTCGTTGGCAACCACGATGGCATTGGACTTGGTGTGCTTAACGGCTTTCCAGGCAAACATCATCGTCTTGAGCTGTTCTTCGGTCGGCTTGACGTCCGTGACGCATTCCCAGTCATGCCAGTCTTCTTTAAGCGTATCCTGTTCCTGCATCAGCACCCCGCCCATGACGGAAACAACTTCATGACGCGTTGGCTCGTCTTTGGCTGAGAAGTCAACCTTCAGCAGACGAATGTTTTTCTTCTTGGCCAAAACGGCATAGGCATCTTCGTCAAAGTCAGGTGCAATGATGATTTCCAAGAAGATCTTGCGCATTTTTTCTGCCGTTGCCAAATCAACCGGCCGATTCAAAGCAATTACCCCACCAAAAATAGAAACTGGGTCAGCTTCATAAGCACGATCCCAGGCCTGTTCCAGCGTTTCGCCGCGGCCAATACCACAAGGGTTCATGTGCTTCATGGCAACAACGGTTGGTTCATCAAACTCGCGCACGCTGCGCAATGCCTCATCAGCGTCCTTGATGTTGTTGTAGGAAAGCTTCTTGCCGTGGAGCTGTTCGGCTTCCAAGATCGAGAACTTCTTAGGAATTGGATCCTCGTACAGCCAAGCCTTTTGATGACTGTTTTCGCCGTAGCGCATCGTATCCTTCAAATCGTAGGTCAGCGTAAGCTTTTCAGGGTCTTCCAAATCCAGGCGCTTCGTCAGGTATTGCGAGATCAGCGCATCGTAGGCAGCCGTGGTCCGGAATGCCTTGGCCCCCAGCATCGTCCGCGTTTCCAGCGTCGTGTTGCCATTGGCCTTGATTTCGTTTAAGACCGTTTCGTAATCGTTGATGTCGGTTACGATCGTCACGTCACGATAGTTCTTGGCTGCTGAACGAACCATTGAAGGACCGCCAATATCAATGTTTTCAATGGCATCGGCCAGCGTAACGTCTGGTTTTTCGATGGTTTCTTTGAATGGGTACAGGTTGACACATACCAGATCAATTGGCGTGATGTTTAATTTATCCAGGGTGTCCATGTGCTCAGCAACGTCACGACGCGCCAGCAGGCCACCGTGAACATACGGATTCAGCGTCTTGACCCGACCATCCAGAATCTCTGGAAAGTGGGTTACTTCTTCAATGCTGATGGTCTTGATGCCAGCTTCATCCAAGGTCTTCTTGGTTCCGCCAGTCGAAACGATTTCAAAACCATTTTCACTCAAGCCCTTGACGAAAGGCACCAGGTTGGTCTTATCAGATACGCTAACTAATGCACGTTTCATTGGTTGTTTTTCTCCTTTGCAATTCGTTCAGTCAAAATCTTCTTAACGGTTTCTGGATATAATTTGTGTTCAGTTTCATGGACCCGCGTTTCCAACGTGTCGACCGTGTCATCAGGATAGATTGGCACGTGCCGCTGAGCAATAATCGTCCCCGCATCCAGATTTGAATCAATGTAGTGAACCGTAACGCCGGTTTCCTTGCGATGATCGGCAAAGGCCCGCTCAATCGAATGCAGCCCTGGATATTCCGGCAGCCAAGCAGGATGCAGGTTGACGATACTGCCTTCATACTTATCGAGAATCGTTGGCCCGATAATCCGCAGATAACCAGCCAGCACGATAAAGTCAATGTCGTATTTTTCCAACACCGTCATGATCTTTTCTTCGTAGGCCTGCTTGGATCCGCAAGACTTCACGGTAAAAGTTTCATATGGAACGCCCAGTCTTTGAGCACGTTTAATTACATAAGCATCGGGGTGGTCGCAAAAAAGCAAAGCCTCTTTGCCAGGAATATCGCCATTTTGAAAATGCTCAGTCAGCACTTCAAAATTGGTCCCGTTCCCCGAGGCAAAAATTGCCACGTTCATGTTCTTGCCTCTTTTATTTAATAATCAGTTTTTCTTCATCAGCTGGTCGGGCCTGCAGCTGACCAATCTGCCATGAGTCTTCGCCAGCCTGCTTTAAAGCATCTTGAACGGCAGCAGCGTTTTCTGGCGCCACGGCTAAAATCATCCCCAGCCCCATGTTAAACGTGCCGTACAGATCATCCGCATCCAAATCGCCCATCTTTTGCAGATAGCTAAAGATCGGTAGCTTAGGCCAAGCACTGGAATCAACCACGGCCTGCAGGGAATCAGCAAACATCCGCGGCAGATTTTCCGGCAGACCGCCACCAGTAATATGGCTGACCCCGTGAATCAAGCCCTGTTTAATCAACGGCAACACCGGTTTGACATAGATTCGCGTAGGCGTCAACAATGCCTCGCCAACCGTTTGACCATTCAGTTCGGCCGGCTGATCGCTGAGCTTAACGTCATGATCCTTAAACAGCACTTGGCGCACCAGCGAATAGCCATTGGAGTGAATGCCGGATGAGGCCAGACCAATCAAAACATCGCCAGCTTTTGGCAAGGCCGTCGTCAGCATCTTGTCTTGGTCAACAACGCCGGTCGCATAGCCGGCCAGATCGTACTCATCTTGACTGTACATATCAGGCATCTCGGCGGTTTCTCCGCCAACCAGAGCTGCGCCAGCTTGCCGACAGCCTTCTGCCACGCCAGAAACGATCTGAGCCATCTTATCTGGTGTGTTGTGTCCCGTTGCGATATAGTCCAGGAAAAACAGCGGTTCCGCGCCCTGTGCCAAAATGTCGTTGATGCACATCGCCACGCAGTCGATGCCGATCGTGTCATGCCGATTCAGCTTTTGGGCGATCAAAAGCTTGGTACCAACGCCATCCGTGCCTGAAACCAGAATTGGATGCGTCAAGCCGGCAACCGCGGTCAGATCAAACATCCCGCCAAAACTGCCGATCCCACCGACAACGCCGGGACGATCGGTTGAAGCAACGGCATCCTTGATTTTTTTTACCATTTCATAGCCGGCATTGACATTAACGCCGGCTTCTTCATAACGTTTCCGCTTCATTTGGACAGTCGTTCCTTTCGCGCGCGCTTTTCTTGTTCGTTTAATGACTTAAGGTAACCCTCTTCAAAATCATACAGCGGCGTTGGATAGTCGCCATTAAAGTAGGCCACCGTCAGACCGCCATATGGTGCCTCACCAGCGTCTGGAACGTTAATGGCCTTAACGACGCCGTCAACGCTCAAGAATCCTAATGAATCGGCTTCCATCAACTTACACATCTCGGGGACGGAATAATGAGCCGCCATCAGTTCAGCCCGGTTGGAGACATCGATTCCATAAAAACATGGGAAACGGAATGGCGGCGAGGCGATCCGCATATGAACCGACTTGGCGCCGGCTTCTTTCAGCATCCGCACGATCTGCTTGGAAGTCGTTCCCCGCACGATCGAATCATCGACTACGACCACGTTCTTGCCGGCAACGACCCCGCGTACGGCCGAAAGCTTCATCTTAACGCCTTGTTCCCGCAATGCCTGCGTG
Source organism: Limosilactobacillus mucosae (assembly GCF_046939755.1). GTDB lineage: Bacteria > Bacillota > Bacilli > Lactobacillales > Lactobacillaceae > Limosilactobacillus > Limosilactobacillus mucosae_A. Next base: position 9,522 of record NZ_JBKZAY010000020.1, read on the forward strand.
GGCTGGATAAAAGTCCGGGCAACGTATTGGTTCTTGATCAGCCCCATTTCGTAAGGCAGACCAGCTGCTTCCGCATAACCAGACGCCGCGGAAAGCGAGGAGTTTGGCACCCCAATGACCATGTCGGCATCAGGGGCTGGCTGTTCCTTGGCCAATAAGCGTCCCATCTGCTTGCGGGCACTGTGCACTGTTACACCATGAATAATGGAATCAGGACGGGCAAAGTAGATGTATTCCATTGAACAGATGGCCAGCTTAGTGTCATCAGTATAACGATCTTCATGCAGACCATCCTTGTCGATGACCAGCAATTCGCCTGGCTGGACATCGCGAATCAGCTTGGCGCCCACGATATCCAAGGCACAGCTCTCACTGGTCACGACATAGGCTCCATTTGGCATCTGCCCTAAGCAAAGCGGTCGAATGCCATTGGGATCCAAGGCAGCAATCAGGCGATCCTTTTGCAGAAACAAGAAGGCAAAGCCCCCCTTGACCATATTCAGCGTCTTTTTTAAGGCCGGAATAAAGCCCATGTGAATGTTTTGCCGAATCAAATGAATCAGAATCTCAGTATCTGAATCCGATTGAAAAACAGCACCGTTGTCTTCCAGTTTGCGACGCAACGTGACGGCATTGGTCAGCTGGCCATTGTGTGCCATCGCAATGTCGCCATCATGAAAATGGAACAAAAATGGCTGCACGTTGTTGATTGAATTGTGGCCACTGGTACCGTAGCGAACGTGACCAATCGCGGCATCCCCGACCAGGCGCTCCATATCGCTTGGATCGGCAAAGACTTCCGAAAGCAGGCCACGATCCCGGTGCTGATAAAGGTGCTCGCCGTCAGTCGTGACAATCCCGGCCCCTTCTTGTCCACGGTGCTGCAGGTTGTGCAGACCGAAGTAGGTGACTCGGTTGGCTTCTGGCACGCCAAAAACGCCAAAAACCCCACACTCTTCATTTAGTCCTTTGATTTCATTGCGCATGGCAAAGCTTCCTCCCAAAGTTTTTGCATTTGAGCCACTGGCAAGTTGAGCTCAGCATCAGCCAGATGGACTTCCAGCCATTGCGTTGCTACGACCTCACCAGCTGGCATTGCATCGTCTTGCATAATTTCTTCAAAGGCCGCCACATTTTCTGGTGCCACACTGACCAGCATCCGGCCCGGCGTTTCGCTGAAGAACTGCTTCTTATCCAGAGCGCGGAAATCAGCGTTTAAGCCCAGTTCAGTCTTGAAGACCGTTTCAGCAGCCGCCACGGCCAAGCCACCCTCACTCAAGTCATGAGCACTGGCTACCAGGCCGCTTTGTTCAGCCTTCAATAGGCGGCTCAGATAGTCATGAACGTGTTCCAGATCAAAGTCAGCCAGTGTCCCGGCAATATCACCCGTCATCATCTTCTGCAGTTCGGAACCGGCATAGTCATCGCCAGTCTTGCCGACCAGGTACAGCTTGTCGCCAGCATGCTGAACGCGGGATGGGATGACGTACTTGGCATCCTTGATCAGCCCTACCATGCCGACCATTGGCGTTGGATAGATGGCTGAGCCGTTGTTTTCATTGTAAAGCGAAACATTACCGGAAATGACTGGCGTATCAAAGACGCGGCAGGCTTCAGCCATCCCTTCGATTGAATGATGCAGTTCCCAGAAGATTTCAGGATCGGTTGGGTCACCATAGTTTAGGCAGTCCGTAATGGCTAATGGCAAAGCACCAGAAGCAATGATGTTGGAAGCTGCTTCAACCAATGCAATCTTACCGCCGACGTATGGGTTTAAGTAGACCAAACGACCATTGCCATCCGTCGTCATCGAAAGGGCCTTTTTGGTGCCGCGTACCCGAATAACCCCAGCATCAGAACCTGGACCAACCACCGTTGAAGTCCGCACCTGCGAGTCATATTGACGCGTGATCCATGACTTGTCAGCAATCGTTGGCTGCGTCAGTAATTTCTTGTAGACTTCAGCCACGTCAGCGATTTCAGGGACCCAGTTGGCTTCTTTTTCGGCATCAATCAGACGTTGTGGCTTTCGTTCTTCAGATTCAACTTCCAAAACGTCGTCCGTCAAAGTAGAAACCGGAATATCGCAGACTACCTGACCATCATGGTGCAGCACGTATTGATGACCTTCCGTGATTCGGCCAATCGTTACGACTTCCAGATCGTAGTAGTCAAAGATCTTTTTAACGTCTTCTTCATGACCCTTCTTAACACACAAAAGCATCCGTTCCTGAGACTCGCTCAGCATGATCTCATAGGCTGACATGCCTGGTTCGCGCTGCGGTACCAAATCAAGATCCAGGTCCATCCCTGAGTTACCTTCAGAAGCCATTTCGGCACTGGAAGAAACAATCCCGGCTGCACCCATGTCTTGAATGCCGACCAGCCATTCCGCATGATCTTGAATCAGTTCCAGGCAGGCTTCCATCAGCAGTTTTTCCATGAATGGGTCGCCGACTTGAACGGCCGAGTGCTGTGATTCGTTGCCAGATCCAAAGTCAGCTGAGGCAAACGTGGCCCCGTGAATCCCGTCACGACCAGTCTTGGCCCCAACGTACATCACGGCGTTGCCAACCCCAGAGGCATTCCCTTCTTGTTGGTTCTTTTGGTCCATCAAGCCCACGCTCATGGCATTGACCAACAGATTTCCCTTGTAGCAAGGGTCAAAGGTCGTTTCACCAGCGACGGTTGGAATCCCCATGCAGTTGCCGTAATCGCCAATCCCGCGCACAACGCCATCAACCTTCATCCGTGTCTCGGCATCGCTTAATTCGCCAAAGTGCAGCGAGTCTAAAGAAGCAATTGGCCGCGCGCCCATACTGAAGATGTCACGCAAAATCCCGCCGACACCAGTAGCCGCGCCTTGGTATGGCTCAACCGTTGATGGGTGGTTGTGGCTTTCGGCCTTGAAAACAACTGCCTGACCATCATCAATGTCAACGACACCGGCACCTTCACCAGGGCCTTGCAAAACGCGGTCGTTCTTGTTGGGGAACAGCCGCAGCACTGGTTTGGACTTTTTGTAGGAACAGTGCTCGGACCACATTGCTGAATAAAGGCCCGTTTCCGTGTAGTTTGGCAAACGGTGCAACAGCTTTTCACTGATGTAGTCATATTCTTTTTCGGACAGACTCCAGTCGAGATATGGCTTCTTTTCCTTAATTTCTTCAGGGGTCATTGCTTGCTTCATTCTAATTATGCCTCCGTCTTAACCGTGCCGTTTTCCAATAAAGACTTGAACAGTCGCAAACCGTCCGTCGAACCCAGCAGTGCTTCTACGGCCCGCTCTGGGTGGGGCATCATGCCCAATACGTTGCCGCGCTTGTTGACGATCCCAGCAATGTTGCGCAAAGAGCCGTTGGGATTTTCACTTGCATAGCGGAACACGACTTGATGATTGGCTTCCAACTCATCCAAGGTTTTTTCATCCGCGTAGTAGCTGCCTTCACCGTGCGCGATTGGCAGGGCAATGCGTTCGTGAGCCTGGTACTGCGTGGTAAAAAGCGTATCGTTGTTAACGACTTCCAAAGGCACCGTTTCACAGACGAACTTTTGGCTGTCGTTTTTCTTCAGAGCACCTGGCAAAAGGCCCGCTTCCGTTAAGATCTGGAAACCATTGCAGGTACCAAAAACCGGCTTGCCTTCATTAGCGAGCTTGATGACGGCCGGCATAACATTGGCGAACCGGGCAATCGCGCCGGCCCGCAGATAGTCGCCATAGGAAAAGCCCCCTGGCAGCATGACCGCATCAAAGCCATCCAGACTCGTGGCCTTGTGTGAAACGTATTCGACATCAGCATTGCAGACATCGTGCAGGGCTGAATACAGGTCGATATCACAGTTCGAGCCTGGGAATTGAATGACCGCAATCTTCATTTATTTCGCCTCCAGCACTTCAAACTTGTACGTTTCAATGTTGAAGTTGACCAGCAGTGATTCAGCCACTTCCTTAACCGTGTTTTCAACGGCTGCCTGATCGCCTTCAACCTGCAGATCAAAGAACTTGCCAACCGTCAGATCCTTGACTTCTTCATGTCCCAACTGGTGGATGGCATTTAAAACGGATTCGGCTTGGGGATCAAAAACAGATTGCTTGTAGGTAACGTAAATACGAACGGTAGTCATTTGATTAGTCCTCCTTAACGGCTTCTTGCAGGCGTGCGTAAACTTCATCATAGGTCGTGGTCAGATCAGCCAAGTTCTTGCGGAATACGTCTTTGTCCATGTGGGCGTTGGTCTTGATGTCCCACAGACGGCAGTTGTCAGGCGAAAATTCATCAGCCAGTACCAACGAGCCGTCTGAAAGCTTACCGAATTCCAGCTTGAAGTCAACCAGCTTCATGCCGGCCTTCTTAAACAGGGGCGTCAAAAGCTTGTTGCAACGCCGTGCCAGTTCCCAGCATTGTTGGTATTCTTCATGCGTGCAGGCCTTAATGGCAACCGCGTCAGATTCATTGGCGAATGGGTCATCCAAAGCATCACTCTTGTAGAACGTTTCTTCAACTGGTTCGGCCAATTCCATGCCGTCTTCCAGGCCAAAGCGAGAAGCAAAGTGACCAGCGCAGACGTTGCGCGTAACGAATTCCAGCGGGAACATGTGACACTTCTTAACCAATTCTTCCTTTTCCGAAAGGCGCTTGATGAAGTGGGTTGGAATGCCGTTATCAATCAGGTATTCAAAAACCAGCGTTGAAATGTCGTTGGCTGCTTCACCCTTTCCGTCAAAGTGGTCCTTACGCTTGCCATTAAGCATCGTTGCCTGATCCAGGTAAACTACCCGTAAAACGTCAGGATCTTCGGTTTGCCACATTTGCTTTGCTTTGCCGGTATATAACAGCTTTTCCATTTTTGATTGCCCTCCTTATAGGCTAAAAACGAATTGATGAATTGGTTAACGGAAAATTGTTCGTTAAATCCTGCTATTATCGTACGCATATTTTTAAAAATCGTCAAGCGTATAGCCGAACCTTTTTCGGTTTCTAATCATAAAATAATGGTTTTTACAAGTTTAACGTTTAACTAAATCGTAATTTGAATTATATCGTTCGTGTTTCTGCGATTAAAAATCAAATAAAAAAGCATCGACCCGTTTGATCGATGCTTTTTTGTTTAATGATGATTAATCGTCCAAGCCAACCCGCTTGAAGATGTCGTCAACATGACGCAGGTGCCAGTGGTAGTCAAAGGCATCATCAAGGTCTTCTTTGGTCAGTTGCTTTTGAATCGTTGGGTCAGCTTCCAGCAGTGGCCGGAATGGCACTTGTTCGGCCCAGCACTTAGCCGTGTATGGCTGAATCAGATCGTAGGCATTTTCCCGCGTCATGCCGGACTTAACCAGCTTGAGCAGGACCCGACCAGAGTAGATCAGACCCAGCGTCTTATCCATGTTCTTCTTCATGGTTTCAGGGAAGACGTCCAGATTTGCCAGGATCCGGCCAAAGCGGTGCAGCATATAATCCAAGAGCGCCGTCGTGTCTGGCAGAATCATTCGTTCAGCGCTGGAATGAGAAATGTCGCGTTCATGCCACAATGCCACGTTTTCATAAGCCGTAACAACATGACCACGCAATACCCGCGCACAGCCACAGATGTTTTCGGAGCCGATCGGGTTACGCTTGTGCGGCATTGCCGAAGAACCCTTTTGACCCTTGGCAAAGTGTTCTTCAACTTCATGAATTTCCGTCCGCTGCAGCGAACGAACCTCGGTAGCCATTTCTTCAAGACTGGTCCCAATCAAAGCCAAAGCAGCGATGTATTCAGCATGCAGATCACGTGGCAGCACTTGGCTGGAAACTTCTTGCGCGCGCAGCCCCAGTTTTTCGCAAACATATTGTTCAACGCGTGGGTCAACTTCAGCAAACGTTCCCACGGCCCCAGAGATCTTACCGGCTTCAACACCAGCGGCCGCGTGTTCGAAGCGCTCATAGTTGCGTTTCATTTCAGAGTACCAGCGGGCAACCTTGAGGCCAAAAGTCGTTGGCTCAGCGTGAATCCCGTGCGTCCGCCCCATGCAGACCGTGTACTTGTATTCATTGGCCATCTTTTTCAGGATTTCCATAAAGTCCTTGATGTCTTGACGCAGAATCTCGTTGACCTGCTTAAGCTGGTAGCCTTGAGCCGTATCAACGACGTCAGTACTGGTCAGACCATAGTGTACCCACTTGCGTTCTGGGCCCAGCGACTTGGAAACGTCACGCGTAAAGGCAATCACGTCATGGTGCGTGACGGCTTCGATCTCTTGAATGCCTTCCACGGTGAATTTGGCGTTTTGCTTAATTTTTTCAACATCTTCTGCCGGAATCTTACCCAGCTTGCTCCAGGCTTCGTCAGCCGCAATTTCTACGGCCAGCCAACATTGATAGCGGGTTTCATCGCTCCACAGCTTCTTCATTTCTGGACGGGTATAACGATCAATCATTAATCTTTTCTCCTATTCATCGTCCCAAACATGGGAATCTTTAATTTGCTTCAAGGTTTCTTCAATATCATCGGTCAAAATCGTGACATGGCCCATCTTTCGGTTATGCCGAATCTCAGCCTTGCCATAGTCATGAAAATGCCATTGCGGATATTCATGAATCAAACGGCGCGTGCCAGCTACGTGTTGGCCTAAAACGTTGACCATTACGACTGGACTCAACAGCTTGATCTTAGGCAGTGGCCAGTTGCAGATCGCGCGATTGTGTACTGCAAACTGTGAAAAGTTGCAGGCCTCGATCGTATAGTGACCGGAATTATGTGGTCGTGGGGCCAGTTCGTTGACATAGAGCTGTCCATCGGCACCGACAAACATCTCAACACCCAAGATGCCTTTTAGATCAATGGCCGTGGCAATCTTTTCGGCCATCTGCTGAGCACGCTGCTGCCATTCAACCGGCATCCGCGCCGGCACGATGCTCAAGTGCAGAATTTCATGAGCATGAATGTTTTCACTGACTGGAAAGACGGTAATATCACCATCCGTATTGCGCGCTACCATAACTGAGCATTCCATCTTAAATGGTACCCAGCCTTCCAGAATGTCATCACCATACTGCAGTACTTCTTCAGTAATCGGGTCATTTAGGTCTTGCGCACTCTTTAAAACCATTTGGCCATGACCATCATACCCGCCTTCGCAAGTCTTTAAGACACATGGATAGCCAAGTTTTGCCACGGCCGCGTTCAGATCAGCACGATTTTTGACCGCCGCAAATGGTGCCGTCTGCAGGCCCGCGTCACGCAAAAACGTCTTTTCGCGAATCCGGTTCTTGGTCGTGTATAAAAGATTGGTTCCCTGGGGAATGGCAACTTGATCAGCAACGTCTCTTAAGGCCTGCAGATCAACGTTTTCAAACTCATAAGTCAAAACGTCAGCTCGCCGTGCCAGTTCTTTGATCGCCGCCACGTCGGCATAAGGCGCCACAATTTGATCATCAGCAGCTTGGGCGGCAGGACATTGTGGCGTCGGATCCAAAATAATAACCTTCATCCCGGCTGCCTTAGCAGAAAAAGCCATCATCTGACCCAGCTGACCACCGCCAATAATTCCGATCGTCTTGCCTTGCTCAATATAGGCTTCTGGATGCTTAGTCAAGTTCGGCATTGCTAGCCACCGCCTTGTCATGCATTTCTTTACGGAAAGCCACAATCTTGTCTTGCAGGGCTTGATCATTGATACCCAGAATCTGAATAGCCAATAAGGCAGCGTTCTTAGCCCCGGCATTGCCGATTGCCGTAGTGGCGACCGGAATCCCCGCTGGCATCTGTACGATGGAAAGCAGCGAGTCCATGCCGCCTAATGCCTTAGTCTGCCCTGGAATCCCAATCACCGGCAATGGCGTGTTGGCCGCAATCATCCCTGGCAGATGAGCGGCCCCACCTGCACAGGCAATAATAACCTTAACGCCATTTTCTGCCGCGTGCTGGGCAAAATCGAACATTTCATTTGGCATCCGGTGCGCTGAGATAACCTGCTTATCGTACTTGACGCCAAACTGATCCAAAATATCACATGCTTGCTTAACTGTTGGCCAATCGGACTTACTGCCCATGACCACGCTGATTTCACTGCTCACAATGGCACCTCCTAAAAACTGTCTCTAGCATAGCAAAACTTTTCAGCAAAAACAAGATTTTTCACGAACCGGAAGAAATAAGATAATTATAATGTTCGTCTTTAATACAATAGCTCTAACACAAAAAAGAGCGCCTGCCGCGCCCTTTTCTTTGATCAGATTAGAATAAGCCAGTAATGTTGCCTTCACCGTCAATGTGCATATTAACGGCAGCTGGCTTTTTACCAAGGCCAGGCATCGTCATCACGCTGCCGGACAGAGCTACGACAAAGCCCGCGCCCAGCTTAGGAACGAATTCACGAATATGGAACGTAAAGTCGGTTGGCGCACCCAGTTCCGTTTGATCATCGGTAAATGAGTACTGCGTCTTAGCAATGCAGACCGGCATGTTTTCCCAGCCCATTTCATGGAACTTCTTGAGCTGCTTTTGGGCCTTCTTGGAGAATTCAACATCCTTGGCACCATAGATGGTCTTGGCAATCGTGTTGACCTTGTCTTCAATCGAGTCGCCTTCAACATCGTAAAGCTCGTGGAAATCGCTTGGCTGATCAGCCAGTTTGACAACTTCCTTAGCCAGGTCAACCGTACCTTCACCGCCTTTAGCCCAGGCATCGGCCAGAACCACGTTGACGCCCAGTGCATGGCAGTTGTCTTCAATCGTCTTAATTTCGGCTTCAGTGTCAAAAGTAAAGTGGTTGATGGCAACAACGACAGGCAGGCCATAGCGCTGCATGTTCTTGATGTGACGGTTCAGGTTGGCCAGGCCCTTCTTAAGCGCTGGCAGCTGTTCTTCCTTAAGATCGGCAAGTGCCGCGCCACCATTGTATTCCAGTGCCCGTACCGTAGCCACGATTACCAGCGCGTCTGGTGTCTTGCCCAACACTGGCCGCTTGATGTCCAGGAACTTTTCAGCCCCCAGGTCAGCACCGAAGCCAGCTTCCGTAACCGTGTAGTCCGCCAGCTGTAGAGCCGTCTTGGTAGCCAGGACCGAGTTGCAGCCGTGGGCGATGTTGGCAAATGGGCCCCCGTGAACGATTGCCGGCGTGTGCGCCAACGTTTGAACCAGGTTTGGCTTCAAAGCATCCTTAAGCAGAATCGTAATGGCATCGCTAAAGCCCAGTTCACCAACCGTAACTGGCTTTTGGTCATAGGTGTAGCCAACTACGATCTTGGAAATCCGCTGCTTCAAATCAGCCAGGTCCTTAGACAGACAAAGGATCGCCATCAGTTCGGAAGCCGCCGTAATGTCAAAGCCGGTTTCACGCGGTACCCCTTGCATAATACCGCCCAAACCAGTAACCACGTGCCGCAACACCCGGTCGTTTACGTCAGCCACGCGCTTCCAGATAATGCGGCGTGGGTCCAGATTCAGTTCGTTGTCCCGCATGATGTAGTTGTCGATCAGAGCAGCCAGCGTGTTGTTAGCACTGGTCAAAGCATGCAGGTCCCCCGTAAAGTGCAGGTTGATGTCTTCCATTGGTACGACTTGGCTGTAGCCACCACCAGTTGCACCACCCTTGACGCCAAAAACAGGTCCCATGGATGGTTCACGCATTGCAATTACGGTTTGGTGACCAAGCAGGTTCAAAGCATCACCCAGGCCAACCAGAACCGTTGACTTACCTTCACCAGCCGGCGTTGGGTTGATTGAGGTAACCAGAATCAGTTTGTGCTTCTTATCTGGTGCTTCCTTGACTGGCAGATCAATCTTAGCCTTGTACTTGCCGTATGGTTCAATTTCATCAGCACTTAAACCTAATTTTTCAGCAATCTTAGTAATAGGTTCCATTTCAGCAGCATTGGCAATTTCTAGATCAGTCATAGATGCGGTTCCTCCATTTCATAAAAGCGAACATTATAACTTATATCAAGTTAAATAGACTTTAATTTAAGTACATTCATAACAACAACGGCTTTATTATGAAGTGTAAACCGTAAATTGTCAATATTATAAAAAAAGCTCCATCCTATTTGAATGGAACTTTTCTACTATTATATTACATAATTAAAGCGCTTTTAAGCCGATTCGCCAAGGTAGGCTCGTTTAACCTTTGGATCATTCAAAAGCGTCTGTCCGCTGCCGCTCAGCTGAATTTCTCCCGAGGCAATCACGTAGCCTCGATCAGCAATTGAAAGAGCCTGATGCGCGTTCTGCTCAATCAAAAGAATCGTGGTCCCTTGCGCGTTGATTTTTTGAATGATGTCGAAAACTTTCTGAATATAAATCGGTGCCAATCCCATTGATGGTTCATCCAAAAGCAGCAGCTCTGGGTTAGCCATCATTGCTCGCGCCATTACCAACATCTGCTGCTCACCACCGGAAAGGGTCGCCGCGTCTTGATGCTGGCGCTCTTTTAAAATCGGAAACATTTCAAAGATTTCCTGCAGGCGTTGATCAATCTGGTCGCGATTCTTTTGCAGATATGAACCCAACTGCAGATTCTCCATCACGGTCATGGCTGGAAAAACGTGCCGCCCTTCTGGAACCTGAGAGATTCCCGCGGCCACGATTTGCGGCGCCTTTTTTCCAATCAGTGATTCATTTTGATATTCAATGGAGCCCGACTGCGGCTTAACGATTCCCGAAATCGTCTTAAGAATCGTTGATTTACCCGCGCCATTCGCTCCAATTAAGGTCACGATCTCACCTTTTTTAACTTCAAAATCAACGTGACGGACTGCTTGAATCGCCCCATAGCTGATACTTAAGTCCTTAACCTGCAGCATTGGCATCACCTCCTAAATATGCTTTGACAACGGCTGGATTCTGACTCACTTCTTTTGGCGTGCCACTGGCCAAAACCTCGCCTTGGTCTAAAACATAAATCCGTTCAGCCAGGCTCATCACCAATGACATATCATGTTCGATTAAAAGGACGGCCAGATTGTTCTCATCGCGCAGCTGCCGAATCATCGTTGTCAGCTCCGCAGTTTCTTCAGGGTTCATCCCCGCGGCTGGCTCATCCAAAAAGATAATCTTCGGCTTGGTTGCCAAGGCCCGCACGATTTCAACGCGTCGCTGCATCCCATATGGCAGCTTGTTGGCTGGACTGTCGGCAACCGCCGTCAAATGATAGCGGTCAATCAGCTTCTGGGCCGCGTCATTCATCTCGCGTTCAGTACGATAGTAGTGCGGCGTTCGAATAATCGTACCCCAAAAACTTTCCTTAAATTGATTGTTCAGCGCCGCCATGATATTTTCCCGCACCGTCATGTCGCCAAACAGTCGAATGTTTTGAAACGTCCGTGAGATACCATGCTGCGCAACACTGGTAGCACCCTTGCCGCTGACCTTATAGAAGCGACCATCATGACGGATGGCAATCGTACCGCTGGTGGCTGGCAAAAGGCCGCTCAACATGTTGAACAAAGTCGTCTTGCCAGCACCATTGGGACCGATTAAAGCGACCAACTCATTATCATAGATCGTCATCGAAACGTCATTGACCGCTGTCAGTCCACCAAACTGTCGCGTAACGTTGCGAACGGTTAATAATTTCTCTGCCATAGTTGCTCCTTTCTATGATTCAGCGGCAGCCTGCTTTTTGGCCGTACGTTTCGCCAGCCATTTGCCAATTGAAAACTCGCGTCGGCCCATCAAACCACTTGGCTTAGCAAGCATAATGACAATCAGCATGACCGCGTAGATAACCATCCGCAGCGAGCCGAAGTTTTGCAAAATCGTGTCGATTGCGCCTAAGACGACGGCAGCAATTACGGATCCAGTAATGCTACCGATACCGCCTAAAACAACAATAATCAGAATCGAAACCGACTCCATGATGTTGAAATTGCTTGGGGCAATACTCTGCAAGTAGGAAGCATAGAGTGAACCGCCTACAGCTGCCAGTGACGCGCCCATTACAAAGGCCATTAATTTGTACTTAGTTGCGTTGATGCCCATGGCCGTGGCCGCCAGCTCGTCATTGCGAACCGCGCGAATCGCCCGACCCGTCTTACTGTGAACAAAATTGGCAACGATAATAATCGTCAGACACATCATAATGTAAACGAGCGGCCAAGTGGCAAGCTGGGGAATGTTAAAAAGTCCAGCCGGTCCATTGGTAATCTTTAAGTTATTGGCGGTCAGCCGGATGATTTCAGCCGCCCCCATCGTCGCAATCGCTAAATAGTCGCCTTTAAGCCGCAAGGTTGGAATCCCAACGATCAGAGCAATCACAATCGTAATCACAATGCCGGTAATCATGGAAAAGATCAGTCCTGCAAATGTTGATTCAGTTTGCGTCATAATTCCCGTTGCATAGGCGCCAATTGCCATAAAGCCGGCATGGCCCAGCGAAAACTGACCAGAAAAGCCCACAATCAGGTTCAGACTGACGGCCAGGATGATGTTGATGCCCATCATGACCAACATGTTCTCGATAAAAGTATCAACCACGCCAGTCATTTCACCAGCATAGATAATGCCATATCCGGCTGCCATGCAGACGAACCAGATGGCAATGGTCTGCCAACGTGTTTTCATCTTCGCGCCTCCCTAAACCTTTTCTGGCTGCTTGTTGCCAAACAGACCTGCTGGCAAGAACAGCAATACGATAATTAAAACAACATAGACGGCTGCATCCTTGAAAGCAGAGAAACCAATCGCCTGCATCAGTGATTCCAGACAGCCAATAATCACGGCCCCGACCGCTGCCCCTGGAATGGAGCCGACACCGCCAACGACAGCGGCGACAAAGGCCTTGATCCCTGGCGTCAGCCCCATCGTTGGTTCAATCGAGTTGTAGTACAGGCCAATCAAAACGCCGGCCGCGCCAGCCATAGCCGAGCCAATTGCAAAGACAAATGAAATCGTACCGTTGATATTGATCCCCATCAGTTCAGCTGCCACGGGATCAGCCGCGGCAGCCCGCATTGCCCGTCCCATCTTGGTTTTCTTAACGATCAGCTGCAAAATAATCATCAAAATAATCGTGGTTGCAAAGATCAACAGCTGGATATTGGTTACCCGAATGCCGAACCATTCATAGTTAACCTGCTTGATTACCTGGGGAAAGTCACGGGTGTCGCCAGAGAACAGGACCGACATGCCGTTTTCCAAAAAGTAAGACACCCCAATCGCCGTAATCAAAACGGCAATCCGTGATGAATGACGCAGCGGCCGATATGCGACAAACTCGATCAGCATGCCCACCAGAGCGCAGAAGATCATTGAGCCGAACAGCGCCATGATAAAGTTGAAATGCCAAACGTTGATCGTATAGTAGCCGAAGAACGCCCCCAGCATATAGACGTCACCATGCGCGAAGTGAATAATCTTGATAATCCCATAGATCATCGTATATCCCAAAGCCAACAGCGCGTAGATGCTGCCGAGCGAGAGACCGTTGATCAGTTGCTGCATAAAGATTTGCACGGTTGGTGCCCCCTTTCTTTAATTACTTAACAGTGTAGCCGGCGACAACCTTGCCATTGGTCATTTGTTCAACCGACATCTTCATTTGTGGGTCATGGTGCTTGTTAACTGAAATCGTACCAGTAACTCCCTTCATGTTCTTAGTCTTAGCCAAGGCTTCCGTAATCTTGTTGGAATTGGTTGAGTCGGCCTTCTTGATGGCATTGGCAACCATCATCGTCGCATCGTAGCCCAATGCAGAGTAGGTTGGTGCGGTTTGACCGTACTTAGCCTTGTATTCCTTCATAAACTTACGAGCTTCGGCATTGTTCTTAGCCGTAATCGTGGAGAATGGCGTCGTGTAGTAAACGTTGGTTGCGTTTGAAGCACCGGCAATCTTGGCAAGCTTTGGATCTGCCATTCCACCAGAACCAATGATTGGGGCATTAATTCCGGCTTCACGAGCCTGCTTAATAATTACACCGACTTCAGAGTAGTAGCCCGGAACGTAGATGGCATCGATCTTCTTGTTCTTGATAGCCGTGATCAAAGAGCTAAAGTCCTTGTCGCCTTCTTGGAAATACTGCGTTGAAACGATCGTACCCTTAAAGTTCTTCTTAAATGCTTTGGCAAGTCCCGTCCCGTAGTCACTGGAGTTATCAGCCAAGATAGCTACGCGCTTAGCCTTCAGATGCGTGTTGGCGAAGTTGGCAGCCACTTGACCTTGGTAGTTGTTTTGTGCCTGGGCCCGGAAGACGTACTTTTGAACGCCGCCCTTCTTAGTCCGCGTAAAGCTAGGATCAGCCGCGGTTGGTGAAACTAATGGCACCTGCGCTTTGGTCTGGTTTGGAATAGCTGCCGTAGCCGCGTTGGTCGTTGCGGGACCGACCGTAGCAACAACCTTGTCCTTGGTGGTTAATTGTGAAGCAACCGAAGCCGCCGTTGAAGTTGAGGTCTTGTTGTCGCGCGTGATGATCTTGATCTTCATCTTCTTGCCGTTAACCTTAATACCGCCGTTTTTGTTGATGTCGTGAACGGCAAGCTTGATCCCGTTTTCTTCTTGTTGACCATAGCCAGCGGCCGCGCCAGACAGTTCCATGTTGACCCCAACCTTAACGGTGTTGCCAGAAGCTGAGTTGCCTTTTTGCGAACCAGTTGCGGAACATCCTGCTGCCATCATGGTCATGGCTGCCATCATTATGGCAATCCCCGTTTTCTTATTTTTAATCTTCATAAGCCTGACTCCCCTTGTTTAATTTTTCTCATCATTCAATCAATCAAATATTTTGCTGACTGCATTTGATCAAAGAAAAAAGCCCTCATCCGCAATGGAATGAGGGCTTTTCTTAACCGGTATCGATCGGCCCTCATGCCAACAGAAAGAAGGGCTCAATCGCTGATCAGCAAAAATGCTTAATCACGCAACCGGGTCCTTGACCTGCAGTAGCAGTAGGGCGTTCAATTGAAGAGCCATGTTGTTAAGTTGTTCGAATAATTGCTTTTTCATGATCCATGGCTCCTTTCTTTTGCCGTAGTAAATATTTGATGTTTCTTAGTCTACGAGCCGATCATTAGAAAGTCAATATGTTTTTTAATTTATTTTTAACTTTGTCTTAATCAACAATTTGAAGCAGTCGTTTTTGACAATCAGTGACAATCAGCAGCTTATCGACCGAGCGTGACTGAAACAGCAGCCGCGGTGTTGACCAACACATTGCTTGACGAATTGAACCCAGGACAAACTCTTAATTCAGATTACCACGCTCTTGATAATCTGAGACGTGGCGCGTACCTATTTTGGTGCTGAGCTAAGCAGACTAACTCAGTAAAACTTTACTGACTTGAGGTTCACACATCGGCTGCTTAATCGTTGGCCATTTAGCATTGTGTAACTCCACCATTTCCAGATCACCGACCAGACAACATCGTAAAGCAATTATTTGCGTTCCGCTTGCCTCATTGCCATAGCAACATTAGCAGTTTGACCATTCGTCTCGCAAATTCAATGCACTGTTGTTACGCCAGCGGTAAACATCAGCAGTTTGGCCATTTACTCTATCATCAAACTTGACCACTCATTCATGATTTACCTACTATTTTGCGTTTTCATAGCAATAGTAGGTAACGCATAACCAGTCTTGGTATTTTTACCTACTATTGCCGTCTTTTTTGCTAATAGTAGGTAATTTTGTATATTCTAATTAATTGGTCTCAACCAGTTACCTACTATATTGAAATTTATCGATAAAAGTAGGTAAGACACACCCGGATTGTCTCTGAAAACAGTTTTATACAACGAATTTTACCTACTATACAGCGCTTTTTCGACAAAAGTAGGTAATGATATTTTTGTCATATGTTTTATACAGGAATCTTTGCATATTTCATCCGCTAAACATTTTTAACAAGCAGCCCAAACGTCAAATCGACAATCAAGAGTAGTTTCCCAATAATAATGCCCTGGATTGCTTTGTTACGACGGCGACAGCGACCATGATGGCAGAGCTCAAATCCCCTGAATCGTTTCGTTACAACGTCGACCGATAACGATTAAACAATCGCAGTATCAATTAATTGCGGCTGTGCTAATCAATCACAAGTCATCGTTGAACGATCCGTTATTTTCACATAGTTCAAGTCTGAGCCCTTGCTTGATGGCTGCTTTTACAACCTCTCCGCTCATCTTTACGTCAGCACAGATTCTTGCCGTTGTCTCCTTGATGTGAACATGTCTAAATTCTCCAATCATCCCCATAATCGACTATTCAAAACGCTCAAACTGGATTCACCTGTTGGATAATTAAAGACCAGTACTGATTTAATCAATACTGGTCTTTAAAGCTATTCACTTTGTTTTTTGTCGCCAATCGACTTTACGCCCATAATATCAAGCAGGAAAGTAAAGATCGGCACGCCGACGATCAAGCCCCAGGTCCCAAACAGCTTTTCACTGACCATCAGCACTACGAACGTATAAAAGATCGGCAGTTCCGTGCGACTGGACATAAACTTGGGATTCAAGACGTACGACTCTAACGCATGAATTGCAATAATCATAATGATGATGTAGATCACATCACGAATGCCGCCAACCGAGTAGCCAACCATGCTCAGCGGAATCAGAGAAATGATCACCCCAGCAACCGGCACTAGACTGAAAACAAAGACCATCAAAGCCAACGCCAGAATCTGCGGCATATGCATAAACATCAGACAGATCGTCGTCAGCGCCGTATTGCAGAGTGCGATGAAGAACTGGGCCTCTAAAACCACGCCGAACGTATTGACGAACTTTTTGCCAAAAAAGTAGATATCCTCAAACAGCCAGCTGAACAGATCACTAGTCAAAAACAATCGGCTGAACGAATACATCTGCTTGAGCTCAATCGTATAAAAGAAACTCAGAATAAATGACATAAAGAACGTCACTGCCATCTTCGTCAAACTGGTCAAAGTCGAAAAGGCCAGGTTGATGCCATGCTTGACCTGGGCCGTTACGGTTTTGGCACTAATGTAATGATTGAGCTGTTTGATCAGCCAAGAACCGTCCTGCGACTGATAGAATTTCAAGACTGAATTAACCATCTTGATAATCTGCGTAATCAGCAACGGCAGGTATTTGGTCACCGCAAAATAAACCGCCGCGATCAAAACGGCATAAGTTACCAAGACTACCAGCAACGAGGGCAGTTTGGGAAGCCAGCGCTGCACGAAGCGAACCCAATGCACTACAATGTATGTAAAGATAAACGTCAGCAGGATCGCGCTCAGCATTCCCCGCACCAAATAGAGCACCCAGATCAACAGTGCCAACACCGCAAACCGCCTTAATGGTACGTTATCGATGAATCGATGCCATGCATTGACCATCCAATCCCTCCTATTTTTAGACAATTTAGCCTAAGTATAGCATGTCATGACTCAAATTCCGCCTAATTTTACTGCGAGGTGTATAATAACGTGCATATGGATTGGAAAGAAGGAAATTTTCATGTTGGAAAAGACGTTTTATAAAGTCCTGCTGAGTCGCTCGTTTACCATCCCCGTTAAAATCATTTTCTGGGATGGCTCCTCAGTCGTCTACGGCAATGGCGAGCCGCAAGCAACGATCCGGTTCAACGAGAAGATTCCAGTACGCGACCTGACCAAAAACGCTTCAATCGCTTTAGGCGAGGCCTTCATGGATAAGAAAATTGAAATTGACGGCAGCATTCAAAAAGTCATTGAAGCGGCCTACGAAAGCAAGGACAGCTTTATGCGCAGCAGCAAGTTCCGCCGAATACTGCCCAAACAGAGTCATGGTGAAAAGGAAAGCGCCAGTGACGTCCAGAGCCATTATGACGTCGGCAACGATTTTTACAAGCTATGGCTGGACGACACGCTGACCTATTCATGCGCTTACTTTACCAACGGCAACCGTGACGATCTGACGGCCGCGCAAATTGCTAAGGTCCACCACATCATCAATAAGCTGCATCCCCAACCAGGCAAGACACTGCTTGACATTGGCTGCGGCTGGGGCACCTTGATGCTGACGGCCGCGCGTGAATACGGGCTGAAGGTTACCGGCGTTACGCTGAGTAAAGAACAGTATCGTCTGGTCCAAAATAAGATTGAAGAAGAACATCTGCAGGACGTCGCCGAGGTCTTATTAATGGACTATCGTGAACTGGGCGATCGGCAATGGGACTACATCGTTTCCGTGGGGATGTTCGAACACGTCGGCAAGGAAAATCTGGGCCTGTACTTTAAAGACGTTGCCCGCTATCTGACTAACGATGGCGTAGCGCTGATTCACGGCATCACTCGGCAGCAAGGCGGGGCCTACAACGGCTGGATCAATAAGTATATCTTCCCTGGCGGCTATGTACCAGGGCTGCAGGAAATGGTTGGTCATATCGTTGAAAACAACTTGCAGATCGCTGATATCGAGATGCTGCGGCGTCACTATCAGCGTACCCTGGAAATCTGGGACATGAACTTTAATGCACACCGCGCCCATATTCAAGATATGATGGGCGAACGGTTCACGCGCATGTGGGATCTGTACCTGCAGGCGTGCGCGGCCTCGTTTGAATCCGGCAACATCGATGTTATGCAGTTTTTGATTACTAAAGGCGCGTCTGGCAAGCACCTGCCAATGACCCGCGACTACATGAGCAATCAGCGATAAATAAAAAGATCCGTCACGTTTTCAGTATGGCGGATCTTTTTATTTTGAAGATAAAGCTGGCGATAAATCTAATATCAATGCTAGTCGTAATGACCACCAAGTCAGGCAACGCTGGCAACGCGTTTTAGCTCCGTCAATGCTAGCGGAAATTCCGTAAAGCCATCGCTGGTTAAGAAATGCCCGCCATCAAGACGTACGATCAATTTGGCCCCCAGTCGATTGGCCATGGCAACCCCAAATTGGTAAGGCGCGATTGGATCGTTTTGCGCTGTGATCACGGTCGCACGGCTGATTTTGGGCCGCACTTGGCGATAGTCGACCCCGCCCTGCATGAATTCATCTAAACCCGCGTAGTCTGGCAGCGGCTGATCAAACGCCCCTACCAAAAGCAGGCCCACGTTCTTAACGTTATGCCGCGCCAGCCAGCGTACTGCCGTTATGCAGCCCAGACTATGCGCTACCAGCGTAATGCCATCTTCGGCTTTGATTTGATCGTCAACCGCTTGATTCCACGCTGCCGGTTGCGGGGCAAACGGATCGGGCAGCCAGAGTCGATCCAGCTCAATTTCCGGTCGTGCCGCTTTTTCCAGCCATGGGAACCAGTCATCATCGCGGGTGGAGGTCCCATGAATCAAATATGCTTTTTTCATTAAATTGCCCCTCTCGTTTTATCAATACTTGGCTTAATTATAAGATGAATCGCCCCAGCTGACTTAACACAAAATGAAAAAGCGCCATTTTCAAACCCAACCAAGCGATAACATGACTACTCGGCTGGAAGTTAACGGATTGATTACAGGATGGCGAATTGACTGGTGCAGACATTTTAACCGCCACCAATGAAAAATCGTCAGCAGTCCCAGCGTCAGGCAACCGCCTATCTCTGCCTGCAGTCGAACACCTACCGATGGAACCCTACCAACAGCCAATCTGCCGCAGATGTAAAGCTCGTAGTACCCGCTTTGCCCAAAATAGTACATAAGCGGGTGGCGCAACCGTTCAAAATTGACTTCCTCCCTGTAAATTCAGCTGACTGGTTGTCATAAAAGTCGTTGCCAAACCTCATTAGACCGAATTATACAAAAAATCATGCATAATGACATATGACGAAAATCTCATTACCTACTTTTTTCGAAAAAGCGATGTATAGTAGGTAAAAATCAATGTATATCGAGTTAGGGTATCCTAACATTACCTACTATTTGGAAAAAATCTCCAAATAGTAGGTAATTCACAAAGTCGGTCTGGCCCAATCAACCCATAATTATGCAACTTTACCTACTATTTGAAGAAAAATCATCTTAAGTAGGTAAAGTTAAGCTGGCCGAATATACAATTACCTACTTTCGGCCTCAAATCAGCCAATAGTAGGTAATTTGGCCCCCTCAGACTCCACATCCCTATTTTTCTTCACAAAGACGGAGCCAAATCAGCTTTTCAAACCGTCCCATCACCGGAACTTAACCGAAACCGCTACTCATGACCGAATCAACGGCGGGGCTAGACAATTTTATGATGCCAATACTTAGCTGAAATCCACCCGCTCGCACCATTAACGACTGGCCAGACCCAGAACTTAAAAATCAACGACAAAACCAAATCGCAGGAACAACTGCCGCTTCGGACATGACAATTTGGCAAAAAAGTAAGATGCACTACAACAACTTAACAGTGAAGCCCCAGTGAAATTTAAAAAGCGCCATTTTCAGCCGGCGCGGACAGTTCCGACGCAAGGCCGCCCATGATGATTGGCCTCAGAACCCGACCATCATACACTTGAAAATGACGCTTCAATTATTCGCAAATATTTTAAATCACCAAAGAAATCAGCCAGACCGCGGCCAGCCCACCGATTACCGAAACGGCCATGGATCGTGTAAAGTAGGCCACGATCATTACGATAACGGCTGCCAGGATCTGACTGACATGGCCAAATGGCACAAAGGCGTAGGTCTTGCTCATAAAGATCGACTTAACGACCAATGCCGTAAACAGACTGACCGGCACGTACTTCATCCATTCGTTAAACCAGAGCGGAATCTTTCGATTGGTAAAGAAACGCATTGGGAAGTAGCGCGGGATAAATGCCGCGAAGGCCGCAATCACGATGACGATCAAATGATAGGTCAGGTTGTGATGACTGGGCACCAATGATAGTACCGGCATACCAGTTAATAAATCACTCATGTCTATTTATCTCCACTCGATTTCTTGCTCTCCTGCTTGACCGCTGCCGAATCACTGGCTGCTTCATCGGTTTTGGCATCATTTTGCAGTTTTTCTTGCAACTCGGCTTTCAGCTCGGCCTCGACCTCAGCTTCTCGGTCCTTTTCTTGGCGGTCGCTGATCGTATCACGCGATGAAGCCGGTCGGAACAGTTTGCGCATGATCCAGGCATCATCAGGATGATCAGAACGTTGGCGAACCGTATTTTCGATCATGAAACCAATAAACGAAGCAATCAAAGTCGCGATGATGATTCCCAGCGTGCTCTTGGTCAGACTCAAGAAGATGACTGCCAGTACCGCGGAAACCAGACTGATCAACAATGACAGGTGATTACGCACTTGCATCACGATCATGTATAAGAACAGCGCCGTCAAGGCAAAGTCAACGATTTCCAGATCGATGTGCACGGCACTACCGATCAGACCGCCGACCATATTACCCCCTGCCCATGATAAAAGCGAGTAATGCTCAACCATTAAGGCGTCTTTTGGCGTCCAGTTTTTGTCGGTCGCGAATTTCAGATAGTTGACGGCATAGTTTTCATCGTTCATCGAAACAGAAAACAGCCAGACGAAGCGCTGCGACTCGTTTTGCATATATTTGGAAAGACTTGATCCCAGCAATGCATAGCGAAGTTCCAAGAAAAACAGCGTCATAAAGATTGAGGAGATGGGTGCATCAAGCATCAACAGTGAAGCCAAGATGAATTGAGCCCCACCGGAGAAAACCATCACCGAAACAAGAAACGTCAGCAGGAAGTTCATCCCCGCGGCGTGTAACAAAATCCCACAGGCAACGCCAATTGGCACGTAACTCAGGCAAAGCGGCATTGAAACGCCCAAGACCTGCAGCCATCTGGCACCTTCTGGATTGATTTGCTGTGCTTTAGCCAAAAAGTATATCCCCCAGCATTTAATTTAATTGTTTTTCATCTTTTATCTCGTATTCCTTTGAACACGATGCAATTCCAGTCTAACATATTTAAATTTTAAAGAATACCAGAATAGCCCGATTTAGTTCGGTTTTTGCTGATCGTTAAGCAAGGGCAAACTGCCAGCACGAACTGCTCATGTGCAGCGTTATCATGATCAGCCCATGCATACAATATTGCCGACTCAAAAAATGCAGCACCGGCAGCCCGATCCTGCATTGATTTATGGCACCAAATTCGCTGGGCGCCAGTCAGTTAATTTCAGCTGGCTGGCGCCTTGGCCGATCTTAGCTGACTCAGCTATCAATAATCACTCAACTGCCGGCATTTTACAGCCAGTAGTCACAATGCTATTCGGCTGGCTGCGCTTTGGCAGAGTCCCCATTGACCGCTGCTTCTGATGGCGCGGTTTGACTGGCTGGCAGCACCACGGTAAAGGCGGTTTCCTTTTCATCAGAGGCTACCGAGACCTGACCATGGTGCCGGTCCACGACACCCTTGACAATTGCCAGGCCCAGCCCAGTCCCGCCAGTCGCTTTAGAGCGCGATGACTCAACACGGTAGAACCGGTCAAAGACGTGCTTCAGCGACTTTTGCGGAATCGGTTCCCCGTTGTTGGCAACCTTCACGATGATCATGTCATGGTAGCGCGTGGCCGAAAGTTTGATCCAGGTGGCCCCATGACCATACTTCAAGGCGTTTGCCACCAGATTGCTGAAGACCCGGCCCAGTTTTTCCGGATCAGCTTCAATCATTAACGGTTTAGGATCAACATGCGTGGAAATCTCAATTCCCTTTTTTTTGGCTTCCAGCTCAAAACTGGCACTGACCTGTTCCAGCAGTGGATCCAGATCAACCTTTATTAGGTTAAGGGGGGCACCATGCTGCTGCACCTTGGTAAATTCAAACAGATCATCGACCATTCCCTTCATCTGCACGGCTTTTTCGTAGGCGATGTGGGTATATTGCAAGATGTCCTGCTCGTTATGATACTGTTTGTTTTCGATTAAACCCAGGTAGCCAATGATGCTGGTCAGCGGCGTGCGCAGGTCGTGGCTGACGTTGGTGATCAGCTCATCTTTGGACTTTTCTACTTGCCGCTCATCGTCCATTGACTGAACGACGCTGTCAACCAAAGTATTGACGCTGGTGATGACGTCTTGCAGCGAACCATTGAGCTTAAAGGGAATGCGGTGATCCAGATGTCCCTGCGCGATGTAATGCAGTTCTCTGATAATGTGGTCCATTTGATACTGCCGGTAGCGCCGCATCAAGCGCCACCAGACGACCCAGACATCGATTATCAGCATGATGCTGATCACGATGCGCTGATAGCTCCAGATACGAATCTCCATCGGGCCAAACGCCAAGGATTGTTTAATGATGAAGATCCCGCTGTTGACGCCGGGATTATGCCGCACGATCCATTGCAGAATCACGACGATGGCCAGATTGATCATCGCTAGCAAAATCACCGTTGAGACGCCCTCAAAAAACAGCGAGCTCTTTTCACGCGTAGTTAACTTCAAACTTTACCCCCTAACCGCCCACGTAAATACCGCGAGCCTGCCGACCAAACATGATAAAAGGCCCAATGCCCATTTATCTGAGCGCCGGACCTCATCTAACAAATCAAAACTAGTGGCTTTCAACCTTGTAGCCAACGCCCCACACCGTTTCGATGACCTTTTCGCCACCGGTAGCGGCTTCGATCTTATCGCGCAGGTGGCTGACGTGAACCATGACCGTCTTAGCCGAAACCACGGACTCCTGTTGCCAAACTCGTTCAAAAATATCATCCGCACTGAAAACACGGTTAGGATGACTGGCCAGCAGGTACAAAATTCCAAATTCCAGCGCCGTCAGCTGAATCGTATCACCCTTGAGCGTCTTGACCTCGTGGGAATCCTTGTTAATCACCAACGGGCCAACGTTCAAGACATCCGGCTCATCGTTGGTCAGATCGCCTTTACTCCGCCGCAGCAGGGACTTGACACGGGCCATGACCTCCAGGGGATTGAAAGGCTTGGTGACATAATCATCGGCCCCCGTGATCAAGCCTTGAATCTTGTCCATGTCCGTTGTCTTGGCCGAAACCACCAAAATTGGAATTGATGAATCCTTGCGCACCTGCTTGATAACTTCCATCCCGTCCATTTCTGGCATCATGATGTCTAGGATTACCAGGCTAATATCTGGGTTGGTGTTTAATTTGGTTAGGGCCTCTTTGCCGTTGTAGGCCGTGATTGGCTCATAGCCTTCATTGCGGACATAGATTTCTAATAATTGAACGATGTCTTTATCGTCATCAACAATCAAAATTTTCATAAGCCGTGCTCCTCATTTTTTCGTAATTTAGCTTCTTTTATTATAACGAGCCTAAAAAAAAAAAGCTCGCATCAGGCGCGGGCTTTAGAAATGTTTAAATTACAGTCGTTCCAGCGCGTGGTACTTTAAAATATCATCATCGCTCAACAAGGTGTTTTGCCTTTTAGTAAAGGAATCTTATTCATGCTTTCTTCTTTATAGTCTGTAATTTATTTTTCGATGCAATTTGAGCTTATTTTGCGCCGAAAGCAGAATCGAGACCCTGCAAAATAAAAAACGCGACCCTCATTTGAGAGCCGCGCCTGCTTTGAACGTCAATCAATTGCTTGATCGATCCGTCTCAGCGATTATTTTTTCTTCTTATCTAGATACAGCTTGATTGCTACCCCAGCCACAATCACAACCCCAAGCAGAATCCAGAGCAGTGATTTGGCTTGACCAGTCTGTGGCAGCAAACCGGAAACAAATGACTTCTTAGCCGAGCTGGAGGATGCCGCGGGCGCGCTTGGCGTCGTTGGTACCGCGCTGGCAGAAGTTGAGGTGGTGGAAGAACTTTCAACACCTGATATTTCCGTACCGCTAGAAGAACTTGATTCCGCTGGTGTTACCGGTGCGCTGGATGAATCAGATGAACTCGAGGAAGTCTCGGAACTTGATGATTCTGAGCTGACCGGCAATGACGAGCTGGAACTGATCGATGAGCTTGAGTTTTCACTGGAAGAACTGGAACCAGTCGATGAACTTGAGCTTTCACTGGATGAACTCGAGCTGATCGAAGAACTGGAACTCATTGAGCTAGAGGTGCTGGAACCAGTCGATGAACTTGAGCTTTCACTGGATGAACTCGAGCTGATCGACGAACTTGAACTCATTGAACTGGATGAGCTGGAACTAATCGACGAACTTGAGCTTTCACTGGATGAACTCGAGCTGGTCTTGGCATTATCCTCAAAGACAACGGTATCATTGGCTGCTGAAGTGGTGCCATCAGCCTTGATCGTAATCGTCTTGGTTTGCGCCAATAGTTCAACAGTATCGGTAAATCCATCCCCTGGCGTCGTTAATTCCGTAATCGTGTACTTGCCGCTCTTCAACTCAGCTGGCAGTGTGATCTTACCATCCTTATCCGTGGTAAAGGTCTTGCCGTCAACCTGTGAATCCGGCCCCGTGATCTTGAACTGCACGCCCTTGACGCCAATCGTCGTACCCTTAACGTACTTTTGAATCAGGAACGTACCAGTCTTTTCGGAGCTAGAACTTGAGCTACTGGATGACGAGCTTGATGAACTAGAACTTGGTTTGCTTGACGACGAGCTTGATGAACTAGAACTTGGCTTGCTGGACGACGAGCTCGATGAACTAGAACTTGGCTTGCTGGACGACGAGCTCGATGAACTAGAACTTGGCTTGCTCGATGATGAGCTCGATGAACTAGAACTTGGTTTGCTTGACGACGAGCTTGATGAACTAGAACTTGGCTTGCTTGATGAACTAGAACTTGGCTTGCTGGATGACGAGCTCGATGAACTAGAACTTGAACTGCTTGACGATGAGCTTGATGAACTAGAGCTCGTTGCTGCCTTGTCCTCAAATACCAGCGTGTCGTTGCTTTGATCCGTCTTGCCATCCTTGCCAATCGTAATTGAAGCCGTCTGCTCTTTCAGCTCAACCTCACCGGTAAAGCCCTTGCCAGCTGTCGTCAATTCAGTAACTTTGTAGGTACCCGATTTCAGCTCAGCTGGCAGTGTGATCTTGCCATCCTTATCCGTGGTAAAGGTCTTGCCGTCAACCTGTGAATCCGGCCCCGTAATCTTGAACTGCACGCCCTTGACGCCAGTCGTCGTATCCTTGATGTACTTTTGAATCGTAAACGTACCAGTCTTATCTTGCTTCAATTCATCACTAAAGGAAACTTTAGCCGTGGCTGTCTTGTCAGCTGCAACCGTGACTGTTTGCGTCTTGTCATCAGCTGATGGGGCTTCAACCGCGGGACTGGCACCGTCAACGCTTGATTCCGTGATCGTGTATTCACCTGGGGTCAGGCCTTGCAGCGAAATCTTGCCGTTTTCATCAGTCTTAACGGTCTTGGAGTAATCGTTCGGTCCGGTGATCGTAAATTCAACCCCGGCAACCGGCGTGTTATCGGATCCCTTAACCGTCTTAATGATTTCCAGGTTGCCAGTCGTCAATTCGTCACTGAAGGTCGCTGTCGCAGTCTGATCTGACTCAACCTTAATCGTCTGTGTCTTGTCAACAGCTGATGGCGCTTCAACCTTTGGACTAGCCTTGGAAACATCTGATTCGGTAACTTTGTACTCGCCCGGCGCCAACTTCTCGAGTGAAATCTCACCATTTTTATCGGTCGTAACCGTCTTGGAGTAGTCGTTTGGCCCCGTGATCGTAAATTCAACCCCGGCAATCGGCTTAGCGGTATCGGCCTTGCCATCCGCGTCCTTGGCGTACTTAATAATCTTTAAGCTGCCTTTAGTCAATTCATCACTGAAGGAAACTTTAGCCGTGGCTGTCTTGTCAGCTGCAACCGTGACTGTTTGCGTCTTGTCACCAGCTGATGGGGCTTCAACCGCGGGACTGGCACCATCAACGCTTGATTCCGTGACCGTGTATTCGCCTGGAGTCAGGCCTTTTAGCGAAATCTTGCCGTTTTCATCAGTCTTAACGGTCTTGGAGTAATCGTTCGGTCCGGTGATCGTAAATTCAACCCCGGCAACCGGCGTGTTATCGGATTCCTTAACCGTCTTAGTAATTTCCAGGTTGCCAGTCGTCAATTCGTCACTGAAGGTTGCCGTTTCGACATCCGTAGAGTTCTTAACGGTTACCGTTTGTGTCGTGCCGTCAGTTGGCAATTCAACCTTAGGATTTGACTTGCTGGTGCTGGTTTCTTCAACCGTATACTCACCAGGCGCCAAATCAGTCAGCGCGATCTTGCCTTCCTCATCAGTCGTGGCTGTCTTCGAGTATCCCTTGGGCCCGGTAATCGTAAATTCAACGCCTTTGATTGGCTTGGATGTATCCACATTACCATCCGCGTCATTGGCATATTTTACGACTTCCAGGTTACCCTTAGTCAGCTTATCGCTAAAGGTTGCCGTGACCGTCTTAGTTTTGTCAGCTTCAACCGTAACTGTCTGGGTCTTATCAGCAGCATCGGGAGCCTCAACTTTTGGTTCCGCGTCGGTTACATCTGATTCGGTGATCGTGTACTTGCCTGGCGTTAAGCCTGACAAAGAAATCTCACCGTTCTCATCAGTCTTAGCCGTCTTGGAATAGTCGTTCGGCCCCGTGATCGTAAATTCAACGTCTTTAATTGGCTGCGAGTCATCGGCCTTGCCATCCGCGTCCTTAGCATACTTAACGATTTTAAGCGTGCCTTCATCCTCAACCTTGAACGCTGACTTGGCACTGACGGTCTTCTCGCCAAATGCCGCCCCGATCATTGATTGATAGGTGTCTTTATCAGCAGTTGGTCGGTAAACGTTCATATTCTTGAGATAAACGATCTTGGCTGACGCGGTAATCGAATCATCAGTACTTGGCCGCGTATCACTGACCAGCTGGAACTCCTCGCCTGACTTAACGGTGGTTTCACCAGTCGTGGTAGTCACGCCATCTGGCAGGTTCAGCGTGTAGGTCCCTTGATAATCCGCTAACGACGAGCCATCCTTAACCGCCAGCTTTAGTTTGCCGGAATACCACTTGCCATCATGATAAGTAAAGGTTGGGTCTCCATCAATACTGAGATCGTCTTCGGCTGGCGCAGCATTGGGAACCGTGACCGTTGCTGATTGGTCCAGCAATTGTTGCCCAAAGCTGTCGATTGAAACACTGCCGTCGTTGTTCTTGATACCATATTCATCCATCAGCTTCCAAACCGCGGCCTGAGTTTGTGAACTGGCTTGGCCGGACGTCAGATAGACCGAATCTGGATACATACTTGGATAAGCACTTAAAGCATCGTTGCCATAGTTGACTAAAACAAAAGCGGCTTTATAAAAGGGCATGCTTTGAATCTCTTGTCGCGTCAAACCAGAACTGGTCGTGCCAGTAGCACCTAGCTTATAAACCGCCTCAAAGAAATCTTTCAACGTTTCCTTATTATAGTTGCTAAAAGTAAACGTTGCATCACCAAGAACGTCATGAAAGTCTTGACGCAAAACATCCGGCACTTTCAACAATTCGTTATACTCGGTTTCCGTCAATGCCTTTGGTGCATCACCAACCGTGTACATGCCTAACCCGTTATGTGAATACCCCATGTACAAAATGGCCTTGAGTCGATTCCAAAACTCATCCTGCTTGCTTTGAAACTTCTCATAAGCAGCTGTCGAATCAAAGTCATCAGCAGTCAGACCAGCCGTCACCTGGGCATAGCTGGTTCCCGTGGACGGCCAATGCATCTTGTTATTCATGCAAAACAAGAAAATCTGTTCCGAGTCAATGTCGGTGTATCGCGTACCGCTTTTATCATCGTACTCAATCTTAGCAGTCGTGTCGTCAGCATGAGCGGTTATTGCCCCAGCAAACAATGATGCAAAAGACCCAGAAAAAATCGTCACCATTGTTACAAAAACAATTATCGCTCTTTGTATCAGACGCCCCGCTTTCAACTTAAATAATTGATCCATACTCTTACGCTCCTCATCTCCCACAAACAGTTTATAAATGCAATTGGTAATCCTTTTATCGCTATTAATATATTAAAAAATAGACCAAGAATTACTTACACTAATATAGCAAAACTTGTTTATCATCGCATTTGTTTTTTGCCATTTAGATAAAATTACGAATTTAAATTAGGTAAAGCTTTTTACTCAACTACGAAATTAATGAATCCACAGCCAAGTACTGAAATTACTTAAGTTTGCTCACTCGTCAACCAATTTACGGAACCGATTTCATACGTGTGTCAAGTGATAAACGAGCAAACGGTTGTCCTATTTTTGAACGCTGGTAATCAAAAAACGCCACTCAATTTGAGCAGCGTTTCGTTTGAAATGTTTTCTGAATTGATAACGATATTGTTGCTACAAAAAATCCCCTTAAAGGCACTCTGATTATTTCAAGTGTTGCCTTTAGGGGGATTGTAATTGGAAGTCGCTTCAGCTAAATTGTTCCTTATTTTAACAAGTCATAGATTGCATGCTCCGACCTATGTTTCTGCTTTCGATACTGCTCTAAAACATCGATAAGTCTGTCAAAATGCTGATTCCAAAAGTCATAGTTTTCATCATATGCTTTTAGATTTTGGACATCATGATAGTTCTTCTTGGCAAAAGTACTGGGCTTATCTGTCTGATTAGCAAATTTTGAATAGTCATTATGGTAAAGAATATACAGAATTTCTATCTCTGGCCGCGTATATATATTAGTAATTGATGATACTTTCTTCTCATAAGCTTTCGGAAGTTTAAAGTTTTCGGCACGTGAATCCAAAACTCGGTATATATCAATCTTAGACTGTAAT
>NZ_JBKZAY010000021.1:0-38592 GCF_046939755.1 Limosilactobacillus mucosae
AATGGGACGCTGAATAGTAGCGCCCCATTTTTTATTAACTGACAAAAAGTAAGCAAAGCCATGGACAAATAATCTTAAACCAAGTAAGATATCATTAATCATCAATAACTCGGAGGAACAACATGGCAGAAGAAAAACAAACCAATTATGACGTAATCGTGGTTGGCGCTGGTCCGGCTGGGATGACCGCGGCTTTGTATGCTTCGCGGGCCAACCTATCTGTTTTGATGCTGGATCGAGGTATTTATGGCGGTAATTTGAATAATACGGCCGCAATTGAAAACTATCCTGGCTTTAAGTCGGTTCAAGGACCTGAGCTGGCACAAGATATGTATCAAGGTGCAACTCAGTTTGGTGCGCAATATGCTTATGGCACGGTTGAAAAAGTTGAACTTGATGGTGACTTGAAACAGCTAACGACTGACATGGGTGACATCTTTACAGCTAAGGTGCTGGTAATTGCTACTGGGACTCAACAGCGGCACATGGGCGTTCCCGGTGAAGAAGAATATGGTGGCCGTGGCGTATCTTATTGTGCAGTATGCGATGGTGCCTTTTTCAAGAACAAGCATGTGGTCGTCGTTGGCGGTGGCGACTCGGCAGTTGAAGAGGGAATGTATCTGACGCAGCTGGCTGAAAAGGTAACGGTAGTGGTTCGGCGTGATCAGCTGCGAGCTCAGCCATTGATTCAGGAAAAGGCTAAGCAGAACAATAAAATGGAATTTATCTTCAATACTCAGGTTACGGAAGTAGTGGGTGATGGTGATAAGGTTGTGGGCGTTAAAACGCATAATAATGTGACTGAGGCTGATGAAGAAATCCAGGCTGATGGAGTCTTTATTTATGTCGGCAGCGTACCAATGACCGCTCCTTTTAAAGATTTGGAGATTCTAAACGAGCAGGGCTATGTTAAGACCGATGATCTGATGGCAACCAGTCTGCCAGGCGTTTTTGCCATTGGTGACGTGCGCGAAACCCCACTGCGGCAAATTGCGACCGCGGTTGGTGATGGTGCGATTGCTGGTCAGCAGATCTATCAATACTTGATGAACCGTTAAAAATTAAAAAAGGATGGGATTTGATCCCATCCTTTTTTATTACTTGCCTTCTTTGGCAGCTTCTTGACTTTCAGCGTACTTTTGCTTGATGTAGTTGGCAGAAGTCTGCAGCTTTTCTAGCTCTTCATCAGTCAGATCCAGTTGAACCTGTTCCAGAATACCATCGCGACCAACCACGGCAGGGTAGGAAAGATAAGTCCCATATTCTTCACGATAGTTGGAAACTGGCAGTTCAGTGTGTGCATCAGAGATAATCGTGTTGACCAGCCGAACGGCAGCCGTTGCGACCCCATAGTTGGTGTACTTCTTGCCATGGAAGACGGTAAAGCCGCCGACCCGAGCTTCATGGTCCAGACTGTCCAGATCCAAGCCGCGTTCCTTGGCCAGTTCGGTAATTGGCTGATCCAAAACGCGAACCGTTGACCAGGCAGTAAATTGTGAGTTGCCGTGTTCGCCAAGGTTGTAGCCGGTAACGGAACGAGGATCCAGGTGCAGACGCTGAGCAACGGCCCGCTTCATCCGCGCGGAGTCAAGCAGCGTCCCGGTACCGATGACATGATTCTTTGGCAGACCAGTAACCTCTTGATAAATTGAAGTAATCACGTCAACTGGGTTGGTAATTACGACCATCTTGCCATGGAAGCCAGATTCCTTAATCTTTTGGGCAACTTCACGGACTTGAACACGCGTAAATGGCAGTTCGGCAAAGCGGTCATCATCTTTGTTATCCTGCAGCTTGATATTGCCAAGTGCTGAAACTACGACATCAGCATCTTCCAATTGTGAGTAATCATTAACGAAGATGTTGGTGTGATTCTTCAGATTAGGCATTGCGTCGTAGAAGTCCAATGCGTCGGCCTTAACTTTGGCTTCGTTTTTGTCAATCAGCACCAGGTCATCAACAAAGCCACAGGCGACAATATAGTGAGCGACTGCGGCACCAACGTTTCCCATTCCGATAACAGCAACTTTTCGACTCATACGGACATCTCCCTTTAAAATTAGAATAAAAACTTATTTTTTAATGTTTTTCTAATACTAACGCTATTTTTTATAAATGTCTATGAAAAATTTGCTGAAAATAGCAAATTTTTCTTGATTTCCTCATGCTAAGATTAGAAAAATAGATGAAATGATTGATGAGAAAGGATGGTTTGCCTTGGGATATTATCTAATCAGCGACTTGGATCATACGCTGCTTAATGAAAAGGGAAAACTGAGCCCCCAAACGATTTTTGCGGTTGTTAAAAGCCAACTGCCGCTAATGCTGGCTTCTGCGCGGATGCCGATTCAGATGCTTGATCTGATCAAACGGCTGCAGCTGAATGGACCACAGACAGCCTTAAATGGCGCGGTCATTTTTCAGCCGACCGTTCGTGGATTTGAAATTTTAGAGCAGCATGCGATTCCGGATCAAACGGCACAAAAGTTGCAGAACTTGGTTAAAACCGAATTTCCTGAGCTGAACTTTACCTGGATGGATGCCGAAAGCTGGCATGTTTCAAAGCTTGACCAACAGATTGAAACAGAGATTTTTTATACGGGCATTCAGCCGCTTTTTGATGTCGATCAGCGGCCGCTAAAAAACGTGCTGCAGATTTTGTTGATTATTGAAGATTCAAAACGGCTCAAAGAGGTCAAAAAACGGCTTATCGCGAACTATTCAAATGAAATCGCAATTCATGAGGCCGGCGATGGTTATTTAACGATCAACGCCGCAGCTGTCAATAAAGGGTGTGCTGCTCGCTATCTGATTGAGCATGAATTGGCGGACTATGATCAGCTGGTCGCATTTGGTGATGATGAAAATGACCTGCCCATGCTCAAAAGCGTTGCCCATCCAGTTGCCATGGCAAATGCCAGTCAAAGTGTCAAAGAAAGCGCTGAAATAATTGCTTTAAGCAATGAAGAGGATGGTATAGCCCAAATTATTGAACGAATTGCACCAAACAAGTTCTAAGTGCGGTATACTTAAGTTACTGTGATACAGGTGATTATAATTTAAGGAGATGTCATTGTGAGTTGGAAAGATACCTACCAGACTTGGCTTGATCGCAAAGACCTGGAACCAAGCTTGAAGCGTCAATTGGCAGCAATGAAGGACGAAAAAGAGATTGAGGATGCCTTTTATGGCCCGCTGTCGTTCGGCACGGCCGGCATGCGGGGATTAATGGGTCCTGGGATCAACCGCATGAATGTCTACACGGTTCGTCAAGCTACGGAAGGTCTGGCTCAATTTATGGACACGCTGGGCGAAGAAATCAAGCAGCGCGGGGTTGCCATCAGCTATGATTCCCGTCATAATTCCCGCTTGTTTGCCCACGATGCTGCTCGTGTCTTGGGAGCCCACAATATCAAGGTTTACATCTATGACAATCTGCGGCCAACCCCAGAGTTGTCATTTGCCGTTCGCTACAAGCATACCTATGCCGGCATTATGATTACGGCCAGCCATAACCCTAAGGAATACAATGGCTACAAGATCTATGGCGAAGATGGCGGTCAGATGCCGCCTAAGGAATCTGATTTAATGACCAGCTACATTCGCAAGATTGATGATATTTTTGACATCAAGCTGGCTGACGAGCAGGAAATGCTGGATAACGGTATTGAAACCATCATGGGCGAAGATGTTGACGCTGCCTATCTGGAAAATGCCAAAACGGTTACAATCAACCATGAACTGGCTAAAAAGTACGGCAAGGAAATGAAGTTTGTCTTTACGCCATTGTGCGGTACGGGACGGATGCTTGGCGAACGGGCTCTGCGTCAAGCCGGCTTTACCAACTATGAGGTCGAACCATTTGAAGGTCAGCCAAATGGTGATTTCCCTGGTTTGGAACATCCAAATCCAGAATTCCCTGAAGCCTTCGTTCGTTCAGAAAAACTGGGTAAGCAGGTCAATGCCGACATTCTGATCGCTACTGATCCTGATGCCGACCGTCTGGGATGCGCAATTCGGCAGCCAGATGGTGAATACCTGCTCTTGACTGGTAACCAGATTGCCTCAATCATGCTGCATTACATTTTGGAAGCGCACAAGCAAGCAGGTACGCTGCCGGCCAATGCGGCGGCCGTTAAGTCAATCGTTTCGACTGAGTTTGCCACCAAGATTGCTGCAGACTACGGCGTTAAGATGATTAACGTTCTAACCGGCTTTAAGTGGATTGCCGACCAGATTCACCAATACGAAACCAAGCACAACCATACGTTTATGTTTGGCTTTGAAGAAAGTTTCGGTTACCTGATCAAGCCATTCGTTCGCGATAAGGATGCTATTCAAACCTTGACGCTGTTGGCAGAAGTGGCTGCCTACTACCGGAGCCGCAATATGACGCTGTACGATGGCCTGCAAGAATTGTTCCAAAAGTATGGCTACTTCCAAGAAAAGACGATTGCCAATACTTATGCCGGGGTTGAGGGACCTGCTAAGATCAAGGGCTTGATGAAGAAGTTCCGTGAAGAAGCGCCAACGCATTTTGCTGGTCAACAGGTTGTGGTAACGGAAGACTTCTCCAACAATACCAAGACGCTGGCTGATGGTACGGTTGAAGAACTGGGCATTCCTGAATCCAACGTATTGCGCTATGTTTTGGCTGATGGTACCTGGATTGCTATTCGTCCTTCTGGTACGGAACCAAAGCTCAAGTACTACATTGGTACGAGTGCTGATACGCTGGCTGGCGCCAAGCAAAAGCTGGTCGATTTTGAAAAGGCACTGCAAGAATTTGCTGAGGCCTAGCCAAGCTGAAAACGACTTGCGGGAAACCACAAGCCGTTTTTTGATAAATGAAAGCAGGTGATCAGATGGGAATGCACGAGTATTTAAAAAGTTTAAGCGATCTTGAAATGATCAATCGTGCGCCAGGATACTTTAAGTTTGAGCAGCATAATGTAGCAGCTCATTCATTTAAGGTTACGCAGGCGGCGCAAATGCTGGGCGATATTGAAGAACAATCTGGCAATGAGGTCAATTGGCGCTCACTTTATGAAAAGGCTCTGAATCACGACTATACGGAACGATTTATTGGCGATATCAAAACGCCAGTTAAATATGCCACGCCTGAACTGCGCGGCATGTTGGCCAAAGTTGATGACTCTTTGACGGATAACTTTATTGATACTGAGATTCCGCCAGAGTTTCGCAAGGCTTATCGTCGTCGTTTCAGTGAAGGCAAGGATGACAGCTTGGAAGGGCGGATTTTATCGGTAGCTGATAAGATCGATCTGATGTATGAGTCGTTTGGCGAGATTCAAAAAGGCAATCCTGAGCCGGTCTACATGGATATCTATCGTTCCAGTCTGGAGTCAATCATGGAGTTTCATGAGATGGCCAGCGTAAAGTACTTTTTAAAAAGAATTCTACCAGAGCTGTTAAAGGATAATGCCGGGACACAAAGTCAAACCCAATTGGCCGTGATTACCACGCAGATCATTCAGCGCTGACAAAAAAGATTCTGCTGAACAGGCAGAATCTTTTTTAGTAGCTTAATCTGAATGGTACCAGCAGTTGGACGTGTCGTTGGCTGGCCGTCAAAGAGCTAAATGAATCGGCGTTCAATAACGCGCTAATAAGACCTTTTTGAGTTGGAATCAGCAGATAGGGCCAGGTTGCCTGCAAGCTTGTCGTAACTGGCGATGATGAAACGATTTCGCTAAACCAACGATGAGCCAGTGCAAATGCGACATTGTTCAGAGCAGCAGCAAAGGCCTGAACGTCGTTGATATGAGCTAGATCGGCGTCTTGGCTCAGAATTTCATGATTATGCGCCAGATCGCGAGCTAGGGCAATTAATGGAACGATGCCGGTCTGTAACAGAAAATAGTCTTGCTCGTCATGTGATTGACCATAATAAAGCTGCAGTGTCTGCCAGGGCTGCTGAGTACCAATAACGTCAAGCAGCGCGGCCACGACTTCTTTTGTCTGAACCACTGTTTGACCAGACTCACGCATCGAATTGGCATAGCTGGTCAGCAGCTGATTGGCAAACCTGGTTGAACCGGCAAAACTTTTAGGATCAGTCATGAATTCTTCGGTAAATGAAGGGATCGAATGATGAATCCTTTGAGCCGCAATTCGCCTACGCTGCTCGTCAAATGTGGTGAAGGTATTGAGTCCCAAGGGTGAATAAAAAAACTCGGTCTCGCCTGGTTTGAGCGATGAGGATGAAAAAGTTTTTAAATTGTAGTCATGAACTGGATCGCTAGAGAATTCTTGCAGCAGCTGTTCGAACAATTCATCTGGAATCATACGCGCCATCCTTTCTAATCAGTCTCTTCGCTGGCAAGATCAGCATCCAGCGACATTGCCATGATAACTCGGCCGTGCAGATTCCAATAGTCGGCACGGGTTGGAAATTCCTCTTGAAGCGTCCACTGCTCAAAATGTCGATCTGGCTGCAAAAATAAGGTATCACTGGCGGCAGCTTCTCCTTGATCAGGCTGTTCGGTCATTTCCAGCGCTAATGCGTGAAATAAAGTGAAAACCCACTGATCGAATTGGTGATAATTGGTCGAGAACAGATCGGCAGCCGAAAAATTGAAAGCTGGTTCCATTGACTGTGCCAGATGATATAGCGGTGCAAAACCAGCCGTAAACATCTGGTAGTCGTGGTGCATTGGATCAGTGCCAAAAAAGCATAGCAAGGCATGATCTAATGAAGTCGTGCCTACGTGATCCAGTAGTTGGGCACTGACTCGCCAGATATGAATCGGTTGGCCAGTCAGTTCTTCCATCCAGCGGGTGGCCTGAATGGTCGAGTAATGATAGTCGCTTTCGTTAAAGTCTTCGCGAAAACTTTGGACAAAAACAGGTTGCTGAAGATTTTGGGGAATGCCGGCTTTTTGCTGTGCCAACCGAGAACGTTGGTTTAATTTGAAACGAGCACGATCATAGGCAGTAATCGTTGCCTTAGTGGGGCGAAAAATAAATTTGGTTCGTCCTGGTTCTAAAAGCGGTGAGCGGAAAAATCCGGTCAGATAATTGGTATGCTGATTAAAGCGATAAGTAAGATATTCACGTTCTAGTCCTTTGCACATAGCTGGCGTAACGAACATGCCAAACATCCTTTCCGATAGACTAAATAAGATAACTAATTCTTTCACGTTTTCAGCGGTTTGACAAATAAATGCAATTTGCGCGTCAATCACCTATAATTTAAGATAACGCTACCTCAAGGAGGAATTGGAATGGACAAGCCAACGCGTCATCGGATTGATGGTCAGATCTTATTGTCGGGGCTGGCTAATTTTGCCATGTTTGTCGGCGGTTTTTGTCTGGCCGGCAAGCATATGGGCTGGATGGCGGCTATGCTGTTGATCTATTTAGCAGCTACGGGACTGCAGTTTTATCTAATGGGTAAATTAGCCGTTGAACAGCGTCATGATGATTGAAAGTGCGCTATACTGAATGAAAGAATAATTTGAAAAGGAGCCCTTTGCCAATGATTTTGACTTTTGCCGTCAATGGCACGCTATTGGATGAAACGCCATTTTTTGAAAAATTAAAAGCACTTGCTGAAGAACCAAAACTGGATGCAGAACAGGTTGCTTTTGCCTATCGTTTTTATCAGTCCCGCCTGCAGTATGGTCAGGCTTATCAAGATGCCAAGACGATCTTAAAACAGACCTTGATGTTGATGGATGTTCAGTTTAATGATCGTGGCTGGTTTGCTCGTCACTATGACGAACTGCTGGCAGCACAAAAAGAACTGCAGCCATTTGATGATGCGTTAAAAGCTCTGCCGCTGCTCAAGCGTCACAATAAGCTATATGCAGTTGCTAATACTGACAATGATATTGCTCAGACCCAGCTGCAGACACTTGATGAATGGCTGGATGGCATCTTAACGGCTGAACAGGCACAGGCCTACCAGCCGCAAACGTCGCTGTTCAACCGAGCTGCTGAAAAGCTTGATTTTGATCATCAAGCGCATGCTCACATTGGCAGTGACTATTGGCAAGATATCAAGCCAGCTGCCGATCGTTCCTGGCATAATGTCTGGATCAATCGGCAGGCAATGGCTAACTCGCGGATGTACAAGCACAATAAGGCGCTGCCAACCTTAGAGAAGCTACCAGACTATATTGCCCGCGTTGCGCCAGATATGGAGGAACGAGCTGCGCGCCAATCAAACTAAAGAGCTTAAGCTGCCAAATCAGGCGGCTTTTTGTTTTGGGATGATCTGAAAATGACGGTGCAAATCATTAGACGAATAAACGTTCGTGTGATAGACTTGTACCGGTTTTATTAAGGTAAAAGCTATCAACCGTCTGCAAGGGGGAAAAATTTTGATTTATCGTCAGCCAGATCGACCATTTGAATTGGTTTCCGACTACCAGCCAACCGGTGATCAGCCCGAAGCCATCGCACAACTGACACAAGGGCTAAAAAAAGGCGAGCACGCTCAGATTTTGTTGGGAGCAACGGGAACGGGCAAGACGTTTACGATTTCAAACGTTATTGCCAAAGCTAATAAGCCAACGCTGATTTTGTCGCATAACAAAACGCTGGCTGGTCAGCTATATGGTGAAATGAAAAAATTTTTCCCTCATAATGCAGTTGAGTATTTTGTTTCGTATTATGACTACTATCAGCCCGAAGCCTACGTGCCATCCAGCGATACTTATATTGAAAAGGATGCCTCAATCAACGATGAAATCGACAAGCTGCGGCATGCGGCAACCAGTGCTCTTTTGGAACGCAATGACGTGATTGTCGTTGCTTCGGTTTCCAGTATCTTCGGTTTGGGTGATCCGCGTGAATATCGTGATCATGTCCTGTCGCTGCATGTTGGTCAAGAGATTGAGCGTAATCAGCTGTTAAGGGATCTGGTTGAGATTCAGTTTGATCGCAACGATATTGATTTTCAGCGCGGTCGTTTTCGCGTGCATGGCGATGTCGTTGAGATCTTTCCGGCTTCACGCGATGAACGGGCACTGCGCGTCGAGTTTTTTGGCGATGAGATTGACCGGATTCGTGAGGTTGATGCCTTGACTGGCGAGATTATCGGCGATCGCGAGCAGGTCTCGATTTTCCCGGCTACGCACTTTTTGACTAGTGATGACATTATGGATACTGCCCTACCGCAGATCGAGGCTGAAATGAAAGCACAGGTTGCAAAATTCACCAAGGAAGGCAAACCGCTGGAAGCCGAGCGAATTCAGCAGCGAACGACCTATGACATCGAAATGATGCGTGAGATGGGCTACACTAATGGCATTGAAAACTATTCGCGCTATATGGATGGCCGCAAGCCAGGCGAGCCGCCATTTACGCTTTTGGATTTTTTTCCTAAGGATTTTCTGCTGGTCGTTGACGAATCACACCAGACTATGCCGCAGGTGCGCGGAATGTATAATGGCGATCGAGCCCGCAAGCAGCAGCTGATCGACTATGGTTTCCGATTGCCGAGTGCATTGGATAACCGACCGCTTAAGCTAAGCGAGTTTGAGGAGCGGGTAAATCAGGTTATCTATATGTCAGCCACGCCTGGACCATATGAGCAGGAACAGACTGATCACGTCGTTCAGCAGATCATCCGGCCAACTGGGCTTTTGGATCCCCAAGTTGAGATTCGCCCGGTTATGGGACAGATTGATGATCTGGTTGGTGAAATCAATCAGCGGATCGAAAAAAATGAGCGGGTCTTGATTACGACTCTAACCAAGAAGATGTCAGAAGACTTAACCGACTATCTAAAAGATCTTGGCTTAAAAGTCAAATATCTGCACAGTGACATCAAAACATTGGAAAGAACGCAGATCATTCGTGAACTCCGATTGGGTAAATTTGATGTTTTGGTCGGAATCAACCTGTTGCGGGAAGGCCTGGACATTCCGGAAGTTTCGCTGGTCGCAATTTTAGATGCGGATAAGGAAGGCTTTCTGCGCAATGAACGCTCCCTGATTCAAACCATTGGGCGGGCTGCCCGCAATGCTAACGGTCAGGTTATCATGTACGCCGATACGATTACTGACTCGATGCAGGCTGCCATTGATGAGACAAAACGGCGGCGCGAGATTCAAGAAGCCTACAATCAGGCGCATCACATCGTACCTAAGACTATTATCAAGCCGATTCAAGAAGCAATTACCGCGGTTAAGCCAGCTGAGGATACTGGTAAGGTTGAGCACGATACTGAATTTACGGTTAAGGATTTCAAGGCTTTGGCAAAAGACGAGCAGCAGAATCTGTTGGCCGAGCTGACTGAGCAGATGCGCTCAGCGGCGAAACGACTTGACTTTGAACAGGCTGCCACACTGCGTGATACGATCATGGAGCTTAATGCGGCGGTCAAGAATAAAAAAAACGAACAAGCTAAACATTGAAACTAGGGGGATTTGGCAATGGCCAACGATAAAATCGTGGTGCATGGCGCACGTGCCCACAACCTAAAAAACATTGACGTGACGATTCCTAAAAACAAGCTGGTCGTAATTACTGGGTTTTCCGGATCGGGTAAAAGCTCGCTGGCCTTTGATACCCTGTATGCAGAAGGACAGCGCCGCTATGTGGAGAGCTTGTCGGCATATGCACGGCAGTTCTTAGGGCAAATGGACAAGCCGGATGTTGATTCGATTGATGGCCTGTCGCCAGCAATCTCGATTGATCAAAAAACGACTTCCCATAACCCTCGCTCAACGGTGGGGACGGTAACCGAAATCAATGACTTTTTGCGACTGTTGTGGGCCCGTGTAGGAACGCCAATCTGTCCTAATGATGGCAGCGTGATTGCCAGCCAGTCTGTTGATCAGATGGTTGATCGGGTGATGGAACTGCCAGAGCGAACACGGCTGCAAGTGTTGGCGCCGATTGTCCGTGATAAGAAAGGAACCCAAAAAAGCGTTTTTGAAAAGATCAAAAAAGCTGGGTTCGTGCGGGTGCAGGTTGATGGCCAAACCTATGATCTAGAAGAAGTTCCAGAGCTGGATAAGAACAAGAAGCATATCGTTAATGTGGTGGTTGACCGGATCATAATCAAAGAAGGCATTCGGTCGCGTTTGTTTGATTCATTTGAAGCAGCCTTGCGCTTGAGTGACGGCTATGCCACGGCGGATGTGATCGGCGGCGAGCCATTGATGTTTTCTGAACAATATGCCTGCCCAGTCTGCGGCTTTACGGTTGGCGAGCTGGAACCGCGGCTGTTTTCATTTAACGCGCCGCTGGGGGCATGTCCAGAATGTGAGGGACTTGGCAGCAAATTGGAAGTTGATGAAGAACTGGTCGTGCCAGATCGTGGGAAGACGCTGCGTGAAGGGGCAATGCTGCCTTGGAATCCCATCTCTTCACAGTATTATCCCAAAATGCTGGAACAATTTTGTAAATCAGCAGATATTGATATGGATGTTCCATTTGAGAAACTGCCTGCCAAACAGCAAAAACAGGTGCTCTATGGAAATGGAAAAACCACTTTCCATTTCCATTATGAAAATGACTTTGGCGGTGTGCGGGATGTTGACGTTCCGTTTGAAGGCGTGATCAATAACGTTAAGCGTCGCTATCGGGAAACCAATTCTGACTTCACACGCGAACAGATGCGCAAATATATGACTGAGTTGCCTTGCCCGGCCTGTCATGGCTACCGTTTGAATCAAAAGGCTTTGGCAGTTAAAATCATGGGGCAAAATATTGGTCAGATTTCAGAATTGCCGATTAGCAAAGCGATTCCGTTCTTTAAATCAGTTGAGCTTTCACCAGCCAAGG
Source organism: Limosilactobacillus mucosae (assembly GCF_046939755.1). Classification (GTDB taxonomy): domain Bacteria; phylum Bacillota; class Bacilli; order Lactobacillales; family Lactobacillaceae; genus Limosilactobacillus; species Limosilactobacillus mucosae_A. The sequence goes on from NZ_JBKZAY010000021.1 coordinate 11,764, forward strand.
CCAAGATTGCTCAGCCAATTTTAAAAGAAATTTTAGATCGTTTGACTTTTATGGCTAATGTTGGTGTTGAGTACCTGACACTGAGTCGAGCCGCGCGGACGCTTTCTGGTGGCGAGGCGCAACGAATTCGCCTGGCTACGCAGATCGGCTCGAACCTTTCTGGGGTAATGTATGTCTTGGACGAGCCTTCAATCGGGCTTCATCAGCGTGATAACGATCGATTGATTGCCTCGCTCAAAAAAATGCGTGATCTTGGCAATACGCTGATCGTTGTTGAGCATGATGAGGATACGATGCGGGCTGCCGATTATATCGTTGACATTGGGCCTGGAGCTGGTGAAAACGGTGGTCGAGTTATGGCAGCTGGCACGCCCAAGCAGATCATGCGCTCACGCAAATCGCTGACCGGTCAGTATCTTTCTGGCAAACAGCAGATTCCGGTACCAGAAAAACGGCGAACCGGTAATGGTAATTTTATTGAGCTTAAAGGCGCGCGGGCCAATAATCTTAAAAACATTGACGTTAAGTTTCCACTGGGCGAATTTATATGCGTTACCGGGGTTTCTGGCTCCGGCAAGTCAACCCTGGTCAACCTGATCTTAAAACGAATCCTGGCACAAAAACTCAACGGCGCATCGGCAAAGCCGGGACGCTATCAGTCAATCAGTGGTCTGGAAAACGTTGAAAAGGTAATCGATATTGACCAGTCGCCAATCGGAAGAACGCCACGCAGCAATCCGGCAACTTATACCGGCGTTTTCGATGATATTCGTGATCTGTTTGCCCAGACCAATGAGGCTAAACTGCGCGGCTACACCAAGGGACGCTTTAGTTTTAACGTTAAAGGCGGTCGCTGTGAAGCTTGCCGGGGCGATGGAATTTTAAAAATTGAAATGAACTTTTTGCCGGATGTTTATGTACCATGCGAGGTTTGTCACGGTACGCGCTATAATTCTGAAACACTGGAAGTTGAGTATAAGGGCAAGAACATTGCCGAAGTTTTGAAAATGACGGTTTCAGAAGCGTTGGAATTCTTTAGCGCCATTCCAAAGATTCGGCGCAAGCTGCAGACGATTGAAGATGTTGGCTTAGGCTACGTACAGCTGGGGCAGCCGGCAACAACGCTTTCTGGTGGGGAAGCTCAGCGAATGAAGCTGGCCAGTGAGCTGCATCGCCAATCGCATGGCAAGAGTTTCTATATCCTTGATGAGCCGACAACTGGTCTGCATATGGCCGATATCAAGCGGCTGTTGGGCGTTTTGCAGCGTTTGGTTGATGCCGGTAATACGGTTTTGGTGATTGAGCATGATCTGGATGTGGTAAAATCAGCGGATTGGCTGATTGATCTAGGTCCAGAGGGGGGCGAGGCTGGCGGCTTTGTCGTGGCAGCTGGCACGCCGGAAACCATTGCTGCAGTTCCGGAAAGCTACACGGGACAGTATTTGAAGCCAATGCTGGAGCGAGATTGGCAAAGAAAGACTCAACAGAAAAAATAAGTAAATGAAGTTTAAGCTCAGCTGGATGAAGGTACGCTGAGCTTTTTTGCTGTTTAGGATTGAAATCACAAAGCCATTATATTAAGATTAAGCCATTATAATTTGATTAAATTTAGATTAAAATGGGGGATCTGATGATGGATCTAAACAACATTCACACTGGAAAGAATATCTCACTAAATGGTCATACGATTCTGATTGGTTTAATGGCGGACCCAATTCGTCATTCGATGTCGCCAACCATGCACAATAATGCTTTTGCTAAATTAGGTCTCAATTATGCCTACCTTTGTTTTGAAATTGACAATCAAAAACTGCCAAAAGCAATTGATGCTATTAGAACATTGGATATGCGTGGCTCAAATATCTCAATGCCCAACAAGCAAAAAGTGATTCCTTACCTGGATAAGCTGGATGAATCGGCCGAACTTTGTCAGGCTGTCAACACGATCGTCAATGATCATGGTGTTTTGACGGGTTACACAACTGATGGGATTGGATTTATGCAGTCATTGAAGGATGAAGGTCTCGACATTACCGGTAAAAAGATGGTGCTGACGGGTGCTGGCGGGGCCGGAACGCCGATTGCCATGCAGGCAGCGATGGATGGCGTCAAAGAAATCGCTTTATTCAACATTGACGATGATAAATGGCAAAATGCTGAGCGCAACGCCAAAATTATTAATGAAAAGACTGGTGCACGGGCAACATTGCACCACCTTGAAGATCAAGCTGATTTTAAAAAAGAGCTGGCCAGCTGCGATATTTATGTCGATGCAACAGGAGTGGGCATGAAGCCATTGGAAGACATGACTTTGGTTGAAGATCCAACGTGGTTCCACCAAGATATGATCGTCTACGATACGGTCTACGCACCTCGCGAAACCAAGCTGATGCAGGTTGCTAAGCGCGCTGGCGTCAACCATGTTTTTAATGGCTTGGGGATGATGCTGGAACAAGGTGCAGCCGCCTTTAAGCTTTGGACGGGTCAAGATATGCCGGTTGAATACATTCGCAATCTGCTTTTTAAAGAGGAAGACTAGATGAAAAAAGTAAAGCTGAATAACGTTGTCTTGGGCGATGGAAGTCCCAAGATTGCCGTTCCGATTGTGGCTACGGAACAAGCGGCAATCATTGAGCAGGCAAAAACGGTTTTGGCGGCACAGCCGGATGTCGTCGAATGGCGGATTGATTTTTTGGCTGGCGTTTTAGATTCAGAAAAACTAAAGACGGCTGCTCTCGACCTAAGACAAACATTGGGTGAGACGCCGCTTTTGACTACGTTTCGCACGGCTAAGGAAGGCGGCAATCTAGCCGTCGATGATGAGACATATTTTCAAATTGTACGCTTGGTAGTTGAAAATGAGCTGACGACGGCCATTGATGTTGAATTGTTTCATCAAAAAGAAGGCGTTATGCGAATCATTAAGTTGGCTCATGATCATGGCATCAAGGTAATCATGAGCAGTCATGACTTTAAGCAGACGCCAACTGACTGTGAAATCTACTATCGACTTCATAAAATGGCTGATCTGGGAGCTGACGTTGCCAAGATTGCCGTTATGCCTCAAAATCCAGCTGATGTTTTAACGCTGCTTGCGGCCACTCATCAAGCCCAGGAAAAACTGGATCTGCCTTTGATCACCATGGCAATGGGAAATCTAGGCAAGGTAACGCGAATTGCAGGTGAAATCTTTGGCTCATCTTTAACGTTTGGAACGGTTGGCAAGGCTTCCGCGCCGGGACAGCTGAGCATTACAGATTTGAAACAAGTATTAAACGATCTAAAACTTTAAAATACGGCATTCTGGGAACAGCAAATTGCTGCCAGAATGCTTTTTGTTTGGCAGAAAAGACTTCAAAATTAAAAGACACGCCCGGGTATGATACAATGGAAAGCGAATTTTGAATTGAGGTGACAGCTCCGTGGCAAAACCACTGCAAGTCGTGATCATTACTGGGATGAGCGGTGCCGGTAAGACGGTTGCCGTTCAAAGCTTTGAGGATCTTGGCTACTTTGTAATTGATAACATGCTGCCGAATCTGGCGGAAAAATTTGCCGACGTTATCCAAAACGCTGCCGAATTTGACAAAATGGCGATGGTAATGGATTCGCGCTCACAGGAATTTTATGATCAGATTCTACCCTGCATTCAGCGCTTAAAGAGTCGTACTGATCTGCAGGTTGAGATTTTATTTTTGGATGCCAGCGATGTTGAGCTGGTTTCGCGCTATAAAGAGACACGCCGTTCACATCCATTGTCACGACAAGGCGGCGTTTTAGAGGGAATCCAAAAAGAACGGGCGCTATTGGGTGATTTAAAGAGTCAGGCTGATGTCGTGATTGATACGACTGAATTGACGCCACGTAATCTGCGGGTAAGAATTGACGATTACTTTGGCAATGGCCAGGCCAGCAGCTTTTTTGTTGAGGTTATGTCATTTGGCTTTAAGTATGGCTTGCCATTGGATGCTGATATTGTTATGGATGCCCGCTTCCTGCCTAATCCGTTCTACTTGCCTGAGCTTAAGCATCTAACCGGCAATGATCAGCCAGTGCAGGATTATGTCATGCAAAGTCAGTTGGCCAAAGATTTCTACTCACATTTAAAGGCTTTGTTGAAGGTTGCTTTGCCAGGCTATATCCAAGAGGGAAAAAGCAGCTTGACGATTGCGATTGGCTGTACGGGCGGGCAGCATCGCTCGGTAACGATTGCTAATCTGTTAAATCAGGATTTGCGTAAAGACGGCTATACGGTCAATCTGCATCATCGCGATGTTGATAAAGCGAAATAAGGAGGTAATTGAATGATCCATAAACCTAAAATCGTAATGATTGGCGGCGGGACGGGCCTTCCTGAGATTCTGCATGGCCTTAGGGATAAAGACGTTGATGTGACGGCAATCGTGACGGTAGCCGATGATGGCGGCTCATCAGGAATCTTGCGCAACTATGTCAACGTGGTCCCACCTGGTGACATTCGCAATGCCTTAGTTGCTTTATCGGAGCTTTCGGAATTGGAATTAGAGATTTTTCAGTATCGCTTTAACAGTACCGACCAGTTCTTAGCTGGCCATGCGATCGGCAACCTGATTATTTCAGCGCTGGCTGAGATGAAAGGCGGCGATATTTTTGCGGCGGTCCAGGAACTGTCATCACTGATGAAGATTAGAGGACATATCTATCCTGTTACCAATGAGCCCCTAACCTTAAACGCTGAATTTACAGATGGCTCGACTCTAAGCGGTGAGTCGGAGATTACGGCTGCTCATAAAAAAATTCAGCGCGTCTGGATTACACCATCGAATAACAATGACCATCATCAAGCATCAGCTGTTAAGCAGGTCATTGATGCCATTATGGATGCCGATCAGATTGTATTGGGACCTGGGAGTCTGTTTACCAGTATTCTGCCCAACCTGATGATTGAAAATGTCGGCAAGGCCGTTTGTGAAACCAAAGCAGAAGTCGTCTATATTTGCAACATCATGACTCAAAAGGGTGAAACCGATAATTTCTCTGATGCCGATCATGTACGCGTGCTTAATTCGCATTTGAAACAGAACTTTATTGATACCGTTTTGGTAAATATCCAACCGGTACCTAAAGACTACATTGATTTTAAGGAATGGAATGAGATTTCCCAGCCAGTCAAGCATGATTTTCAAGGGTTGCGGGATATGGGATGTCGGGTAATCTCCAGTAATTTCCTGCGCTTAAGAGATAACGGTGCCTTTCATGATCGCGACAAAGTAGTGGCTGAACTGCTGAATCGTCTGCATGGCGTACATTATTAACTTAGAGGAGGATCGCGCATGTCATATGCCAGCGAGGTAAAAAAAGAGCTGACGGGGCTGCAGGTGCACTTGGATAATGCTAAGGCCGAACTAATGGCGCTGATTCGGATGAATGGATCTTTAGGAATTGCTAATCGCAACATGATTCTTAACGTCCAAACAGAAAGTCCCGCAATTGCCAGAAGAATCTATTCGCTTTTAAAGCAGTTTTATCAAGTCGAAAGTGAGATCGTCGTCCGGCGAAAAATGAAGTTAAAAAAGAACAATCAATACGTTGTTCGGCTTCGCTACCATGCGCAAGAGATTCTCAGCGATCTGGGGATTTTAGAAGGCTTTCAGATTAAAGAAAAGGTCCCAATGGCGCTGCTTAAGGATGATTTAATGATTCGCTCATACCTGCGAGGGGCTTTTTTGGCGGGCGGCTCGGTCAATAACCCAGAAACATCGCGCTATCATCTGGAAATCTATTCACTATATGAAGAACATAATGAGATGATTGCCCAGATGATCAATCGCTACCATCTGAATGCCAGAACTACGGCTCGTCGTAGCGGCTACATTGTATACTTAAAGGAAGCTGAAAAAATTGCGGAATTTCTTCAGTTGATCGGTGCCACTAACGGCATGCTCAAGTTTGAAAATATCCGAATTGTTCGTGATATGCGTAATTCTGTCAATCGCCTGGTTAACTGTGAAAATGCCAATATGGATAAGGTAGCCAATGCATCTAATCGTCAGATCGAGAATATTCGTTTGATTGATTCGATGGTCGGTTTAGACAGCTTACCAGAAAAACTGCGGGCGATTGCTGAAACCAGGCTCGCACATCAAGAGGTCAGCTTAAAAGAGCTCGGCGTTTTGGTACCAGGTGGCCCCATCTCTAAATCAGGGGTCAATCATCGACTGCGCAAGCTGAATGCTTATGCCGATGAGTTGCGGCACGCTAAGAGCAACTAAAAAGAAACTGAGAATAAAGTCCGAAAATAGAAAAATGGCTGAAGATTGCGTCACTCAAAACGTTGATCTTCAGCCGTTTTATTATTAAAGATTGTTTTATTTCACGATAAAAATTAGTCTTTCCCAGCCTCAATAGCAAATAAAAGCCACGGCTGATAACAGTCGTGGCTTTAGTTATTTAGGTCAAACAATTACTTCAGTTTGGCACTGTTTTCCATGATTCCGTCAAGCAGACCATAATCAACGGCTTCTTGGGCCGTCAAGTAGTGGTCGCGTTCCGTATCACGTTCGATTTGCTCAATTGGCTGGCCAGAATTTTCAGCCAGAATGCCATTGATCATCTTGCGCGTCTTTAAGATTTCTTCGGCCGCAATCTGAATTTCAGTTTGTTGACCTTGCGCGCCACCAGAAGGCTGGTGAATCATAACCGTTGAGTGTGGCAAACCGAAACGCTTGCCCTTGGCACCGGATGATACCAGCACGCTGGCCATTGATGCGGCCATGCCGATTACGATTGTCTGGACGTCAGCCTTGATGAAATTCATCGTATCATAGATGGCCATTCCTGAGGTTACAACGCCACCAGGTGAGTTAATGTAAAGGTAAATATCTTTGGTAGAATCTTGCGCATCCAAGAACAGCAGCTGCGCAACGATTGAGTTTGCCATGTCGTCTTCAATTGGACCGGACAGCATAATGATGCGGTCCTTCAACAGACGTGAGTAGATGTCATAGGCGCGTTCGCCACGCGATGACTGTTCAATGACCGTTGGAACTAGGTTCATGCTTTGGCCTCCCTCTAAATTAGCAGTAGTCAGCATTGATTGCTAACTTATGTGAATACTATACTCGATAGGTCAGAAAAGGTCAAATGTTTTGTCGCAAAAAAAACACTACCACTAACGATGCTGATATCGTTAGCAGCAGTGCCTTAATACTGGTTGATAAAATAGGTAGAATTATTTTAAGTCAGCTGAGATCATGCTCAGTTCTTGGTTGGCGATTTCGGCATCCAGCATTGCGCGATCATCGTTTTCGATCATTTTTTTAAGTTCGTTTAGTTCGTGCATGTTCTTTTTAAACATAAGTCTCATCTCCCCGTTTAGTTGAAATTGTGAATGAATTAATTGTTAACCTCTGTGATGTCTAAGACTATACACCAAATTGGTATTGTTGACAAGTGCCAGTTTAAGGCGATTTAGTGTTTTAATAACCAAATTGGTATAGTTCAAATTAACGGAAAACGTTTATCAATTTTCCATTGTGAAAACAGTGCTACCGTTTCCAAAATTGATGGTGAATAGCCTTTGGGGTTGAAAAGATAAAAAGTGAGCAAGACGCCCAAAATTCAAATTGGCTGCCAAAAAAATTTTTAATTTTCTTGTTGATTAGTTGGTTGTAATAATAGTTGTTGATTTTTAATAACCTGACCTTTATAATTGGAATGTTGATTATTTACGTTAGATATAAAGGAGGCATATTACAATGCGTAAAGCACATCCATACGGCGTACAAGGCCGTCGCCCAGTCGCAGACCGTTACACGCGGGCTAAGAAGGAAAAGAAAATCGAAGCAATTCGCAAGTGGGCTAAGCAAAAGCCAGCTGAAGAAAAGTAATTTGCTTTTCCGTTTAAAAGACCACATCCAAGATCGATGGATGTGGTCTTTTAATTATGTCATGAGTTTGCGTTTTACAAAAAAAAGCACTGACCAATTTGATCAGTGCTTTTTAATTTAAGTGCGCCCCCCGGGAGTCGAACCCGGATCTCGAGAACCGGAATCTCACGTGCGATCCATTACACTAAGGGCGCAAAATGATTTTAAATTCGCTTAATTAACACGAACGTTTATTATAATATCCCCAGTGACGATAAAATGCAAGCAAAAAATGAATATTTTTACAAAAAATTTGGATGAAGCTGGTTTCTTTAAAACTGAACACATTTCCATGGACAAGTTAGTCGGTTTTGAGTATTATAAAAAACGTAGGTTAGTGCGATTGTTTAGCTAACAGCCAAAATTCCGGATTTTTTCCTTAAAAATGTCAATTTTGGATAAAAATGTATGTTAAACTAAACAGGAACATTGAATTATTTTCCTAAAGGAGGAAATTGCAGTATGACTGTAAAAATTGGTATTAATGGCTTTGGCCGTATTGGTCGTTTGGCATTCCGTCGGATCCACGAACTGGGCTCCAAGGACATCGAAGTGGTAGCAATCAACGACTTGACTACTCCTTCAATGCTGGCTTACCTGCTGAAGTACGACTCTACTCACGGCAAGTTCCCTGGCGAAGTTTCTTCTACTGACAAGGGCATCGTTGTAGACGGTAAGGAATACCCTGTATACGCTGAACGCGATGCACGGAACATTCCTTGGGTTAAGAACGATGGTGTTGACTTCGTTCTGGAATGTACTGGTTTCTACACTTCTGCAGAAAAGTCACAAGCACACCTGGACGCTGGCGCAAAGCGTGTGCTGATTTCTGCACCTGCTGGTAACATCCCAACTGTTGTTCCAGGCGTTAACCTGGACACGCTGAAGGCTGACGACAAGATCGTTTCTGCTGGTTCTTGCACGACCAGCTGCCTGGCCCCAATGGCTTACTTCCTGAACAAGGAATTCGGCGTTAAGGTTGGTACCATGACTACGATCCACGCATTTACTTCTACGCAAGCCATCCTGGACGGCCCTCGTGGCAAGAAGATGCGTAACAACCGTACTGCAAGCACGAACACGATTCCTCACTCTTCTGGTGCTGCCAAGGCTATCGGCCTGGTTATTCCAGAACTGAATGGTAAGCTGTCCGGTCACGCACAACGTGTTGGTGTTGTTGACGGTTCCCTGACTGAACTTGTTTCCATTCTGGACAAGAAGGTTACGGTTGACGACGTAAACAACGCTATGAAGAAGGCAACTGAAGGCAACGAAGCCTTTGGTTACACTGAAGACCCAATCGTATCTTCCGATATTATCGGTTCTACTTTTGGTTCCGTCTTTGACCCATCCCAAACTGAAATCATGGAAGGCGAAGACGGCGCACAACTGGTTAAGACGGTTGCTTGGTACGACAACGAATACGGCTTCACTTGCAACATGATCCGTACGCTGCTTCACTTCGCTACCCTGTAAAGCGAACTGAATAGTATCAATTGAAAGGCGGGAGGAGGAAACTCCGCCCGCCTTCTTTGCAGATTAAGGAGGAATTGGTCAATTATGGCTAAAATGACTGTTGAAGATCTTCCATTGGAAGGTAAAAAAGTTTTGATGCGCGTTGACTTCAACGTGCCAATCAAGGATGGCGTCGTTGGCGACGACAACCGGATCGTAGCTGCTCTGCCAACGATTAATTATGTTATCGATCATGGTGGTCGAGCAATTCTGTTCTCTCACCTTGGTCGGATTAAGAAGGAAGAAGACAAGCCAGGGCTGTCGCTGCGTCCAGTTGCTGAACGTCTTTCCAACTTACTGAACAAGCCAGTTACCTTCGTTCCGGTAACGGAAGGCAAGCAGCTGGAAGATGCCATCAGCCAAATGAATAATGGTGACGTACTGCTGGTTCAAAACACGCGTTATGAAGACGTTAAAGATGGTGAATACGTTAAGCGTGAATCAGGCAACGATCCTGAATTGGGCAAGTACTGGGCATCATTGGGCGATGTTTTTGTAAACGACGCCTTTGGTACTGCTCATCGTGCTCATGCTTCCAACGTTGGTATTGCCCAAGCAATCGGCGCTGGCAAGTCAGGCGTTGGCTTCTTGATGGAAAAAGAAATCAAGTTCTTGGGTGACGCTGTTGACAACCCAGTTCGTCCTTTTGTTGCTATCTTGGGTGGTGCCAAGGTATCTGACAAGATTGGCGTTATCGACCACCTGCTGGACAAGGCCGACAAGATCATCATCGGTGGTGGGATGGCCTACACGTTCTATGCTGCCAAGGGCATTAAAACGGGTAACTCATTGGTTGAAAAAGACAAGATCGATGTTGCTAAGCAAATTATGGACAAGGCTGGTGACAAGCTGGTTCTGCCAATTGACAATGTGGTTGCTGATGCCTTTAAGAATGACGCCAACACTAAGGTAGTTGAAGGCGACATTGACGATGGCTGGATGGCTTTAGACATTGGTCCTAAGACGGTTGAACTATACAAGAACGTGTTGGCTGATGCCAAGACGGTTGTATGGAACGGCCCAATGGGTGTGTTTGAAATGAGCAACTTTGCCAAGGGTACGCTGGAAATCGGCAAGTTCTTGGGCACGTTGACTGATGCTACGACGATTGTTGGTGGTGGGGACTCCACGGCTGCAGCTAAGCAATTGGGAATTGCTGACCGTTTGAGCCACATCTCAACTGGTGGCGGTGCCTCATTGACTTACTTGGAAGGTAAAGAACTGCCAGGGATCGCAGCGATTTCCGAAAAGTAAAGCTAGATAAGCGATTGATTAGCATAGTAGCGATTCAGTCGCTTTTTTTGCTAAAATTAAAGCAGCGGAAAAATAAAGGGGGCTTTTGCATGCGAGTACCAATCGTTGCTGGCAATTGGAAGATGAATAAGACGGTTTCTGAATCGGTTGAGTTTGTCAACTATATTAAAAATGAATTGCCAGATCCCAGCGAACGGGAGGTTGTCTTGGCCGCACCAACGCTTGCTTTAACGTCAATGGTACAAGCGGCGAAAGATACGCCGTTAAAAATCGCTGCTGAAAACTGCTATTGCCGGATTGCAGGTGCATACACCGGCGAAACCAGTCCACGCTCACTGTCTTTGGCTGGCATTCATCATGTCATTCTGGGACATTCTGAACGGCGTCGCTTATTTAATGAAACTGATGAGCTAATCAATCAAAAAGTCCAGGTTGCGTTGCGCAATGGCTTGTGTCCCATCGTCTGCTGTGATGATACGATGGGACGGCGGATTGCCGGTAAAAAGGTGCGCTGGGTAGTCAGCCGTATTCTGGCAGATCTTAAGGGATTGTCGCCAGCTGATGTTACCAAGGTTACGATGGCCTTTGAACCAAGCTGGGCAATCGGTACTGGCCAAAGTGCTGATCCTGAGCAGGCTGCTGAAGGCTGCTATCTGATTCGCCAAACGATTCGCGATATGTATGGTGAAGACATTGGCAATGCCGTTCGAATTCTTTATGGCGGCAGCGTCAATGAAAACAATATTAAAGCCTTGATGGCCTATGACGATATCGATGGTGTTTTGGTTGGTGGTGCCAGTCTGGACCCCGATCGTTTCTTAAAGCTTGTAAACTCTTAAGATAAAGCTTGTTTTAAATTGTTCTGAATAATACAATGGAAAGCGGAAGAACTTTCCAATTTTAAAATGACAGAGGAGAGATTCATCAATGTCACTCATTACTGATATTTATGCTCGTGAAGTCTTAGACTCACGTGGTAACCCAACTGTTGAAGCAGAAGTCTACACTGAAGCCGGTGGCGTTGGCCGTGGTATCGTGCCATCTGGTGCTTCTACTGGTGAACACGAAGCAGTTGAACTTCGCGATGGCGACAAAGATCGTTTCGGCGGCAAGGGTGTTTTAAAGGCCGTTGCCAACGTTAACAACGTAATCGCTAAAGAAATCGTTGGCATGGAAGTTACTGACCAAGTTGCCATCGACAAGGCTATGATCAAGCTTGACGGTACGCCTAACAAGGGCAAGCTGGGTGCTAACGCTATCCTGGCAGTTTCCCTGGCTGCTGCACGGGCTGCTGCTGATGAACTGCAAGTGCCACTGTACAATTACCTTGGCGGTTTCAATGCTCATCTGCTGCCAACGCCAATGATGAACGTCATCAATGGTGGTGCCCACTCCGACAACAAGGTTGACTTCCAAGAATTCATGATCATGCCAGTTGGTGCACCAACTGTTCGTGAAGCAATTCGTTGGGGTGCCGAAACTTTCCACGCCCTGAAGAAGGAACTGGAAGCTGCTGGTAAGGTTACCTCAGTTGGTGACGAAGGTGGTTTTGCTCCTGACTTTGCCAACAACGAAGAACCATTCCAATACCTGATCAAGGCCATTGAAGACGCTGGCTACAAGCCAGGCAAGGACATTGCTATTGCCTGCGACGTTGCTGCTTCTGAACTTTGGAACGACGAAGACAAGAAGTACAAGCTGCGTTGGTCCACGGGTGAAGAATACACTACTGAAGAATGGATCGAATACCTGACGGGCATCATTGAAAAGTACCCAATCGTATCCGTGGAAGACCCAATCGACGAAAACAACTGGGATGACTGGGTAACGATTACCAACAAGCTGGGCAAGAAAGTGCAACTGGTTGGTGACGACTTCTTTGTTACGAACACTGACTACCTGCGCAAGGGTATCAAGATGGGTGCTGCCAACTCAATCCTGATCAAGCTGAACCAAATCGGTACCTTGACGGAAACGGTTGAAGCAATCGAAATGGCTAAGGAAGCTGGCTACACGGCAATCGTTTCCCACCGTTCTGGTGAAACTGAAGACACGACGATTGCTGACCTGGTTGTTGCTACCAACGCCGGCCAAATCAAGACTGGTTCCATGAGCCGGACTGACCGTCTTGCTAAGTACAACCAATTGATGCGGATCGAAGACAACCTGGGCGATGTTGCTCAATACAAGGGAATTCACTCCTTCTACAACTTGAGCGAACAAGCTCGTCAAGACATCGAAAACCGTTAATATTTAAATTAATGATTTTAAAAGCGTTTGGTTTTTTCCAAACGCTTTTTTTGATTGCCTTGATTTGTGCTAGACTGATTAGGTAAAAAATTTTTTAGGTGTGAGAAGAAAGTGAAAACAACTAGAATTGCAGGACTCAGCTATTCAAATCTGCGTCAGGCAGGCCGAGCTATTTTAATTGGTTTGACGGCAGGCTTGGTTGTCAGTCTCTTTCGCTGGGCAATTCAAAATCTATTGGGTCTGGTTATCAAAGCATTTGCCTACTTTCATGGTCATCCGGTCTGGCTGCTTCCTTGGATTGGCATGAGTATTTTTATTGCTCTGCTTTTAGGCAAGCTGGTTCAAAAAAATCCAGATATTAAAGGTTCGGGGATTCCCCAAGTTGAAGGACAGCTAACGGGACAATTTGATGAAAAATGGTGGCCGGTTCTCTGGCGTAAATTTTTTGGCGGCATCATCAGCATCGGCTCGGGGTTGTTTTTAGGCCGCGAAGGACCTTCGATTCAATTAGGAGCAACGGTTGGTCAAGGGATTGCCGAAAAAAATGCCAATACCGAAATTGAAAGACGAGTCGGCATTGCCAGCGGCGCAGCAGCTGGTTTGGCGGCGGCCTTTAACGCGCCAATTGCCAGTACGATGTTTATTTTAGAAGAGGTTTATCATAATTTTTCGCCGCTGGTCTGGCTGTCGGTATTTATCAGCTCACTGGCGGCTAATCTGGTTTCGATGGCGTTCTTTGGCTTGGAACCTGATCTGAACGTGCCGCATGAGGTGCTGTTTCCGGCTTCACAGTACTGGCATCTGATTTTGTTGGGAATTTTGTTGGGTTTCCTGGGAAGACTGTATCAGGTCGTTATCTTAAAACTGCCTAAATGGATGCATCAGATAAAATTTCTTAAACCAGTCTGTTATCCAATCATCCCATTTCTGCTGGTAATTCCCATTGCCTGGTGGTGGCCGGTAACGCTGGGCGGTGGCAATAATCTGGTCGTTGCGCTGCCTAAACTGCCGGCTGAGCTTAAGGTAATGCTGGCCTTATTGGTTTTGCGCTTTGTCTTTTCAATGATCAGTTATGCTACTGAGCTGCCAGGGGGGATCTTTTTACCGATTCTGACGCTTGGTGGCATTATCGGTGCCCTATATTGCGTAATCATGATGCATTGGGGCTTGATTCCGGCCAGATATCTGCCCAACTATGTGATTTATGCCATGGCTGGCTACTTTGCCTGTATCAGCAAGGCGCCGTTTACTGCCATTCTTTTGATTACGGAAATGGTCGGCACGATGACGCATCTGATGCCATTAGCAATCGTTTCAATCGTAGCTTGGCTGGTCGTTGATCTGATGGGCGGCACGCCGGTATATGCGGCCATGTTTGCCAATATGATGCATAAGCAGCCGCAAAAAGAGCTGCTGGGATTGACGCAAATGACCACGCCGATTTTTGTCGGCTCCAAGCTGGACGGTTGTCTGATCAAGGATTTTGCTTGGCCAGCCGGCGCTCTGATTACTTGTATCTATCGTGGTGAAAATCAGCTGATTCCGCATGGCAATACGCGACTAAAAGCTGGTGATACGCTGGTCGTTCAGTTGCGCGGCAAAAATCACATTGCCAACCAGGCTCGGATCAATCTGGCAGCCCGACAATCAGCGCAAGATTAGCCAAATGCCTAGAAATATGGTATTATTTAACGGATATAGCGGGTGAAATAGGAGGAAATTTTTTTGTATAATACGATTATGACCCTCTTCTTGATTGTCTGCGTCATTTTGATTGCTTGCGTAATGATGCAGCCAGCCAAGAATGACAACGATGCCATGTCCGCTTTGACCGGGGGAGCTGGCGACCTGTTCAGTCGGCGCAAGGCTCGCGGTTTTGAAGCGGTTATGCAGATTGCTACGACCATCTTTGGTGCCCTGTTTTTTATCCTGGCACTGGCGCTGGTCTATGTTTCTTCACACTAGTTTAAGTGCCTCCTGCCAGTATCAGGGGGCTTTTTATTTATTTTAAAGAGGTATATGGATGACACAATTACAACTTGAAATACTCAAGCGTTTACTCGATCATCAAGAACTCAGCTTTTCAGCTGAAAAAATTGCCCAGCAGCTGGGAATGAACAGAGCAGATCAATTTACGCCAATCGTTCAGGCACTGGCGCAATTGGAACGGGATAAAAAAGTCATGGTAACCGATCAGGGCGAATTTAAAGCGGTTATCAAGCCCAAAACAATCAGCGGGATCTTTCGCGGCAATGCGAAGGGCTTTGGCTTTGTGGCCTATGATTCGGAACAGCCAGACGTTTATGTCAATCCTGATCACACCATGCATGCAATGAGCGGTGACGAGGTTGAAGTCAAGATCCTGCGTGCTCCTGAACCCGGCAGCGACCAGGGACCAGAAGGACAGGTAACGGAAATCCTCACGCGTCATTATGAGCATGTGGTTGGCGAGTTTAAAAACATTACGATGGGCAGCTTTATTGGTGAGATCATCTTAAAAGACAAAAAACTCAGCAATTTCCGCTTTTTTGTCACTGATGATGGTCTGCACCCCGAAGATAACGAGATCGTCAATGCCACGATTGCATCATATCCAAGCGATGATTCGCCACAGATCATGACAGGGATGGTCACTGAGGTTATTGGCGACAAGGATCAGCCGGGGATTGATATTCTCTCCGTTGTCTATGCCCATGACGTTCCGCATGTTTTCCCGCAAGAGGTCATGGATGAGGCCAATGCCATTCCTGATCACGTGCTGCCAGAAGAAAAGAAGGGTCGTAAAGACATTACCGCTCAGCCGCTGGTTACGATCGACAGCATTGAGTCCAAAGATCTTGATGATGCCGTTGTAGCTTGGAAACTTGATAACGGCAACTATCATTTGGGGGTTCACATTGCTGACGTTACGCACTATGTTAAGCCGGGCTCGGCACTGGACAAAGAGGCCTTTAAACGAGGAACTTCAGTCTATTTAACAGACCGTGTGATTCCAATGCTGCCAAAGCGACTTTCAAACGGTATCTGTTCCTTGAATCCGAATGAAGAACGTTTGGCCATGAGCTGTGAGATGGAGATTGATCCACAGGGCAACATTGTCAAACACGAGATTTTTCCCAGCGTAATGCGTTCCCATGCTCGGATGACCTATAAAGCCGTTAACGCAATTTTAGAAGATCATGATCCACAGGTTATCAAAGAATACGAAGAGCTGGTGCCGATGTTTGAGACGATGGGCGAGCTGCATCAGATTCTGTTAAAGCATCGGCATGATCGTGGCGCCATTGACTTTGACGCGCCAGAAGCCAAGATTATTGTTGATGAGGAAGGCCACCCAACTGACATTCAGCTGCGCGAGCGGGGTACTTCTGAACGAATGATTGAATCATTTATGCTGGCAGCCAATGAAACCGTGGCCGAACATTACTATAAGCTGCACGTACCGTTTTTATACCGGATTCATGAAACGCCGGATGCCGATCGAATCAAGAGCTTTGCTGAGCTGCTCAGCGTCTTTGGTATTGAAATGAAGGGTGACTTGAAAAACGTCAAGCCTAAGATGCTCCAAGACGTTTTAAAGAGCGTGGCTGGCAAGCCGGAAGAACAGATGGTCCAGGTAATGATGCTGCGCAGTATGCAACAGGCTAAATATGCTGATGAAGAAGTCGGTCACTTTGGTTTGGGTGCCCAATACTATACGCACTTTACTTCGCCAATTCGTCGTTATCCTGATGAAATGGTGCACCGATTGATCAGTTGGTATGCTGAAAACGGCACGACAGAAAAAGCCAAGGCCAAGTACCGCGACTGGCTGCCAGAAGTAGCTGAGCATACCTCGGTTACCGAACGGCGGGGCATTGATACGGAACGTGACGTTGACAGCATGAAGAAGGCTGAATACATGGAAGATCATGTTGGGGAGACCTTTGATGCCGTTGTTAGTTCCGTTATGAAGTTTGGCTTGTTCGTGGCTTTGGAAAATACTGTTGAAGGTCTGATCCATATCAGTGTTATGAACGATGACTTCTACGAGTATCTGGAATCCAACATGGCACTGGTTGGCCGCCGCCATCATCATATCTTCCAAATTGGGCAGCCAGTTAAGGTTAAGCTGATTCGAGTAGACAAGGATCAGCGCGAGGTTGATTTTGAACTGGTTAACCCTGAAGAAGCCCCAACAACCAAGCTGCGGGTGCCGCGTAAAAATGATGGTCGCTTTAATGGTCGGGGACGCGGCGGTCGTGATGACAAGCACAGCAGATTCGGCCGGGGCGAGCGGGACAAAAAAGACGGTAAGCGTTCCTACCGCAGCAATGGCAACGGGAATGGTCGGCGCAGCAATCATCTGTTTGATCGTGGACCTTCACGCCGGCATGACGGTGGCAAGCGTTCCCAGCGTGGCCGTAACAATGGTGATCGCCGCTCACGTTAAGCTATGACGGGAGGGAATAAAGATGGCAAAAAAATCCCATCATGAAAAAGATGATAATCTAATCGCGCAGAATAAAAAAGCGCGTCACGACTATTCAGTTTTAGAGACTTTTGAAGCTGGAATTGCTCTGACTGGGACTGAGATCAAATCGGTCCGAGCCCGGCGTGTCAATCTTAAAGATGGTTTTGCTCAGCTTCATAATGGTGAATTATGGTTGATGAACGTGCATATCAGCCAATATGACAACGGCACGTTCTTTAATCATGATCCGTTGCGCAATCGTAAGCTGCTGCTGCATAAAAAAGAAATTAAAAAGATTGCCGGCGAATTGTCGACCAAGGGGATTACGCTGATTCCGCTGAAAATGTATATCAAGCATGGCTATGCCAAAGTACTGCTGGGCCTGGCCAAAGGAAAGCATGAATACGATAAGCGTGAGTCGATCAAGAAGCGTGAGCAGGAACGACAGATTGAACGTGTTTTGAAGCATTATTAAGCCGGATCTTGAGCAAAATAAAACGGGTGTGCATTATAAAAAGATGCACCCCGTTTTTATTCTGGCTGATGAATGTGTTTGCCGATGTTTTGATCATTAAGCAGTGTTTTCGGCACGAATCCCATGCTTAGATCGCCTTGATCAGTTGATGACATCGGATTCAGCTGACGCAATCGTTCCCGCAGTGGCTGGCGATCATGATGTCTGGCCCAGCGGTTGATGATCGTAGCCGTTAAGATTGCCAATGGTTCGTCGGCTTGATTGGTAACGCTCAAACGGCTGCAGAAGCCACCAGTATTCGGTATCGGCTCAACTGCAAAGATCAAGCGGCTGCCGCAAAAGACCTTGAAACGTCCACTTACCAATGAGCCGACGACAATCCAGTTGAGACCGTGGATATAGATCAGTTCATGAAAAAGTCCCAGTGATTTGCCGATCGTGCCAACTTGACGCCGATTTAAATAAAGAGCGAATTTTGGCGTAAGACCAAGCGTTAATTGCTTAGCTTCGGCTACCAATTCACCGCTCATCGTATATAATGAAAGTGCATCATAGCGAATCCCCCATTTACCGGCTAACAGGTAGCATGAATGTCCGCCTTCATCGTGAATGACGGTAGCGCTGTTCAAGTCGGTTGAACGATCGCGGATGTACAATTGCCGCATGACAGAAATCACCACTTTTCCTAAATATCTAACTACCATTTTAACAGCTGCCGACAATAAAAACAGTCAATTAACGCGATCGAAATAAGTATCTTATTTGTAATAATAATGTTAAAATGTTCACGAGGTGCTGACTTTGAAACAACTTATCCATAACGATTGGTGGGGCGTGCTTGAGCCCCAGTTTGAATCTGCCTACTACGCTCAGCTGCATGATTTTTTAGCTGATGAGTATGCCCATCAGACGATCTATCCAGAGATGCATCATATTTTTGAAGCCTTTGAATGGACTCCCTTTTCAAAAGTAAAAGTGGTAATCTTAGGACAGGATCCCTACCATGGACCGCACCAGGCACACGGTTGCAGCTTTTCAGTTTTGCCAGGGGTCAAAATTCCGCCTTCCTTGCAAAACATCTATAAAGAGCTGCAAGCTGATCTTGGCTATCCGCCCGTTGAACACGGCTATTTAAAGAAGTGGGCTGATCAAGGCGTGCTATTGTTGAATTCCGTGCTTACCGTTCGGGCTGGTCAGGCGTTCTCGCATCGCGGTCATGGTTGGGAGCAGCTAACGGATGCAGCGATTCATGCGTTGTCTGAGCGACCGCGACCAGTGGTGTTTATTCTTTGGGGCAAGGCAGCCCAATCAAAAATTCCTTTGATCAACACGCAGACCAATATTGTTCTGCAATCACCGCACCCCAGTCCTTTTTCTGCCAACCGCGGCTTTTTTGGCTCAAAACCTTTCTCTAAAACCAATGAAGCCTTGGTGGCGATGGGCGAAACGCCGATTGACTGGCGCCTGCCCGAACATGTTGACATTGACGCACAATCGAAATGAGGTTATGAATAATGGATGTATTTGAACACTTAAAGTCACAGCTGTCAGCACAAACCAAGCGGATCGTTTTTCCAGAGGGTGAGGATAAACGGGTTTTTGGCGCTGCCTCCCGTTTGGCACACGACGGCCTGCTGACACCGATTCTTTTGGGCAATGAAGCTCAGATCAAAGCAGCCGCTAAGCAGGATGGCGTTGACTTGACTGGCGTTGAAATTATGGACCCGCAGACCTACCCAGCTGCCGACTATCAGGCAATGCATACCGCGCTTTTGGAACGGCGGCACGGTAAGAATACACCGGAACAAGTCGATGCAATGTTAAAAGACGTCAGCTATTTTGCCACGATGCTGGTCTACATGGGCAAGGTTGACGGGATGGTTTCTGGCGCCATTCACTCAACTGGCGACACGGTCCGGCCAGCTCTGCAGATCGTCAAGACCAAGCCTGGTATCAAGCGAATCAGTGGTGCCTTTTTGATGCAAAAAGGCGATCAGCGCTACATCTTTGCTGACTGTGCCATCAACATTGAACTGGACGCGCCAACGATGGCTGAGGTTGCCGTTGAAAGTGCCAAAACGGCTAAACTGTTTGGGATTGATCCCCGCGTTGCCATGCTGAGCTTTTCAACCAAGGGATCGGCAAAAGGCGAAATGGTTACCAAGGTTGCCGAAGCGACTAAACTGGCCCAGACAGCTGATCCAGAACTGGCAGTTGACGGCGAGCTGCAGTTTGACGCGGCAATCGTTCCAGCCGTTGCGGAATTGAAGGCTCCCGAATCCAAAGTTGCTGGCCATGCCAATGTTTTTGTCTTCCCAAGTCTGGAAGCCGGCAACATTGGCTACAAGATTGCGCAGCGTTTGGGTGGCTTTGAAGCCATTGGTCCGGTTCTGCAGGGGTTGAATGCACCGATTGCCGATCTGTCACGGGGATGCAACGAAGAAGACGTTTATAAGGTTGCTCTGATTACGGCGGCTCAGGCACTGTAAATTCAAAGGTCGTTTGGCAAAAGTCAAGCGACCTTTTTTGATTTACGGACAGGATACGATAAAATAGAAACTATCAAAGACCATGATCGTTGATTTGATCAAAATGGTCAATTCCAGCAAAGGACAATGATAATGATTCAACTAACTTTACACAATCGAGAAGCAACGATGGCGGTGGGGCAGGAACTGGCACCGTTTTTGCAGGCTGGCGACGTAATTGTTTTAAACGGCGATCTGGGAGCTGGCAAGACCACTTTTACCAAAGGACTGGCAGCTGGGCTGGGCATTTCAGACGTGATCAAGAGTCCAACTTTTACGATTATTCGTGAATATCAATCAGGACGCCTGCCGCTTTACCATATGGATATCTATCGACTGGAGAATGGTGGGGCCGAGGACTTGGGATTGGAAGAATATTTTGATGGTGATGGCGTCAGTGTAGTTGAATGGGCAGAATTTATTGAAGACGAACTGCCGACCGAATTTTTGGCAATTAATTTTAAGCGTACTGATGATGAACAGACCCGCGAGCTGAGTTTTGAACCGCATGGACGGCACTTTGAATCATTAGTGGAACGATTGGTGGCAGCTCATGACTGAAACGGTTGGAATCAAGCTGGCCACGCCGGATGATGCCCAGGCTATTTTGGAGCTGCTCAAACAGCTTTCTCAAGAGAGTTCGACCATCTTGGTGCCGCATCTGGATACGCTGACGGCTGAACAGGAGGCGTACAGTCTCTATGATATTAACGACAGTACTGATTCATTGATTTTACTGGCTCAGTACCAAGATCAGCCAATTGGGATCGTCACGATCATGGCACTGGCTGATCAGCCGCGGGTAGGCGAGCTGGGCGTTGCGGTCTTAAAGGAATTTTGGCAAAATGGGATTGGCAGTCTGTTAGTTGATGAAGCTACGTATTGGTTTGGAAACTATAGTACCCTGCAGAAACTGGTATTGGATGTTTTTAAAGATAACGTGCCGGCGATTCGGCTTTATCAAAAATATGGCTTTGTCAAGACCGGTGAAACAAAAGTGACTGATCAAAAAGGCCAGCAGCGCGCGGCAGTTCTGATGGAGTTTCAGCCGGCTACAGTTGATCATAACTAAGCAAGCAGCGCGAAACAGCAAGACTCTGTTTCACGCTTTTATTTACTTATTATTTACTTGGATTTACTAAATGAGGTATAATAAGCGCACGCAATTAAGCAGAAGAGGTGAGCAAATGGTTACCATCAAAGAGATTGCCCAACGTTCTGGCTATTCGTCAGCCACGGTCTCGCGCCTGCTCAATAACGACCAGACGCTTTCGGTTACCCAGACGACGCGCAACAAGATTTTAAAAGTTGCCAACCAGCTGGGTTACTGGAAAGATCGTAAGAAACCAGCAATTGCACCCACGATTGCACTGTTGTTTCGGATGAACAACCAAGAACAGCTGCAGGACTCGTATTTTGCCAGCTTAAAGGATGCCTTGCTGAAAACGATGGAAGATGCTGGTATGCAGGTTAAGGTTTTTCAATATGCCGAGGAGCTGATTGATCAGGCGGAAGAATTTCAAGGCTTTTTATGTGTTGGTGACGACAATGTTGAGCTAAACGTCTTTAAACGGCTGCATCGGCTGCTGCCTGCGGGGGTGTTTGTTGATACGGATCCATTGCCGCATCTGTTCGATTCAGTTCAGCCCAATCTGTCCATGACGGTGCGGGATGCCTTGGAACAGTTTGCAGATGCTGGCTATCAACGGATTGCTTTTATTGGCGGCATCGGTCCGCAGATCGGCAAGCGGCCAAGACAAAGAGACTCACGGGAAACGGCTTTTAGAGTCGTGGCTGAGGAACTGGGATTCAAGCAGGCAGATGTCTTTTCCAGTGGCTCATTTAGTGTTTTAAACGGTCGTCAGCTGGGAGAAGCGACCATCAAGCAATACGGCGATCAGTTGCCGCAAGGTTTCTTGATTGCCTCGGATACCTTAAGCGTTGGGGTACTTCAGGCTTTTAACGATGCCGGGGTGATCGTACCGCGCGACACCAGCATTATCAGCATCAACAACAGCGATATTGCCGAATACGTATCGCCGCCGCTTTCGACCTATAATATCAATCAAAAGGTGATTTCCCGCATGGCGCTGAATATTCTGCGAGATGCAATTGCCAATCCGGAGCGGCCGCACGTTCATGCATTGGTTGATACCAATTTTATTATGCGCGAAAGTTTTAAATTGAAATAAAATGAAAGACATATCTGTGATAATAGCTGGACCGAATAAATCATTTACTAAAATGAGTAAATGATTTATTTTTTGTATTAAATTATTTACTTTGCTCATTAAATGCGTACAATATTACTTGTAAGCGATTTCAGATGAATGCATTTAGAATGAAACGATCGGTTACAAGATGGATTAGAGTGAGAGTAAATTAAGGGGGCATTATCGTGGATACTACCACCAAAACTGCAACGCCACGGCAGCATCTAAGCAAGCAGCAGTGGATTTCTCGTTCAGCATTTTGCTTTGGGAATGTCGGCCACTCCGCTTTTTATGGCGTGATGAGCAATTATTTCATTATTTTTGTTACCAGCGGCATGTTTGCTGGACTGAGCAAATCCGTTGCTAACCGTTTAATTGGTCTGATTACCGGTTTGATTGTCGGGGTACGGATTATTGAGCTGGTTATCGATCCGCTGCTGGGCAATATCGTCGACAATACACACACGCGCTGGGGCAAGTTTAAGCCTTGGATTTTATGGGGCAACATCGTCAGCGGGGCCCTGCTTTTGGTTCTGTTTACGGGCATTTTTGGCTTGGCTAAGGTCAACTGGGTCCTGTTTGCGATTTTATTTGTTGTGATCTTCATTACGTTTGATATTTTCTATTCTTTTTCTGACGTTTCTTATTGGGGCATGGTGCCAGCACTGAGTGAAGATTCGCATGAACGCAGCATCTATACCTCTCTAGGGGCCTTTGCCGGAACGATTGGCTGGAACGGTCTGACGATTATCGTGGTACCAATCGTTACGACGTTTACTTATCTGGCAACTGGGCATCGTACTGAGGGTCCAGTCGGCTGGTTTGCTTTTGCGGCAATCGTTACGCTGCTGGCATTGCTGAGTGCCTTGGCGGTATGTCTGGGGACCAAGGAAAACGACAATATCATTCGGCAATCAGCCAAACAAAAGACATCGATCAAAGACGTCTTTTCAGCAATTTTCCATAACGACCAGATCATGTGGCCAGCCCTGGCATACTTGATGTATTCTTGTGCCTATGTTGTTACCAATGGGGTTTTATTCTACCTGTACAAATTCGTTATTGGCGAACCCGGTCATTTCTGGGTCGTTGGAGTCATTGCGACGATCGTGGGTTTCTTTGTCAGCCCACTGTTCCCGATTTTCAACAAATACGTACCACGGAAATGGCTGTTTACGATTGGTCAATGCTGTATGGTAGCGGCCTACTTGATTTTTATCTTTGGTCGCAGCAATATCTATGTAATGGATCTGGGATTGGTTTTGTTCAACGTCAACTGTGCTCAGCTGGTAACGGTTTTGACGCTGACTGATGCGATTGAATATGGTCAGCTTAAGTCTGGTCAGCGAAATGAAGCCGTCGTTTTGGCAGTGCGGCCGATGATCGATAAGCTGACGGGTGCGATTTCCAATGGCCTGGTTGGCTGGATTGCGCTAGCCTGTGGCATGACCGGCAGCGCCACGGCGGCTGATATGACTGCCAAGAGCATTCGTACGTTTGATGGCATGGCATTTTATATTCCAATGGTTTTGGCGCTGCTGTCAATCGTGATTTTCTTAAGCAAGGTTACGCTGAGCGAAAAAAAGCATGCTCAAGTCGTTGAAGAATTAAAGAATGAACTGGCTACCGGCAATGGTGCGGAAGCTGTTGAGAAAGTCGCTGCCAATCAGACAATATTAACGCTTTTGGCCCCAGTCGATGGCGAAGTCGTTGATCTTGCCTCCGTAACCAATGAAGACGGCACCAAAGGCTTCCCTGGCAAAGGCTTTGCGATTAAGCCGGCAGATGGCCGCGTCTATGCACCGTTTGATGGCACGATCAAGTTTGCCTTCTCAACAAAGCATGCCTTTGAGATTGAATCAGATGCCGGGATTGGCCTGGTAGTTCACGTAGGCATTGGCACGGTCAATATGCGTGGCGCTGGCTTTAATATTCATTTCCAAGAAGGACAGATCGTGCATGCCGGTGAGCTGCTGATGGAATTCAACCGTGATTTGATTTTACAAAGTGGTTATGATGATATTGTTGTAGACTTTTTAACACAGCCGCAAAAGGTTCAATTACAAGAGCTTAGGCTTGGTGCTAAGGTTGAGCATGGGCAGCCAGTTGCCAAGGCAGCATATAAAAAATAAAGGCTTGGAGGGAGCATTATGAAGCAGGGACTGCCGACCGTTCTATATGGCGGTGACTATAATCCCGATCAATGGCCAGAAACCGATTGGGATGACGATATTAAGGCTTTTAAGCAGGCCGACATCAATTCGGCAACGATCAACGTCTTTTCATGGGCACTTTTAGAACCGCATGAAGGCGAATATGATTTTGAAAAACTGGATCACATCGTTGAAAAGCTTAGTCAGGCCGACTTTAAGATTGTTCTGGCAACTTCCACGGCTGCGATGCCTGCCTGGATGTTTAAAAAGTATCCGGATGTAGCCAGAGTTGACTATCAAGGGCGACGGCACGTCTTTGGTCAGCGGCATAACTTCTGTCCAAGTTCGACCAGCTATCGCCGTTTAGCAGGTAAGCTGGTTGAACAATTGGCAAGACGATATGCTGCCAATCCGCATATCGTGGCTTGGCACGTTAACAATGAGTATGGCGGCAACTGCTATTGTGAAAACTGCCGGTTGGCCTTTCAAAAATGGCTTAAACAGCGCTATCAAACGCTGGATAATCTAAATCGAGCTTGGGATAACAATGTCTGGAGTCATACGATCTATGACTGGGATGAGATTCAAGTTCCCAACGAGCTGGGCGATGCCTGGGGAGCAGAAGGCACGCATACGATCGTGGCTGGGCTGTCGGTTGACTATCTGCGCTTTCAGTCAGATGCTATGCTTGCGTTATATAATCTTGAAAAACAAACGATTGAAAAATATGACAAGCAGACGCCGATTCTGACGAACTTCCATGGCACGCCTAATAAGTGGATCGATTACCATGCCTGGGCCAAGGATCAAGACATCATTGCCTATGACAGTTACCCAGCCTATGACGATCCTGCCTATGTAGCCGCGTTTCGCTATGACTTAATGCGGGGATTGAAGCATCAACCGTTCATGCTGATGGAATCAACGCCTTCACAAGTTAACTGGCAGCCATACAGTCCGTTGAAACGCCCTAATCAAATGCGGGCCACGGAACTGCAGGCCGTGGCTCATGGTGCTGACACCGTTCAGTATTTTCAATTGAAGCAGGCCGCAGGGGGATCTGAGAAGTTTCATGGCGCCGTAATCAGCCATTCGCAGCGGACGGACACGCGCGCGTTTCAAGAAGTCGCCCGTCTGGGACATGATCTGAAAAAAACAGGCGCAGATTTTAAGGATTCCATGACTCCAGCAAAAGCAGCCATTATTTTTGACTGGAGCAACTTCTGGGCCTTTGAGTACGTAGCTGGAATCACGCAGGATCTGCAGTACGTGCCTTTGATTATGGACTATTACCGCCAGTTTTATCAGCACCAGATTCCGGTTGACGTGATTGGCGTTGACGATGACTTTTCACAATATGACCTGATCGTAGCGCCAGTATTGTACATGGTCAAAAAGGGGCTGGGCGAAAAAATCAGCAATTACGTTCAAGATGGCGGTCATCTGCTGACAACCTATGCATCAGGGATAGTTGATGAATCTGACAACGTCTACTTGGGCGGCTATCCGGGTCCTTTAAGCAGGGTATTGGGCATCTGGGTTGAAGAAACCGATGCGACGGTACCAGGACAAACCGTTAAAGTAGCTTTTGATCAGTCTCCTCAGCAATACGATGGGCGGCTGCTATGCGATCAGATTCATCTGACAGGATCGAAAACCCGGGCATTGGCGCATTATGCCAGTGAATTTTATGCCGGCACGCCAGCCGTGGTCGAAAATGTATTTGGTAAGGGAACGGCTTGGTACGTTGGCACGCGTTTAGACGATCAGGGACTTAGCAAAGTAATCGACCATGTCGTTAACCAAATAGAACTTACCCCGCTGACCAATGAACGGACGGATCTTGAAATCACACGACGCGTTAAGGATGGTCAAGAACTCTACTTTGTTCTTAATCTGCGCAATGAGTCGCGCTTGCTGCCAACCGATTTGCAGCAAGCCGGCTTCGTGGATATTTTGACCGGAGCCGCTCCGAAAGCTAGACTGGCGCCATGGGACGTTGAGATTTTAAAACGCCGCATGATTTGATCGGCTTTCTAAAGACATTAAAACTCTCTAGATCGGCACGGCAGCCGATCCAA